>JALNWQ010000008.1 GCA_023230855.1 Solirubrobacteraceae bacterium
CCCGCCGTGAGGCGTTCCTGCACCCGCCCACCAGGCGCAACCAGGTCTGGCAGATGGACTTCTTCGAGCTCGAGACCGCCGGTGGCGGGACGTGGCGCTCCGGCGACGTCGTCGACTACTGGGCCAAGGTCGTCCTCGCCGGACCGGTCACCAAGACCCAGACCCATCGCGACGCGATCGCGTCGGTCCTCGCGGCCATCGACGAGGCCGAACGACTCCTCGGTCGGCCGCTGATCGAGGACCTCACCGACCCGGACGGCGCCGTGCATCCGATCTTCCTCGTGACCGATAACGGCCCGTGCTTCAAGGCCGACAGGTTCGCCCAGTTCATCGACACCAGGGCCGAGCTCACGCACATCCGCACTCGCAAGAAGAGCCCGCAGACCAACGGCATGATCGAGCGGTACCACGGCTCGATCAAGAACGAGTGCCTCTGGCGCCACCTCCCCGCCGATGGACTCGAAATGACCGACCAGGTCGACGCGTTCCGCCAGCTCTACAACGAGGTCCGACCGCACGAGTCCCTCGACGGCCAGCGACCGATCCCGACCTACCTCGCCGCGCCCGCCGCCCGCGTCCCGCGCGCGGCCGACGACACCGAACCCTCGACCACCATCAGCACCCCGGTTCAAACACGCCAAGTTGAGCGGATTCCTTGACGCGGGACAAACGTCCAGACCGACAACCCCTGAACGTTTGCTATTTCATTCGTCCGCTCCGTCCGACCCGCGTTTGAGCTCCTCGTGAATTCGACGCGACGACTTTCCTATTGCTTCTAGATCGCGTACGCCAGAGAACTTGAAACGGGCGAACGAGAGCCCATCCGCAACTTCGTAGGAGACGTAACACCAGCACGTGCCGTCGACGTTCCGGATCGAGAAATCGAACGTTCCGTCGGCGGACTCGACAAAGACCTCGACTGCCCGGTCATCCACGTTCCGTGGAACACTCAACCTCTCAACACCGACTGCCAACCCAAGAAACTCGATCAGCTCCAACTCAACTGCCGCTTGACCACTAGCGTCCGCGACCTCAACCTCCGCAACGACACGGATCTCGACACCAGACGAGCGCGGTCCTAGGACTCTCAACACGAGGCGTCCCGACTCACCTCGAATTGCGACCTCGCGTTCCACGGGTCAGTCCTTCCAGTTTGGTCCGGCGACACGTTCACGACTGCCGTCTTGCCGTCTGATCGTCCAATACGGATCTGGGCCGTGCCGTGGGCCGGGGCCGTGCCACCTAATCTGCGCTCCGGGGCTGACGCAACCCGAAGAGACCGATCGGTGACGCACTGCGACCGCGCCGATCCGTGCCGTGACGCGTCGCTACGCCACCACCTCCGCCCGCTGCCCCGTCGCGTACGGCGCGAGCGTGGCGACGTCGGCGGTGGGGACCGGGGGGCGGAAGCGGGCGACGGCGGCGATCATCGCGGCGTTGTCGGTGCACAGGGACCGGTCGGGGATGCCGACCGCGACGCCCAAGCCACGCAGGCGCTCGCGCAACGGGCCGTTGGCGGCCACCCCGCCCCCGACCGCCAGGCGATCCAGGCCGGTGGCCTCCAACGCGCGCTCCACCCGGATCGCGAGCGACTCCACCACCGCCCGCTGGTACGACGCCGCCAGATCGGCGCGGCGACGCTCCCGCTCCGCGTCGTCCATGTCGCGCAGCCGGTAGAGCAACGCGGTCTTCAACCCCGCGAACGACGAGTCCATCCCCGCCACCCCACGCGCGACCGGAAAGTCGAACGCGAACGGATCGCCGTCGGCGGCCAGGCGCTCCAGGTGCGGGCCGCCCGGGTACGGCAGGCCCAGCATCCGGGCGCCCTTGTCGATCGCCTCGCCCGCGGCGTCGTCGAGCGTCGCCCCCAGCTCCGTCATCCGGTCCGGGGCGTCGACGCGACTGAGGAACGTGTGGCCGCCGGACGCCACCAACGCCACGAACGGCGGATCGAACGACGTCGGGCGCAACGTGCCGGCCAGCAGGTGCCCGTCCAGATGGTCCACCGCCACCAACGGCAGGCCACGCGCGAGCGCGATCGCCTTCGCCGCCTGCACCCCCACCAGCAGCGCGCCCAACAGGCCCGGGCCCCGGGTGACCGCCACGCGTCCCACGTCGTCCAGGCCCACCCCGGCGGTGCGCAACGCGTCGGCGATCACCAGATCGCACCGCTCCACATGGGCGCGGGCCGCCAGCTCGGGCACGACGCCGCCGTACTCGTCGTGGATCCCCTGGCTCGAGATGACGTTGGAGAGGATCCCCCCGTCGTCGGTGACCACCGCGGCGCAGGTGTCGTCGCAGCTCGTCTCGATCGCCAGGATCGGCCCGGCGCTCACCGGCGCGCCGATCCCGGGACCGACGGGCCACGGCCCCGCAGCGCCACCCGCGGGATGTCCGGCGGGACCGGGCCGCGCGACCCGGCGGACGCGCGCTCCGCGCCCGGCACGTCGTCGACGTGGCCGGCCAGGGTGCCCGGCGTGCGCCACATGATGAGCGCGTCCTCGCCGTCGTCGCGGTAGTACCGACGGCGGGTGCCGACGCTCACGAACCCCAGGTCGTCGTACAGCGCCCGCGCACCGTGGTTGGACGGTCGGACCTCGAGGGTCAGGCGGGCGTCGTCGCCGCCCGCCTCGCGGATGACGTGGTCGAGCAGCACCCGGGCGACGCCCTCGCGGCGACGGTTCGGGTCGACGCAGATGTTCATGACGTGGAACGCGTCGTCGTAGCGGCTCACCACCGCGTAGCCGATGATCGGGGGCGACGACGCCGCCTGGCCGGTGGCGAACGACCGGGCGACGACGCACAGGCCGCCGGGCTTGGCGACCTCGAGCACGAACATCGCCAGCGACCACGGCGCCGGATAGCTGCGCCGCTCGATCGACAGCACCTGCGGCAGGTCGGAGAACACCAGGCGCTGCACCGCCACGCCACGGCGGCTGCCCGACGGATGCTCCGGGTCGGGCGGCGGGTCGGGCGAGGGCGTGGGTACGGGTGGCGTCACCGGTCGGCGGTCCTGATCGCGTCGGCATCCCGAACGTACACCGGACGCACCGCGCCCGCATCGGCGGCGGGCCGCACCGCCCCCATCCGGGCCAGGGCGACCCCGTCGACCCGGTGGACGGCCGGGTCGTCCGGCACCGCGATCCCCGCCGCGCGCAGGGTCACCGCATGGTCGGCGGCCGCGTCGCCGACGGCGACCGTCGGACGCACCGTCAGACCGTCCAGCGCCGCGGCCAGCCCGTCGACGGGGACCGCCCACGGGACCGGGTCGGGGGCGGTCGGGTCGTCGCCGGCGACGACGGTGAGGAACAGCTCCTTGCGGCGGGCGTCCTGCACGACGAGCCGCGGGACGCCCACGGCCGGACCGACCGCCAGCGGCGTCGGCGCCCCGACGACCGTCGCGCCACGGGCCAACGCGAGCGCGCGTCCGGTGGCGACCGCCACCCGGATGCCGGTGAACCCGCCCGGACCGAGCCCCACCACCACGCGCGCCAGCCGGTCCCACGCCCCGCCGGTGGCGGTCAGCGCGTCGTCGGCCAGGGCCAGCAGCTGCTCGGCGTGCCGGGGCCGGTGGACCGTCCCGCCGCGCCGCCCGGGCCGGGCCTCGGGCTCGCCGACGCGCTCGGTGGCCGGGCCGTCGTGGGGGGCGAGCGCCCCGACGACGGTCAACGCGCCGGCGGTGTCGAGCGCGAGCGTCCAGCCATCGCTCACCGCCACCGGACCACCGCCCGCCGCGTGTCGTCGTCGGCGTGCGACAGGTCGACCTCGACCCGCACCCGGTCGTCGAGCAGGTCGAGCGCGACGTCCGGCCACTCCACGAACGCGACCGTCGCCCCGTCGAGCTCGTCGTCGAGCAGGTCGGCGTCGTCGTCGCCCAGCGCCCCCAGCCGGTACAGGTCGAGGTGGGCGATCCGCACGCCGTCCCGGCCGTCGTAGCGGTGCGCCAGCGCGAACGTCGGCGACGTCACCCGGCCGACGCCCCCGAGCGCGGTCGCGGCGCCGCGCACGAGCGTCGTCTTGCCCGCCCCCAGGTCGCCGCGCAGCAGGACGACGTCGCCGGGGTCCAGACGGGCGACGATCCGGGCTCCGAGCGCGAGCGTCGCGTCGACGTCGGCGAGCGCGACCGGGCCGTCCGCCCCGGCGACGGTGTCATCCGGGCCTACCACCGCGTCTCGCCGGTGCGCAACCGCAGGCCGGTCCCCGCCAGCACGAGCGCGACGCCGAGCAGGCCCAGGCCGCGCAGGTCCAGGCCGGTGTCGGCCAGGCGGTCGGGCGGCGGGTCGGCGTCGTCGGCGCGGTCGGACGCCGCGGACCGGCGGTCGGATCCGGCGGACCGGCCGGACCGCTCCCCGGCACGCGGACGGTCCGGGGTGGTCGACGTGGTCGACGGGCCGTCGGTGCCCGGGCCGTCGCCGGAGGACCGGTCGCCGGTCGGACGATCGCGGGTGGGCCGGTCGCCGTCGTCGGCCGGTCGGTCGCGGTCGACCACGACGGGCGGGGCGTCCTGCAACGGCCGCAGCTCCCCGGACGGCACCGACGACGGGCCGTCCTGGGCGTGCGCGACGACCGCCCCCGGCAGGGGCGCCCCGACGATCAGCGCCCCCCCGACGAGCAGGACGGGAAGGCTGCGGCGCACGCGTCGCATCGCCGCGGAGTGTACGGACGGGTCCGTCGGGAACGGTCGTCCCGCTACTCTGTCCGGTCGTGCCGTTCGCCCCGCCGCAGCCGGTTCCGTCGTGCCCGGGACCCGTCGCGACCCGCGGTCCGAGCACCGGCGGACCGCGCCGATGAGCCGTCGCCCCCTCGCGCGGGTCCGCGAGTTCCGCCTCAGCGACACCGGGCGCGCCGCCGAGCTCGCCGCGGCGTCGATGCTCAACAACGCGATCCAACTGATCTTCGTCGTCGTCCTGACGCGCCTGCTCGGCAAGGCCGGGTACGCGTCGCTGGCGGCGCTCGTCGCGGCGTTCCTCATCCTCCAGGTGTCCGGGCAGTCGATGCAGGCCGCGGCGGCCCGGGCGGTCGTGCGCTGGACCGGCCAGGGACGCCAGGATCCCTACCGCGAGGTCGCCGGCTGGACCCGGCAGGTCCTCATCGTCGCCGCGGCCTGCCTCGTGCTGGGGTTCGTCTTCCGGGCGCCGCTCGCGCAGCTCATCGGCGTCGACGAGCACCGTGGCGCCGCCGCGCTGCTACCGGTCACCGGGGCGCTGTGGCTCCTCGTCTGCCTGCAACGCGGGGCGCTGCAGGGGCTCCGCGACTTCGACGCGGTGGCGGTGAGCATCGTCCTGGAGGCGGTGTTCCGCCTGGGCGGGGCGCTGCTCTTCGTCGGCGTCGGCCCGCTCGTGTGGGCCGACACCGAGGTCACCGGCGCGTTCGCCGCCGCGCCCGCCGCGTTCGCGCTCCTCGCCTTCGGCATGGACCGGCGCCTGCGCCAGCATCACGCGTCGGACGGCGCGACCAGGGCCGAGGGCCGCCCGATCCCGCTGCGCCAGCTCGCCCAGTGGGAGCTGACGGTCATCGTGTCGCTGTTGCTGCTGGCGCTCATGCAGAACGTCGACACGATCCTCGCCAACCGCGAGTTCGCCGACCGCGACGTCGCCGCGTCCTACGCCGCCGCCGCCGTCGCGGCGAAGGCCGTCGTCTGGGTCGCGGTCGGCGTGGCGCTGCACCTGCTGCCCGAGGCGACGCACCGCGCCGTCCACGGCAACGACCCGCACCCGGTGCTGCGCCGGGCGATCGCGCTGCTCGCCGGCATCGGCCTGCCCGCGATCGCGATCTTCGTCGCGATCCCCGGATGGCTGCTGGAGACCGCGTTCGGCCCCGGGTTCGACGCCGCGTCCGGGGCGCTGCCGCTGCTCGGCGTCGCGATGCTGCTGCTGTCGGTGACGCTCATGTCGGTGCAGTACCTGTCGGCGATCGGCCGCCACCGGCACCTTGCGCCGCTCGCGGTGCTCGCCGCCGTCGAGGTCGGCCTGCTCGTCGCCCGCTCCGACTGGTCGGCGACGGAGTTCGCGTCGATCGTCCTGGGCGTGCAGGCGGTCGCCGCCACCGTCACCCTGGGCCTGGCCTGGTGGACCCCGCCCAAGCCCGACGTCGACGTGGTCGGCGTCGACGACGACGTCCTCGCGCTCGGACGGTCGTGATGCGCCGCGCCCCCGCCCCCCGCCCGACGACCAACCGGCCGCGCTCACGGCGACGGACCGCCCGGGCCGCGCTCGCCGCCGTCCTGGCCGCCGTCGCCTGCCTCGTCGCCGGTCCCGCGACGACGATCGCCGCGACGCCGGCCGGCGCCGACCCCGGCCCGCTGCCGGCCACGTCGGGGCCCGGACCGATCGCCGACCTGGCGCGGCACATGGCGATGTCGGACGCCCGCTGGTGGGGCGACCACCAGAAGGCGGACGGCTCGTTCGTCGAGCGGCTCGACCGCTCCCGCGCCCGCAACGGCTACGGCCGGCTCATGCTCGGGTACGGCATGTACCGCACCGCCGCGCTGCTGCCGGCGACCGACCCCGACCGGGGCCCGCTCGTCGACGGCGGCCGCCGGGCGGTGATCTGGGTCAACAACGGGGCGAGCGAGGGGTTCCGGGCGCTCGCGATCCTCGCGCTGCTGCGCGACGTCGCGCCCGGCAGCGCCGAGGTCCGCGCCTGGGCGGCACGGTACCTCCGACGGTTCACCGTCACCCAGGTCGGGGCGCGCGCCCGCGGCTGCAAGCTCAAGCCGTCCTGCTACACCAACCTCAAGCTCGTCGAGGCGCTCGACATCCTGCAGCTGCTCGACACCGACCTGACGTCGACGGTGCCGGGCAGTCGCCTGGCGACCCGGTCGGCGTCGCGGCGCTGGGCCCGCGACATCGTCAACGTCCGGATCCCGCGGGTGGCCGACGGTCGCCTGCGGATGCGGACCCCGCGCGGGGTCACGAGCGGCAGCGTCCTGTCGGACCCGCCGAACAACCCGCTCGCCTACCACGCCCTGTCGACCTGGCTGCTGGCGACCGCCGTCGAGCAGCTCGGACCGTCCGCCCGTCCGCAGGCCGTCAAGGCGCTGCGCCGGACGCTCGACGCGCTGACCGCGCTCGTCGGCCCCGACGGCGACATCTCCTGGTACGGCCGCGGCCAGGCCCAGGTGTGGACGGTCGCGATGACCGCCGCGGCCGGCGCCCAGGGCGCCCGCTACTTCGCCCGGCGCGACCCGATCCGCGCCCGTCGCTACCTCGCGCTCACGCGGCTCGCGCTGGAGCGCCTTCGCGACCGGCACCGCAAGCCCACCGGCCTGCTGGCGCTCGTCGACACGCAGCGGCTCACCGACGGCGCGTCGACGACGATCCCGCACCGCAACGACACCCGCGGGATCGACAAGTACGCCGGCGACGTCGTCTACGGCGGCCTGGGCCAGCTGGCGCTGTGGCAGGCGATCGACGCGCTCGACGACCTGGACCCGACGATGGCCCACGGCGACCTGCCGGTGGAGGGCGAGCTGCGCGTGCTCGACCCGAAGGCGACGCGGATGGCGGTCGTGCGCCACGAGGACGTGTGGTTCGCGGTGCACGCCGAGAACCAGCACCGCACCGACCTGCGCTACGACGCCGGGCTGCTGCGGCTCAAGCGCCGCGGACCGGACGGGATCTGGACCGACCTCCTCGCCGCGCGCCCGCGGACCGAGACCGACACCCGCACGCTCACCGCCGCCCCGGCGATGGTGTGGCGCGACCGGTTCGCGTACCCGGTCGGGACCCGGATGCAGGTGACGTCGACCGGGCGCGTCATCGTCCGCGGCGGCTACCGGTTGAGCCGCACCCGCTGGCTGCGCCGCGGCATCACCTGGACCTACGAGCCGCTGAGCAACGGGCTCAAGCTCACCGTGCGGGGCCTGCCGCGCGGCGCCCGGCTCCGCCACCGCGTGTTCGCGACCGAGGGCGGGCTGCGCGTCACCGCCGCCGACGACCTGCGCGCGGACAACGCGATCGTGTCGTTCCGGCCCCGCCCACGGCGCCGGTTCAAGATCGTCGAGGGCAGGTTCCACAGCGCCCCGCTGCCCAACCTGTCGCTCGCCAACGTCACCACCGGCAACGACCGCGGCCGGGCGAGCGTCACCTACCGGGCGTGGAGCGCCAAGGCCCGTCCCGCGTCGGAGGGCGTCGGCGGCGAGTCCACCGGCGAGGAGCCCCCGGGACCCTAGGGCGCGACGGCGCCCGGGCCGTGCGCCCCGTCCCCGCGGGCCGCCAGGCCCCGCCACCCGCCGATCAGGACGAGCACGACCGCCATCGGCACCGTCGCCGGCAGCGAGTCGAACCAGCGGAACAGCTGGTCGAAGAGCGCACCGGCCACCCACGCCGCCCCCGCCGCCGCCCACTGCAGCCGACGGGACGCCCCCTCGGCCGCGAGGATCGCCCCGACGGTCGCGGCGACGAACACGTCGCCGTACCCCATCGACGCGCCCTCCAGGCCGACGAACTGCAGCCGCGGCAGCCCCTGCGCCGGCGTCGCGGCGTTGAGGACCGCGTTCGGTTGCGCCAGCCCGCCGCTGAACACGAGGACCGCGTCGATGACCGCCATCGCGATGAGGCCGACCCGCAGGGCGCTGACCCCGCCACGCCCCAGCCCGCGGGCGACCGCGCCGGTGAGCAGCCGCGCCAGCGCGACGCAGCTCAGCGCGGTGAGCAGCAGCGCCGCGATCTGCCCCGGACGACGGCCCTCCTCCGCGATCGCGACGACGAGCAGCGCCGGGACCGGCAGCGCCAGCCACCACCGCGCGCCGTGCATCCCCCACGCCAACGTCAGCGCCGCGAGCGGAGGGATCGCCAGCAACGCCAGCCACGTCAGGAGCGACGCGGCCTCGGGGAGCACGGCCAGCCCCCCGACGACCACGACGATCGACGCCGGCAGCACGAGCGCCCACGCCCGTCCCGTCCAGCGGTGCAGGACGACCGGCAGGCCCGCGGCGGGCAACGCGACGAGGAGCGCCTGGAGCAGCGTGAGGACCGCGGACGGCCACGAGTGCGGGAAGAGGTCCATGTCAGAACAGGTCGAGCTGCACGGGGCCCGCGTCGTCCGGTCCGTCGCCGTCCGCCCGGTCGGCGCGCGGGCCGTCACCGCCCCGGCGACCGTCGCCACCCGCCCCGGGACCCGCGTCCTCCGGCGCGGGGTCCGTGGCCCGGTCGGCGCCGGCGATCGGACGCGGCGCCGGCAGGGCCAGGAGCTCCGGCAACCGGGCGACGTCGGCGCGCAGGGCGTCCACCGCCGACCGCCGGTAGAGCGCCGCCGCCGGATCGAACAGCGGCAGCAGCCGGACGGTCGCGTCGCCGACGCGGCAGACCTCGGGGCGGCCGTGGGCCGTCCGGATCCCCTCCGGATCGCGGCGCAGGAGCTTCGTCACGAGCTCGCCCAGCGGGCACAGCACCCGCGGCGCGACGATCTCGACCTGCTCACGCAGATGCTCGAGGCCGTGGTCGAGCTCGTCCGGGGTCGGGTCGCGATGGTCCGGCGGACGGTGCTTGAGCACCGTGGTGACGTACACGTCGGCCCGCCGCAGCCCGACCCCGTCGAGCAGCTCGTCGAGCAGCCGCGCCGGCTCCCCCACGAGCGGCAGGCCCTGGCGCTCCTCGCTCGTCCCGGGGGCGCGCCCGACGAGCATGAGCGTCGCGTCCGCCGGGCCGGCCCCGACGACGACCGTCGACCGTCCCGTCGCCGGCTGGGCGCAGCGCGGGCACTCCCGCACCCGGTCGCGCAGGTCGTCGAGCGCGGCACGGCGCGAGCTGGCCGTCGGATCGCCCGGCATCGGCACGAGGGTAGATCATCGGATCGGCGGCGCCCCGCAGGCGGGGGGTGGGCCGCGTCCGTGCCGGTTGGCGTTCCGCGCACGGGGTGCTACAACTCAGGAACGGCCGTCATCCCACCCGGGAGACGGACCGGATCCACCCCCTCGCCCCTCACCCCCATTCGCGCCGGCATCCCCTGTGGAGCTGGACCGGAGACCCCATGGACACGCGTCCCGGCGCGCCAGAAGGCGCGCACCCCAACCGCTTCTGCGTGATCGGCAACGGCCGGATGGGCGCGTCCCTCGTCCGTGCGATGCGTCACACGGGACTGACGGTGACCGGCCCCCACGGCCGCGGTCACGACGGGGCCGGGGCCGACGTCGTCCTGCTGTGCGTCCCCGACGCCGAGATCGCCGACGCCGCCGCCGTCGTGACGCCCGGCCCGATCGTCGGGCACTGCTCCGGGGCGCGGACGCTCGCCCCGCTCGCTCCGCACGAGGCGCTGTCGCTCCACCCCCTGATGACGGTCCCGCACGGCGAGGTCGACCTGGCCGGCGCGCCGTGCGCCGTCGCCGGGTCCACCGACCGTGCGCTCGCGGTCGCCGCCGACCTGGCGACGCGGCTGCGCATGCGGACCGTCACCGTCGCCGACGAGGACCGCGCCGCCTACCACGCCGCCGCGTCGATCGCGGCGAACTACCTCCTGGCCGTCGAGGACCTGGCGGTGCGCCTGGCCGGCACCGCCGGGGTCGACCGCACGCTGCTCGCGCCGCTCGTCCGCGCCGCCGTCGACGCCTGGCAGGCCGACGGCGCCCCTGCGGCGCTCACCGGCCCCGTCGCCCGCGGCGACGACGCCACCGTCGCCCGGCAGCGCGCCGCGGTCGCCGAGCGCCTGGACGGCGACGACCTGGCCCTCTTCGACGCGCTCACCACCGCCACCGCCCGCCTCGCCGACCGCGCGCGCGGCCCGGTCGCGGACCACGCGGGGACGGCGTCCGCCGGCGGGGCACGCGCATGAGGACGATCCGCACCGTGCGCGAGCTGCGCGCCCACGTCCGCCAGGTCCGCGCGGCCGGGCGCACGATCGGGCTGGTCCCGACGATGGGCGCGCTCCACGACGGGCACCTGTCGCTCGTCGCCACGTCGGTCGCCGACGCCGACGAGACGATCGTGTCGCTGTTCGTCAACCCGCGCCAGTTCGGGGACGCCGGCGACCTGGAGCACTACCCGCGCGACGAGGCCCGCGACGCCGCGCTCGCCGCCGACGCCGGCGCGCACGTCCTCTTCGCCCCGCCGGTCGACGAGGTGTACCCGGACGGGTTCGGGACCGAGGTGCGGGTGTCCGGACCGCTCACCGAACGACTCGAGGGCGCCCACCGCGGCGCGGCGCACTTCCACGGCGTGACGACCGTCGTCACGAAGCTCCTCAACATGGTCCAGCCGGACGTCGCGTTCTTCGGCGCCAAGGACGCCCAGCAGGTCCTCGTCGTCCGCCGACTCGTCCGCGACCTCGACCTGCCGGTCCGGATCGAGACGGTCGCCACCGTCCGCGAGGACGACGGCCTGGCCCGCTCCAGCCGCAACCTGCGCCTGTCGCCGGAGGACCGGCGGACCGCCGGGTCGGTGCCGCGCGCGCTGCAGGCCGCGATCGACGCCTGGTCGGTCACCGACGAGGGCGCCGACGCCGGGCCGGTCCGCGACGCCGCGGTCGACGCGCTCCACGCCGCCGGGCTCGATCCCGAGTACGTGGCGCTCGTCGACCCCGGCACGCTCGGGGACGTCGCGGCGCTGGACGGCCCCGCGCTGCTCGCGGTCGCCGTGCCGGTCGGCCCGGTGCGGCTCATCGACAACGTCCTGCTCGACCGGTCCGCCCCCGCGCCCCGGATCGCCCCGGGCCCCGTGGACCCGACCGCCGGCGTCGCCCCGCTGCTGCGCACGTCGGTGCCCTCCCCGACCTTCCCGACGACGACCACCCAGAAGGGGTGAACACCATGCACCGCACGATGCTCAAGTCCAAGATCCACCGGGCGACGGTCACCGACAGCGACCTGCACTACGTCGGGTCGATCACCATCGACCCAGACCTGCTCGAGGCCGCCGACATCCTGCCGCACGAGCAGGTCGCGGTCGTCGACGTCGACAACGGCCAGCGGTTCGAGACCTACACGATCGAGGGCCAGCGCGGCTCCGGCGAGATCAAGGTCAACGGCGCCGCCGCCCGCCTCGTCCATCGCGGCGACACCGTCATCGTCATCAGCTACGCCCAGTACTCGCGCGAGGAGATGGAGGCGTACGAGCCGGTCGTCGTCCACGTCGAGCGCGGCACCAACCGCATCATCGACGTCGACGCCGCCGTCGACGCCCTGCTCACCGAGTCCTCCCGTCCGGCCACCGCCTGACGCCAACCGTCCGCTCCCACCCCCTCCCCTTCCCAGGAGCATCGACATGTCCGCCAGCCCCCGCACCGTCGACCACGAGGCGCCCGTGCGCGTCCCGGTCACCGTCAACACCCTGCTGGACAAGAAGCACCACGGCGAGAAGCTCGTCATGGTCACCGCCTACGACTACCCCTCGGCGTGCGTCGCCGAGGCGGCCGGGGTCGACCTCGTCCTCGTCGGCGACAGCGCCGCGACGACCGTCCTGGGCCTGGACTCCACCGTCCCGGCCACCACCGACGAGCTCGTCATGCTCAGCCGCGCCGTGCGTCGCGGCCTGCGCACCGCGTTCCTCGTCAGCGACCTGCCGTTCGGGTCGTACGAGGCGTCCGACGTCGAGGCGGTGAAGACCTCCCAGCGGTTCGTCAAGGAGGCCGGCGCGCAGGCGGTGAAGCTCGAGGGCGGCGGCGTCATGGTCGACCGGGCCCGCGCGATCGTCGCCGCCGGCATCCCCGTCGTCGGCCACCTGGGCCTGACCCCGCAGACCGCGACCGCCCTCGGCGGCCTGCGCGCGCAGGGCAAGAGCGCGGAGAAGGCGACGCAGATGGTCGCCGACGCGCTGGCGCTGCAGGACGCGGGCTGTTGCGCCCTGGTCCTGGAGGCGATCCCCGCCGCCGTCGCCGAGGAGCTCATGCCGCTGCTCGACATCCCGGTGATCGGGATCGGCGCCGGGGCGTCCACCGACGGCCAGGTGCTCGTGTGGCACGACCTGCTCGGCCTGCTCGACGGCCGCACCGCCAAGTTCGTCAAGCAGTACGCCGGCCTGCACGACCAGATGGTCGAGGCGGTCACCCGCTACGCGGAGGAGGTCCGGACCGGCGCGTTCCCGACCCGCGAGCACACCTACGCGATCCCGCCCGAGGAGCTGCAGCGGTTCCAGGGCTCGCTGGCCCAGCTGCACGGCGGCGCGCACCGCGCGTCGGACGTGCAGGGCTACCCGGCCTGACCCGGTCGGTCGGGCGGCCCGACGTACAGCGGGTCGTCTCACCGTCGTAGGACGATGGTGGGACGATCCGCTCTCGCCGCCCCGACCGCCCCGCCGCACAGCGGGTCGCCTGACCATCGCTGGACGATGGTGGGACGACCCGCTCTCGCCGCCCCCACCGTCGGCAGCCGTCGCCGACCCTCCGATCAGCCCGCCGGGACGATGAGCAGCGGCGTCGACGCGTCGCGGACGAGCTTGGCGCTGACGCTGCCGAGCATCACGCGCCGCAGCGGCCCGTGGTTGCGCGACGCGAGCACGAGGACGTCGACGCCCTCCAGGCCGCGCAGCACGCTCACCGGGTCGCCCTCGTGGACCTCGAACTCGATCGACTCGATGTCGGCGATCCCGCCGACGACCTCGGACAGGTCCTGCCGCGCGCCCTGCCGGAACCGCTCGCCCTCGGCCGGGCCACCCATGTCGACGTAGCGCAACGTGTGCTGGTCGATGACGTGGAGGATCTTCAGCGTGGCGCCGTGACGACGCGCCAGCTCGGCCCCCGCCGCGATCGCGTGCCGCGACTGCTCGGACCGGTTGTGCGCGACCGCGACCGCGCCGATCCGCCGCTCGCCCTCCGACCAGCCGCGCGGCGCGACCGCGACGGCGTCGGGCGCGGCGTGGATGACCTGCTCGGTGACGCTGCCGGCGACGATCCGGCCGAACGTGCTGGTGCGGCTGCTGCCGACGACGACGATCGCCGGATCCCGCTCCTCCAGCAGGCGGTGCAGGCCGTCCGACGGCGACCCGCCGCGGACGACGGTGAACGTCGTGTCGGGACGGTCGGCGAGCGCCTTGCGCGCCCCGTTCAGGCGCTTGTCGGCGTCCTCGCGGAACATCTCGTCGTACGACGCCGGGATCCCCGCCCAGCCGACCGGGGCGGCCGCGTACACCGACACGACCTCGAGCGGCCCGCCGGACGCGTCGGCGAGCGTCGCCGCGAGGGCGACCGCGTCGTCCCCGGTGGGCTCCCCGTCGGTGCCCGCGATGACGAAGCCGGGCAGTGTGAACGACGCATCGGTGCTCATGGCGCGGATCCTAGTTGCTCCAACGCGCCAACCCGCGTGGCGGGGGACGGTTACCGTCGCACCATGACGCTCCCGCCCACCAACCGCGCCTTCCGCCTCCGCCGTCGCCCCGTCGGCCGGGTGACCGAGGACGACCTGGAGCTCGTCACCGAGCCGCTCGCGGAGCCGGCCGACGGCGAGGCGCTCGTCCGCACGCTCTACGTGTCGCTCGACCCGTCCAACCGGATCTGGATGAGCGACATGCCGTCGTACATCGCACCGGTCCCGCTCGGGTCGGTCATGCGCGGGATCGGGGTGGGGCAGGTCGTCGCGTCGCGGCGGGACGACTTCCCCGTCGGGGCGTTCGTGCTCGGCGGCACCGGGTTCCAGGAGCACGCCCTGATCGACGACGCCAACGACCTGGGCCGGTTCACCGTGCTGCCCGACCCGCTCCCGGCGCCGCTGCCGCTGTTCCTCGGGGCGCTCGGCCACACCGGGATCACCGCCTACCTCGGCGTCCACGACATCGGTCGGGTCGCGCCGGGCGAGACGGTCGTCGTGTCGGCGGCGGCGGGGGCGGTCGGGTCGATCGCGGGGCAGATCGCGAAGGATCGCGGCGCGCGCGTCGTCGGCATCGCCGGCGGCCCCGCGAAGTGCGCCCACGTCGTCGACGAGCTCGGGTTCGACGCGTGCGTCGACCACCGCGCGGACGACTTCGCCGCGCGCCTCGCCGCCGCGGTCCCGGACGGGGTCGACGTGGACTTCGAGAACGTCGGCGGACCGGTGATGGACGCGGTGCTCCTGCACCTCAACCACGGCGCGCGGGTCGTGCTGTCGGGGATGATCTCGCAGTACGAGGCCGCCGACGGCGGGGACGGCTGGGCCGGTCAGCGGTCGATCGGGCAGCTCATCATGCGTCGCGCGTCGATGCGGGGGTTCATCGTGCTCGACCACGCCGACCGGTTCGGCGAGGCGATCGACTACCTCGGCGGCCTGCTCGGCGGTGGCCGACTGCGCAGCCACGAGACGATCGTCGACGGCCTCGACCACGCGATCGACGCCATGAACCGCCTGTTCGACGGCACGAGCACCGGCAAGCTCCTGCTGCGCGTCGCCGACCCGGACGCGCCGGCCGCCTGACGCCCCCTACGCGGCCGCGGTCCCGTAGCGCTTGGCGGCGCGCTCGCGGGCCTTGGCCGCCTCCTCCTCGCGGTTCTTCGGCGGCGCGTGGGTGACGAGCCCGTCGAGCAGCTCGCGGGTGAGCTCGGTCAGGCGGTCGACGGCGTGGTCGATGACCTCCTGGTTGGCCTGGGACGGACGGGTCGATCCGCTGATCTTGCGGACGTACTGCACGGCCGACGCGCGGATCTCGTCGTCGGTGGCCGGCGGATCGAAGTTGTGGAGCGTGCGGATGTTGCGGCACATGGGCCGAGCGTACGCCCGCGTCGACGTGGCGTGTGACCGACCGCTTGCGTCGGGTGCGATCACGCACTACGGTCGACTGGTGAACAGGTTCGTTCATCGTGTAGCGCCACGGTGGGTCGCGGTCGTCGCATCCGCCGTGCTGTCGATCGCCGTCGCGGCGCCATCCGCGTCGGCGGCGCCGCCGGACCGGTACTCGCTCGTCCACGGCTGCTGGGCGGTGCAGTCGGTCGCGAGCGACCGGTTCGTCGTGCGCGCCGGAGACGGGTACGCCGCGACCGCCGGATCGGCCGGGGCCGCCGAGCCGTTCCGCCTGCAGGCCACCGCGCTCGGACGCTACCTGCTGTACGGCCGTGACCGGACCGCGTTGTCGCGCCGCTCCGACGGGGTCGTGCTGCCGCAGCGGCCCGGCCCGGCCGGCGACTGGATCGTGCGCGCGTCAGGCGACGCGTTCACCCTGCAGCTGCTCGGCGGCAGCGGGTACCTGCGCGTCCGCGGCGACGGGACGGTCCACTCCTCCGGCGGCGTCGGGGGCGACGCCGGGCGGTTCAGGATGGTCCCGGCCGAGGGCTGCGCCGTCTTCCCCGAGGCGTCGCTCGACGTCACCGGCTCCGCGGCCCGGGGCGCGTCGCCCGACGCCGAGGTCGTGGGCCTCGCCGACGACCACGTCCACCCGATGGCGTTCGAGTTCCTCGGCGGATCGATGCACTGCGGTCGCCCGTGGTCGCCGTACGGCGTCGAGCAGGCGATGGTCGACTGCCCCGACCACGGCGGGTACGGCGCGGCGGCGGTGTTCGAGAACTTCCTGTCCGGCAAGCCGGTGGTCGGGTTCCACGACCCCGTCGGCTGGCCGACGTTCAAGGACTGGCCGCGCCACGACTCGCTGACCCACGAGGGCATGTACTACCGGTGGATCGAGCGGGCCCACCGCGGCGGGCTGCGGCTCATGGTCAACCACCTCGTCGACAACGGCGTGCTGTGCCGGATCTACCCGATCCGGCGACGCGGCTGCGACGAGATGGACACGATCCGCACCGAGCTCAAGGACACGCTGGCGCTGCAGGACTACGTCGACGCGCAGTCGGGTGGCCCCGGCAAGGGCTGGTTCCGCGTCGTCCGCAGCCCGGCCGAGGCCCGACGGGTGATCAACGACGGCAAGCTCGCCGTGATCCTGGGGATGGAGAACTCCGAGGCGTTCAACTGCGCGCTGTCCAACGACGCGCCCACCTGCACCCGGGCGCAGCTCGACGCCCGGCTCGACGAGATGCACCGGATGGGCGTGCGGACCGTGTTCCCCGTCCACAAGTTCGACAACGCGCTCGGCGGGACCGCCGGCGACGCCCACCTGCTCGGCGCGCTGACGAACACCGGCAACTTCCTCGGGACCGGGCACTTCCTGCGGCTGGAGCGGTGCGAGGAGGGACGGCCGTCCGACGTGTACGACCTGGACATCATCCCCCGCGCCGACGTCGTCGCGCAGATCATGCAGCTGGCGGGCGTGCACGGCACGCTGCCGGTGTACCCGGAGGGCGCGCTGTGCAACCCGCGCGGCCTGAGCGACCTGGGCCGCCACCTCGTCGAGCGGCTCATGGACAAGGGGATGCTCGTCGAGGTCGACCACATGAGCGTCCGCACCCGCGACGACACGCTGCGGCTGCTGGAGGAGCACGGGTACTCCGGGGTGGTGTCGAGCCACAGCTGGTCGGACGGCTCCACGCCGCGGCGGATCTACCGCCTGGGCGGGTTCGTCGGCCCGTACGCCGGGGAGACGACGACGTTCGCGAAGGCGTGGCGGGAGCTGCGCCCGCAGCGCGACGAGCGGTTCGCGTTCGGCATCGGGTTCGGGTCCGACATCAACGGGTTCGGCGCCCAGGGCGGACCGCGGTCCGACAACGCGTCGAACCCGGTCGTCTACCCCTTCCGCTCCGCCGACGGCGCGGTGACCGTCGACCGCAACCGTGCGGGCGAGCGGACGTTCGACATCAACCACGAGGGGGTCGCCCAGTACGGCCTGTACCCGGACTGGGTGGAGGACCTGCGCAAGATCGCCGGGCGCCCGATCGTCGACGACCTGCTGCGCGGCGCCGAGGCGTACCTGCAGACCTGGGAGCGGGCCGAGGGCGTCCCCGCCACGCGGTGCCTGCCGGGCGGGACGTTCAGCCGCACCCACGTCGGGCCGCTGCGACCCGGCGAGGCCGCCGAGCGGCTGTTGTACCGCGTCGGGCAACCGGTCGCGCGACCGGAGCGCGCCTACCGCTACTGCGTGCGGGACCGCGGTGGCCGCGAGGCGACCGTGACCGCGGTGTTCGACGCGCGGGGCCGGACCGCGCTGGCCGTGACCGACGCGCGCCGCCACCGGGCGTCCAAGGTGCGGGTCGGATCGTCGACGCGGGCCGTCCGTCGCGTCGCCCGCCGGGTCGGCAACGGGATCTGGATCCGCCGCTCGACCCCGCGACGGGCCAAGCGGTCCGGCGGCGCCCGCGTCGTCTACGTCACCCGCAAGGGCCGGGTGCGGGCCATGGCGATCGCCGCGAAGGGCACGTCGGTCAAGGCGTCGTCGCTGCGGCGGATGCTGCGGTTGGCGGGGGTGCGGTGATCGGTCGGGGCGGGTGGTCGGGGCGGGGTCGGGCGGGGTCGGGCCGGGTTCGATGTGACGTTCACCGCCGGATGTGGCGGGGTTCGTCACACCGTTCGAGTCGGTCAGGCCGGCCCCGCGCGATGATGTGACGTTCCCCGCCGAAAACGGCGGGGTTCGTCACACCGTTCGAGTCGCTCGGGCCGGCCCCCCGTGACGATGCGACGTTCCCCGCCGAAAATGGCGGGGTTCGTCACACCGTCCCCGCCCCGTCCACCGCCCCCGCCCCGCCCACCGCCCCCGCCCCGCCGGACGGGTCCGAGTACTCGATGGTGCGGATGACCCTCGCCGGCGATCCGGCGGCGATCGAGTAGGGCGGGATGTCGGTCGTCACCACCGAGTTGGCGCCGATGACGCACCGTCGGCCGATGGTGACGCCGGTGGTGACGACGACGTTGGCGCCGAGCCACACGTTGTCGCCGATGATCGTCGGGCCCTTCGTCGTGAACCCCTGCCACGGGACGGGCCGGTCGGGATCGTCGAAGCGGTGGCTGCCGTCGGTGATGAGGCACCCGTTGGCGGCCATGCAGTGCTCGCCGATCTGCACGAGCCGCTCGGCGGCGACCATCACCCCGAGGTTGAGGAACGTCCCTCCCCCGATCCGGATCCGCGCGTCGGGCCCCGCCGTGAGCCACACGCCCGGCTCGAGGAACGCCTGCGGGCCGATCTCCAGGCGTCCGTCGCGGAGCATGTCGAGGACGTCCCCGTGCACGACCCCGCGCGCGAACGCCTGACGCCGCGCCAGCTCCACCTGCAGGCGCGCCCGGTTCCACGGTCGGGTACCGCGCCGATACCAGCGCCACTTCTGCAGCCACTGCACCGCGCGGTCCCGGTCGAGGCCCGGGGCCGGCGGCGCGATCGGGGCGACGTCGGACGTATCGCCACCGCCCGTGCTCGAGCCGGCGGACGGGTGACCGGGGGCGTCGGGGGCGACCACGGTCCGACCCTACCGGCGCGGCGTCAGAGGATCCGGCGGATCCCGCCGATGGCGAGCGCGTTGCCGGGACGCAGGAGCGGCCCGAGGAACCCGAGCGGCAGGCTCGCGCCGCGGCGCGGGGCCAGGGCCATCGTCCAGATCAGGGTCGTGCGCGGCCCCTTGGGGACGAGGAGGAAGTCCTCGGCCATCGCGTCGAGGACCGGGCGGCTCTGGGCGACGACGCGGAACGTCGCCCGGTCCCCCTCGTCCCAGCGGTAGAACTCCTCGTCGACGGTGACGAGCCGCCCGAGCCGCAGGCGACGGACGCTGCCGGCGGCGTACGGGCGCGGCGTCAACCACTCCAGCCGGTCGATCACCGGCAGCCACGACCACATCTCGTCGCTGCCCAGCGCGGCCCACACCCGGTCGGGCGACGCGTCCAGGTCGACCGACGAGCGCACGACGATCGGTGCGGACAGGAGGAACGCGTCGTCGACGGGGCGCAGGGCATGCTCGGCCATGACGCGCAGTGTAGAAGCCGACCGGCGAAGGGTGACGCCTACGTCACCTTTCCGTCGCGGCCCCGGCCGCCCACGCGGACCCCGCCCGCCCGCCCGGCGTCGTAGGGTCCGCCCCGCGACGGACTACAGGCGCAGCTCGATCGGCGGGTTGACCGGCTGGTACTCGAGGTCGACGTGGGTGGCGTTGACGAGCTCGGTGCCGCGGTGCGCCCAGCGACCCGGCGCCTCGTGGATGTGACCGAACACCGCCAGCCGCGGACGGGTGCGCTCGATCGCGTCGAGCAGCGCGGTCGATCCGGCCTCGAATCCGCTGCTCGTGAGGTCGCCGTACCCCTTCGGCGGACCGTGCACGACGAGGACGTCGACGTCGGCCGGGATGAGCGCGAACCGCTCGGCGAGGAACGCCTCCCCGTCCTCCTTCGGCGCGTTGAACGCCCAGTCGTGGAACCACGGCTGCCACGGCGAGCCGTGGATCTTGAGCCCGGCCACCTCGACGGTCGTGTCCTGCAGGTACGTCCACGGCAGGGCGGCGAGGTCGGCGACGATCGCCTCGTCCCGGAACGCGAAGTCGTGGTTGCCCGCGATCCCGACGATCGCCTTCGCCGGCACGGACCGCAGCCACTCGGCGAACGGGCCCAGGAGCCACGTCCGCTGCCGGCCCGGCAGCTCGGGGTCGGTGGGCCCGTGGAGCGACGCGACCGGCGGGGTCGCCGGGGTCAGGTCGCCGGCGATGAGGAGCAGGTCGCAGGCCGGGATCTCGGGCAGGTGGCCGTGCAGGTCGCTGACGGCGACGACGGTCAGCGGATCGGGGCGGTCCGTGGTCATGGGCGCAGCCTTTCAGAGCACGACCGCCGGTGGCGACCGTTCGGGGGTCATCGATCCTGCATCCTCCCCACCGACCCGCGGTCCGGATAGGCTGGGGTCGCCGATCCATCCGGCCGTGTCCGCCGTGTCCTCGACGTCCACCCTCCGCCCATCCTCGCGGGCCCGGAGCACCGGGCCGGATGGTGGCGCGCCGACGCCGCCGGACCCACGGGACGGGGATCACGACGACTGCGCCACCGATCCGGCCACGCTCCGCGCGGTCACGGTGCGCCGCCGGTGGTCGCTCATCGTGACGCTCGTCATCGGCTACGCCGCGTACGTCGGTGGCCGTTGGATCTTCGCCCCCGACCTGGCGACCGCGCACGAGCATGCGCGCGGCATCATCGACCTGCAGGACCGGATGGGCCTCGCGGTCGAGCCGTCGGCGGTCGGCGCGCTCGACTTCGTGCCCAAGGTGATCCTCGACGCGCTGTACCTGGCGGTGCAGCTCGTGGTCGTGCCCGTGGGCCTGTGGTGGGTGTACCGTCGGTCGCCGCGGGTGTTCGGTCCGCTGCGCGACACGATGCTCGTCACCTGGTTCCTGGCGGTCGCGGTGTACGCCGCGTACCCGGTCGCGCCGCCGCGGATGGTGCCGGAGAGCGGCCTGGCGGTCGACGGCGGGGTGCCGGGTGGCCTGATGACGTCGATGTACAACGAGCTGGCGGCGGTGCCGAGCATGCACGTCGCGTATGCGACCGCGCTCGGCATCGGGGTGGCCTGCGCGATCGGTCGTCGGCCGTTGGCGCTGCTGCCGCTGCTGTGGGGACCCGCGGTGACGTTGCTCGTGATGGGCACCGCCAACCACTACTTCATGGACGCGGTGCTGGGCCTCGCCGCGATCGCGATCGGCGCGGTGATCGCGGCGTTGCTGCGGGCCGGGGTGCGGGTCGTCCAGCGTCGCGCCGCCGCGGCGGTGCTGCGGCCGGAGGGCGAGCCGCCGCCGGGCGGTCGCACCGCGTCGTGGCGCTCCCGGCTGGCGCGCGAGACGTTCATCTTCACGTCGATCGTCGTCGGCCCGGTGCGGCGGCCGCGCGAGGCGCGGACCGCGGGCGCCCGCGGGCTGCGCGCCTGACCGGTCAGGCCGCGTGACCGCCGGGTCAGGCGGCGGCCTTCCTCCGGCCCGGTCGCTTCGCCTTGCCGGCGGCTCCGGCCGCGCCGTTCGTCCCGTCGACCGCGGGCTCCGCGCCGCCGTCGACCGCCGCGACGAGCGGCCGCAGGAACCGGCCGGTGTGCGACGCATCCACGGCCGCGACCTGCTCGGGGGTGCCCTGCGCGACGAGCGTGCCGCCGCCGTCGCCGCCCTCGGGCCCCAGGTCGATGAGGTGGTCGGCGGTCTTGATGACGTCGAGGTCGTGCTCGATGACGACGACCGAGTTGCCGGCGTCGACGAGCCGCTGCAGCACCTCGAGCAGCCGCTCGACGTCGGCGAAGTGCAGGCCGGTGGTGGGCTCGTCGAGGATGTAGAGCGTGCGGCCGGTCGCGACGCGCGCCAGCTCGTTGGCGAGCTTCACCCGCTGCGCCTCGCCCCCGGACAGCGTCGTGGCGGGCTGACCCAGGCGCACGTAGCCCAGGCCGACGTCGCGGACCGTCTCGAGCCGACGGCGGATCTTGGGGACGTTCTCGAAGTACGTGACGGCGTCGTCGACGGACATCTCGAGCACGTCGGCGATCGTCTTGCCCTTGAACCGGACCTCGAGCGTCTCGCGGTTGTAGCGCCGGCCGTGGCACTGCTCGCACGGCACGTACACGTCGGGCAGGAAGTGCATCTCGATCTTGATCTGCCCGTCGCCCTTGCACACCTCGCACCGGCCGCCCTTGACGTTGAACGAGAACCGTCCGGCCTTGTAGCCGCGGGTCTTCGCCTCGGGCGTCTGGGCGAAGAGCTGCCGGATGTGGTCGAAGATCCCGGTGTAGGTCGCCGGGTTGGACCGCGGGGTGCGCCCGATCGGCGACTGGTCGACCTGGATGACCTTGTCCAGCTGGTCCATCCCGTCGATCCCGTCGTGCCGGCCGGGCCGCACCCGCGCCCGGTTGAGCCGGGCCGCGGCCGCCTTGTGGAGGATCTCGTTGACGAGGGTCGACTTGCCCGACCCGCTGACCCCGGTGACCGCGCACAGCACCCCGAGCGGGAACGCCACGTCGACCCCGTGCAGGTTGTGCTCGCGGGCGCCGCGGACGGTGAGCCAACCGGCCGCGTCGCGCCGCGCGTCGGGCACCGCGATCGACCGTGCGCCCGACAGGTACTGGCCGGTGAGCGACGCCGGGTCCGCCTCGACCTCGGCCGGGGTGCCGACGGCGACGACCTCTCCCCCGTGCTCGCCCGCCCCGGGGCCCATGTCGACGAGCGTGTCGGCGCGACGCATCGTCTGCTCGTCGTGCTCGACGACGAGCACCGAGTTGCCCAGGTCGCGCAGCCGCTCGAGGGTGCCGATGAGCTTCTCGTTGTCGCGCTGGTGCAGGCCGATCGACGGCTCGTCCAGGACGTAGAGCACCCCGACGAGCGCCGACCCGATCTGGGTGGCCAGGCGGATCCGCTGCGCCTCGCCGCCCGACAGCGTCGCCGCTCCGCGGTCCATCGTCAGGTAGCCGATGCCGACGTCGGCGAGGAAGCTCAGCCGCTCCTTGATCTCGCGCACGATCAGGCGGGCGATCCGCCGTTCGGTGTCGGTCAGGTCCACCCGGTCGATCCACTCCAGCGCGGCATGGACCGACAGCGCCGAGAACTCGTGGATGCCGAGCCCGCCGACGAGCACGTGGCGCGGGCCGGGCTTCAACCGGGCCCCCTCGCAGTCCGGGCACGGGACCATGGACATGAAGTCCTCGATCTTCTCCTTGACCTGCTCGGAGTCGGACTCGCGGTGGCGGCGCTCGAGGTTGCTGATGACCCCCTCCGCGCGCATCTGGTACGTGCGCCGCCTACCGGCCCGGTTCTTGAACCGCAGCGGGACCTTGGCCCCGTCGGGATCGCCGAAGAGGATCCAGGACTGCTGGTCCTCGTCGAGGTCGCGCCACGGCACGTCCATCGGGACGTCGTAGTGGTCGGCGAGGCCCTCGAGGAGCTTGCGGTAGAAGGGGTTGGGCGACGACGACCACGGCCGGATCGCCCCGTCCGCGAGCGACCGGTCCGCGTCCGGGATCACGAGGTCGGGGTCGACGATGAGCTGCGCGCCCAGGCCGGTGCAGCGCGGGCACGCGCCGTGCGGGGCGTTGAACGAGAACGTCCGCGGCTCGACCTCGGGCATCGAGAACCCGCACTCCAGGCAGGCGAAGTTCTCGCTGAACGTCTGGGTGACCGGCACGCCCGTCGGCGGCTCCTCGCCGTCGCGCACGACGAGCTCGATCTCGACGAGCCCCTCGGCCAGCGCCACCGACGCCTCGATCGCGTCGGCCAGGCGCTTGCGCAGGTCGCCGCGCATCACCAGACGGTCGACGACGACGGCCAGATCGTGCTTGTACTTCTTGTCGAGGACGATCTCGTCCTCGAGCATCCGCAGCTCGCCGTCGACGCGGACGCGCTGGAACCCCTCGGCCTTCCAGTGCGCCAGCAGGTCCTTGAACTCGCCCTTGCGCCCCCGCACGAGCGGCGCGAGGACCATGAACCGCGTGCCCTCGGGCAGGTCCATCACCCTGTCGATGATCTGCTCGGCGGACTGGCCGGCGATCGGCCCGTGGCCGTTGGGGCAGTGCGGGTGCCCGATCCGCGCCCACAGCAGGCGCAGGTAGTCGTGGACCTCGGTGACGGTGCCGACCGTCGACCGGGGGTTGCGCGACGTCGTCTTCTGGTCGATCGAGATCGCGGGGCTCAGGCCGTCGATCGAGTCGACGTCCGGCTTGTCCATCTGCCCGAGGAACTGGCGGGCGTACGCCGAGAGCGACTCGACGTAGCGGCGCTGCCCCTCGGCGTAGATCGTGTCGAACGCCAGCGACGACTTGCCCGACCCCGACAGGCCGGTGAGCACCACGAGGCTGTCGCGCGGCAGCGTGACCGACACGTCCTTGAGGTTGTGCTCCCGTGCGCCGGTGACGACGATCCGACCGTTGCCTGCCATCCCTCCGGAGGATACGCAGGCGAACGGATGTTCCCCTGGGATCGCGACACGGGGGCCGCCGCAGCGCGAGCGGGTCCGGTGCGGATGGGCGTGGCTGGACGGACGGCCGACGCAGGCGCCGCGCCGTCGGGTGGGCCGGCGGCGCTGCCGATGATGAGGTCATGCGTGCGTCGCGTCGTGCCCTCGCCACGGTCGTGCTCGCCCTCGCGGCGACGCCCGCGGGCGCGACGGCGTCACCACAGCTCGGCTCGATCGAGGGGACCGTGGTCACCGACGCCGGCCGGCCGCTCGACGGCGTGACCGTCGAGGTGATGGCCGGCGAGGAGGAGCCGACCGCCGACGACGTCCCGATCGCCGTGGCCGTGACCGCCGCCGACGGGACCTACGGGGTCGACGACCTCGACGCCGCACGCTCGCCGTACTACGTGCGGTTCGAGCGGGACGGGCACGAGCCGCGCTACTGGGGCGAGCGGCCGGTGGAGCCCCCGGTCGTCTCGTGGATGCCGAGCTCGGGGCCGGGGATCGCCGCCAACGTGTGGCTCCCGGGCGGCGGGACGACGACGACCGTCGACATGAGCCTGCGCCCGCTCGACGCGACGGTCCGCGGCCGGGTGACCGACGGGGAGGGGCGACCGGTGTCGGGCGCACGCGTCGACGCGGTCGAGGGCCGCCAGTGGACCGACTGGGGGCGGCGCCACCCGACGACGACCGACGTCGACGGGCGGTACGCGCTGCGCGTGCCGGCGTCGGAGTACGTCGTGCGCGCCGACCGTGCCGACCTCGTCACGCGCTGGACCGGGCCGACCGGCGCCCCGCACGTCCACGCGTCCGCGTGGGAGGCCGGCTGGGTCACGGCCCGGGCCGGCGTGCCCGCCGACGGGGTCGACTTCACGCTCCTCGCCCGCCCCGCGCGCAGCTGCTGGGGCGCGGGCAGCCCGTACGACGGTCGACGGACGATGATCTGGGTCGTCGGCACGGCCGACCGACCCGAGCCGAGCTTTCCGCCCCACGCCGACGACGCGTGCGGTGCGCCGCACGCGCCCGCCCCCGTGTCGCCGGCGAACGTCGGCCGGTTCAGCGTCGGGGACCAGCAGATGGACATCCGCGAGATGCTCGCCGCCCACGGTCGCGAGGACGGGTCGCCGCCGATGGTCATCGATCGCCCCGGCGCCGAGGAGCAGCGGATGCTGGACTGGCTCGACGCGGCGCGACCGACGGTGGCCGAGCTGTCGAAGGTCATGGCGCCCGAGGAGATCGTCTTCTGGATCGCGACCCTCACCGGCGCCGTGCCCGACGGCCTGACGGCGCCGTCCGCTCCGGCCGCGCCCGCGCCGGCGGCCGCCACGAAGCCGAAGACGGCCGCCCCCACGTTGCGGACGCGCCGCGCGATCGGGGTCCGGGGCCGCCGGTTCACCGTCGACGCCCGCTGCCGGAGCGGGCGCAGCTGCGCGGGAACGATTCGCGTCACCGCCCGACGTCCCGCGACCGCCGGTCGTCGGGCACGGACGGTGACGGTCGGGACCGCCCGCGTCCGTACGTCGCGCAAGGTCCGGGTCCGGCTGACGGGCGCCGGGCGCGCCCTGCTCCGCGACCGCCGCACCGTGCGCGCGTCGCTGTCCTGGACCGCGACGCGCTCCAAGCGGTCGACCCGCATCGGCGCCGTGCGGCTGCGCGAGGTCCGGTGATCGAGCACCCGGCGCTCCCCGAGGCCGTGCCCGGCGTCCGGTTCGAGCTGCTCGACGGTGAGCTCGTCACGATGAACGACCCGCTCCCGATCCACCAGGACGCGGCCGGTGCGCTCTACGCCGAGCTGCGCGCGTGGCGCCGCATCCATCACCCCGCCGCCGCCAGGTTCTGCAGGGTGCAGCGGGTCAGGGCGACGAGCCAGGTGAAGAACACGACGAACGGGACGTACAGGGCGAACACGCCGGCGTAGCCGAACGCGCCGTGGTCGAAGAAGATCACGAGGCCGGCGGGCAGGATGAGGATCGCCACCCACGCGCTGAGGTAGCCGAGCCAGCGCGGGTACACCGGGTCGCGGGGGTCGTCGCCGAGGATCGCGACCGCCATGACCGCCGCCCACAGCGTGAACGGCGGGGCCGAGAACAGGAACGTGATCCACGACAGGTCGTTCAGCGCCCGGGTGATCTCGGGATCGATCTCGGCCGGACGGAACACCGCCGTCGCCCACACGCAACAGGTCAGCACGACGAACACCGTCGCCACCGCGGTGCACCCCACGAGCAGGTGGCTCAGCAGCGGCGAGCGACCCTCGCGCGAGCGGACCTGGGCGGCGATCGTCATCCCCCACGGCGCCAGCAGCGTGAACCCGACGCAGCCGATGAACGTGCCGATCCGGATCCGGTCGGCGTGCCGGGTGAAGAGGTCGGCGACCTCCTGCGCGGTGTGGTCGGGGTGCACCCACGGCGGGATCCACCGCGCCAACGCGCAGATGCCGATGACGACGAGCACCCCCGCGGCGGGACCGCACCAGATCCCGATCCGCTGCACCGTGCGGTTGACCCGCTCGCGCCGGGCGTCGCGGTCGACGTCGCTCCCGCTCACGCCGAGGGGATCCGCCGGGCCGCCCGCCCCGCCGCCGGTCCCGCGTCAAGGTCCGCGTCATCGGCACGACGTTCATGGAGCTGCGCACCGCCCCGCGCGGGCTGGCGCGGGCGTTCGACGCCTACGTCGTGGCGGTCGCGACGGCGCTCGTCGTCATGGCGCTCTGACCACGTCCCGGACGGGGCGCGGCCAAGGTCCGGGATGAGGCGCGCCCACACCCGGTCCGGGGCCGCACCGCAGGGTGCACGGGCGTCGGGTCCGGCGTACGATCGCGCCGCGATGGCCACCGGCGCCCCCCACGCCCAGGACGCCCGGAACCGGCGCCTGCGGCGCCTCATGGCCCTGTCGATCGCCACCGCGCTGGCGACGATCACCCTGAAGGCCGTGGCGTGGGCGGTCACCGGGTCGGTCGGCCTGCTCGCCGACGCCGCCGAGTCGGTCGTGAACCTCGTCGCCGCGAGCGTCGGCCTGCTCGCGGTGATCTGGGCGTCTCGGCCCCCCGACGACGAGCACGCGTACGGGCACGAGAAGGCGAACTACCTGGCCGCGGCGTTCGAGGGCGCGCTGATCCTCGTGGCGGCGGCGACCATCGCCTACGCCGCGATCGGCCGCCTCGTCGACCCGCAGGAGATCGACGACGTCGGGATCGGCGTCGTCGTGGCCGGGGTCGCGTCGGCGCTCAACCTCGTGATGGCCCGCGCGCTGCTGCAGGCCGGGCGCGACGAGCGGGCGCTCGCGCTCGAGGCCGACGGTCGCCACCTCATGACCGACGTGTGGACGTCGGTCGGCGTCGTCGTCGGCGTCGTGCTCGTGGTCGTCACCGGTTGGACCATCCTCGACCCGATCGTCGCGCTCGTCGTCGCGGCGAACATCGTCGTGTCGGGCGTCGGCCTCGTGCGGCGCTCCGCCGACGGGCTGATGGACCGTGCGCTTGAGGAGGACGAGCTCGCCCACGTGCGATCGGTGCTGGAGCGCTACCGCTGCGACACCGTCGAGTTCCACGCGCTGCGCACCCGGCGGGCCGGGCCGCGCGCGTTCGTGTCGATCCACGTCGTCGTCCCCGGGGCGTGGACGGTGCAGGCCGGCCACGACCTCATCGAGCGGCTGGAGCGCGACCTGCGCGTCGGCCTGGACCCGGTGACGATCACGACGCACCTGGAGCCGCTCGAGGACCCGGCGTCGTTCGCCGACGCGGCGCTCGACCGCTCCGACCTGCCCTGAGCGTCGGACGGCCGTGGTCCCGGCGACCGTGCCGGCACGCGGACCGACGGGCCCGTGCCGCCGGCCCGCGACGGGGCCCGGCGCCGTGCGGCGCCGGGAGGCGTCCCCGATCAGCCGTGCTTGGCGAACAGGTCGTCGAGCAGGCCCGCGCGGTCGGACAGGTCGTAGTTGTCGGCGAGGTAGCGGTCGACCTCGTCGCGCGAGACCCCGTCGAGGATCATGTTGAGCGCCACGAGGCGCGCGCCGGCGGTGTCGGCGGTCGCGTCCGGCTCGGCGGCGGGCGCGGGCTCCCGGGTGGCGGGCGTGGCCGGGGCCTCGTAGCGCGCGACCGCGGTCGGCTCGTCGGCGGCGGTCGACGTGGCGGGCTCGGCCGGGGCGGCCGGCGACGGCTCGGCCGGGGCCGCCGGGGTGGTGGCCGGCGCCGGCGCGGCGGCCGGCTCGGCCGCCGGGGAGGCCGCGACCGGCTCCGCCGGCGCCGACGGGGCCTCGGCGGGCTTCGGGGTCGTGGCGGCGGGCTTCGGGGCCGGGGCGGTCGAGGCGTCCAGCCCGCCGACCTCGGCCACCTGGCCGTGCAGCAGCTGCAGGTCGGCCTGCACGCGGTGCGCGGCGGTCCGCAGGTGCTCGAGCAGCCCGGTGACCTCGCCCTCGAGCGCCTCGACGCGCTGGAGCATGAGCGTCGTCGCCTGCGTCACCGACGCGACGTGCGCCTGCGCCTGCTCCGCGGCGTCCGCACGGACGGCCTTGGCCTCGGCGTCGGCGGACGCGCGCGTCTCGCGGGCGTCGGAGTCGGCGTCGCCGGTGATCCGGGCGGCCTCGCCACGGGCTTGGCGCTCGATCTCGACGGCCGTGGTCTCGGCGGCCTGGACGATGACCTTGACCTGGTCGGCGGCCGCGGACGCCAGCGACGACACGAGCGCCGGATCGGGGACGGCCGCCGGCGGGGACGCCGGCGCCTCGGCCGGCGCGGCGGACGCGGCCGGGGCGGCGGCGCGATCGGCCCGCTGCTGCAGCGCCTCGACCTCGCGGGCGATCCCGGCGAGGTGCTCGTCGACGGCGGCCGTCTCGTAGCCGCGTCGGCTGATGGGGAAGTCGCGCTTCTCGATGGACTGACGGTCGAGCGGCATCGCCGGAAACCTACCGGACGCCCCCGTCGACGGCCGGGGTCGCCGCGCGCGGTGGAGCGCCCGCGAGGACGGGGCCGTCGCCGGTCCGCTCGACCAGCCCGTCGCGGACGAGCCCGTCGATCGCGCGCTCCAGTCGCGCGGGGTCGATCCCGTCCGGCAACGGATCCCCGGCGGCGAGGGCCGCGACCACGCGACCACGGACCCAACGGGCGGTGTCCTCGAACCGCTCGCCGGTGCCCGCCGGGGCGCGGGGAGCCACGGTCACCCGGCCGGCGGACCGGCACCAGCGCCGTGCCGGGCAGGCGTCGCACGCCGCCGAGCGGGCGCGGCAGACGAGCGCGCCGAGCTCCATCGTCGCCTGGTTCCACGTCGCCACCCGCTCCGCGTCGGCGGGCAGCAGGTCGTCCGGATCCCCCAGGCCCAGGCGCCCGGCCACGCGGCGGACGTTGGTGTCGACGACCGCGATCCGCTCGCCGAACGCGAACGACGCGACGGCCGCCGCCGTGTACGGGCCGACCCCCGGCAGCGCCCGGAGCGCCGCGGCGGTCCCGGGCCATCCGTCGACGGCGACGACCGCGGCGGCGCGGTGCAACCGCACGGCGCGGTTGTTGTAGCCCAGGCCGACCCAGGCCGCGACGACGTCGCGCCGGTCGGCGGTGGCCAGCGCCACCGGGTCGGGCCAGCGCTCCATCCACGCCTCCCAGCGCGGCACGACCCGGTCGATCTGGGTCTGCTGCGACATGACCTCCGACACGAGGATCGCGTACGGGTCTCGAGTGCGACGCCACGGCAGCGGCCGCTCGTGCCGGTCGTACCAGTCGAGGATCGCGTCGCGGGCCGCCGCGCGCGCCTCGGCGCTCACCACCGCCCCACCGCCGCCAGCCGCGCGATCGCGTCGTCCAGGACGTCCTCGCGCTTGCAGTACGCCAGCCGCACGAGCGACCGCCCGGCGACCCGGTCGTCGTAGAAGACGGTGGTGGGCACCGCGACGACGCCGGCCCGCGCCGGTAGCGCCCGGCAGAACGCGATCGCGTCCGGCTCGGACGTGCCCGACACGTCGACGGTCACGAAGTAGCCGCCCTCCGGGACGAGCGCGTCCAGTCCCGCGGCGCGCACCCCGGCCACGAGCCGGTCGCGTCGCGCGACCATCCGGTCGCGCAGGCCCTCGAAGTACGCGTCGGGCAGCGCGAGCGCCGCGGCGATCGCGTCCTGTAGCGGGCCGTGGCCGGAGAAGGTGAGGAACTGCTTGGCCGCCCGCACCGCCGACACGAGCGGCTCCGGTCCGGTGACCCAGCCGACCTTCCAGCCGGTCAGCGCGAACGCCTTGCCGGCGGAGGAGACCGTGACGGTGCGGTCGGCCATGCCGGGGCGGGTCGCCAGCGGGACGTGCGGACGGGCGAACGCCAGGTGCTCGTAGACCTCGTCGCAGACCGCGACCAGATCGTGCTCCACGCACAGCTCGGCGATCGCGTCGAGCTCGGCGACGGTGAGCACGCGGCCGGTCGGGTTGTGCGGCGAGTTGAGCAACAGCAGCCGGGCGCCACCGCGGCCGTCGCGATCGCGACGGTCCACCGATGCGTGGACGGCGTCGCGCAGCGCGTCGAGGTCGACGGCGAACTCCGGCGCGCGCAGCGTCACCGGGCGCCGGACCGCCCCGGCCATCGCGATGACCGCCGCGTAGGAGTCGTAGTACGGCTCCAGGACGATCACCTCGTCGCCGGGGTCGCAGAGGCCGAGGATCGAGGCGGCGACGCCCTCGGTCGCCCCCACCGTCACCTGGACCTGGTGGTCGGGGTCGAGCGTGATGCCGTGGAAGCGGCGCTGGTGCTCGGCGACCGCGTGGCGCAGGGCGGGGGTCCCGGGGCCGGGCGCGTACTGGTTGGGACCGGCGATCAGCGCGTCGGCGGCGGCGCGGACGATCTCGGCCGGTCCGTCCTCGTCGGGGAAGCCCTGGCCCAGGTTGACGGCGCCGGTCCGCTCCGCCAGCGCGGTCATCTCGGCGAAGATGGTGCTGCGGAACGGGACGAGGCGGTCGGCGACGGCGCGCGGCATCGACCGTCGAGGGTAGACCCGCCGTCCGACGACCATCCCCGCCGGCCCGCTGGACAACCCACCTACTACTCAGTAACCTACGCGACCGTATACCGCGCGTCCCGCGCCACCCCGCGAGCCGAGGAACCATGAGCCCCACCGCCACGCACGCCGTTCCGTCCGTCTACCGCGCCGCGTTGCCGGACGAGGTCCGCGTCGCCATCGTCGGCTCCGGGTTCTCCGGGCTGGGCATGGCCAAGGGCCTGCTCGACGACGGCGAGCGGGACTTCGTCGTGCTCGAGCGCGCCGACGACATCGGCGGCACGTGGCGCGACAACTCCTACCCCGGCTGCGCCTGCGACGTGCCGTCGCACATGTACTCGTTCTCGTGGGCGCAGAACCCGAACTGGACCCGCGCGTTCGCCGGCCAGGAGGAGATCTGGGCCTACCAGCGCGACGTCGCCGCCCGGTTCGGGATCAACCCCTACGTCCGCACCGGCGCCGGGGTCACCGACGCCACCTGGGACGACGACGAGCAGCGGTGGACGCTCACCACCGACCGCGGGGTCGTCCGCGCCCGGTTCCTCGTGTCGGGCACCGGGCCGTTGTGCGAGCCCAAGTACCCGGACCTTCCGGGGCTGGACCGGTTCGAGGGCACGACGTTCCACTCCGCCCGCTGGGACCACGACCACGACCTGTCCGGCAAGCGCGTCGCGGTGATCGGCACCGGTGCGTCGGCGATCCAGTTCGTGCCGCGGATCCAGCCGAAGGTCGCCTCGCTCACGCTCTTCCAGCGCACCCCGCCGTGGATCATGCCGCGCCCCGACCGGCCGATCGGCCGCCTGGAGGGCCTGGCGTACCGTCGCCTGCCGCTGGCGAAGGAGCTGCGCCGCGCCCGGCTGTACGCCGAGCTGGAGTCGCGCGTGCTGCCGTTCGCCTACGTGCCGCAGCTGCGCGGGCCGGCGAAGCAGCTGGCGCTGCGCCACCTGCGCAAGCAGGTGAAGGATCCGGCTCTGCGGGCCAAGCTCACCCCCGACTACGACCTGGGCTGCAAGCGGGTGCTGCTGTCCAACGACTACCTGCCGTCGCTGGACGCCGACAACGCCGAGGTCGTCACCGCCGGGATCCGCGAGGTGCGCGAGCGCTCGATCGTCGACGCCGACGGGGTGGAGCACGAGGTCGACACGATCATCTTCGGCACCGGGTTCCACGTCACCGACCAGCCGATCGCCGACGCGATCACCGGCCGCGAGGGCCACACGCTCGCCGAGACGTGGCAGCGGACCGGCATGCAGGCGCACCGTGGGTGCACGATCGCCGGGTTCCCCAACGTGTTCATGCTCGTCGGGCCGAACACCGGCCTGGGGCACAACTCGATCATCTACATGATCGAGGCGCAGGTGACCTACGTCCGCGAGGCGCTGAAGGCCGCCGCGGAGCGCGGCGCGGCGAGCCTGGAGGTGCGCCCCGACGTGCAGACCGCCGAGAACGACGCGATCCAGGCCCGCCTCCGCAAGACGGTGTGGAACGACGGCGGATGCGAGTCCTGGTACCTGGACGAGAACGGCCGCAACACCACCCTGTGGCCGGACTTCACGTTCGTCTTCCGCGAGCGGACGAAGCGATTCCGGCCCGAGGAGCACGTCATGCGCGACGCCGGCGAGAGCCACGTCGCGGCCGGCGGCGTCCGCGAGGCCGTCCCGGCCTGACCGGGCCGTCGGTCCCACCGCGTCGACCGGCTCAGGCCATCGCCTCGCGCCGGTCGACGACCTGCCGCAGCTCCCGCAGCTCGTCGCGCAGCGCGGCGGCGTGCTCGAACCGCAGGTCCTCCGCGGCGGCGAGCATCTCCTCCTCCAGGGCGATGAGGCGCTCCTGCAGCTCCTCCAGCGGGATCTTGTCCGTCTCGGCCTGCTTCTCGCGCCGCCGGCGGCCCTTGGGGAGCTTCGACTCCGACTGGAGGAACTCGCCGATGTCGCTGACGCCCTTGCGGATCGTCGTCGGGGTGATCCCGTGCTCCTCGTTGTAGGCGACCTGGATCGCCCGCCGGCGGTCCGTCTCGGCGATCGCGGCCTCCATCGCGGCGGAGCGCTTGTCGGCGTACATCACGACGTGCCCGTCGGCGTGGCGGGCGGCGCGGCCGATCGTCTGCACGAGCGACGTCTCGCCACGGAGGAACCCCTCCTTGTCGGCGTCGAGGATCGCCACCAGCGACACCTCGGGCAGGTCCAGGCCCTCGCGCAGCAGGTTGACGCCGATCAGCGCGTCGAACTCCCCCAGCCGCAGCTCGCGGATGATCTGGATCCGCTCGAGCGTGTCGACCTCGCTGTGCAGGTACTTGACGCGGAACCCGTGCTCCAGGAGGTAGGTCGTCAGGTCCTCCGACATCTTCTTCGTCAGCGTCGTGACGAGGGTGCGCTCGTCCCGGTCGGCCCGCGCACGGATCTCGTTCATCAGGTCGTCGACCTGGCCCTGCGACGGGCGCACGTCGATCCCGGGCTCGACGATGCCCGTCGGACGCACGATCTGCTCGACGACCTCGGCCGAGCGGGTGCGCTCGAACTGCCCGGGCGTGGCGGACACGAACACGATCCGCGGCGCGATCCCGAGGAACTCCTCGAACGTCTGCGGCCGGTTGCCGAGCGCCGACGGCAGACGGAACCCGAAGTCGACGAGCGTCTGCTTGCGCGAGCGGTCGCCCTCGTACATGCCGCCGATCTGCGGCACCGTCTGGTGCGACTCGTCGAGGAACGTGACGAAGTCGTCGGGGAAGTAGTCGAGCAGGCAGTACGGTCGCTCGCCGTCCTTGCGGCCGTCGGTGATCTGCGAGTAGTTCTCGATCCCGTTGCAGAACCCCATCTCGCGCAGCATCTCCATGTCGTACCGCGTGCGCTGCTGCAGCCGGTGGCTCTCCAGCAGCTTGCCCTGCTCGTCGAGCTCCTTCACCCGCGCGGTGAGCTCGCGGTCGATCTCCGACACCACCCGCTCCATGTGGCCCTCGGGCGTCGTGTAGTGCGACGCCGGCCAGACGGCGATGTGCTCCAGGTCGTCCTCGAGCAGCTCGCCGGTGAGCGTGTCGACGTGCTGCAGCCGCTCCACCTCGTCCCCGAACAGCGTGATCCGGAACGCGGTCTCGGCGTTGGCGGGGAAGATCTCGATCGTCTCGCCCCGCACCCGGAACGTGCCGCGCGACAGCACCGTGTCGTTGCGCTGGTACTGGATGTGGACGAGCTTGGCCAGCAGCTCGTCGCGGTCGAGCTCGTCTCCCTGCTTGACGACGATGAGGTTGCGGTCGTACGTCTCGGGCGATCCCAGGCCGTAGATCGCCGACACCGACGCGACGATCACGACGTCGCGACGGGCGAAGAGCGCGGCGGTCGCGGCGTGGCGCAGCCGGTCGATCTCCTCGTTGACCGCGGAGTCCTTCTCGATGTAGAGGTCCTTGGACGGGACGTACGCCTCGGGCTGGTAGTAGTCGTAGTAGCTGACGAAGTACTCGACGGCGTTCTGCGGGAAGAACGTGCGGAACTCGTTGCAGAGCTGGGCGGCGAGCGTCTTGTTGTGCGCCATGACGAGCGCCGGCCGCTGCAGCCGCTCGATGGTGGCGGCCATCGTCATCGTCTTGCCGGTGCCGGTGGCGCCGAGCAGGGTGGTGTACGGCGCGCCGGACTCCACCGACGCGACGATCTCGTCGATCGCCTTGGGCTGGTCGGCCATCGGCGTCCAGCCGGGGGCGAGCTTGAACGGCGGCATCCGGTCGAGCGTACCGTGCCCCGCCGACGGCACGGCGAACAGGCGTTCGGGTCGGCGGGCGACGTCGGCCGCCCACCGCGGCGGGCGGCGTCGTACGCTGGCCGGGCATGTCCGAGCCGCGGATCGACCCGAACTTCCCCTACGGCCTGGACCGTCCCGGCCTGGCGCGGCGCCTCGCCGGGTTCGGCATGCTCGCCGGCGTCGTGACGCTCGTCGCCGCGGTCGCGCTCGACATCGCGTCGTCCGAGGGCCTCGTCGTCGTCGCGCTCCTCCTCGTCTGCGTCGGGTCGCTGATCCTCAGCGCGCTCATGTTCCGCACGTCGCGGTCGACGAAGATCCAGGCGTCCGACCGCCTGCTGCTCGGCCTGGACCTGCAGGGCGACGAGACCGCCCTCGACCTGGGGTGCGGCAACGGCCTGCTGGCGGCGGGCCTGTCGGTGGCGCTCCCGCGCGGACGCGTGATCGGCGTCGACGCCTGGGTCGTCAAGCAGCTGCAGCCGACCGGCAAGGACGTCGCCAAGGCCACGCTGCGCTCGGCGGGCGTCAAGGGCGTGCAGCTGCGGACCGGGTCGATCCGCGAGCTGCCGGTGTCGGACGGGTCGGTCGACGTGGCGGTGTCGCGCGACGTGCTGGCGCTGCTGCCCGACCGGGCGGCGCGGCAGGAGGCCGTCGCCGAGCTCCACCGCGTGCTGCGGCCTGGTGGGCGGGTCGCGCTGCTCGAGCCGTTCGTGAGCGACGAGGTCCGCGACCTGCTGCGCGACGCGGGGTTCGAGGACGTCGCCCGCAGTCGTCGCTGGTGGCGCCTGTTCCCCGTGCCGCGACTCGTGACCGGCCGGCGCGGCTGACCGGGTTGGCCGGACGGTCGGCGTCCACCGGCCGGATCGGTTCCGGCTCCACGGCGTCGCCGGACCACCGTGCCGACCGTCGGCGGCCCGCTCCCGGCGGGCCGGACGACCGTCGCTCCTACGCGGCGCCCGCCCCGACCGCCGGGTCGTCGGGCCGACGCAGCTCGTGCATGAGCACCACCTGGTCCCGGTCGTCCCCGGGAGCGACCCGGATGGCGCGGGGCATCCGCGCCACCTCGCGGTAGCCGGCCCGGGCGTAGAACGCCTCCAGGCCCTCGCCGCCGCGGACCGTGAGGTAGAGCATCTCGAGCCCGAACTCGTCGGCCATCCGGCCGATCCCGTCGAGCAGCACCACGCCGAGGCCCTCGCCCTGGTGCTCGGGGTGGACCTGCACCCGCAGCACCCACCGCCAGTGCTCCGACAGCAGTCGGTCGTTCTCGGCCACGAACGCGAACCCCGCCACCCCCGACGTCGCCGCGGCGTCGCGGCGGCCGGAGCGCACCACGACGAGCCAGTCGTCGCCGCGGTGGACGCGCACGAGCGCCGCGTCGAGCGCCGGGGCGACGTCGCCGGTGGTCACCGGCGGCACGAACCCGACCCAGCCCCCGGCGTTGCTCACGTCGGTCCAGATCTGCAGCAGCCGGTCGCGGAGCGCCCGGTCGACCCGATGGATCCGCTCGACCGTCGGACGGCCGGCGGTGGGCTCCAGGTCCGCGCCGACCGGGTCGGGGCGCCGCACCGGCGTCCCGGGGCCGGAGGGCCGCTCCGGTGGGGTGCCGCGGCGGGCGGCGACGGAGGTGGGCGGCTGGTCGTCGGTCACTCGAGCCCCAGCTCCGTCGGGTAGGTCCGTCGGTAGTCCTCGCGCGCGTCGAGGACCTTGTCGACGTAGTTGCGCGTCTCCGGGAACGGGATGTCGGCCACCGTGAACCCCCGACCGCGCGCCCGGTCGCGGGCGAGCCAGACCTTGGCGTTCTCGGGTCCGGCGTTGTACGCGGCGAGCGCGACCGGGGTCTCGTCGCCGAACCGGTCCATCATCTGCCGCAGGCGGTAGGTGCCGTAGGCGATGTTCACCTGCGGGGTGTGCAGGTCGCCGAGGACGAACGCGCTGCCGCCGGACGCCCGGGCGATGTCGCGGGCGGTGTCCGGCGTGACCTGCATGAGGCCCATCGCGCCGGCCGGGGACTCCTGGTCGTCGCGGAACCGCGACTCGGCGTAGATCACCGCGGCGACGAGCGCCGGATCGAGCCGCTTGTCCTGCGCCTGCTGCCGGATGATGTCCTCGTGCCGCAACGGCAGGCGGATCTCGGTCACCGCCGGCTCGATCCCGGGGACGATCGCCCGCCACGCCGCGGCGGTGAGCGAGACCACCCCGAGCGTCACGACGACCCACAGCAGGAGCCGCGACCGACGCGCCCGGCCGCCCCGTGCCGCCCGGCGGAGGCGGGAGGGGGCGCGGCCGGTCCGCCGCGGCCCGCCCCGGCCGGCCCCGCGCGCGGGCCCCGCCGGCGCGCGACCGGCCGTCGCGGTCGCCGCCCGCGGACGGGACGGGGCGCGACCGGACGACGGCCGACGCGACCCGTCGGCGGGACGGGCGGGACGACGGGACGACGGGCTCACCGGACGGGGTTCCGCAGGTCGTCGAGGATCGACCCGAGGCGCCCGCGCAGATCGCGCAGCGAGCCGTCGTTGACGACGACGTAGGTGGCCCGCTCCGCCTTCTCCTGTTGGGTCAGGTGCCGGGAGTTGCGCTCGTCGACCGCGGCGTGCCCGCGCGCGGCGGCGCGCTCGGCCCGGAGCGCCTCGGGGGCGATGACCGCGATCGTGGCGTCGTAGGCGTCGGCCATCCCGGCCTCGAACAGCAGCGGGGTCTCGACCACCGCCGCCGGCGGGGCCGGATCGCGCTGCTGCGCGTCCTGACGGAACGCCCACACCCGCTCGCCGACGCGGGGCCAGATCTGCTCCTCGAGCCACCGCCGCTCGTCCGGGTCGCCGAACACGACGCCGGCGATCGCCTGCCGGTCGACGACGCCGTCCGGGGCGACCTCGCGCCCCCAGCGGTCGACGACGATCCGGCGCAGCTCCTCGCCGAGGTAGAGCTCGTGCACGACCGCGTCGGTCGACAGGACCGGCACCCCGAGCTCGGCGAGGATCCCGAGCGCCGTCGACTTGCCCGCGGCGAGCCCACCGGTGAGCCCGACGAAGGGCACGGCGGCGGTCACGAGCCGGGTCGGATCGGGCGAGGTCATGCACCTCTACGGTAGCGCGGCGCCCGGCGAACCGATCCGGCCCCGGACGACCACGACCCGCCGGGTGGGCGGGTCGTGGAGGTCGTCCGCGGCGGGGCCGCGAGCGGGTGGATCGGGACCGGCCCGGGGGCCGGTCCCGTCGTGGCTCAGGCGTCGGCCGGAGCGTCCTCGCCCTCGGCGGCCGGGGCGTCCTCGGCGTCGGCCGGGGCCGCGTCGGCGACCTCGGTCGGCTCGGCGTCGGCCGGGGCGTCGACGCTCGCCTCGGGGGCGGGCGCGTCGTCGTCCTCGACCGGCTCCTCCTCGCGACCACCCGAGGTGTGCGCGAGCTGGTCCTCCGAGTCGGCGGCCGAGATCTCGCGGCGCGGCAGGACCTGGCCCTCGACCCGCTTGACCGACAGCGACAGCCGGCGGCGGTCGTCGTCGATCTCGAGGATCTTGACCTTCACGTCCTGGCCGGGCTCGACGACCTCACGCGGGCTCTCCACGTGATGCGCGGCGAGCTCCGAGATGTGGACGAGGCCCTCGACGCCCTCCATGATCTCGACGAACGCGCCGAAGGTGACGACCTTCGTGACGGTGCCCTCGAGCTCGTCGCCGACGTTGTACGTGTCGACGACCCGCTGCCACGGGTCCTCCTGGGTCTGCTTGAGGCCGAGGGAGATCCGCTGACGGTCGCGGTCGATGTCGAGCACCTTGACCTGGACGGTGTCGCCGATGGCGACGACCTCGGTCGGGTGGTTGACGTGCGTCCACGACAGCTCGCTGATGTGGATGAGGCCGTCGATGCCGTTGAGGTCCACGAACGCGCCGAAGTCGACGATGTTCGAGATCTGGCCCTCGACGATGACGCCGGGCTGCAGGACGTCCAGGATCGCCTGGCGCTGCTCCTTGCGCTCCTCCTCCAGCACCGCGCGACGCGACAGCACCACGTTGTTGCGCTGACGGTTGAGCTCGATGACCTTGCACTCGATCATCGTGTGCAGGTACTCGTCGAGGTTCGGCACGCGCCGGATGTCGACGAGCGACGCCGGCAGGAAGCCGCGGACGCCCAGGTCGATGATCAGGCCGCCCTTGACGACCTCGATGACCGTGCCCTCGACCGGCTCGCCGGTCTCCTGGGCCGCCTCGATCCGCTTCCACGCGCGCTCGTAGCGGGCCTGCTTGCGGCTGACCTTGAGGCGACCCTCGTCGTCCTCCTTGATCAGGACGAGGACCTCGAGGTCCTCGCCGATCTCGACCTCGTCGTTCGGGTCGACGTTGCGGCGGATCGACAGCTCCTGCTGCGGGATCACGCCCTCGGACTTGAAGCCGACGTCGACCCAGACCTCGTCCGGATCGATGCGGACGACCCGTCCGGTGATGACGTCGCCCTCGTCGAACGGGGGGAACGTCGCGTCGTAGTTGGGGACAATCTGCCCGTCGATTTCCAGGAGGAGGCCGTCGGAGCCTTCCACCACGGTCGCCGCGGGGGTCTCGAGTGTGGACATGGGAACCAGTGCTGTTCGTGGCCTCCCCGGCCGGCGCCGTTCGCCTTGGGGGTCCTTCCGCCACGTTCGTAGGGTCGTACATCGTCGCACGCGCGGGGGGTCCGCGGCGTTGCGATCCCGTCGGGCGTCCCCGCACGCCTTCGGCCCGGCCGGGCTACCATCGCCGCCGATGCCGGTACGGGCCACGAAGCGGGGCGCGGAGCGCACGCCGCTCGACATCGACTGCGACGTCCTGATCTGCGGGGCGAGCTTCGCCGGGCTCACCGTCGCGCGGGAGCTCGCCGCCGCGACCGGGCCCGACGGCCGCCGCCCCGACGTCGTGGTCGTCGACCGCTACGAGATCGGGGAGCGCCAGACGTCGGCGTGCGCCGCGCCGCTGCCGTGGCTGGACGCGATGGGGATCGCCGACGCGGTCCGCCAGACGTTCCCGACGGTGGAGGCGCGCACCCCCCGCGGACGGTTCTCGTGGCGACTCCCCCAGCCGTTCGCGACGTTCGACTACCGCCTGCTCTGCGAGCTCCTCGCCGCGCAGGGCGACTTCCGGTTCGAGACCGCCAAGGTCGACGGGCGGCAGGCGATCGACCCCGCCGACGCGCACCGCCCCGCCGACGATCCGGCCGATCGCGACCGCATCACGGTGCTCACCGACCGCGGCCCGATCCGCGCGCCGCTCGTCGTCGACGCGCTCGGCTGGCGGCGCGTGCTCGCCCCGTCCGACGAGGCCGAGATCCAGCCCCCCGACGCGTTCCTGTCGCGCGGCCTGGAGGTGCACCCGTCCGGGACCGGCGACGCGTTCGAGCTGTTCCTCGACCGGCGGTACGCGCCGTCGGGGTACGGCTGGTCGTTCCCCGCCGGGGACGAGGTGCGGGTGGGCGTCGGGTCGTTCGACCCCCACCACCACGTGAAGGACCCGACGCTGCAGCTGGCCGCCGACGTCGGCCGCGAGCCCCACGGCTACCAGGGCAACTGGATCCCCCACCGTCTGCGCCCCGCCACCGGCGACGGCGTGTTCTTCGTCGGCGACAGCGCCGGGCACTGCCTGCCGCTCTCGGCGGAGGGCATCCGTCCGGCGCTCTTCTTCGGCCTGGCGCTCGGCCGCGAGCTGCGGATGGTCGTCGAGGGCCGACAGACCCGCGAGCAGGCGCTGCGCCGCTACGCCGCGGTGAGCGCCCGCCACGAGCCGGCCTACACCTGGCTGCTGCGGCTGCAGCGCTCGGTCGGCGTCATCGTCCCGCGCGAGCGCCTGGCCCGGCGGGTCCTGTCGGGCCTCAGCCGGGACGGGCTCGCCGAGCGGGCCTGGGGACGGTACCTGCGGTTGATGCCTGCGACGAGCGTCTGACCCGCGCCGGCGTCCGCGGCGTCGAGTCGGGACGCAAGATCCCGTGCACGACGCCGTGCGGGTTGGCCGTCGACGAGCCCGTTGCTAGCGTCGCCGGGCCGCCGTGATCCGGTCGGTCCGCCATGGACCGGTCCCGGGCCCGACGGCGCACGCCCGTCACCGAATGCCGCCCGGTGCCGTGCGACACGACCCATGAGCCTTCCGACGCCGCTTTCCCGCCGACGCCCGATCCTGCCCGCCCTGGGGGTCGGCGCCCTGTGCGTCACGGCGGCGATCGCCTGGCCGAACGTCGCCGTGTCGCAGACCGATCTGCGATCGCAGGCCCAGACCCTGCGCGCGCAGGTCGAGGCGGAGTCCCGCCGGATCGCGAGCACCGCCGACGGGCTCGCCGACGCGCAGCGGCGGGTGTCGACGCTGCAGGCCCGCGTCGACCGACGCCAGGCGCAGCTCACCCGCACCCAGGACCGCCTGGTGCGCTCCCGGATCCGCCTGACGAAGCTCGAGCGCAAGGCCGACCGCGCCGAGCGGGTCCTCGGCGACAACCTGCGGGCCACCTACCAGAACGGTCGCCCCGACATCGTGTCGATCGTGCTCAACAGCGACGGCTTCAGCGACATGCTGGAGCGGATCGAGTTCTACCGGCGGATCGCCGAGCACAACGGCCGGATCCTCGACGACACCCGCGACACCCGGCGCGACGTCGCCCGCCAGGCCGACCGCCTGCAGGGCCTGCGCCGCACCTACGGCCGGCTCGCCGAGGAGGCCGAGGCCGACCGGCAGCAGGCCGACGTCGTCCGCAACGCGCTGCTGCGCCGTCACGCCGACCAGTTGCGCCGGCGCAACGGGACCCAGGCGCGCCTGCGCACCGTCCGCAACCGGATCTCGGCCCTGGAGGCCGAGCAGGCCCGCGCGGCCCGGGCCGAGCAGCGCCGTGCGTCGGCCACGAGCCAGGCCCCGCGCGTGTCCGCCTCCTCCTCCGGCGACGCGCCGTCCGGATCGTCGTCGTCCGGTGGCGGCGACGGCGCGGTGTCCCGCGTCGTGGCGGCCGCCAACGAGATCGCCACCACCCCGTACGTCTGGGGCGGCGGGCACGGCGGTGGACGCGACAGCGGCTACGACTGCTCCGGATCGTTGAGCTACGCGCTCGCCGCGGCCGGGCTGCTGTCGAGCCCGCTCGACTCGACCGGGTTCATGAGCTGGGGCGAGGCCGGGCCGGGCCGACGGATCACGGTCTACGCCAACGCGAGCCACGCCTACATGGTCGTCGACGGCCGCCGCTACGACACGTCGGCGCTGCGCGGCGGCGGGACCCGCTGGACGAGCGAGATGCGCTCGAGCGCCGGGTTCGTCGCGCGCCATCCCCCGGGCCTGTAGGCCGTGGGCGGCGCGACGACGCCGACCGGGCGCCCCGCACCGGACGACGCGCCGTCCCCTCGTCGCCGCCCCCGGTCCGCCGACGCGGCGACCGTCGCCGTGCGCTGGACGGCGCTGCTCGCGCTCACCGTCGCCGCGGCGCTCGCCGCGGACGCACTCGGCGTCCCGTCCCCCGCGATGCTCGCCGGCCTGGGCGTCGGGCTGCTCTTCGCGCTGCGCACGCCCTGGGCGCTCGACCTGCCCTCCCCCGCCGTGCGTGGCTCGCAGGCGGTGCTCGGCGTGTCGTTCGGGCTGCTCGTCGACGCCGACACCCTGCGCGAGCTGGGATCGACCGCGCTCCCGGTGCTCGTCGTCAGCGCGGCGTCGCTGGCGGTGACCGTGGCGGCCGGGGTGCTCATGGCACGCCTGACGGGGCTGGACCGGCCGACCGCGGCGTTCGGGATGATCGCCGGCGGCGCTTCCGGGATCGTGGCGATGAGCCGCGACCTGGGCGCCGACGAACGCCTCGTGTCGGTGATGCAGTACCTGCGGGTGCTCGTCATCGTCGTGACGGTGCCGGTCGTCGCGGCCGTCGTCGTCGGGGACGGCGGCGCGCTCCGGGCGACCGCCGCGGCCCCCTCCGGGTCGTGGGCGGCGGGGCTGCTGACGCTCGGCGCGTGCGTCGTGGCCGGGGCGGTCGTCGCGCGGGTCACCCGGTTGCCGGCCGGGTCGATGCTCGGGCCGCTGCTCGTCGCCGCCGCGGCCGGGCTCGTCGACCTGCCGGTGGTCGCGACGCCCGACGTCGTGCTGGAGGCGGCGTTCGTCGGGATCGGCCTGATGGTGGGCCTGCGGTTCACCCCGTCCAGCGTGCGGCGCGCGGTGCGGATCCTGCCCGCCACCCTGGTGGGGATCGTGGGCCTGATCCTCGCGAGCGCCGCGCTCGGGATGCTCCTCGTGGCGTGGGCGGACGTGGCCACGCTCGACGCGTACCTCGCCACCACCCCGGGCGGCCTGTACGCGGTGCTGGCGGTCGCGGGCACCGCGCCGGGCGTCGACGCGCCGTTCGTCCTGGCGGTGCAGACGTTGCGCCTGTTCCTCATGCTGCTCGCCGCGCCGCTGCTGGCGCGGTGGGTCGCGGGGCGGACGGGCGACGGCTGAGGACGGGACCGTGCCTGGCCCGGCCGCGAGCCGGCCGGGTCCGGCCGACGCGCGGGTCAGGCGACGTCGTCGAGCCGCTCCAGCACGAGCCGCAGGGCGTCGCTGTGGACTTGGACGGCCTCGCCGACGCGGCGCAGCTCGACGAGCTGCGCGTCGCTCGCGCCGCGCAGGGATCGCAGCTCCTCGGTCTGCATGTCGCTCGTCCAGCGCAGCCCGCGGAGCTCATCGGTGTGCTCGTCGCTCGCCCCACGCAACGACCGCAACTCCTCGAGCTGCCCATCACTCGCGTGGCGCATCGACCGCAGCTCCGCGAGCTGCTCGTCGCTCGCGCGGCGCATCTCGCGCATCTCGGCCGCGATCTCCTCGTGCCGCTGGTTGCCGTCGGCGCGCAGGATGCGGATCTCCTCGAGGACGTCGGCGATCCGGCGCTCGGTCCCGTCGTGTCGTCGTCCGGTCATGGCCTGATCATCCTCCCCCACGACACGCGGAACAAGCGGCGTCCGTGCCGGATCGGCGCCGAATTCGCGGAGCGCCGGGGACGTCGTCACCCATGGCGGCTCGCACCGGCCGGACGGACGGCCCGGCCGCCCGCCGTCGCCGCGTCCCCGAGCACGACGGCGAGCGCCGCCCGGTGCGCCGGGCCGACGTCGAGGTCGAGGTCGAGGTCGACGAGAAGCAATCGGTCGGGATCGGGCAGGCCGCCCGCCGTCGCCACCACCCGCGCGGCGCCGGACGGGTCGAGGACGATCCGCCGGGGATCGACCGTCAGGCCGACCCCGAGCGCCTTGAGGACCGCCTCCTTGCGCGTCCAGGCGGCGAGCAGCGCGTCGTCGCGGTCGGGCCCGGGCGATGCCGGCAGCGCCCGCCGCTCCGCGTCGCCGAGGAGCACCTCGGTCGTGCCGTCGGCGAGCAGCGCGGCCGCGGTGACCGGCTCGACGTCGATCCCCACCGGCCGGTCGTCGCAGAGCGCGACGAGGACGAGCCCGCCGCCGTGCGCCACCGACAGGCCCACGGGACCGCCGGGCACGGTCGGCCGGCCGCCCGGTCCGTCCGCGCCCGGGGCGGGGACGGGCCGCACGACGACCGACGCGGGACCGACACCGGCGCGCTCTGCCACCGCGTGCCGCAGCAGCCGCCGACCGGTGGCCAACCGGGCGCGGTCCACCGGCTGTGCGCGGCGGGCGACACGGGCCCGCTCACGGTCGTCGAGGAGCCCGAAGTCGGCGGGGTCGGGCCCGGTCGGCGGGGCCACGCGAACCTCGACCGCGATCCCCGGGGCGGGCCGCACGACCGTCGCGTGACCGCCCGCCGGCGCGCGCGCGGCATCCGGATCGGGAAGGCGGATCGCGACGCCGGCCACCGGTCGAGTCAAGCACGGCCGGCGCCCGTCGGCGTCGCGCCGCCTCGCCCGGCGACCCGGATGTCGGGTGCCCCGAGCAGATCACCCGGCCTCTTGTCCGACCGTCTGCTGACACCCCGGCACCATGGTTGCCGAGACGGTCAGCCCCCGATCAGGGCGACGACTGACCCGGTGCCCCAGAGCACGACCGCGATGGCGATCCCGGTGATCAGCCGGATCCGCGATCGAGTCGGGTCCGTCGTCGCCCGGCCCTGTAGTACCCCGCAGAGATCGCGCCACCCGACGGCGAGGAGCATCCCTCCGAGTACGACGAGCAGCACGGCGCCGAGGCTCGCGGCGACGAGCACACCGGCATCGTCCCCCGAGCCCCCGTTGATGGCCGACATGGCCGACCAGGCGATGCCGACGGCGACCGTCGCGAGGAGGAGCGCGACGATCCCGACCGCGCCGACGACGGCCGTGCCGAGCGTCACGGACCGGCGTTCCGAGGTCGGGCCGCGTCCCACGGCGTCACCGTAGCGACACGACGGTCGTGACGCCAACCGGTGTCGCGGTGATCGTCGCCACGCCCCACGGGCCGTCGGGCGGATCGCACGCTCGTTGCGTTCCCAGCCCGACCAGCCCTGCCCCCGCCGTTCCCGACCCGGGAGCCGACGGAGGAAGAGCCCGCCGAAGACGCCGGTGTGCGCGACATGCGTTCGTCGCCCAGGGTCCAGCGACGATCCACCTGACCTGCTCGTCGTGCGGTCTCGCCCGTGCCTGGGACGGTCGGCTCCACAGCGTCGGGAACGACGGGCGCGCGCAAGTGCATGTCCGCAGCCCACACACCGGGTCGTGGATCGACGCGGAGACCGGTCGAGCGGGACAGCCGAAGGGCGGGATGGCCGGGCAGGACCTTCACTTCGGCGCAGAGCTGTGGTTCCAGGCCGAATGCTGCGGCGGTCATCTGCTGTGGGCGTTGAACCTGGAGCACCTCGACTGGCTCGAGCGATACGTCGGAGCCCGACTCCGCGAACGACCTTCGAGGAGCCCCAGCGCCCCCACGGCATCGGCCTCGGCCCTGGCGCGCAAGCTGCCGGCGTGGCTGAAGGGCGCGAAGCACCGCGACGAGATCCTCCGCACGATCCGACGGCTCCGCGCGACGGCCGATCAAGCCAACCCGCCCGGGTCGTGAGCGTCACGCTCGTCGGAGCGATGACCGTGACCATCGGCGTCGGCGTTCCCCGTACGCCGGCGGGAGCTCGCCTACTTCGCCTCGATCCAGTTGCGCCCCACGCCGCCCTCGACCTTCAGCGGCGGGTCGTGCGGCCAGGGGGCGACCATCTCGCGCTCGACGATCGCCCGGACCTCGTCCATCTCCTCCTCCGGGCCCTCCAGCAGCAGCTCGTCGTGGATCGTGAGCAGGATCCGGGTGCGGACGCCCGCGGCGTCGAGCGCCTTGCGGGCGCCGATGATCGCGAGCTTCATGATGTCGGCCGCGGTGCCCTGGATCACCGTGTTGACCGCGTAGCGCTCGCCGAGGCCCCGCGTCTGCGGGTTGCGGGCCTTGAGCTCGGGGATGAGCCGGCGGCGGCCGAACATCGTCCGGACCTCGCCGGCCTCCTTCGCCTGCTCGATCGTCGTGTCGATGAACGCCTTGACCCCGGTGAACCGGGCGAAGTACGCCTCGATGATGTCGTGCGCCTCGCCCCGCGGGATGTCCAGGCGGTCCGCCAGGCCGAAGTCGGTCAGGCCGTAGGCGATGCCGTAGTTCACCATCTTCGCCTTCGACCGCAGCCCGGGGTCCATGTCGCCGGGCTCCACCCCGAACACCTCGGCGGCGGTGGCGGTGTGGACGTCGCGCTCCTCGCGGAACGCGTCCCGCAGCGTCTCCTCCTCCGCATAGTGGGCGAGGATCCGCAGCTCGACCTGCGAGTAGTCGCACGACAGCAGCACCAGGCCGTCGGCGGCCTCGAAGCACTCGCGGATCCGGCGGCCCAGCGGCGTGCGGACCGGCACGTTCTGCAGGTTCGGGTCGGTCGACGACAACCGCCCGGTCTGCGCGACCGTCTGCTCGAACGTCGTGTGGATCCGGCTGTCGGCGTCGGCCCGCGCCAGCTGCGGCAGGACGTTGAGGTACGTCTTCGTCAGCGTCGAGAGCTCACGCCAGCGCTCGATCCGGGGGACGATCGCGTGCTCGTCGCGGATCTGCTGCAGCACCCGGGCGTCGGTCGAGAACCCGGTCTTGCCACGACGCTTCTTCGTCAGGCCGAGCTCCTCGAACAGCACCTCCCCCAGCTGCTTCGGCGACCCGATGGTGAACGGCCGCCCGGCGTCCTCGTGGATCGCCGTCTCGAGCGCGGCGATCTCGTCCCGGACCTCGGTCGCGACCGCGTCGATCCGGTCGACCGACAGCCGGATCCCCTCGCGCTCCATGTCGCGCAGCAGCCCGACGAGCGGCAGCTCCACCTCGGCGAGCAGGCGGTCGAGGCCGGCGGCGTCGAGCAGCTCCCGTTGGCGGATCGCGAGCAGCGCGGTGCGGGTGGCCGCGATCCCGGCGGGGTCCTCTACCCCGACCGCCAGGCCCGCCTCGTCGGCGAGCTCGTCGAGCGGGTACCCGCGCCGCTGGGGCTCCAGCAGGTACGCGGCGATGAGCGTGTCGAACGCCAGCCGGGGCCGGTCGGCGTCCGCCGCCGGGGCCGGGTCGGCGTCGCCGGTCGGGGCGGGCACGGCGGCCCCGCCGTCCTCCGCCGCGGCGCCGCCGTCCGTGGCCTCCACGTCGCGGGCGGCGAACCGCGACGCCGCGAACCCGCCGATGAGCCCCTGCGCCTTGGCGTCGTGGCAGACGATCGGACGGGGGCCGAGCGCCCGCGCGAGCGCGTCGGCGTCGTCGACGCCGCCGACGAGCAGCTCGACCGGCCGGCCGCCGTCGTCGAGCCGCGCCACCGCGAACCGCAGCGCCGGAACGTCCTCCCCGCCGTCGTCCTCGGCCGCGTCGGGATCGAAGAGCTGCCCGGCCTCGGCGGCCGCCTCCTCCGGCACCACGAGCGCCACCGCGACGGGCTGCCCGGTCGCCGGAGCCCGGGCGTCGTGCGGGGCCAGGCGCTCGGTCAGCCCGGCGGGCGTCAGCTCCACGACCGGTGGGGTCACCGCGTCGACCCCGGCCGTCGGGGGGCCTCCCGTGCCGTCCTCGTCGCCGTCGACGAGCAGCGGCTCCAGCCGGCGCCACGGGTCGCGCAGCTCGAACCGCATGAACGCGTCGCGCAGCGCCTGGTAGTCCGGGCCGCGCGCGCCTGCGTCGAGGATCTCGTCGACGTCGACCGGCAGCGCCAGGTCGGTCTGGATCCGCGCGAGCTCGCGCGACGTGCGGGCGTCGTCGGCGTGGTTCGTCAGGTTCTCCTTGCGCTTGGCGCCGGAGATCTCGTCGATCGACGCCAGGACGGTGTCGAGGTCGCCGAACCGCTGCAGCAGCTGGGCGGCGGTCTTGTCGCCGATCCCGGGGACGCCCGGGATGTTGTCGGACGTGTCGCCCTTCAGGCCGTAGAAGTCGGGGATGAGCTCGGGCGGCAGGCCGTACCGCTCGACGACGTCGGCGTGCGCGTACGCCTTGGTGTCGGTGATCCCGCGGCCGGTCGCGACGATCCGCACCGTGCTGTCGGGGTCGATGAGCTGGAACATGTCGCGGTCTCCGGTGACGATCCACGTCCGCAGGCCCCGCTCGCGTCCGTGGCGGGCCATCGTGCCGAGGACGTCGTCGGCCTCGTACCCCTCGAGCGACACGTTGAGCCACCCGAACGCCTCGACGATCGGGGCGAGGTGCGGCCACTGCGCGCGCAGCAGGTCCGGCTTGCGGGCCCGCTGCGCCTTGTACTCCGTGTAGACCTCGTCGCGACCGGACAGTCCCGCGTCCCACGCGACGGCGGTCGGGATCCGCCCGTAGGTCTCCAGGAGCTTGACCATCATCGAGCTGAACCCGAACAGCGCGTTCGTCGGCTCGCCGGCCGACGTGGCGATCGACTCGGGCAACGCGAAGAAGGCCCGGTAGGCCAGCGAGTTGCCGTCGATGAGGAGCAGGTCGCACGGACGGTCGGCCACGCGACCACCCTACTCAGCCGGTCTCGAGCGGCAGCTCCGGGTCGGCGCTCCACTCCGTGAGCGACCCGTCGTACAGCCGCGCGTCGTCGCGGCCCAGCAGCGACAGGGCGAAGAGGTCGACCGTGGCCGAGATCCCGCCGCCGCAGTACGCGACGACCGGCTCGTCCCCGAGCGCCCCCGCCGCGTCGAGGTGCGCGCGGAGCTCGGGAAGCGGACGGAACCGCCAGGTGTCGCGATCGACGAGGCCCTCCCACGGGGCGCTGACGCTGCCGGGGATCCGGCCCGGCCGGCTGTAGTTGCTCGGGCCGTCGCCCCGGAACACCGCGGTCGACAGCGCGTTGACCAGGCAGGTCCCGCCCTCGGCGCTCATCCGCTCGACCTCCGCCCGCGACGCGAGCCGCTCCGGGCGCGGACGCGCGACGAACGTCGCAGGGGCCACGGTCACCGGTCCGGCCTCGGTCGGGAGCCCGGCGGCCCGCCACGCCGTGAGGCCGCCGTCGAGGACGCTCACCGCGTCGTGACCGAAGTAGCGCAGCATCCACCACAGGCGGGTCGCCCACATCGGACCGGCCTCGGTGTAGACGACGACGTGGGTGTCGGACCCGATCCCGAGCCGGCCCGCCTCGGCCGCGAACGCGTCGGGGTCCGGCACGGTGAACCCGAACGGCGCGTACGGGTCGGACAGCGCCCCGACCAGGTCGCCGAACACCGCGCCCGGCACGTGGGCGGCGTCGTACGACCCTCGGCCGCTCTCGACGCGCCGCCGCCCGCCGTCGGGTGGGACGACGAAGCGGACGGTGGCGTCGACGACGCGCACGCTCGGGTCGCCGAGGCGCTCGTGCAGGGTGGCGACGTCGACGAGGGCGGGCAGGTGCGGCATGGGGCTCCGGGCGACGGGTGGATCGGGTGCGGGCCGCGGCCCGCACCCCGCGACGGTACCCGCACGCCGCGCCGCCGTTCGCCGGGCCGCGCGGCGCCCGCGCCACCCCGTCCCGACGACCGGCGTCCGGCGGAGCCCGGGTCTCCGACCCCCGATCGGCTGGTATACAGGCCGCACGGCAGAGACCACCCGTGTCGGGTGTAGCGTTGCGCGACGTGAGTGCCACCCCGTCCGCGCAGTACTCGATCATCCTTCGCGTCGAGATCGACCACGAGCCAGGAGCCCTCGGCGACGTCGCGTCCGCCATCGGCCGGTCCGGCGGGGTCATCGGGGACGTCGCGCTCGTCTCGGTAGCCGGCGACAAGCTCCTGCGGGACATCACGATCTCCGCCGTGGGCCGCGAGACCTGGGGCGCGATCGAGGACGCGATCGGCCGCCTGGGCTGCGCCCGCGTCGTCGGCGTCACCGACCGCACCTTCCAGGTCCACGAGGGCGGCAAGCTCGAGGTCACCGCCAAGCACCCGCTGAAGACCCGCGACGACCTGGCGATGGCGTACACCCCCGGCGTCGCCCGGGTGTGCGAGGCGATCCACGAGAACCCGTCGCTGTCACACGAGCTGACGATCCGCAAGAACACCGTCGCGGTCGTCACCGACGGCACCGCCGTGCTCGGCCTGGGCGACATCGGCCCCGAGGCCGCGATGCCGGTGATGGAGGGCAAGGCGGTGCTCTTCAAGGAGTTCGCCGACGTCGACGCGATCCCGATCGCGCTGAACACGAAGGACCCGGACGAGATCGTCTCGATCTGCAAGGCGCTGGCCCCGACGTTCGGCGGGATCAACCTCGAGGACATCTCCGCCCCGCGCTGCTTCGAGATCGAGGACCGGCTGAAGGCCGAGCTCGACATCCCCGTCTTCCACGACGACCAGCACGGCACCGCGATCGTCACCCTCGCCGCGTTGATCAACGCGTGCAAGATCACCGGTCGTCGCCTGGAGGACGTCAAGGTCCTCGTGACCGGCCTCGGCGCCGCCGGGATCGCGGTGACGAAGATCCTGCTCGCCGCCGGTGTCCGCGACGTCATCGGCGCCGACTCCAAGGGCCTGGTGTCGACGACCCGCGCCGACTACGTCGACGGCACGATGAACAGCGTCAAGCGCTGGTACGCCGAGATGTCCAACCCGGAGCAGCTCACCGGCCACCCGGGCGACCACCTCGCCGGCCGCGACCTCTTCATCGGCCTCTCCGGCGCCCGGATCTTCCCGGCCGAGAAGCTCGCCACGATGGCCAAGGACGCGATGGTCTTCGCGATGGCCAACCCCGACCCGGAGGTCTCCCCCGAGGAGGCCGCGCCGTACGCGAGGATCATCGCCACCGGCCGCTCGGACTACCCCAACCAGATCAACAACGTCCTCGCCTTCCCGGGGATCTTCCGCGGCGCCCTCGACGCCCGCTCCGCCCAGATCACCGAGGGCATGAAGACCGCCGCCGCGCGCGCGATCGCCGACCTCGTGCCCGACGACGAGCTGCGCGAGGACCACATCATCCCGTCGGTCTTCGACCGCGACGTCTCCCCCGCCGTCGCCCGCGCGGTGGCCGAGGAGGCCGTCGAGGCCGAGGTCCCGACGCTCTGAGCGTCGGGCCGGTGGTGCCCTCGGGCACCACCGGCGAAGGTGCGGCAACGCCCGGGACCATCCGGGCCGGGTGTGACGTATGACGCACCGCGGCGGTGATCGACGCCGCGGACCCGGGCGTCGATCGACGGGAATCTCTCTCCACCAAGCGAACGGGCACCCGCCCACCGCACCAGTCCCGGAGAGATCCCGATGTTCACCAAGCAGGACACCACCGAGCAGGACCCGACCGTCGCCCCCCGCCGTCGCCGCATCGGCTCGGCCCACGTCATGGCCGGCGTGGCGATGTTCGTCGCGCTGGGCGGCACGAGCTACGCCGCCGTGTCGCTACCGAAGAACAGCGTCGGCTCGGCCCAGATCAAGAACCGCTCCGTCCAGAGCGTCGACCTGAAGAACAAGGCCGTCACCAACGCGAAGGTCGCGGGCAACGCGATCACCTCGACGAAGGTCAAGGACGGCTCGCTCCTGGCCAAGGACTTCAAGTCCGGTGAGCTGCCGGGCGGCCAGCAGGGCCCCGCCGGCCCCCAGGGCCCGCAGGGTGAGAAGGGCGACAAGGGCGATCCCGGGGCCCCCGGCGCGAACGGCACCAACGGCGTGTCCGGGTACCAGCTCGTCACCGGTCCCGTGGTGAACGTCGCCGCGGCGGGCTCGGCCCAGGCGACGGCGGTCTGCCCCGCCGGCAAGCGCGTGCTCGGCGGTGGCTACACGACGAGCTCCTCCACCGGCGTGACCATGAACCGCAGCAGCCCGTCGAGCGCCACCACCTGGTACGTGCGGGTCACGAACACGACCGGCGCCGCGAAGACGATCAACGCCCAGGCGATCTGCATCACCGCCTGACCCACGTCGGGCAACCGCACCGCCGCATCGGAGCCTCCGGGGTCGCCCCGGGGGCTCCGTCACGTTCGGCTCCGAGCCAGGTAGAACGTGCCTCGACCAATCCCGGGCGGTTCATGAGTCAGCCCGTCGCTGCTGTTCTGCACCCTTCCCGACCCCCGATCCAGGCACCGCCGACCTGACACCAAGGCGGTAGGGTCTGCTGCACGTACGGCTGGCCGCCGCCACCGGTCGGGACGATCTCAAGCCCCTGGCCCGGCACCATCGTCGCCTGGTACCACGGACCACCCGCCACGCCACCCGGCGGCGTGTTGTCCGGCCGCCACCCCGCAAAGCCGTAGCGCACATCCGACCAGTCGTAGGTCACCTGAAACGTCCGCGCACCGGCCGTTCCAGACCCCAATAGCCCGGCGAGCAGCGCCCCGACCAGCAACGCCAACGTCCACCGGCGCCGTCTCATCGGTCGCTCCCGCGCCCCGTCGACGGCGATCGCCCGGTGCCCTTGGTCCCGACGCTACGCCCGGTACGCGAGGCCATGCGCTTCGGCGCCCTTGCCCGGGTCGCCAGGCGCTTGGCGATCGACCCACGACCGATCCGATCTCGCACGACCGCCACGACGAGCACCCGCTTGGACCGCCACAGCGTCCGCGCCGATCGCGGACCCGGAGCCCGCAGCACGACGGTGCGCCAGCGGCCCGGCAGGATCCGCACCCGCTCCACCCGCGCCAGCGCCCGCGTCGTGCCCGGCCGGCGCAGCACGACCTTCGTCGAGCAGTACCCCAGCGTCTTGCGATCGCACCCCAGCCGCACCCGCACCCGACGGCCATCGGGCGACACCACCACCCGCGGCTTGGTCGCGAACACCGAAAGCGCCCGCGTCAGGAAGCGATCCTCCAGCACCCGCTCGCAATCACCGGCCACATCGTCCAACGCATCGGACTCCACCCTGTCGCCTCCGCCCTGGCACCGGACCGCATCGGCCGACGCATCACCCGCATCCCGCGCGCTCTCCGTCACCCGGATCACGTCGTCCCCCGCCCCACCGAGCACGACGTGCGCCACCCCCGACTGCCCGTCGATCCGGTCCGCCCCGGCCCCACCGACGATCCGCTCGATCGGATCGCGATACACGTCCCCCTCTCCGGCCTCGCCCCCATGCGGCACGCGCGAGCGCATGTCGATTCGCAACGGCCCCTTGCGCGACCCGTAGGTGATCTCGTCCTCACCGGGCCCACCCTCGAACTCGTCACGCACGACGCCCGGCCCACCGTCGAGGCGATCGTCGCCCGGGCCGGCCAGCAGCACGTCGGGCCCAGGACCGCCCAGCAGATGATCGTCGCCCTCGGACCCCACCAGCGTCGTCCCCCCAGGCCCCGCCTGCAGCACGTCGTCGCCGTCGGTGCCGACCACCTGCTCCACGTCCCCCCGCACGTCGTCGCCCTCTCCCGGCACGCCATCGTCCGCGCCCGCCCCGACCGTCACCCGCACCCCGTCGGAGGCGTTCTCGTAGCTCACCGTGTCGTAGCCCCCGCCCCCGGAGAGCACCTCGCCCGGCGAGCCGTCCGGCCCGGCCAGCAACACGTCGCCACCGGCCCCACCGTCCAGATGATTGGCCCCCAGACCGCCCTCGAGACGGTCATCGCCGTCACCGCCGGCCAACAGGTCCGCGTGATCGCCACCGATGAGCAGGTCGGAGCCGGCACCGCCGTCGAGGACCACCGGCCCGCCGGCGTCCGTGGCATCCAGCTGGTCGTTGCCCGCCCCGCCCAAGGCCACCGTCCCGGACCCGCCCACCACGATCCTGTCGGCCCCAGCGCCACCATCGATCCGCGCCGCCCCGACGACCCCCGACGCGTCGATGGCGTCGTCCCCGTCACCGCCCGCCACCGACGAGCCGACCCCGCCGAGGTCGATGGTGTCGTTGCCCGCGCCCGCGTCGATGCTGACCCGGCCCGTCGCCGAGGACGCATCGATCACGTCCCGCCCACCACCGGAGCGCACCACCGACCCGTCGCCACCGACGTCCACCCGGTTGTCACCGTTACCGGCGTCGATCGTGACCGCCCCAGTGCCGCCCGCCGCGTCGATGACGTCCGGACCGTCACCCGCCCGCACCGACGACCCGGCCGCGAACACCTGCACGACATTGCTTCCCGGCCCCGCGTCGATCCGCACCGGCCCCGCCGCACCCGACCCATCGACCTCGTCGTCACCCGGACCGGCATCCACCGACGACCCCGCACCGGACACCACGATCGCATCCGCCCCCGCACCACCCAGCACTGTCGCGGCTCCGCCACCGCCATCGTCGATCGCGTCGTCGCCCTCGCCGCCGTCGAGCACCGCCGGCCCGACCGGTCCGGACAACTCGTCCGGACCGTCACCACCCCGCAGCACGACCCCCGACCCGCTCGCCCCCGACGCGTCCAACACGTCCCGCCCCGGCCCGCCGTCGAGCACGACGTCACCGCCACCCGCGGTCCCCGACACCTCGATCCGATCATCCCCGCCCTCACCGAACGCACCACGAGCCCCCGGCCCCGCCGTCAGCGAGATCGCGTCGTCCCCGTCCCCACCGTACGCCGTCGTAGCCCCGTCGATCGTGTCGTTACCGGCCCCACCCAAGGCCGTGACCGTCACGCCGGCCGACACGTCAAGAGTGTCGTCACCCGCGCCGAGCTCGACCCGCAACGCGGTCCCTGCCGGACACAGCAAATGCTCGGCCTCCTCGTCCCACCCGCACGGCGAAGCACCCTCCAACGCCTGCCCACGACCTCTACGACCACCCGCCCGTCCAAAGCCACCGACACCGCGACGTCGTCCGCCGCATCACCCGTAACGACCACGACCTCACCACCTGATGGTTGCGCCGTGAACGCCCCCGCCGAACCCGGCACCCCGAGCACCGCCGCGACCACCACCCCGACGACGCCAACCCGCCCAGTCCACCCACGCGCGAACATGGAACCGTACTTCGTACGCATCCCCCGCACCAGCACCGACCAGGGTGAACCGCATCTCTCAGGCGGAGGCGGCACGACTCCCCGCCCCACTCCGGGCTTCGCCCCGATAGCGGGTCGCCTCACCGTCGCCCGACAACGGGCAACCGACCGCTGCCCACCCGCCAGCAGGAACCGACAACAGCGGGTCGCCTCACCACCGCCCCACGACGGTCAGACGACCCGCTCTCCGGATGGACCACAGCGGGTCGCCTCACCACCGCCCCACGACGGTCAGACGACCCGCTCCGCCGACCGCCGCCGGTACCGCACGGCCGGCCGGCGCTCCTCCGCCCGACTCCGCCCCGGTTCGCTGCCCGGCCCCACGGTCGCCACCGGCCCGGCGCTTGCGCTACGACGACCACGCCGTCCGCGCCACGATCGCGTCCGCGACCCGCTCGGGCACCTCCAGCGACGGCCAGTGGCCGACGTCGGGCCAGGTCACCACGTCGGTGCCCGGCCGCAGCCGCGCCAGCCGCTCGGCCATCGCGGGGACCGCGATCGGGTCCTGCTCGCCCCACAGCAGGGTCAGCGGACCGTCGAAGTCGACGAGGCCGGCCGTCCACCGCTCCTGGTGGACGCGGCGCTCCTCGATGTACCGGATCTGGCGCAGCAGGATCCGACCCCCGCCACCGTGACGGATCGCGGTGACGAGGTCGTCGATCGCCCCGTCCGGTGGCGGAGCTCCGGGCGCGAAGCTCTCCCGCACGCTACGGCGCAGGAACCAGGCCGGGAGCGACGTCGGCAGCGTCCGGTCCGGCATCCGCAACCCCAGGCGCTGGCCCCGGGTCAAGCACGCCAGGTCGATGAAGATCGAGCCGTTGGTGAGGATCGCCCCGTCCACGTCCACCCCGAGCCGACCGTCGCGTCGCCGGGCGAGGAGCTCCGCGACGACCGTGTCCCCCATGTCGTGCGCGACGAGCTGCGCCCGCTCGACGCCGAGGTGCCGCATGACGCGCTCGACGACATCGGCCTGGGCGAAGAGCGACATCGTCACGTCGAGTGGCTTGTCGGAGTGCCCAAACCCCAGCAGGTCGACGAGCACGACGCGGCGTTCGGGGGGCAGCCGGGCCAACACCCCGGCGAAGTCGTGCGACGACCCGGGGAACCCGTGGACGATCACCGTCGCCTCCGGGGTGGCCGGTCCGCTCTCGACGACGAAGATCCGCCGCCCGTCGACGGTGACGTGGGCGCCCAGGTCGTGCCAGGTACGACGTCGGTGGTCGGTCGGCCGCGCGTCGCGCACGGCCGGATCCTGTCGCACCACGCGGCCGCCGTCGAGCCCGCACCCGCGCGGTGGCCCCGACGATCCCGGGCCTCGGGCGTTCCAGCCGCCCGGCCCGCGCATCCGGTGCACAGCCCCCGGGTAGGCTGAGCGTGACCCGCGCGGTGGGAGCGCGGGTCCCGTCGCCCCGGCCCGTCCGGGGCCCCGTCCCCAGGAACGGAGGAATCCCGTGCACGTCACCGTCACCGGCGCGACCGGCCTCGTCGGATCGAGGCTCGTCGAGCGCCTGCGGGCCCGGGGGGACCGGGTCACCGTCGTCAGTCGCGACGCGGACGCGGCGCGCCGCCGCCTGGGGGGCGTCACCGCGGTCGGCTGGAGCGCCGCCGACGACGACGTCGACGTGCTCGCCCGGGCGCTCGCCGGCCGCGACGCGATCGTCAACCTCGCGGGCGCGCCCGTGTTCCAACGCTGGACCGACGACGCGCGCGACGAGATCCGCCGGTCGCGGATCGACACCACCGCGGCGCTCGTCGACGCGCTCGGCACGCTCCCGGCCGACGACCGTCCCCGCGTCCTGGTCAGCGGATCGGCATCCGGACGGTACGGCGACACCGGCGACGTGACCGTCACCGAGGACCACCCCCCGGGCGACGACTTCCTGGCGACGCTGTGCGTCGACTGGGAGGCCGCGGCGCACCGGGCCGCCGAGCACGACGTGCGCGTGACCTGCATCAGGACCGGCATGGTCCTCGCCGCCGGCGGCGGGGCCCTCGCCGCGATGGTGACGCCCGCCCGGCTGGGGGTGCTCGGCCGACTCGGCGACGGGCGTCAGCACGTGCCGTGGATCCACCTCGACGACGAGGTGTCGATCATCCTCGCCGCGCTCGACCATCCCACCTTCGACGGGCCGATCAACGCGGCCGCCCCCGAGCCGGCGACGAACGCCGGGTTGACCCGGGCGCTCAAGCGGGCGGTGCGCCGGCCGTTCCCGGCGCCGCCCGTCCCGGCCCCGCTGCTGCGCCTAGCCCTCGGCGAGCGCGCGATGCTCGTCCTCGACAGCAGCCGGATGACGTGCGGCCGGGCGGACGAGCTCGGCGTGACGTTCGCCCACCCGACGCTCGACGGCGCGCTCGCGGACCTCCTCAGGTCCCGGGACTGACCGGCCGGCCCCAGACCGCCCGGACGCTGAGGGGCGTGCCGGGTTGCGGACGCGGGGCACCGGTTTCACAACGCACCGCACCGTGACGGCGTACGGGCCGCGACGCGAGGCGCCGCTCAGGGCGCGAGGTTGCGCACGACCCGCCACCCGTACTCGCGGGCGCGCGCCAGCCCGACCGGGGCCGGGGTGACCGCGCCGTCCGCGTCCTGCGCGCCGACCGTCGGCGGGCCCGGGACCGGTTGCTCGACGAGCCGCGCGGCGACGACGTCGCGGCGGTTGCCGTCCGCGCCGGCCGCGCCGACCGCGGCGATGAGGAGCTTGAGGCTCCGCCAGCCGCTGATGACCCCGGCGGTCGCCGGCGTCGCGTAGTAGCGGCGGTGCAGGGCGTCGATCCGGCGGGTCTCGGCGTCGGTGTCGGGCGCGACGTCGTCGACGATCGCCTCGGCCCGCAGGTCGTGCTCGACGACGAGTCCGGCCATCGTGCCCGACGCGGCGCCGCGGGTGATGAGGATCCGGACCCCGTCGAGGTCGTCGACGACGCCCTGCAGCAGCGCCGCTGGATCGCCCGCCCCCGGGGTCCCGTCGACGACGACGCAGTCCGCCCCGGCGGCCAGGCGTCGCTCGAGGTTGCGCCGCAGACCGTCGTCGTCGTAGCGCTCGGCGGTCGCGATGTGCTCGGTCCGGCCGGGACCGGATCGCGTCACGCGCGACCGGCTCCGATCGACCCCGCCGTCCCCGGCGTCGGCGCCGTCCACGGCCGTGCCGCGATCCCCGGCCACGAGCCGCACCACCGACCGGCAGTCGGCCGCGTCGATCCGCGCGTCGACCTGACGGGCGATCGCGCGGTCGGATGCGGCCAGGCGCACCGCCCGGCGCGGCCCGCGGACGGACAGGTCGTCGGTCGTCGGGCCGGAGCGCCCCGGCCCACCGAGCTCCTCGGGACCGCTCGCGGTGACGAACCCGAGCCCGGTCTGCGACGCGAGCCGCCGCGACACGCGGACCGCGGCCGGGTCCAGGCCCGACACCATCGCGATCGCGCCCTGGTCGAGCAGCGCGGCGCCGGCCTCGCGGACCGCGCCCTCGGGGGTGACCGCCGCGCCGTCGGCGTCGTCGGTGATGTCGCGCTCGGTCAGGCGGACGCTGAGGTGGCCGATGCCGCCCCCGGCGTCGGCGACCGCGAGCTCGGCGCCGTGCGCGAGCGCCTGGCCGGGCCCGGCCCACGGCCCCCGCAGGGGCACGTCGACGTAGACGGCGACGTTGGTGGGGAACCCGCGCTCACCGCGCGGATCTCCCCCACACCCCGAAAGGATCAGGCCGACGGCGACCGTCGACGCGAGCACCGCGGCGGTGCGCCGCACGCGTCCCCCGTCGACCGGGCCGCGACCGGTCCGGGTCAGGAGGTCGGTCCGCCGGGGCCCGGACGGCCGGGCAGGAACTGGAGCGAGCGGTGCGCCGCGATCGAGACGAGGATGATCCCGGCGGCGATGAGGGTGGCGTCGATGCTCTTCCAGCCCAGCGCCCAGAGGACGAGCCAGACGAGGGTCGCACCGGTGATCGCGTAAGAGAGCCCCATACGGCCCCGGAATCTACCGCAACTCCCGGCGCCGCGACCGGCCGGAGCCCCCGCTCACCGGCCGAGCCCGCGCGACAGGTCGGCCATGACCCGCGACACCGCGCCGACCGGGTCGTCCTCGCCCGCCGCCCGCACGAGCCGGCTGCCGACGATCACCCCGTCGGCCCCGGCCGCCGCGGCCGCCGCGGCCTGCTCGCCGTTGCCGATCCCGAACCCCAGGCCGACCGGCACGTCGTGCCCGGCCTTGGCCCGGCCGACGACGTCGGCGAACGTGTCGCTCAGCGACGCGCGCTCGCCGGTCGTCCCGGTGACCGACACCGCGTAGAGGAACCCGCGGGCCGCCGCCGCGACCTCGACGGTCCGCTCCGGCGCGGTCGTCGGCGCCACGAGCGGCACGACCGCGATCCCCGCCGCGTCGCACGCCGCCACGACCGGCGCCGCGTCGGGCCCGACCGGCAGGTCGGGGACGATCAGGCCGCTGACGCCGTGGTCGCGCAGTCGGGCGGCGAACGCCTCCACGCCCGGTCGCAGCACGATGTTCATGTACGTCATGAGGACGACCGGCACGTCGGCGGCGAGCTGCTCGCCGATCGCCAGGACGTCCGCGATCCGGACCCCGGCCCCCAGCGCGGTGGTGCCCGCCGCGTGGATCACGGGACCGTCGGCCAGCGGGTCGCTGTACGGGACCCCGAGCTCGACGAGGTCCGCGCCACCGTCGACGTAGGCGCGCGCGACGTCGGCCGACACGCGCGGGTCGGGGAAGCCGCCCATGATGTAGGGCATGAGGGCGGCGCGACCCTCGGCGCGCCGTGCGGCGAACGCGTCGCGGATGCGCTGCTCGCCCGCTCCGGCGCGCAGCGGGGCGGCGTCGGTGGTGGCGCTCATCGGCCGTCCTCCGTCCGCGGGTGGCGGGGCGTGACCTCGAGCGCGTCCTCGCCCTCCAACGCCTCGAGCCGCTCGAGCGCGTGCGCCAGGTCCTTGTCGCCGCGCCCGGACACGCAGACGACTTCGACCTGGACGTCGGGAGCGGGCACGTGGAGCACGTGGTGCAGCGCGTGGCTCGTCTCCAGCGCCGGGATGATGCCCTCGAGCCGGGCCACCTCGCGGAACGCCCGGACGGCGTCGGCGTCGGTCACCGCGACGTACTCGGCGCGGCCGGTGTCGCGCAGCCACGCGTGCTGCGGCCCGACGCCCGGATAGTCCAGGCCCGCGGAGATCGAGTGCGCCTCGAGCACCTGGCCGTCCTCGTCCTGGAGGATCGGCTCCTTCGCGCCGTGGAGTACCCCCGCCGTGGCCCGGGTGGTGAGCACCGCGCCGTGCTTGCCGCTGTCGAGGCCCAGCCCTCCCGCCTCGACGCCGAGCAGCCGGACCGACGGGTCGTCGAGGAACGCCGCGAACAGGCCGATCGCGTTGCTCCCCCCGCCGACGCACGCCACCGCCCGGTCGGGCAGGCGCCCGGCGGCCTCGAGGACCTGTGCGCGCGCCTCGTCGCCGATGACCCGCTGCAGGTCGCGCACGAGCGCCGGATAGGGCGCCGGGCCCGCGGCGGTGCCCAGGACGTAGTGGGTGTCGCCGACGCTGGCGACCCAGTCGCGGATCGCCTCCGACGTCGCCTCCTTGAGGGTCCGCCGGCCGGACTCGACCGGCCGGACCGTCGCGCCGAGCAGCCGCATCCGCTGGACGTTGGGTCCCTGGCGCCGCATGTCCTCGGTGCCCATGTAGACGACGCAGTCCAGATCGAGGAGCGCCGCGGCGGTCGCGGTCGCGACGCCGTGCTGGCCGGCGCCGGTCTCGGCGATGATGCGTCGCTTGCCCATGTGCCGCGCGAGCAGGCACTGCCCCAGCGCGTTGTTGATCTTGTGCGCCCCGGTGTGGAGGAGGTCCTCGCGCTTGAGGTACACCTCGCGACCGACCTGTGCGCTGATCCGACGGGCGAGGTACAGCGGCGTGGGGCGGCCCACGTACTCGGCGAGCAACGCGCGCAGCTCGGCCTGGAACACGGCATCGGTCCGCAACCGCGTCCAGGTGCGCTCCAGCTCGTCCAGGGCGGGGATGAGCGTCTCGGGGACGTACCGTCCGCCGTAGGGCCCGTAGTCGCGCTCCGGGTGGGTCTCCTGCAGGGGCGTGCTCATCGGGCGTCCTCGTCGTGACCGGCGGCCGCGCCGGCGGGGTCCTTGGCGGTGGCGTCCGGACCGGCCGGGTCCGGGGCGATGCGGTCCGGTGCGCCGGGTCGGTCGGCGGCTTGCGCCGCGGGCTCGGCGTCCCGCGGGCGGGCCGGGGACGGGCGGGCGGCGGGGCCCCCGCGGTCGCCGGTGGCGCGGGGTGCGCGTCCGTCACGCTGCTCGGCGCGGCGCGCCTCCTTCTCCGCCCGACGGCGGGCGTTGTCGGTCGCGACCGCGGCGAGGAACGCCTCGACCCGTGCGGGGTCCTTGCGGCCCGGGGAGCTCTCGGTCCCGCCCGCCACGTCGACGGCGAACGGCCACGCGGCGTGGATCGCGTCGACGACGTTGTCGGCCGTCAGGCCACCCGAGAGGATGAGGCGCGGCAGGGGATCGCCGGGGTTGGCGCGACGGACCGTCGCGAGCTCCCAGTCGAACGTCTCACCGGTCCCGCCGGGCACGCCCTCGCGGTAGGTGTCGAGCAGGTGGTAGTCCGTGCCGTACGGTCGCAGCGCGGCGACGTCGGCCGCCATCCGCACCCGCGTCGCCTTGATGACCTTGGCGCCGGTGCGCCGGGCGACCTCGGACGCGTACTGCGGGCCCTCGTCGCCGTGGAGCTGGACGAGCGTGAGCCCGCACGCGTCGACGGTGCGGGCCACCTCGTCGAGCGGAGCGTTGACGAACACGCCCGCGACCTCGGCCCGACGCTTGAGCGTCGCCCCGATCGCCTGGGCCTCGTCGAACCGGACGCGCCGCCGGCTCTGCGGCCAGAAGATCAGCCCGACCGCCCACGCGCCGTGCTCGACCGCGTGGACCGCGTCGTCGACCCGGGTGACGCCGCAGACCTTGACGCGCACGCCGGACGGGGCCGGAGCGGACGGGCGGCGCGACGCCGCCGGTCGCTCGTCGGGCCCCGCGTCGGCGTCGGCGCGGACCGGTCGCGGGCGCGGTCGGAGGGCGGGATCGGAGGGCGGGGCCACGGATCCATGCTAGATGGTCGGATCCACCGAGGATCGTGGCCCGGGCCGCACGGCCGCGCCGGTCGGGACGACGCGGCGCGGCCTCCACGGGTCGCCGGGCGGGACCGGCGGCTACGGGTTGCCGAACGGGGACCGCTCGTCCCCGCCCCGCGGCGTCGTCCGGGTCGACGTCGACTCGTCGGAGCCCCCGGACGTGCGCTTGTCCAGGGTGACCTTGACCTTCTTGGTCTCCTTGCCGCGGAGGATCTCGATCTCGATCTCGTCGCCCGGCTTGCGCTTGGCGACGATGGCGCCGACGTCGTCGCTGCCCTCGACGGCCTTGCCGTCGATCTTGACGATGATGTCGCCGCCGACGCGGACCTCGTCGCCGGACTGCGTGCCGAGCGTCAGGTCACCGGCCTGCAGGCCGGCCTTCGCGGCGGGCGAGTCGGGGACCACGGACGCGATCATCGCGCCCTTGTCCGTCGGCAGGTTGAGGGCCTTGACGAGCTGCTCGGGCACCGACAGCGTCGTCACGCCGAGCCGGGCGAGGTTCGCGCTGCCGGTCTTCTTGATGTCGGGCAGGACGTTCTTCACCGTGTCGATCGGCACCGCGAAGCCGATGCCGACGCTGCCCCCGCTCGCGCCGGACGTCGCGATCTGGCTGTTGATGCCGATGACCCGGCCCGCGGCGTCCAGCAGCGGACCGCCCGAGTTGCCGGGGTTGATCGCGGCGTCGGTCTGGATGACGTCCTCGATGCTGTACCCGTTCGGGGCCTGGAGCCGACGCTGCTTGGCCGACACGACGCCGGTGGTGAGCGTGCTGTCGAGCCCGTAGGGGTTGCCGATCGCCAGCACGCCGTCGCCGACCGCGACGTTCTCCGCCGACCCGAGCTCGAGCGGCTTGAGGTCCAGGCCCTTCGGGTCGACCTTGAGCACCGCCAGGTCGATCGACGCCTCCTGGCCGACGATCTTCGCGTCGACGGTCTTCTCGTTCGTGAAGGTCACCGTCACCTTCGTCGCGTTGTCGACGACGTGCGCGTTGGTGAGGATCGTGCCCTCGTCGTCGATGACGAAGCCGGAGCCGCTCGACGCCCCGCTCTGGTCGTCGGACGGATCCCCGAACGGCGACGTCGTCTGGCGGCTGACCTGCGCCTCGATCTGCACGACGCCCGGGGAGTCCCGCTCGTAGATCTGGCGCGCGGTGAGCGCCCCGTCCGCGTCGCCGGACGCCGCCGGTCGGCTCGTCGCCGAGATCGGGGCCTGTTGGAGGACCGTGGTCGTGTCTCCCCCACCGCCGATCCCGACCGCGCCGGCGCCGAGCGCGAGCCCGGCACCGAGCACCGCGGAGACGCCGACGACGACGGGGGTACGGAGGTTGCTCATGGAGTCAAGTATCGACGGAGATCCCAAAGCCGGACTGAAGGACCCGTTCGAGGTCGCTCAGCGCGCACTGGGAGGTCGCTGGGAGGGAGGGGGCCATCGGGGTGCGGGGCCTCAACCACCGGCCGTCGCGAGCTCGCGGCACGCGGCCTCGATGTCGTCCTGCCGCATGAAGTGGGACCCGACGAGGACCGCGTCGACGCCGACCCGCTCGAGCTCCTCGATCTCCTCCGGCCGCGAGATCCCCGACTCCGACACGACGACCTTGCCGGTCGGGATGTGGCTCAGGAGGTCGAGCGTGCGGTGGAGGTCGATCGACAGATCGCGGAGGTCGCGGTTGTTGATCCCGATGAGGTCCGCGTCGACGACCTCGAGGGCCCGCTCGAGCTCCTCCTCCTCGTGGACCTCGACGAGCACGTCCAGATCGAGCTTGCGCGCGTCCCGGTACAGGCGGCGCAGGTCGTCGTCCTCGAGCGCCGCGACGATGAGCAGCATCGCGTCGGCCCCCGAGACCGCGGTCTCGACCACCTGGTACGGGTCCACGATGAAGTCCTTGCGCAGGATCGGCAGGACGCTCGCGGCCCGGGCGGCGGCGAGGTCGTCGAGCGCTCCGCCGAAGAACGGCCCGTCGGTCAGCACGCTCAGCGCGGTGGCGCCGGCGCGCTCGTAGGCGGTCACGACGTCCTCGACGGAGGAGCCCTTGCGCAGCTTCTTCTTCTGCGACGGCGCGCGTCGCTTGTGCTCGGCGATGACCGACACCCCCGGGCTCGAGGCGAGCGCCTCGGCGAACGGCCGGTCGCGGTCCCGGGACGTGAGGCGCTTGCGCAGCTCCTCCTCCGGGACCGCCTTGCGGCGCCGCTTGACCTCCGCCCGGGTCTGGTCGGTGATCTCGTCGAGGATGCTCATCGGGCCATACCGGTGGTGGTGGTGATCTCGTTCGTCCGCGCGACGTAACGCTCCAGCAGCGCCGCGGCGCTGCCGTCGGCGATCGCCTCGCGCGCACGCTCGATGCCGGAGCGCAGGTCGTCGGCGCCGCCGCCGACCCAGATGCCCGCACCGGCGTTGGCGACCACGAGCTCGTGGGCGGGATGGCCGGGGCCGACGTCGCCGGAGAGCACGCGCCGCGTGACCCGGGCGTTCTCGGCCGGGGTGCCGCCCCGCACGTCCGCGAGGTCGATCCGCTCGAGGCCGAGCTCCTCGGGGGTGACGGTCCGGCGGCGCACGCCGTCGGGGGTGACCTCGGCGATGTCGGTCGACGCGGCCGCGGAGATCTCGTCGAGGCCGTCCTCGCTGCGCACCAGGACGGAGTGCTCGGTACCGAGGCGGTGCAGCGCGTCGGCCATCCGGTCGATGACGTCCGGGTAGCCGATCCCGATCACCTGTCGCGGCGCGCCGGCGGGGCTCGTCAGCGGACCGAGGATGTTGAAGACGGTGCGCACCGCCAGCTCCTTGCGGACGGGGACGACGTACCGCGTGGCCTGGTGGTGGTGGGGGGCGAAGAGGAACCCGAACCCGACCTCGTCCAGCACGGTCCCGACCTGCTCCGCGGTCAGGTCGATCGCGGCGCCGAGCGCCTCGAGCACGTCGGCCGCGCCGGACTTCGACGTCGCGGACCGGTTGCCGTGCTTGGCGACCGCGCACCCCGCGCCCGCCGCGACGAACGACGCGCTGGTCGAGACGTTGAACGTCGACGAGCCGCCGCCGGTGCCGACGATGTCGACCAGGTCCGTCCGACGGGTCGTGACGCGCGTGGCGTGCGTGCGCATCGCGGCGGCGAGCCCCGCGATCTCGTCGGCGGTCTCGCCCTTCGCGCGCAGGGCGATGAGGAAGCCGGCGATCTCGACGTGCGACGCGTCCCCGGCCATGATCACGTCGAGGACGCGTTGGGCCTCCTCGAGTCCGAGGTCGCCCCCGGACGCGACACGTTCGATCGCGGGGGTGAGGACCGGGTGCGGCATGGAATCGCTGAAGGGTAGTCCATCGGCGCGCCGCCGGGCCGTCGCGTCGCCCGACCGGTACCGGTGGCCCGGACGCCGCTGACCGCGCCCCGGTGAGCCATCCCGGTACGAGAACGAGACGAGGCGGCCCGGGGGCCGCCTCGTCAGGCGCATCGGTGCAGGGTCTCCGGCCCCGCCGGGGCCGGTCTCAGCCGACCGGCCCCGCCCCCATCAGCCGCAGATGCGGATGATCTGTGTCCCGAAGAGGTCCAGCACGTTGGCCGAGAACGGCCCGAGCTTGACCGAGAGCTCGCGGCGTCCGCCACAGTTGCTCGTGCCCCGCTCGACGCGGTCGAACGAGAACCCTCCGAACCCCGTGACGCCCTTGAGCCAGGCCAGCCGCACGTTGGCCTGCGCCGGGTTGCCGTCGGTGCCGAGCCGGAAGTGCTCGATCGTCCCCGGGAAGCGGACGTCGTTGATGACGAACGGCTGGTTGCGGGAGTCGAGGAACGCGTAGAGGCGGGGGACGGACTGGAACGCCGTCGCTCCGCCGCTGAACGCCGGACCCTGGCCCAGATCCATCGACAGGTTGCGGAACCGCATGTTCTCGACGGCGACCGGCGCGCCGTCGACCGGCAGCGACGCGTTGAAGGTCGTCATCCCGGACTGCTGGGTGCCCTCGTCGTCGAAGTCCAGTGACACGAGCGCCGCGTACGGTCGACCGTCCCCGCCACCGGTGCCGCCCGAGATCGGGTTGGGATTGGGCCGACGACAGCCCGGACCGGAGTCCACGCAGACGTTGAGCTTGCGCGGGAGGTTCTCCAGCGACAGGTCGACGTCGCCGAGACCGCCGAGACCGGTGGCCTCCAGGTCGAGGCGGGCGAGGTTCGCCGCGTTCTCGAACACCAGGCGGGTGGGCCCGTCCTCGACGAGCGCGCGGATGCGGGTCATCGTGGACGGTTTGGACACGCGTCCGGAGATCGTGGCCGGTGCGGCGCCCTCCTGCGGCACCTCCGCGTCGATGTTGATCGGCTTGCTCGTCTCGTCCTGCCGGAACAGCAGGTCGATCGGGTCGACGCTGAGTGACAGGCCTCGGAGGCCGGTGATCCGGGCGCCGACCTTGAACCCGCCATCGTTGCCGTAGCGCAGCTCGTCCTCGAGCGACGTGTTCGGTGTGCCGTCCTCCTGCAGTCCGGTGACGGGCAGCTCGACGTCGCCCGCCGCCAGGCGCAGCTCGCCGATGGCCTCATCGCCGTCGGGGACCGTCAGCGATGCCAGCGGCGCGCTGCCGTCGACTGAGCGGTCCGGCAGTGCGAGCGTGAACGCCCGCGGCACCCGACGGATCGCCGCCTCGATGCGGTCGGCGCCCTCGAGCAGCTCGATGCCACCCGCCTTCAGGGTGATCTCCTCGACAGGATCCGATCCGCTGTAGGTCAGCTCCGAGCCGCCGGCGGCCAGGTCGCCGAGGCTGAGCCGGAACTCGCGCGGCAGGTCGCGGACGGTCGCGTCGATGGTGGTCACGGGCTCAGCGTCGCCGGCCGGCGGCTCCTCACCGGGATCGCCGCCGGGCGTGTCGCCACCCGGGTTCTCGCCGTCGTCGCCGCCATCGGGCGTGCCGCCGCCCGGCGTCTCGCCGGCGTCGTCACCGCCGCCGCCGAGGGTCGAGCCCGCGATCCGGGCCTTGACCTGGAACGGACGGACGCTGCCGGTCTTGGCCTCGAGCACCAGAGGCGACGGGTTCACCGTGATCGCCTCCAGGTCGAAGACCCGGAGCGCCAGGCGGAACCTGTCGCCGGTCGTGTCGAGGAACGCGCCGTGGCCGTCCTCGGCCCCGGGCACCTCGGGGAGCTCTTCGCCCCCGCCGGTGGCCTGCACGAGCAGCTCGCCGATGCCGCCGTCGGCGACGACCGACAGGCCGCCGTCCGCGTTCTCGCCGCCGAGGCCGATGGCCCCCTGCTGCGGCAGGCCCTTCAGGCGGACGCGGAGCCGGTCGGCGCCGTCGATGAGCGGCAGGTTCGTGGCGTCCAGGTCGAACCGGTCGACCGCCGCGGAGCCCTCGTAGGTGAGCTTCGGGTCGGCCTCGTCGGCGCCGAGTCCGATGCGGAACGACTCGGGCAGGTCGAGGACCGCGGCCTCGACGCGCGCGGGCTCGGAGCCCTCGCCCGGGATCCGGGCGTCGACGCGGAACGGGCCGGCCTCGCCGGTCCGGACCGCCAGCGACACCGGGTCGGCCGAGAACTCCACGCTCTGCAGGCGCTTGATCCGCGCCGCGATCCGCATCGCCTCGCCGGTGGTGTCGGCGAACACGCCGTTGTCGCCGTCGGGGCCCGGGACGGTCGGGTACTCGTCGTCGATGCCCGACGCGCGGACGTCGACGAGCCCGATCTCGGGATCGGCCTTCAGGGTGATGCCCTCGTCGGATCCGCCCGAGAACCGGACGGAGCCCGCGACGGGCAGGCCGGAGAGGTCGGCGTGCAGTCGCTGCAGGCCGGAGATGAAGCCGTCACGGGCGCGCACATCGGCGGTGAGCCGCCCGACGGACGTGCCGTTGCCGTCGTAGGTCACGACGCCGGCGTCCCGGTCGGCGGTCACGTCGAGCTCGGCGGGCAGCACGTCGACGCCGACGACGGCCTTGAGCCGGTCGTGCGTCACCGTCGCCTTCAGCGGCTTGCCGGGGTGCGTCGTCGTCGCCTGGACCTTCAGCGGCGTACCGGTGTCGACGGTCAGATCGGACCGCTCGGGCGACGCGCCGTAGTCGAGGCGCAGCCGCGTGTCGTCGCGACGGTCGTCGATGACGCCCTTGAACGTGCCGGCGGTGATGCCGACGGTCTCGCCCGGCCCGGACTGCGTGACCTTGGCGGTGAACTTCGGCGACGGCCGCAGGATCGTGTCCATCGGCGTCGTGATGCTCAGCTCGTTGGGCATGTTGTCGTCGGTGGAGTCGAAGCCGACGCTCAGCGAGCGGCCCTCCAGCAACGTGCCGTTGGGGTTGCCGACGATCGCCTCGACCGCGACGGGCAGGAGCGCCGTCTCGCCGTGGATGCGACCGACCTTGAGGCCGACGTCGTTGCCACCGGTGAGCGAGATCGTCGCGACCGCGTCGGGCGCGGCGTCGTCGTCGACGTTGATCGGGCGCGGGACGCCGAGCTCGGCGACCACCGTGCGGGTGACGGTCGTGCCGTCGGGCCGCTTGTACGTCGTCTGGATCCGGTAGTCGAGGATCCCCGTGTTGCAGGTGAGGGTCGTCAGCCCACCCGTGATCGCCGCGAGGCCGTCGGTGACCGGGTTGCCCCCGGTGGCCCGGACGATGCCGTCGACGGCGCTCACCGGCACGCAGAGCACGCTCTGCAGCAGGCCACCGAGGCCCGACGTGCCGGTGACGTTGCCGAGCAGCTGACTGACCGGGTCGGGGCCGGGCGTCGATGATCCTCCGCGGCCGAGTCCGAGCAGCGCCTGTGACGGGCTGACCGCCACCAGGGCCGTCGCCGACGCCATGACCACCACGAGCGCGCTTCGCGCGTGCCTCCGCATGCTGCCTACCACGACGACCCCCCGGTCGAATCCCCTGTGGACGATGGGCGGCGCGACGCGCCGGCCTCGGCCCTTCTATCCGGTAGGCGGATGAACGGTCAAGGTCAACCTGTGAACCTCGTCGCTGCGTACACCGACATCCCCTGCCGATCCGGTCGAGCTGCGAGCATCGGGCGATGGACGTGCGCTGCAAGCGAGCCTACGACGAGGCGGCCGACGCGGACGGCCGACGGGTGCTCGTCGACCGGATGTGGCCGCGCGGCGTCGAGCGCAAGCACGCACGGATCGACGACTGGCAACGCGACCTCGCCCCGTCGAACGAGCTGCGCCGGTGGTTCGGGCACGATCCGGACCGGTTCGAGGAGTTCGAGGCCCGGTACCGCGCCGAGCTCGAGGAGCGTCGCGACGCCCTGACCGCGCTCCGACGTCACGCGCGCGACGGGCGCCTCACCCTCGTGTACGCCGCGAAGGACGAGGAGCGCAACAACGCGGTGGTCCTCGCGAAGGTCCTGCGCGGCGGGCTCTGAAGAGCGACTCCTCCGCGCGGTCAGGCGTCGCGATCGTCCGGCCGACGCTCGACGAACGCCCGCATCGCGTCGGGGTCGGACACGTCGACCCCGGCGTCGAGGGCCCGCATGACGATGGTCTTCGCCGGCCCCCAGTACGACTCGTCGCCCAGCGCCTCGAGCATCGCGGGCGCGTGCCGCCCCACCGCGTCCACGAGGAGCTCGATCGCGCGCGGCGGCATCGCGCGCCGCTCCGCGATCCACCGCACCCACGCCTCGACGATCGCCGGGACGCTCCCGTGCACCGCCGACGGCAACGCCGCCCGACGCGGCAACCAGTCGAGGAGGAACGCCTCGACGACGACCGGGCTCCACCGCAGCGGATCCCCACCGGCGTGGTCGGCCGCGAACCCCACCGCCTCCTCGGCCACCATCCGCATCGCGTCCGGCGCCCCCGGCGGCGTCCACGGCCCCGCGCCGCGCGCGGCGACGAACGCGTCGACGAGCCGGCGTCGCTCGTCGGCGTCCGCGACCGCCGGGCCGTCGTCGTCGGCGACGTCCGACGCGACGTCCGCCAGGCGCCGCACGACGAACGCGTGGAGCGCGGCGAAGTCGTCCCCGACCTCGGGCTCGAACGTCGCCGCCGTGCGGCGCAGCGCGGTCAGGGCCCGCCGCCCGGCGTCCTCCAGCGACAGCTCGTGGACCGCGATCCAGCCGAACTCCTCGCCGCGGTCGGCATGGCGCTCCAGACCGGCGCGATGGTCCTCGATCGACCCCCCGACGAGCAGGCCGGTGGCGATCCCACCCGCGTTGCGGTCGACGAACACCCCGACGGTGAACGGGCGCCCCGCGCCGTCGGCGTACTCGACGAGGACCGTGTCGCCGTCGCCGAAGACGTCCTCGCCCAGCCGGGCCGCACGCGACGGCCGGATCGCGGCCGCGTCCGGCCACCATGCGGGATCGACGCGGCCGGCGGCCACCATCCGGTCCGCCGCGGCCGCGGCCTCGCCGGCGACGCCCGGGTTCGCGCCGACCTGCATCGCCCGGAGCATCGCCAGGCTCGGATCGTCGTCGAGCTCCTCGAGCCGCCGGACGACCGGCACCCCGACCGCCGCCTCGAGGTCACGGCCGTCGAACGGCTCGGGCAACGCCCACGCCTCGCAGAACTGCGACGCGGCGAGCCCCGCCTCCAACGGGTCGTCGAGCGCGCCACCGATCTCGCTCAGCCCGTCGGCCAACCGGTGCACGATCTCCCGCGGGGACGGCGCCCCGCTCGCGTCGTGGGCGCGGCGCGCCGTACGCCGGGCGGGGTGACCCTGGCGTCGCGGGGACCGTCGGGTGTCGGGCCGGGAACGCCGACCACGGCCGCGCTTGGACGCCATGCCTCGCACGATACGGACCGGGCCAGATCGTCCGCGGCACGCCACGATCGAGCCCCACGCTCCCGACGGTCGCCCGCGCGGCGGTAGGGTCGAGGGCGCTCGACCCGGGCCGCCCCGCCGGTCGCGCCGGCGCTCCTCCGCGGCCCGGGACCAGACGACCAAGGAGGCACCCATGCCCGCCAAGGGCTCCGCAGAGTGGAACGGCGATCTGAAGTCCGGGAGCGGCACGTTCACCGCCGGTGACGCGATCAGCGGTGCGTTCTCGTTCAAGTCGCGGTTCGAGGACGGCCCCGGGGCCAACCCGGAGCAGCTCATCGCCGGCGCGCACGCCGCGTGCTTCTCGATGGCGTTCTCGAACGTCCTCGCCGGCGCCGGGCACGTCCCGACGTCGGTGAGGACCGATGCGACCGTGACGTTGCGCCTGACCGACGACGGCCCGACGATCACGAGGATCGCGCTGCGCACCGTCGGCGTGGTCCCCGGGATCGACGACGCCGCGTTCCAGGAGCACGCCGCGGCCGCGAAGGCCGGGTGCCCGGTGAGCAAGGCGCTCGCCGGCGTCGGCGAGATCACGCTCGAGGCGACCCTCGAGGCGTGAGCTGACGGCCGCTACGCGAGGTCGCGCTCGCCGAGGACGATCGCCTCGGCGGCGCGGGCCGCGTCGTCGATCAGCGCGTCGACCTCGTCGGCGCCCTGACGCCACCGGCCCAGGACGTACGAGGACACGATCTCGGGGTCCGAGGAGTCGGGGCGACCCACCCCGATCCTGACCCGGCCGAACGCGGCGTCCCCGAGCTCGCGCTTGAGCGACCGCAGGCCGTTGTGCCCGGCGAGCCCGCCGCCCAGCCGGGTGCGCACGTCGCCGAACCGCAGATCGATCTCGTCGTGCAGGACGAGGACGCGCTCGAGCGGCACCCGGAGCTGACCGCGCGCCGGGCCGGCCGACCGACCCGACTCGTTCATGAAGGTCTGGGGCAGCAGCACCGCGACGCGCGGTGGCGTCACGCCCGGCTCGATGATCCCGTCCCGACGGGCGGCACCCGTGTGGAGCTCCCCGCGGTACTTCGCGCGCGGACGTCCGAGGTCCCAGCGACGCACCAGCTCGCGCGCCACCTGGAAGCCCGCGTTGTGGGGCGTCCGCTCGTACTGCGACCCGGGATTGCCCAGGCCGACGATCAACCAGTCGACCGGCTGGTCGTCCCGGCGCAGGATGCCCATGGCACGCGGACGGACCGGAGCGCCCCGCGCCCGGACCCGCGCCGGCTACTCGCCGGCCGGCTCCTCGGCGGCCGCCTCGCCCTCGACGGCGGACTCGTCGTCCTCCCCGTCGCTCGAGAGCACGGCGCGCGGCACGGCGATGTTCACGACGACCGACTCGAGGTCGTCGACGATCGTGACGCCCTCGGGCACCTCGGCCGCCTCAAGCGTGAGGCTGAGGCCCAGCTCGAGCTCGGCGACCGACACCGTGAGCAGCTCCGGGATCTCGTTCGGGAGCGCCTCGACGATGACCTCGCGGAGGACGTGCTCGACGATGCCGCCCTCGCGGACGCCCGGCGAGCTCTCCGCGCCGGTGATCTCGAGCGGCACCGGCTGCTGGATCGCCTGCTTGAGGTCGACCCGCAGCAGGTCGACGTGGACGAGCTCGCCCCGGACGGGGTGGCGCTGCGCCTCCTTGAGCACGACCGGCTCGACACGCCCGCCGTCGACGGTGAGCTCGATGACCGCGCCGGCGCCGGCCAGGCGGTTGCGCAGCTCGCGGGCGTCGGCGCTGATCGTCAGCGGCGGCTCGCCGCCCCCGTACACGACGCCGGGCACCCGGCCGGCACGGCGCGCACGCCGTGCGTCCCGCGAGTGCTGGGGGTCGCGGGTCTCGACGGCGAGGGAGGTGGCGTTCGTGGACATGAGCGACGCGGGATCCTAGCGCAGCGGACGCCGGACGCGTCAGCCGCCCTGCACGTCGGCGACGTCGGTCGGATCGCCGGTGGCCTCCGGCGGCACCGGCCCGTTGACGCCCTTGGGCGAGGGCGGGATGACGAGCGGATCGAGCGACGGGGGCGCGAGCTGGTCGACCCCGGCGAACTCGGCGCGGAGCGTGTGCCACGCGGGCTTCGGCGTCCCCCACCGGTCGAGCAGGCCCTTGCCGTGCCACGGCGGGTGCGGCTTGGTGTTGCCCCCGGCCCAGTTCGGTCGGACCCGGAACTCGCGCAGGCCCCACCACACCGCGCCCGACAGCCACGGGCGCGAGCGGTAGACCGCGAAGTGGTGGTCGGCGAACGCGCTCTGGAACTCGTACGACCCGTGCTCGTCCCGGTCCCCGTGGCGGTTGGCCTCGGCCCCGACCTCGGTGATCATCAGCGCCTGACGGGGGTAGCAGTTGCGGACCATGTCGAGGAACGGCCCCAGCTGGTAGGGGTCCGCGAGCGGGTCGGTCGGCGCGCCGTACCACCCGAAGTAGTCGTTGAGGCCGAGCAGGTCGATCGAGCTGTAGTCCGGCCGACAGCCGTGGTGGACCCCGGCCTGGCGGGCGTACGACAGGGGGCGGCTGGGATCCATCTCCCGCCGGACGCGTTGGGCGCGACGGAAGTAGTTGCGGATCGACGGTCCGACGACGGTCGCCAGCTCGTTGCCGGCCGACCACGTGATGATCGACGGATGGTGGGCGTTGGTGCGGATCATCGTCCGCAGCTGGCCGAGCGCCGCGTCGCGGACCCACGCCTTGGCGAGCTCGCTCGACCGGACCTGGTAGACGGGGACCTCGGCCCACGCCAGCAGCCCCAGCCGGTCGGCCTGCTCGTACATGCGGGGGTGCAGCGGGTAGTGCGACCGGATGAGGAGCCCGCCGAGGTCGCGGACCTGCCGCAGCAGGCGGTCCTGGTCCCCGTCGGTCAGCGCCCCACCGCGCAGGTGGTGCTGCTCGTGGATGCCGACCCCACGGAGGTTGACGGGGCGGAAGTTCAGCTCGAGGCGGCCGTCGGCGACGCGGACCGCGCGCAGGCCGGTCCGCAGGCGGTGCCGGGCGATCCGGTCGCCGACGCGGGCCGCGGGCCTCTTGCCGCGCAGGGTCAGGTCGACGGTCACCCCGTAGAGGTACGGGTCGGTCGGGGTCCAGACGTGGGGGCGCGGGACCTTGAGCGTCCCGGTCACGACCTTGGTCTGCCCCCCGCGGAGCCGCACCGGCCCGAGCCGCATCGTGCGTCCGGCCGCACGGACGGTGACGAGCGCGGCCCGGTCGCCGCCGGTGACGTTCGTGACGGTCACCCGCGTCCGCAGCACGCCCGAGCAGCCGCGGCAGAGCAGGTCCGGCGTCACCTGGACGGACTCCAGGTCGACCTGGTCGGCGCGACGCAACGTCACCTCGCGCGGTATCCCGCCCTCGTTCCACCAGCCACCGCTGGGCGTGCCGTCCTTGAGCGTCACCCCCGGCGGCAGATCGGACGCGGTCCTCCGACTGTCGGTGCGGACGACGATCGACACCGTGCCGTCGCGGCGGATCGCCCGGTCGGGGATCGCGACCTCGAACGGCTCGAGCGAGCCGCGGTGGCGCAGGATCCGGCGCCCTCCGATCCACACCGTGGCGTGGACGCTCGTGCGCTCGAACCGCAGGATCCACCGTCCACCGTCGCGCTCCGCGCGAGGCAGGCGAGGCAGCCGCAGCTCGCGGCGGTACCACGCCACGCCGCCGGCCATCGACGCCGCCGAGTCGTCGGCGGCGTTCCACACCGACGGCACCGACGCGGACGCCCAACCGTCGGTCGACCTCTGCGCGAACCACCGCTCGGCGCGTCCGACGTCGCCGGGATCGAGGCGCGCCCACCAGCGCCCGCGCACCGTCCAGCGTCGGTCCGGACCCGCGTACGTTCGCGCCCCCGGGGCGGGCGGGGTGGCGGCGACCGTCGACCGGGCGTCCCCTGACGGTCGCGCGTCGTCGGCCGCGACCGCGGTCGGGGCGGAGGCCGCCGACAGGGCGCCGGCGAGCGCGATGAGCAGGAGCCTGGTGCGGCGCACCCCTGGTCTGTACCAGACCCGCCCGGCGGCGCGCGCCACCGGCTGGCGGGCCCGGTCGGGCGGTACCCTGCCCCGCATGGGACTCCTCTTCAAGCCCGTCGGGATCGTGCTCGGCATCCTCGCCGGGTGGCTCACCGGCGTGCTCGTCAATCGCCTCACCGGCGGGGACGAGGCGCCGGACCCGAAGGTCCGCGAGGACCCGGGGCTGCAGGCCGTCGGGTCGGTGGCGGTGCAGGCCGCCGTGGCCGCGGGCACCAACGCCGCGGTCAACCGCTACGGGATGCACGTGTGGGAGCACCTGTTCGGTGCGTGGCCCGGCAAGCACCGCGACACGGACGCCGGGGCGGCCTGACCCCACGCGCGACGACGGCCCCGTCACGGGGCCGTCGTCATCGGGACGCCGGCCGCGATCGGCCGGCGTCCGGGGTGGCGGTCGGGCGACGTGGTCCGCCCGACGGTCACCGCCCTACCGCAGCTTGCGGAAGGTCGTCCAGGTCTTGCGCGACTTGCCGCTGTTGGTCTGCAGGCCCGAGCGCCACTTGTCCGCGTTGTCGGGGTCGCGGAGCTGGTACCACGTGAAGCTCTTGATCTTCTGCTTCTTCGCGAAGCTCCACGCCTGCTTGAGGTAGCGCGCGGCGCGCGACGTCGGGGTCTTGAACGAGCCCTGCGTGCGGTAGGCGAACTCGCTGATGTGGATGTTGCGCGACGCCTTGGTCGTCAGGCGCTTGGCACGGGCGAGGCTGCGGATCTGCCGAACGGTGGTCTTGAGGTTGCCGTGCGTCCACCAGTCCTCGTTCCGCACCGACCGCGTGGGCGAGCGGGTGAAGTCGTACGTGTGGATCGTGACGCCGTCGCCCTTGAGCTTCGTCCGGCACCGCTTGGACCGCGACGTCGGCTTGAAGTTCTTGTTCAGGCAGAGCGCCGTGCGGAAGAACGATCCGGGGTTCTTCGATCCGGCCTGGTTGCGGACGTTCGGCGACGTCTCGCCGACGAAGACCTTCGCCCCACGATCGCTGCGCTTGATCGTGTCGTGCACGCGGTTGGACAGCCGGACCCACGAGCGGGCGGCGGAGGTGCCCTGCGGCCAGGCGATCCGGTAGTTCGGCTCGTTGAAGGTGAGGTAGCCGTAGACCGGCTTGTCCGCCATCCCCGTCGCCACGGAGCGCATGAACTTCACGAACCGGGTCTGGATCTTCGACGGCACCGACCGCTTGTGGTCCTTGCCGATCGTGACGTACGGCCCGATGAGGAGCTTGGCCCCCGCCGCGCGCCCCTCGTCGGCGGCCCGGCGGAGCCTCGCCAACGTCACGGGATCGATCTCGTCGTGGTTCGTGTCGAACCGGACGAGCGTGCGGACCACCTTGACCTTCGCCGACCTGGCGTCGTCCCAGAACGCCTGGCGCAGCGCCGGGTCGTCCGAGTAGATCATGAGGTCGTCCTGCAGGCCCTTGGTCATCGCCGTGGCGCCGGTGGCGGGCATGACCGCGGTGGCCGCGGCGGCCACCGCGAGGGCGGTGAGCGTGCGGTTGACGGTGCGTGGCATCGGTCGTGTGCTCCGTGGTCGGGGGATGGGGTCAGGGTCGACCCCGGCGCGGCGCGCCGCGCGTGGCGGTCGCCGCGAGGGGGCGCGGACCTGACCGGCCGCGTGCCCCACCGAGGATGGCAAGGTCCGTCATCGGGCGCGCCGCACGACCAGCCCGCGGTCGTCGAGGGTGTCGAGGGCGTCCTCGAACCCCCCGAAGTCGCGGGCGACGAGCAGGTCGACCGGGCGTCCGTGCGGTCCGCCGGTGCGGAGCCAGCGCCGCAGCGTCGCGGGCCCGAGCCGCTCGGCCGGCCCGTCGGTGAGCCGCAACAACAGTGGGAGCTCCGGCTTGTGCCCAACGTCGCCCGCGAGCAGGCCCAGCGGGTCGATCGCGAGGATCCGCAGGAGCTCGTCGTCGGTCAGGCCGAGCCGGTCGGTGAGCAGCTGGACGGCGGACGGCGACACGGTCACCGAGCGTACCGCGCCCGCCGCCTGCCGCTCAGAACAGCTGGTTCTCGCCCTGGAAGACCTCGCTCACCGAGTCGTCGGTGAAGATCCGCCGGATCGAGTCGGAGAGGAGGTTCGCGCACGAGATGACGTGCACGTTGTCGGGCGCGCCGGGACGCAACGGGATCGTGTCGGTGACGACGATCTGCTCGAACGGCGACGCGGCGAGGTTCTCGTAGGCCTTGCCGGTGAACACCGCGTGCGTGGCGGCCGCGTAGACGGACTTCGCGCCCGCCGCCTTGACCGCCGCACCGGCCGCGCGCAGGGTGCCGGCGGTGTCGATCATGTCGTCGACGATGATCGCGACCTTGTCGCGGACGTCGCCGATGACGTGGCCGATCTCGGCGACCTGCTGGCGCGGGCGCTCCTTGTCGAGGATCGCGAGGTCGGCGCCCATCTTGTCCGCGAACTTCTTGTTGAGCTTGACGCGACCGGCGTCCGGGGCGACGACGACGAGGTCGTCGTCGAGCTGCAGGTCCAGGAAGTACTGGGTGAGCATGAACATCGCGGTCATGTGGTCGACCGGGATCTGGAAGAAGCCCTGGACCTGACCGGCGTGGAGGTCCATCGTCAGGACCCGGTCGGCGCCCGCCGACTCGAGCATCCGGGCGACGAGCCGGGCGGTGATCGGCTCGCGCGGGGCGCTCTTCTTGTCCTGGCGCGAGTAGCCGTACCACGGGGTGACCGCGATGACGCGGTGCGCGCTGGCCCCGATCGCCGCGTCGATCATGACGAGCAGCTCCATCAGCGCGTCGTTCGCCGACACGCCCGTGACCGGGTTGCCGCAGGTCGGCTGGACGAGGAAGACGTCCGCGCCCCGGATCGACTCGTCGAACCGGCAGTACACCTCGCCGTTGGAGAACGTCTTGAGCGTCACCGGTCCCGGCTCGACCTCGAGCCGGCGCCCGATCGCGTCCGCCAGGTCGGGGTTCGCCCGCCCGCTGAACAGCATCAGGCGCTTCTCGTAGCCCAGGTTGAGGCTGGAGGACGTGCCGTCGTGGGACGGGGGAGCGCTGGTCATCGTGCGGTCCGGGGACGGGGGCAGGGCCGGGCGGCCGACGCGTCGGCATCGGTGCGCCGCGCCGCGGAGGGTATCCGTCCGGCGGGGGCCGATGCGGATCGACGGACGCCCGACCGGCCGGTCACCGCCGGTCGGCGGCCCGTGCGGCGGCCTGGACCGCGTACCCGTCGACGTTGCGCTGGCGCGCCCGGGCGACGCCCAGCGCGCCCGCCGGCACGTCCCGCGTCACGACGCTCCCGGCCCCGGTGTACGCGTCGTCGCCGACCGTCACCGGCGCGACGAGCGTCGTGTCGACGCCGGTGCGCACCCCGGACCCGATCGTCGTGCGGTGCTTGCGGTAGCCGTCGTAGTTGGCGGTGATCGTCGCCGCGCCGAGGTTCGTCGCCGCGCCGATGTCGGCGTCGCCGATGTAGGAGAGGTGCGGCACCTTGCTGCCCTCCCCCACGTCGCTGTTCTTGATCTCGACGAACGCGCCCGCCTTGCTCGAGGGCCGCAGCACGGTGCCCGGGCGCAGGTACGCGAACGGCCCGACCGTCGCGGCGGCCTCGACCGTCGCGCCGAGGACGTGGCTGTGGACGACCGTCGCGCCCTCCCCGATCGTGGCGTCGGTCGCGACGGTGTGCGGACCGACGACCGCGCCGGCCGCCACCGTCGTCGCGCCCCGCAGGACGCAGCCGGGCTCGATCGTGGCGTCCGGCGCGATCGCGACGCCGAGGTCGACCACCGTCGACTCCGGGTTGACGATCGTCACCCCCGCGCGTAGGTGGGCCGCGTGGATCCGGTCCTGCGCGATGCGACGGACGACGGCGAGCTGGGCGCGGTCGTTGACGCCCAGGACGAGCGCCGGGTCGTCGAGTCGGTGGGCGGCGACGGCGTGCCCGTCGCCGCGGAGGATCCCGAGGACGTCGGGGAGGTACCGCTCGCCCTGGGCGTTGTCGTCCCCGACCCGGTCGAGGGCGTCGAGGAGCAGGCGCCCGTCGAACGCGTAGATCCCGGCGTTGACCTCGTCGATCCGCAGCTCCTCCTCGGTGGCGTCGCCGGGCTCCTTCGTCTCGACGACCTTCACGACGCGGCCGTCCCCGTCGCGGACGACGCGGCCGTAGCCGGTGGGGTCGTCCAGGCGCGTGGTGAGCAGGGTCGCGGCGGCGCCCGACCCGGCGTGGGCGGCGGCGAGCGCCGCGACCGCGTCGGCGGTGATGAGCGGGACGTCGCCGGCGAGGACGACGACGGGACGGTCGGGGTCGACGAGGCCGGCGGCGGCGGTGACCGCCCCGGCGGTCCCGTCCCCGTGCTCGGCGGCGACCTGGGCGACGACGTCGACGCCTTCGGGGAGCCGTCCGTCGAGCACCCGGGCGGGCTGGTCGACGACGATCACCCGGTGCGCGCCGGCCCCGGTCGCCGCGGCGAGCACCCAGCCGACGAGCGGTCGGCCGCAGATCTCGTGCAGGACCTTCGGCGTCGCCGAGCGCATGCGCGTGCCGCGGCCGGCGGCCAGGACGATGACGGTCGGGGCGTGCGGATCGGTCACGTGGCGCAGGGTAGTCGCCGGTGCGAACGTGGGTCGGCGGGGCGGGGTGATGCGTCGGCGGGGCGGACCGACCCCGGGAGTGGTTCAATCCGATGACCCTGAGGGGTGGACTAACAGGCTAAGTCGGCGGGTTTTGGTCCCGCAGAACGGGGTTCGAGCCCTCGCCCCTCAGCTCGCGAGCCGTCCGGCCGGGGTGCGAACATACGTTCGTGGCCCGGGGGCGATCGTGGACGGTGGACGAGCTTCGCGACGCCGTGGCGGCGTCGACGACGTTGACCGACGTCCTGCGCCGACTCGGCCTGCGACCCGCCGGGGGCAACCACCGGAGCATCCGTGGGTGGATCGATCGCCTGGGGATCCCGACCGACCACTTCACCCGGTCGCCACCTCCGACGCACCGTCGAGTGCCGCTCGACGAGGTGATGACCGAGGGCTCGAGCTACCCCCGCCGCTCGCTCAAGGCCCGACTCTACGCCGAGGGACTGAAGGAGCGCGCCTGCGAGATGTGTGGTCAGGGCGAGCTGTGGCGCGGACGCCGGATGGCGTTGATCTTTACCACGTCAACGGCGTGCCCGACGACAACCGCCTGGAGAACCTCCGGATCGTGTGCCCCAACTGCGCTGCCACCCTCGACACGCATTGCGCGCGTAACACGCGGCGCCCGCGGGAGCCTCGGGACTGCGCGCTGTGCGGTGCGTCGTTCTCGCCGAACCGGCCGAGCCAGCGCTACTGCTCGCAGCGCTGCGGCCAGCGCGCCCCGGGGCGCGTGGGGCCGGCCCCGTCCCGTCGCCGGGCGGAGCGTCCTCCCCTCGACGACCTCCTGGCCCAGGTCGCGGACGACGGCTTCCTGGCGGTGGGTCGGCGCTACGGCGTGTCCGACAACGCCATCCGCAAATGGATCGTGGCGGCCGAGCGCGAGGCCCGGGGCCCGACGCCGGATCGCCGATAGGCGCGTCCGCGCACGTGCCGCGGGATGCGGACGAACCGGTGCCGCGGGACGCGGACGGCGCCGGGGCCGTCCGCGTCCGCCGGGCTCACCCGACGGGGACGGCGATGAGGCTGCGCCCGTACACGGCGCCCGTCGCGTTGCCGTTGTAGCACACGACCTTCAGCTGGGTCACGGCGGTGGGCGTCACCGCCTGCAGCGACATCGGGATGCGGACGTTCACCCCCCAGGGGTTCCACTGCCCCACGTCCAGCGCGTCGCCGTCCCCTTGGAGCTCGCAGTCGATCTGGTCGGCGTCGAGCGAGAACAGGTTGAACTTGGCGTGCACGACGTAGCGTCCGCTCGGCACCGCGAGCGTCACGGCGTCCACCGTCGCGTCGGCCACCATGTTGAGGCTGCCGGTGACCGTCGCGCTCAGCGGCTCGACGATCCCGGCCGGTCCGGCCGCGCCCGTGGCGCCGGTCGCGCCCTGGGGCCCCTGCGGGCCCTGGGGTCCGGGCGCCCCCGCCGGTCCGGTCGGCCCTGCGGGCCCGCCCCCGCCCTTGAGCGCGTCGACGGTCTTGGGGCTCAGGTCCGCGAGCGTCAGCGAGCGGTTCCGCACCTTGGCCGACGTGACGGCGTTGCGCTTGATCTTCGCCGACGTCACGGCGCTCTTCTTGATCGCCTTGGTGCCGACGCTGTTCCTCGGCAGCGTCACCGCGGCGTAGCTCGTGCCGCCGAGGGCGATGAACAGCGCGGCGCCGGCCATCACGTGGGCGGCGTCGATCCGGCGACGGCGGGGTCGTGGGCCCGGCCCGGGCGCCTCCCGGTCCTGCTCGACGTGGGTCATGGGGTCTCCTGGGTGCGAGATGGATGCGGCGCGGTGCCCTCCACCAACGCCGGGCACGCGCGCATCGTCGTCCGGTCGTCCCGCCCGGTCATGAGGGATCGTCCCCCCACTTTCCCGGCGTCCGCACCCACGCGACGGGCCGCCCCCGCGGATGGCCGCACGCACAGGGGGTACGCTGGTCCGCCCATGGGGGTGCTGCTCGAACGCGACGCCGCCCTCGCCGGGCTCGACGAGGCCCTCGCGCGGTCACGGACCGGCGCGGGATCCTCGCTCGTCGTGTCCGGTCCGGCCGGGATCGGCAAGTCGCGCCTCCTCGAGGCCCTGCACGAGCGGACCGGCCCGGACGTCCTCGTCCTCACGGCCCGCGGCCGGCCACTCGAGCAGGAGTTCCCGTTCGGCGTCGTGCGGCAGCTGCTGGAGCGGACCGTCGCCGACGGCGACCGCCGACGCGCCCTCCTCGCCGGGCCCGCCGCGCTCGCGCTCCCCGCCCTCGGCCCCGTCCCGACCGGCGAGCCGACCGGGGTCGACGCCGCGTTCTCGATCCGTCACGGGCTCTACTGGCTCGTCGCCGACCTGGCCCTCGAGCGTCCGTTGGTGCTGATCGTCGACGACGCGCACTGGGCGGACGCCCCGAGCCTGCGTGCGCTGTCCCACCTGATCACGCGACTGGACGGCCTGCCGGTGCTGCTGGCCATCGGTCGACGGAGCGGGGATCCCGGCCCCGCTCCGCCGCTGCTCGACGAGCTCGAGTGCTCCGCGACGACCGTGGTCCGTCCGCGTCCCCTCAGCGAGCGCGGCGTCCGGGCGCTCGTCGCGGACCGGCTCGGAGCACCGCCCACCGAGCTCGTGCGGGCGCTGCGCTCGGCCACCGGCGGCAACCCGTTCCTGCTCGAGGAGCTGCTTCGCGCCCTGCGCGCCGACGGCCTGGACGCGACGACCGTCCGACCCGCGTCGGTCGAGCGGCTGGGCCCGCAGGCCGTCGCCCGGGCGCTGCTGCTGCGGCTCGGCCGCCTCGACCGGGCGAGCGTCCCCGTCGCCCGCGCGGTCGCGGTGCTCGAGGGACGGGCCGACCACCGACACGTCACCGCGGTGAGCGGGATCGAGCCGGCCGAGGTCGGTCGCACGGTCGACCTCCTGGTGCGGGCCGAGATCCTGCGGCCCGGCCGCCCGTGGGCGTTCCTGCACCCGACGATGCGTGCGGCGGTCTACGAGGACACGCCACCGTCGGCGCTCACCGCGCTGCACGCCCGCGCGGTCGCCATCCTGCGCGAGGACGACCGGGCCGCCGCCGAGATCGCCCCCCACCTGCTCGCGACCGAGCCGGCCGGTGACGCGCTGACGGTCGAGGGCCTGCGGGCCGCCGCCGCGCAGGCGATCGGCCAGGGCGCACCCGACCTGGCCCGGCGGTACCTCGTGCGGGCGCTGGAGGAGCCCCCGGCCGACGCCGACCACGCCGCGGTGCTCGGCGACCTCGGCGAGGCGGAGTCGCTGGCCGGCGACCTGGACGCCGCGATCGGCCACCTGGCCGGAGCGCTCGACCGCACCACCGCGACGGCCGACCGTCCGCCCCGTGCCCTGGCGCTCCACCGGGCGCTGTTCGCCCGCGGCCGCCTCGACGACGCGGTCGCGCTGCTCGAGGCCGAGCTGCGTCGCATCGACGGGCTCGACCCCGACGTGGTGCTCCGCGTCGAGGCGGCGCTGGACTCCGTGGGCCTGCTGCACCCGTCGACGGTCGGACGGGCGAGCACCCGCCTGTCGCGGCGCCAGGACCTGGCGGGCGACACGCCCAACGAGCTGCTGCAGCTGGCCAACGTCGCCTGCTGGAAGTGGGCCAGGGGCACCGCGTCCGAGACGGTCGTCCTGGCGCGACGCGCCCTGGCCGACGCACGGGTCCAGGCGGCCGATCCGTCCGACTCGATCCCGATCTTCGAGGCGCTCTGGGCCCTGGCGCACACCGACGAGGTCGAGCTCACCCGGTCGGTGGTGCGACAGGCCGTCGACGACGCCCGGGCCCGCGGGTCCGTCTTCGGGATGTCCACGTGCGCCTCGTTGCTCACCCTCCTGGCGTTGCGCACCGGCGACACCGCCGGTGCGGTCGCCGAGGCGCGGGGCGCGGCCCCCCTCCCCGGCCTGTCGGACTTCGTCCGCCCACCGCTGCTCGGAGCCCTGGCCCGCGCGCTCGTCTGGCGCGGCGACCTGGACGCCGCAGACGCGGTGATCGCGGAGAGCGGATGCGGTCCCCGACTCCCCGAGTTCGTGTGCCTCAACCCGGTGTTCGGGGCACGCGGGCGGCTGCGGTTGGAGCAGGGCCGGATCGACGAGGCGCTCGCGGACTTCCGCGAGCTGGGGGCGCGGTCGGCCCGCATCGGGTTGGCGAACCCGGTCGACGGCTGGCGGCTGGGCGCGGCCGAGGCGCTGGCGCGGTCGGGGCGTCCCGACGAGGCGGTCGCGTTGGCCGACGAGCAGCTCGACCTCGCGCGCCGGTGGGGCACCACGTCGGCGATCGGGATCGCGCTGCACGTCCGGGCCGTGGTCGGCCACGCCGGTCCGGACGCCCTGGCCGAGGCGGAGCGGATGCTGCGGACGGCCCCGGATCGCCTGGAGCATGCGCGCTGCCTCGTCGACCTGGGCGTGAGCCTTCGTCGTGCGGGTCGGCGGCGCGACGCGCGGGATCCGTTGCGGCATGGCCTGGACGCCGCCCGGCGGTGTGGTGCGACGCCGTTGGCCCAGCGGGCCCACGACGAGCTGCTCGTCGCCGGGGCGCGACCGCGCCGGCTCATGTTCAGCGGCGTCGAGGCGTTGACGCCGAGCGAGCGCCGGGTGGCCGACATGGCCGCCTCGGGACGCTCCAACCGCGAGATCGCCCAGGCCCTGTACGTCACCCCGAAGACGGTCGAGAACCAGCTCGGCCGCGCGTACCGCAAGCTCGGGGTCTCGTCGCGCGCGGCCCTGCCCGCGGCGCTGGACGACGCCCCGCCGGACGTCGCGGCATCCGCCCGGGACGGCTCAGTCCCAGGTGAGCTGCTCGCCGACCGCGCCCGGGGCCGTGGCGACGACGCGCGGGACCGCGTGGCGGAGGACCGCGCCGAGGCGCTCGGTGCTGAGGGCGATGTTCGCCACCAGCGTGCTGCTCGGCGTGGGCTGCGGGGCGACGCCGTTGGCGTGGTCGGTGACGAACCCGAGCAGCGCGTACGGGATCCCGGCCTCGCCGCAGAGGACCGTCTCGGGCCCGGCGGTCTGGCTCACCGCGGTGACGCCGGCCTGGCGTAGCGACCGGATCTCGGCGCGCGTGTTGAACCGCGGCCCGTCGACGTGGGCGTAGCACCCGCCGTCGTCGGCCTCCAGGCCCGCGTCGGCCGCGCCGTCGAGCAGGGCCCGTCGCAGGACCGGGCTGAACGGCCCGTCGAACACCCAGTGGCCCCGCCCCGGGGCCCCGGGCGCGTCGTGCAGCGTGCAGAGCGAGCCGTCGGGCAGGCGGTTGGCGAGGAAGTGCAGGTCGTCGAACACCGTGAGCGACCCGAGCGGCCGGTCCGGGTCGCAACCCCCGCACACGGTGACGGCGAGCACGGCGTCGACCCCCAGCGCGCGCAGCGCCAGGACGTTCGCGCGGTGCGTCACCTGGTGCGAGACGAGCTCGTGGTCGGCGCGGTGCCGCGCCAGGTGCACGACCTCGGCGCCGTCGACCGCCCCTACCGCCACCGGCACGTCCCCGGCGGGGGTGGGCACCGTGCGCGGCTCGGCGTCCTCGAGGGCCGGCAGGTGGTAGGTCCCGGACCCGGTGACGATCCCGATGCGCATCGCCGGGACCCTATCGACGCGCACGGGCGCGGCCGGGCCGCGCTCCATGACCCGCGACCGCGCGACCGGGTGGCTCGACGTCCGCGGCGTGACGGGCGCCGGTCCGGCCGTGCGTGCGATGCGCCGCCCGCCGGTCAGGGCCGGGGCGCGCCGCGGCGTCCACCGGCCGCGCGGCGGGGCCGGGCGTCGCGATCGACCGCGGCGATCGCGTCCTGTGGGCCCAGGCCGAGCACCCGCATCGCCTTGAGGCCGAGGCTCAGGCGCTCGCGGCCGTCGCTCGACGTGACGTCGAGGCCGCACAGCTCCTTCACCCGCTCCAGCCGGTAGCGCACCGTGTGGCGGTGCGTGAACAGCCGCTGCGCGGCGGCGGCGACCGACCCGTCCGCGTCGAGGTACGCGGTGACGGTGCCGACGAGGTCGGTCTCGTACTGGCCGTCGTAGGCGGCGAGCGGCTCGATCGTCTCGGCGTAGAACCGCCGCAGCTCCTCGGGGTTCTCGCTCATCGCCGACAGCAGCAGCCGGTACGCGCCGGTCTGCTCGAACCCGAGCACCGTCGCCTCGGTGTCGCCCTCGCTGACGTTGCAGGCGAGCATCGCCTCCTGCAGCGCCCGGGGCAGGTCGCCGGGGGCGTCGGTGGGGCGGCCGTGGCCGACGGCGACGGCGTGACCGGGCAGCACGCCGTCGAGCTCGGCGAACGTCGCGTCGGCCGCGCGCCCCATCGCCCCGTCCCCGGACGCCGGGACGAGCGCGGCGACCTCGCACGCGCTGGCGCCGCGGTCGAGGAGGCCGACGAGCGCGGACGGGCTGATCGACCGGGCGCCCCGCTCGACGGCGGCGAGGGTGCGCGAGCGCCAGCCCTCGTCGGCGGCGACGTGGGCGTGCACCCGCACGACGAGCGCACCGGTCGGCGCGTCGAGCGCGATCCCCAGCTCGGCGCCCCGCTCGAGGATCGCGTCGGCGTCGACGAGGTCGCCGGCGAGCAGGTCGCCGCAGAACGCGGCCGCCTCCTCCTGGGTGGCGCGCGTCGGGGCCCGCACCCGCTCGACCTCGAGCGCGACGACGGCCAGGACCACGGCGACGAGGCCCGGATCGGGATCGCCCCGGTGCTGCAGGACGACGGAGCCGGTGGCCTCGCCGGCCACGAGCAGCGTGGTCGCGTCGAGGTCCCCCCGCGACGAGAGCAACCGTCGCTCCTCGTCCCGGGATCGGGCCGCCACCGCGAGGACCGCGCCCCCGCGGTCGGCGATGACGATCCCCGCGTCGAGCGCACGGGCGACCGCGCGGGCCAGCGTCGGCAACCCCGCCCCGTCCGACACCGCCGCGGCGATCGCGGTGAGCGGCCCGGCGTCGCTGACCACGGTGGTCTCGGTCGGGGGCACCCGCCCATGGTACCGCCGGGGCTCCACCCGACGGCGGGGCGTGGACGACGCCCCACCGACGACGCGCCGTCCGTCCGCGTGGTCAGTCGCTGAGGAAGCGGTCGACGAACCCCAGGCCGAGGTACGCGCCCAGGCCGGCGAACCCGACGAGGATGACGAGCGCGAGGACGACCCCGGCGGTCCGCTCCCACCACGTCGGGTAGATCCGGGCGACGGGGACGATGACGAACGCCGTGACCGCGACGAGCGCGGCGCCGCCACCGATGACGTAGATGAGGAAGGTGACGAACTCGTGGCTCATCCGGGTGGAGTCTGCCGTAGATGCCTGACGACCACCCCGCCGACCCCGACGAGCGAGAGCACCGCGGCCGCGAGCCCCGCCCCGCCGAGGACGTCCGACAGGTACGCGGAGTGCCGCACGATCGGCGCCGCGCAGATGAGGACGCCGACGATGACGCCCAGGCCGGTCAGGCCGATCCGGCCCGGGACGCGGCGCACCGCCGGCGTGAGGCAGACCCCGATCGCGACCCACACGACGGCCCCGGCCGCGATCGGCGACGGAAAGCTCGACGCCGCCAGGACGTCGAGGGCGCCGGGAGGCTGCGGTCGGGAGTCGGCGGCCCGCACCGCCGCGACCGTCAGGTGCACCGCGACGGCTCCGACGCCGAGCGTCACCGCGGTGATGACGTGCCGACGGTGGACGAGGAACGCGACCGTGGCGGCGGTGGCGAGGGCCACGACCCAGAGCGATCCGGCGGCGACGCCGACGACCGACACGTCCTCGCCGATGCTCGTCCCGAGTCGGTCGACCCAGCGCAGCACCTCGCGGTCGCTACCGGTCACGGCGACGGCGTCGAGCGCCCGCTCGTAGGCGAGGAAGGCGAACGCCCCGACGCCCCCGACCGCGGCCAGGGTGGTGACCTCGAGGCCGAGGTCGCCGGGCGTGATGCGCCGCCACACCCACCGCAGCGGGAGCGACAGCGGTCGCCAGACGACGAGCACGATCCGCCCCGCCCGCGTGGCGGCCGCGCGCTCCGCCCACTCCTGCGCCTGCGCGCGATGGTCCTCGTCGGCGAGCCAGTGGAGGACGAACCACACCCCGACGACGACGGTGATGACCGCCCCGAACCACACCGCCCCCTGGTGCGCCCAGGACAGGATCTGGTCGAGGCTCTGCCAGAAGAGGAAGCCGAGGGTGACGAACAGCGCCGACCACAGGCCGCTGCCGACGATCGAGTACGGCAGGAACCGTCGCAGCGTCACCCCGCCGGAGCCGAGCACGAACGGCGCGACGGCACGGACGAACCCGATGAACCGGCCGATGAGCACGGCCTTGCCGCCGTGCCGGGTGAAGAACGCCTCGACCTTCTCGAGCCGGTCCGGCGTGATCTTGAACCGCGGGCCGTGCTTGACGAGGAAGACCCGTCCGAGCCGGCGCCCGAGGAGGAAGCTCACGAGGTCGCCGGTGAACGCGCACAACCAGACGATCGCCAGGAGCACCACGTAGTCGAGGGTGCCTTCGCCGGCGAGGACGCCGCCGAGGATGACGAACGTCTCGCCCGGGGCGATGAGGCCGATGAACGCCCCGGTCTCGGCGAACGCGAGCACGCCGACGATGAGGTACGCCCAGTCGCCGAGCGCGTCGCCGACGTCCTCGATCCACTCCTGCAGCGGCAGGTCCTCGAAGCTCGGGATCTCGACGACGCCGGCGCCGAGGACGCCACCGACGACGATCGCCACCGCGACCGCGGGCAGGCCCCAGCGCGGACGGTGGCCGTAGCGGCGGGCGACGACCCACGCGACCGGGGCGAGCACGGCGAGCGCGAGCCACATGGGGTGCACGGCGCCCAGCGGGGGGACCATGGTCGTCCACGGCATCGTGATGGGGCTCATCGGGGCGGCGGGGTCGGGACGACGGTCGGGGGGGCCACGCCGGACGACGGTCGGGCGACGTCGGCGTCGTGTCCGCCGTCGCGTAGCCGGGCCGCGGCGTGGGAGGCGGCCGCGTCGTCGGCGAACCACGCGAACGTCGTCGGGCCGGAGCCGCTGACCATCGGGGTCGTCCCACCGACCGACCGCAGCGCGTCGAGCGCCTCGGCGATCTCGGGGCGCAGGTCGATCGCGGCGCGCTGGAGGTCGTTGACCCGCAGCTCGCGGGGCAGGCCGTCCCCGAGCGCCCCGGTGATCCGCGAGCGCCACGCTTCGAGCCCGTGCGCGTCGCGGGTCGCCCCGAGCGCGTCGGTGCGCCGGTAGACGTCCGCGGTCGACAGCCCGAACGGGGCCCGCAGCACGACGATCGCGCCGGGCAGCGCGCCCGGCAGCCGGGTGAGGCGCTCGCCGGCGCCCTCGGCGAGCACGAGGCCCGGTCGCAGCTGGTGGGGGACGTCGGCCCCCAGGCCGATCGCGATCCGGGCGAGCGTCGCGTCGTCGGCGGGTCGGACGGCGTGGGCGAGCCGGAGCGTCGCGCCGGCGTCGGCCGATCCGCCCGCCATTCCCGCGGCGACCGGGATCCGCTTGTGGATGACGACGGTCATCGGCGGTCCGTCCCAGCCGGTCGCGTCGCGGAACGCCCGCAGGGCCCGCAGCGCGAGGTTGTCGCCGTCGACGCCGGCGCAGTCGACGGCGTCGCCGTGCGGGTCGTCGGCCGGCGGCGGGGGGTCGCCGTCGCGGCGGGGCCGGAGCGTCACGGTGTCGGCGAGCGACAGCGACTGCATGACGCTCACGAGGTCGTGCCGTCCGTCCGGCGCCCGGGTCGGCCCGACGACGAGGGTGGCGTTGACCTTGGCGGGGGCCGTGGTCGTCAGGCCGGCCGCGGGGATCGTCGGCGACGTCACGCGTCGCCCCGCCAGGTCGCGATCGCGGACGCGACGGCGTCGTCGCCCTCGATCTCGGCGAGCGCCGCGGCGAGGTCGACGAACCGCGCCGCCGACAGGCGCTCGGCGCGCACGTCCACCGTCTCGCCGATCCGCTCCAGCGCCGCCCGCGCCGCGTCGCGCCGGCCGGCCGGGGCGCCGGGCACGTGTGACAGCGACCGCGGCAACGCCTTGCGGCGGTGGCGGAACGCGCCGTCGACGAGGTCGCGCACCGCCCGGGGTGCCGGGGGACGGACGCGGCGCAGGCCCAGGAGGACGCTGTCGACGTTCGGCACCGGCGAGAACACCGCGCGCGGCACCTTGCGCAGCACCCGCACGTCGCAGGAGAGCTGGGCCAGCGCGGACGGCGCCCCGTAGGCCGGCGTTCCCGGCCGGGCCGCGAACCGCTCCCCCACCTCGCGCTGGACCATCGCCACCCACCGCTGCACCGACCCGAGCTCGGCCACGGTCCGCAGGATGACCGTCGCCGCGACCGAGTAGGGCAGGTTCGACACGACGACGGTCGGGGCCGGGTCGAGCGCCGACAGGTCGATCCGGACGGCGTCGCCGAAGTGCAGCTGCGCCTGACCGTCCTCGAGGCCCGGACCGAGCGCCTCGCGCAGCGGCGCCTCCAGGCCCCGGTCGACCTCGACGACGTGGGTCACCGCCACCCGCTCGAGCAGGTGCTCGCTGAGGACCCCGAGCCCACCGCCGACCTCGAGCGCGACGTCGTCGTCGCGCAGCTCCGCCAGCCGGGCGATGACGTCGAGGATGTTGTCGTCGACGAGGAAGTTCTGGCCGAGGTCGTGGCGCGGCCGGATCGCGTGGTCGCGCATCCTCCGGATGCTCGCCTGGCCCCGGGGCACGGGCTCCCCGCCCGGCGCCGGATCGTCGTTCACGTGCCCCACCCGAAGAGCCGGTCGGCGTTGGCGGTGACGACCGCGTCGAGCTCCTCGTAGGTCTGGTCGCGTCGCTCGGCGACGAACCGCGCGGTCTCCACGACGTAGGCCGGCTGGTTGCGCTCGCGACGGCGGCGCTGCGGGGTGAGGTACGGCGCGTCCGTCTCGACGAGCAGCCGTTCGTCGGGCACCGCCGCCGCGGCGAGCGCCAGCGGCTCGTTCCTCGGGTAGGTGACGTTGCCGGCGAACGAGATGTACCAGCCCCGGTCGAGGCACTCGTGGAGCCGGTCGGGCATCGAGAAGCAGTGGAGGATCACCGTCACGCCCTCGGCGTGGTCGCGCAGCGTCGCGATCGTCTCGTCGTCGGCGGCGCGGGTGTGGATGACGAGCGGCTTGGCGGTCTCGCGCGCGATCTCGATCTGGCCGCGGAACGCGGCGCGCTGGTCGTCGGGCTCGGCGTGCTCGCGGAAGTAGTCCAGGCCGGTCTCGCCGATCGCCCGGCACTTCGGGTGGGCGGCGACGCGGCGCAGCTCCTCCCCCACCCGCTCGTCGTAGCCGGTGGCGAGGTTGGGGTGCCGGCCGAGGGCGGCGTAGACGTCGTCGTGCGCGTCGATCTGCCCGATGACGACCCGCCACGACTCCTCGTCCATCCCGACGGTGAGGATCCGCCGCACGCCGGCGGCGCGGGCCGCGGCGAGCAGCTCCTCGTCGTCGGGGGCGCACGACGCGAGGTGGGTGTGGCTGTCGATCATCCGGCGTCGGCCCCCCGGCCCGCCGCGCCGTCGTCGACGCCGCGGTCCTTGGGGAAGAGCGGTGGCAGGTCGCCGACGGTCGTCACCGGACCGCCGCCCGGGAGCGCGTCATCCCACACCAGCGACGGGGCGTCGAGCGCCTCGAGCAGCCGGACGGTGCTCGCCGGCAGCCACGGGTGCAGCAGGACGGCGACGCTCCGCACCCCCTCGGTGAGGGTCCGCAGCACGGTGTCGAGCGCGGCGGTGTCGTCGGGGGCGTCCTTCTCCGCCTTGGCGAGCGTCCACGGCGCGCGCTCCTCGACGTAGCGGTTGAGCCGCCGCACCCGCTGCCAGATCTCGTCGAGCGCCTGGCTGATGCGGCCCTCGTCGAGCATCGTCGTGACGGTGTCCGGCAGCCCGGCGAACGCGTCGGCGATCTCCGCGTCGACGGCGACGTCGGGGATCCGGCCGTCGCGGTAGCGGCGCACCATCGCCAGGCTCCGCGACGCGAGGTTGCCCAGGTCGTTGGCGAGCTCGGTCTCGTAGCGGGCGCGCAGGCCGTCGATCGACACCGACCCGTCGCTGCCGAACGCCACCTCGCGCAGCAGGTAGAACCGCACCGCGTCGGCGCCGAACGCCTCGACCGCCGCGAACGGGTCGAGGACGTTGCCGCGCGACTTGCTCATCTTCGCGCCGTCGACGAGGAGGAACCCGCCGACGAGCAGCCGCCGCGGCACCTCGATCCCGGCGGCCATGAGCAGCGCCGGCCAGTAGATGGCGTGGAACTTCAGGATGTCCTTGCCGATGACGTGCACCGGCGGCCAGTGCGAGTCGGTGAGGTCCTCCCCCTCGCGGCCGAACGCGAGCGCGGTGCGGTAGTTCAGCAGCGCGTCCCACCAGACGTAGAAGACGTGCTCGGGGTCCCACGGCACCGGCACGCCCCAGCTGATCGCCGCCCGACTGAGCGACACGTCCTGCAGGCCACCCTTGATGAACGCCAGCGCCTCGTTGCGCCGCACGGCGGGGACGACCCAGTCGGGCCGCTCCGCGAAGAGCCGCTCGAGCGGCTCCTGGAACGCCGACAGCCGGAAGAACCAGTTGCGCTCGCGCTCGCGCAGCAGGTCGATGCCGTGGATCGGGCAGGTGTTGCCCTCGCCGATCTCGCTGTCGGTCTTGAAGTCGGCGCACTTCGGGCAGTACCAGCCCTCGTAGTCGTCCTCGTAGACGTGGCCGTTGTCCTTGACCCGCGTGAGGAGCTCCTGCACCGCGGCCTTGTGGCGCTCGTCGGAGGTGCGGACGAAGTAGTCGCTGGAGGACTCGAGCGGCTCGCGCATCGCCGCGAACTTCGGCGCGTTCTCGTCGACGAGCTCCTGCGGGGTGATGCCCCGCTCGGCGGCGACGTTCGCCACCGGCTCGCCGTGCTCGTCGGTGCCGGTGAGGAAGAACACGTCGTCCCCCCGCTGCCGCCGATGCCGGGCCAGGACGTCGGCGACGATCGTCGAGTACGCGTGCCCCAGGTGCGGCGCCGCGTTGACGTAGAAGATCGGCGTCGTGACCTCGTACCCCATGCGCACGGGAGGGTACCGACGGGCCGCCTCGGCGCCGTGGCCCGACGGAGAAGCGACCGGGTCGCCGCGGGGCCACCGTCGGCGGGCCGACGGACCGGGGCGACGGAGGCCGGCGCGACGGCGGGTCGTCCCGCCATCGGCCACCGACGGTCAACCGACCCGCCGTCGGACGAGTCCCGGCGTCGACGCCGACGCCGCCCGAGCGCGACGCCGGCGACGACGGCGGAGCAGGCCCCCGCCGGCCGGCAGGCCGAGGGCGGCGACGGCGAGCCCGCCCCACACGATCACGGGCGCCCCCGGTCGGCCGGTGGCCGTGGGCGCCGGGGTCGCCGCGATGCCCGGCGCGACGTCGACGGGCACGCGCTCGCCGCCCGCGACCGGCCCCCCGCGCGGTCGACCGGCCACGACCGGCGGGCGGGGCGTCGCCGGGGACGGGACCGGCCGGCCCGGCGCCGGGGCGGGGCGCGGCGCCGCCGGGCGGGGCGCCCGGCGGTCGGGGGCGGGAACCACGGGCGCGCCGGGACGCGGGGACCGACGGCCCAGCAACGGCCCGGGATCGACGTACCCGAACGCGTCGGCGGCATGCCGCACGCTGAGGGTCACGACCGGGCCGGACGCCGATCCGACCGGTCGCCCCGCGGCGACGCCGACGCCCGTCGTGACGACCGTCGTCCGCAGCCGACCGACGACCACCGACCAGCGACCGCAGCGTACGGCGACCATGCGCGTCGACGGCCGGCCGGGCGTGCGTCCGACGAAGCCCACCCGACCCCGGCACGGGGCGACGACCACCGCTCCGCCGGCCGCCGCCAGGGTGATCGTCCGCCGGCTCCCCCGCACGAACGGGGCCGCCCGGTCGTACGCGAAGGCGCTCCGGACCGCCCCGTCGACCGGTCGGACGAGCGCGGGCGGCGGATCGACGGCGGGCATCGGTCGACCGTAGGACGACGCGGCGGCGACGGGACGCGCTCCACGGGATCGGCGCGCATCCGGCGCCGGTCCTCCACGCCCCGCCACCGTCGGTCCACGAAGATCGGGACGGCGACCGCTCGATCCCCGGGCCCTCCACCGCGACGGCGCCCGGCTCCTAGACTCGCCCCATGGCCGACCCCGCCGCCCCGACCCCCCGGACCGTCGCCCACCTCATCGTCGAGGCGTTGGAGGCGGAGGGCGCCGAGGTCGTCTTCGGGATCCCGGGCGAGGAGAACATCCACTTCGTCGACGCGCTGCGCGACTCGCCCATCCGCTACGTCCTCGTGCGGCACGAGCAGGCGGCGTCGTTCATGGCCGAGATCTGGGGCCGGTTGACCGGGCGCGCCGCGGTGTGCTCGGCGACCCTCGGGCCCGGCGCGATCAACCTGCTGCTGGGCACCGCCGACGCCCAGACGAACAGCACGCCGCTCATCGCGCTGTCGGCGCAGGTCGGTCGCGACCGGTCGTACAAGGAGTCCCACCAGAGGGTCGACCTCGTTGGGATGTTCTCCCCGGTCACGAAGTGGGCGGCGACGCTCCCGACCGCCGACGCGGTGCCCGAGATGGTCCGCAAGGCGTTCAAGACCGCCCAGACCGAGCGGCCCGGAGCGGTGTTCCTCGCGGTCCCGGAGGACCTCGAGGGCGCGCCGGTCGACGATGCGCTGCGCCCGCTGCCGATCGACGTCGTCCACCCCAACGAGCCGACCGACGCCCAGGTCGCCCGCGCCGCGGTGGCGCTGCGCGAGGCCCGCAACCCGATCCTCCTCGTCGGCCACGGCGCGGCGCGCGAGGGCGCGGCCGAGGAGGTCCGCCGGTTCGCCGAGCGGATCGGCCTGCCCGTCGCGTCGACGTTCCACGCCAAGGGCACGTTCCCCGACGACCATCCGCTCGCGCTCGGGGCGGTCGGGTTCATGCGCCACGACTACGTGAACTTCGGGTTCGACGCGGCCGACGTCGTCGTCGCCGCCGGCTACGAGGTGCAGGAGTTCGACCCGGTGAAGATCAACCCGGGACGCGACAAGCGGATCGTCCACGTCCACCGGTTCGCGGCCGAGGTCGACGACCACTACCCGGTCGAGGTGGGCCTGCACGGCTCGATCGGGCGCTCGCTCACGTTGCTCGCCGACGCCGTGACGAACGACGACGGCGACGCCCGGGTCGGCTCCGGGTCGACGCCGGACGGGGCCGACGTCGCGGGCGCTCCCCCGACCGATCGCGCCACCGCGACCGGCGCCGCCGCGCCCCGCCTGACGAGCGCCGGTTGTCGCGCCGCCGATCGTCTGGCCGAGGAGCTCGACCGCGGGCGCGCCGACGACCGGGCGCCGTTGAGCCCGCAGCGGGTCGTGGCGGACACCCGGGCGGCGCTCGGCCGCGACGACGTCGTGCTGGCCGACACCGGCGCGGTGAAGATGTGGATGGCGCGCCTCTACCCGACGTACGCCCCGAACACGTGCCTGCTCGCGAACGGCCTGTCGTCGATGGGGTTCGCGCTGCCCGGCGCGATCGCGGCGGAGGTCGCGCTCAACGGCTGGGGGCCCGGTCGACGCGAGGGTCGACCGCGGGTGCTCGCCGCGACCGGCGACGGGGCGTTCCTCATGAACGTCCAGGAGATCGAGACGGCGGTGCGGGAGCGGATCCCGCTGTGCGTCCTCGTGTGGGAGGACGGCGGCTACGGGCTGATCGAGTGGAAGATGGACCTCGAGCTCGGGCGCTCCTCGTCGGTCCGGTTCGGTAACCCCGACACGGTGATGCTCGCGGAGAGCTTCGGCGCCCGCGGGGTGCGGATCGAGGCCGCCGACGAGCTGCTGCCCGCCCTGCGCGAGGGCCTGGACCACGACGGCGTGACGATCATCGCCTGCCCCGTCGACTACCGCGAGAACCTGCGGCTCACCGACCGGCTCGGGGCGCTCGAGGAGGCGCTGTAGCCGGCGGCGGGCGCGCCTGGCGCGGGCCGGACCGCGGTCGCGCGTGGCGGATCGCGACCGCCGTGCGACCACCATCCGCCACGCGCGACGTGGCGGAGCCGGGTCAGTCGTCGTGCAGCGCGCGGTAGAGGTCGTTGGGTCGCAGGCCGGTGAGGCCGGCGACGACGCGCGCCGCGACCTTGGCCCGCGCCCCACCGTCGACGAGGGACCGGGCCGCGTCGACCGCCGCCCGCGCGTCGGCCGCGTCCGGACCGTCGGGCGCGACCCCGGCCACCACGAGGGTGATCTCGCCGCGCACGTCGCCGGCGAACCGGGCCGCGACCTCGCCGGCCGGGCCGCGGACGACCTCCTCGTGGAGCTTCGTCAGCTCGCGGCAGACCGCGACGGGCCGGTCGGCGTCCTCGTCCGCGATCGCGGCGAGCGTCGCCGACAGCCGCCGTGGCGACTCGAACGCGACGGTCGTCTCGGTCGAGCGCAGCACGTCGAGGAGCTCGGCCGCACGGCGGGGCAGGAACCCGACGAACCGCCACCGCTCGGCGGGTAGCCCGGCGGCGGCGATCGCGGTCGGCGGGGCGCTCGGGCCGGGCAGCACCTCGACCCGCACTCCGGCGTCGCGCGCGGCGGCGACGAGCCGGCCACCGGGGTCGCTCACCACCGGCATCCCGGCGTCGGACACCACGGCGACCGTCCCGCCCGCCGCGGCGCGATCGACGAGCTCGACCGACCGGGCCGCCTCGTTGTGCTCGTGCAGGCTCACCGTGGCGGTCGTGATCCCGAACCGCTGCAGCAGGGTGCGGGTGTGGCGGGTGTCCTCGCAGGCGACGACGTCGGCGTCGGCGAGCGCGGCCAGCACCCGGGCGGTGACGTCGTCGAGGTTGCCGATCGGCGTGGCGCAGACGACGATCCGCCCGGTGGCGGCGTTCCGGTCGGCGCTCACGCCGTCTCCCGTCGCAGCCACAGCGTCAGCAGCGGATCGACGAGCCGCCAGCCGCGACCGTCGGGGACGAGGTGCTGCCCGTCGTCGACGAGGCGCTCGACGGCGTCCCCCAGCGTGCTGGCCGCCATGCCGGTGAGACGGCGGGCGTCGGCGCCCGTCGGGGGAATGCCGTCGGCGACGAGCCGCAGCACCTGGGCCTCGGCCTTCGGTCGGCCGCGCCACGTCGCCCGGTGCACGTCGTCGGTGGCCCGCAGCGCGTCGGCCACGGCCAGCTCGACGAGCTCGTCGGGGTCGGGGCGCCCGTCCGCGTCGGCGTCCTCGAGGCGGCGCAACAGGTGGTGGGCCACGAGCACCGTGCGCTGCGGGTGTCCCCCCATCTCGGCGACCAGGAGGTCGACCGCCGCCCCGACGTCGGGATCGTCGAACCCCTCGGCCTCGAGCACCGCGACGAGCGCGTCGGTGGCCTCCTCCTCCGGGAGCGGCCCGAGCTCCAACGGCTGCGCCTGGCCGAAGAGCGGCCGCTCGCGATCGGTGAACAGGGCCCGCAGCAACGAAGGCTCGCTGCCGGCGTAGACGTAGGCGGCCGCGTCGCCGTGGTGTTGGATGACCGACCGGAGGCTGCCGTCCAGCCGGGTGCCGGCCTGCAGCAGGTCCTGGAACTCGTCGAAGCAGACGACGCACAGCCCGCCGTCGCGCTCGTGCAGGCGGGCCGGGACGTCGAGGAGCTCCAGCAGCGCCGGCTCCAGCTGCTCCCGGGCCGGCGCCGGTCCGCGCTCGACCGTGATGCCGAGCCCCGTCGGCCCGATCGTCAGTCCCGCCCGGCGCGTCGCCCGCCCCACGACCCGGGCGGCCGCGGGGTCGAGGGCCCGGTAGGCGTGCGCCACGCGGGCGAGGACCGCCGCGGTGTCGCCGACGTCCGACAGGTCGACGACGACGGCGCGGTGCCCGACCTCGCGCATCGCCGCGACGTGGGCGTGCAACAGGCTCGTCTTCCCGAACCGCCGAGGCGCGGCCAGCCGGATCGCGGTCCGGCGCCCGGCGCCGCGGGCGAGCTCCGCCAGCTCCTCGCGGCGGTCGATGAGCTGCTGCGGGCCCACCGGCACGTCGAAGCGCAGCGGAGAGGACGTCACCACCCCATCGTAGCGCCATTCCGTTCGGAACGGATCAAATGATCCGGCCACACCGGATCAGTTCGTCCGTCTCAGACGGATCCGGCGTGGCGCCCCGCCTTCGCCCGGAGGCCGCCGCCCGCGCCCGCCGCGTCGCCCTCCCCGCTCACGACAGCTCCTCCAGCGCCAGCACGCCCGCGCCGACCATCCCGGCGTCCGCCCCGAACCGGGCGACCTCGACCCGCGCCGCGTTCGACGGTGGCCGCGCCCGACGGCGGGCCTCCTCGCGGGCGGGGCCCAGGAGCAGCTCCCCGGCCGCCGACGCGCCGCCGCCGATGAGGACGACGTCGGGGTTGAAGATGTTCATGACGTTGGCGATGCCGACGCCGAGGAACGTCGCGGTGTCGCGCAGCGCCTCGCGGGCGGCGGCGTCCCCGTCCCGCGCGGCGTCGGTGACGTGCTGCCCGGTGATGACCTGCCCGTCGGCGGCGAGCCGGGCGAGCGCCGACCCGGGTCGCTGACCGGCGAGCCGCGCGCCCGCCCGCCCGAGCGCGGTGCCCGACGCCAGCGCCTCGAGGCAGCCGCGGCTCGTGCACGCCCCCTGGCACGGGGGGCCGTCCAGGTCGACGACCATGTGCCCGAGCTCGGTCGCCGCGCCGGTCGCGCCGCGCACGAGCAGCCCCCCGGTCACGACGCCGCTGGCGATCCCGGTGCCGAGCGCGAGCAGGACCGCGTCGTCGCTGCCGCGCGCCCCGCCGGCGCGCCACTCGGCGAGCATCGCGCAGTTGCCGTCGTTGTCGAGCGCGACCGGCAGCTGCAGGCGATCCTGCAGGAGGTCGCGGACCGGCACCCCGTCGAGGGGCTGGTGGACGGTGGACACCGCGATGCCGCGCGCCCGGTCGACGAGCGACGGGATCCCGACGCCGACCCCGCCGACGGGGCCCAGGCCCGCGTCGCGCGCCCGCCGCTCCAGGGCCCGGACCTCGGCGACGACGAGGTCGAGCAGCACCTCCGCATCGCGCTCCGGCGGCGGCAGGCGGTAGGCGCGGTCGACCGTGCGCAGGCCGGACGTGAGCAGGCCCGCGAGGAGCTTCGTTCCGCCGAGGTCGACGCCGATGACGCAGGCCGCCGACACGCGCGCCACCATACCGATGTGCCCGACCGCCCGGACGAGCCCCCGCAGGACCGGCGCTACACCGTCTACGGTGGTGGCTCGCCACGCCGTCCCCGCCCGCCCCGCGCCGGGGCCGACGGCGAGCCCCGGCCCCGGCGACGCGACGAGGGCGGACCGGCCGGGCCCCGCGACGGACGACGCCGTCCGGCGGGCCCGCGCGGCGACGGGCGCACCGCGGCACGGGACGACGCGCGGCAGGACGGCGACGCCCCCGCCACGGGGGGCCGACCGCCCGGCGGCGAACCGCCGGCACCCTACACGGTCTACGAGGCCCGGCGACGGCTCGGCCGGGGCCGCGCTCCCGGGGCGTCGGGAGCGGGGGCTCCACCCGACGGCCCCGGTCGGCGACGCCGCCGCGTCCGTCCGCCGCGTGGCCTCGCGGTCCGGATCCTGCGCGGCGCGCTGTGCGCCGCCGTCGCCTGGGTCGCGCTGTCGCTCGTCCTCTTCCTCGTGTCCGCCCAGGTCCACCAGGACGGCGGGCCCGCCGACGAGCTGCTCGGCGGTGGCGGGGCGCCCTTCGGCGCGACGAACATGCTCGTGCTCGGCACGGACGAGCGTCCGGAGGGGTCCAAGGAGCCCGGCGCCGAGGGTCGCGGCGGGACGGCCCGGACCGACACGATGCTGTTGAGCCGTACAGGCGGGTTCTCCAACAACCGCCTGTCGATCCCCCGCGACACGATCGTGGAGATCGACGGGCGTCGCCAGAAGATCAACGCGGCGTTCGCGCTCGACGGCACCCGTGGCGCGGTCGGCGCGGTCGAGCGCCTCACCGGGATCGACGTGCATCACGTGGCGCAGATGGACTTCGCGAACTTCCCGGGCCTCGTCGACGCGATGGGCGGGATCCGGTTCACGCCGAAGACGTGCGTCCGGGCCGAGGTGAGCGGCGGCGCGCGGCGGGCGCGCCCGAACGCGGTGACGTCCGGCACCGGCCGCTGGTTCGGCGGGACGTCGTTCCGGTTGCGCCGCGGCGAGACGTACGCGCTCACCGGCCGGCAGACGCTGGCGTTGGCGCGGGTGCGCAAGAACGACTGCCGGGTCGGCCAGAACGACCTGGACCGTGCGGCGCGTCAGCAGCAGATCCTCAGCGCGATGAAGCGCCGGGTGCTCTCCCCCGCCGGGTTCATGCGGCTGCCGTTCATCGCCTGGAAGGCCCCGCAGGCGGTGAAGACCGACATGGGCGGCCTGTCGTTGCTCGGCGTGGCGATCGGCCAGTTCCTGCCGGGCGGCGGGTCGTCCCAGGTGCTGAAGCCGAGCGGGTTCGAGACGTTGCCCGACGGTGGTCAGGGCCTCGTCGTCGACCAGGAGACGATCGAGCGCGCCCGCCGCGAGTTCGAGGAGTGACGGGTCGGAAGCCCGACGGCCACCGGAGCCGCCCCCGGAGGCGGGTCACCGCCGCCGCGACGGCCCACCCTCCGGCAACCCGGCGCTCGTCCAGGCGGTCATGCCGCCGCCGACCGAGCAGGCGTCGCGACCCGCGCGCTCGGCCACCACCGCCGCCGCGACGCTGCGCCGGCCCGAGCGACAGACGAAGCCGATCGTCCCGGGCGGCAGCTCGGAGAGCCTCCCGGGCAGCTCGGTCAACGGCAGGTGCAGGGAACCGGCCGGGGCGCCGGCGGCGCGTTCCCCGGCCTCTCGGACGTCGACGAGCACCAGGTCCCCCCGACGCTGTCGGCGGTGCGCCTCCTGCACGTCGATCGTGGTGACGGGCTGACGTCTGAACAGCATGCGTGCCTCCGGCGTGGATCGATGACGGCGCGGCCGTCCGGGCGGGCGGGCCACCGTCGGTGACCGAGCGCCAGTTCCACTATACAACTCCACAGTTGCATACTGGTAGAGTGGCTGACGTTGGCGACATCCACCCGCTCAGCGAACAGGAGAGTCTCGATGTCCCCGAATCAACGGGTGCTGGTCCTCGGTTCCAGCTTCGCCGGCCTCAACGCCGCCCTCGATCTCCGGCGTCGGCTCCGCGACGAGGTCGAGGTCGTCGTGCTCGACCCCCGCCCCCGGTTCACGTTCATCCCGTCCCTGGTCTGGCTGCCGTTCGGACTCCGCCGACCCGACCAGGTCACCTTCGACCTGGGCTCGACGTACGCACGAAAGGGCGTCCGGTTCGTCAACGAAGCAGCCGCCGGAATCGACCTCGACGAGCGAATCGTGCACACGGACGGCGGTCGGCGCTTCGACTACGATCGCCTCGTCGTGGCCACCGGTCCACGGTTGGCGTTCGAGAAGATCCCCGGCCTGGGGCCCGACGACGGCCACACCCAATCGGTCTGCAACCTCGACCACGCGGTTCGGGCCGGCGAGGCGTGGCAGCGGTTCCTCGCCGATCCGGGACCGGTCGTCGTCGGAACGGCGCAGGGCGGCTCCTGCTTCGGCGCCTCGTACGAGTTCGCGCTCAATCTCCAGCACCAGCTGGCGCGCCGCGGGCTCGCCGACGTCGCGCCGGTGACCTTCGTGACCGCGGAGCCGTTCCTCGGACACTTCGGGCTCGGCGGGATCGCCGACTCCGAATCCCGGGTCCGTCGCATGTTCGACCGCCGCGGGATCGAGGGCATCGCCAACGCCGCGATCCGCGAGGTGCGCGCCGACGAGATGGAGCTCGAGAGTGGCCGCGTGCTGCCGTTCCGGTACTCGATGATCGTGCCGCCGTTCACCGGGGTCGACGTCGTCCGCTCGGTCGAGGGGCTGGCGAACCCGATGGGATTCCTCCCGATCGACCACCGCTTCCGCCATCCCGACCACCCCGAGGTCTACGGCGCCGGCGTGGCGGTCGCGATCTCCCCGCCCGCGACGACGCAGGTCCCCACCGGCGTGCCGAAGACCGGGCAGATGAGCGAGACGATGGGCAAGACCGTCGCCGTGAACATCGCCTCCGACCTGCAGGGCGGCCGGCACCGCGACCTGCCGGTGGAGAAGATGTCGGCGGTGTGCATGCTCGACGGCGGCGACGACGGCATCGTCTTCCGGGCCACCGACGTGCTCTCCACCAGGCGACGACGCAGGGGGTTCGTCACCTCGGGCCCGCACGGCCACTGGGTCAAGCTCGCGTTCGAACGGTTCTACCTGGGCACGCGACGCCGCGGCGTGACCCTGCTCTGAGCCTCGCTCCCCGACGGTCGCCACCGGCCCGACCGTCGGGCCGGGCGGCGGCCGATCGAACGCCGGTCCCGGCCGGTCTCAGGGCTTCGGCGCGGGCGCGGCCTTGGCCGCCTTTTCCCGCTCCTTGCGCTGGCTGCGCATCTTGTCGTCGTGCGCGTCGGCGCCGGCCTCGGCGGCGCGCTCCAGCTCGCGGTTGCCCCGGGCCGTGCCGACGTCGTTGGCGTAGAACCCGCTGCCCTTGAAGTGGATCGCCGGGGCGTGCAGGACCCGCTCGACCGGCACGCCGGTGTCGGGGTCGACGGTCAGCGCGTCGTCGCTGAACTTCTGCAGGACCTCGAAGGTCGTGCCGTCGGGCCGGCGGTACTCGTAGATCGGCACGTGCGGGATCCCGGTGGGTGGCCGCTAGGCGGAGGTGGTCCCGGACGACGCGGCGGGCGCGGCCTTCGACGTCGAGGACGAGCCACCGTCCGATCCGGACGACGAGGACGTGGAGGACGACCCGCCACCGTCGGACGACCCCGACGACGAGCCGCCGTCGGACGACGAGGAGCCCTCGGACGAGGACGACCCCTCGGACGATCCCGCCCCCGACGACGGACCGGCGTCGCCACCGGACCCGTCGCCCCCGACCGGGCGCTTCCGCGTGCCGTAGTCGGTGTTGTGGAAGCCCTTGCCCTTGAAGTGGATCGCCGGGGCGCTGAGGACCCGCTGGACCGGCACGCCGGTCTCGGGATCGACGGTCAGCGCGTCGTCGCTGAACTTCTGCAGGACCTCGAACGTGGTCCCGTCCGGGCGACGGTACTCGTAGATCGGCATGGCGGGTCCAGTATAGGCAGGCCGCACCGGAAGCGGGCCCGTCGTTGGCACTCTCGACCCAAGAGTGCCAAGGATCGTGGCCTACCCCGCGCGGCCGGTCGTGCGGACGCCGGTCTCGTCGAGCGCGTCCCGCAGCGCCGCGGCGGCGTCGACGATCGCCCGCCGTCCCGCCCGGCCGATCCCCGGGGCGTTGACGAACCCGTGCATGAGCGACGTCTCGCACCACGCGACCACCGGCACGCCGGCGTCGCGGAGGCGGCGCGCGTACGCCCGCCCCTCGTCGCGCAACGGGTCGAACCCGGCGGTGACGACGATCGCCGGCGCGAGCCCCGACGGGTCGGCCGCCTCGAGCGGCGCGAGTCGCGGGTCGTCCTCCGCCACGTCGGTCCCCGCCACCCGCTGCGCCTCGAACCACCACACGTCGGCCGCCTCGAGCAGGTACCCCTCGCCGAAGGTCCGGAACGACGGATGGTCGTGGTCGGCCGACACCGCGGGGTAGAGGAGCAGCTGCGCGTCCGGCGCCCGCTCGCCCGCGTCGCGGGTGGCGATCGCCAGCCCGGCCGACAGGTTGCCCCCCGCGCTGTCGCCGCCGACGGCGATCCGCGTCGGGTCGGCGCCCAGCTCCTCGGCGTGCTCGACGAGCCACCGCCAGGCGGCCCGCACGTCGTCGGTCGCCGCGGGGAAGGGACGCTCGGGCGCCAGGGCGTAGTCGACGGCGACGACGTGGACCCCGGCCTCGCGACAGAGGATCCGGCAGGGCGCGTCGTGGGTGTCGAGGTCGCCGCAGACGTAGCCGCCGCCATGGACGTAGAGGAGCGCGCCGGGCCGGCTCCAGCTCGGCCCCGACGGCGGCGGGGCGTAGTGCCGCACGCCGATCGGGCCGACCGGGCCGGGGATGGCGATGTCGCGCACCGACGCCACCGCCACGCGCGGCCCCGCGCCCTGGCGGGCGGCGCGCCGCATCGCCCGGCGCATCGCGTCCGGGCTCGAGCGGTCCAGCGCCCGCCGTCCGACGAGCCCCATCGCGCGCAGCAGCAGGCGGGCCGACGGGTCGAGCGTCTGGCCGTCGACGTGGACCGGCCCGCCGGCGATCGCGGTCTGCACGGGATCGGGCAGCGCGGTCACCGCCCGCACGGCGGCGGCCTCGACCAGGCTGCGCGGGGACGCGAGGGGCGGGACGACGGGCGGGGTTCCGACGACGGCCATGCGCGCACCCTACCGTCGGTCGCAAAGCGGGACCGCCGGCCGGCGGAGGCCTCGACGCGGGCCCGGCCGTATCCTCCCGCGCATGGCCTCCGACGTCGTGACCATGGACAAGATCGTCGCCCTCTGCAAGCGGCGCGGCTTCGTCTTCCCCGCCTCGGAGATCTACGGCGGCATCGCCAACACCTACGACTACGGCCACTACGGCGTGCTGCTCGTGCAGAACGTCAAGAGCGAGTGGTGGAAGGCGATGCTCCAGGACCGCGACGACGTCGTCGCGCTCGACTCGGCGATCATCCAGCACCCTCGGGTGTGGCAGTCCTCGGGCCACCTCGACGGGTTCTCCGACCCGCTGGTGCAGTGCCTGGGCAAGTGCAAGAAGCGGTTCCGGCTGGATCACCTGCAGGAGGCGGCGGTCGAGGCCGGCGAGGATCCCGCGGCGGTCGTCTGCCCGACCTGCGGCGGCGAGCTGTCGGAGCCGCGCGAGTTCAACCTCATGTTCAAGACGTCGATCGGCACGGTCGAGGACACCGCGTCGACGGTGTACCTGCGACCCGAGACGGCGCAGGGCATCTTCGTCGACTTCAAGCAGGTCCTGGCGATCAGCCGTCGCAAGCCGCCGTTCGGCATCGCGCAGATCGGCAAGTCGTTCCGCAACGAGATCACGCCGGGCAACTTCATCTTCCGCACGCTCGAGTTCGAGCAGATGGAGATGGAGTTCTTCGTCCCGCCGAGCGAGACGACGCAGTGGTACGAGCACTGGAAGCAGGCCCGCTTCGACTGGTACACGCGGCTGGGGATCCGGCCCGACCATCTGCGCCTGCGCCCGCACGAGTCGGACGAGCTGAGCCACTACTCGTCGCGCACCGAGGACGTCGAGTACCTCTTCCCCATCGGCTGGTCGGAGCTCGAGGGCGTCGCCGACCGCGGGAGCTACGACCTGTCGGCCCACGCCGCGGGCGCGAAGACGAAGATCGAGGTGTACGACGAGGCGACGAAGGAGCGCTTCGTCCCGCACGTCATCGAGCCGGCGGCGGGCGTCGGCCGCGCGACGCTCGCGTTCCTCGTGGACGCCTACGACGAGGAGGAGGTCGACGGCGACGTCCGCACCGTCCTGCGCCTGCACCCCCGGCTGGCGCCGGTGAAGGTCGCCGTCTTCCCGTTGGTGAAGAAGGACGGCCAGCCGGCGCTCGCCAAGGAGGTCCGCGACGCGCTGCGACGCGTCGGCCAGACGGAGTACGACGAGTCCGGCGCGATCGGCAAGCGCTACCGCCGGCAGGACGAGATCGGCACCCCGTGGTGCGTCACCGTCGACCACCAGTCGCTGGAGGACCGCACCGTCACCGTCCGCGACCGCGACTCGCTCGAGCAGACCCGGGTGGCGATCGACGACCTGCCCGCCCTCTTCGCCGGCCGCCTGGCGCAGGAGTGGACGTCGCCGAAGGTCGGCTGACCCGCGCGCCGACCGGGCCGTACGGTGGGATGGGAGCATGCCGGGCTTCGATCCCGCCGCCGCCGAGCGGTTCCTCGCCACGACCGCCCGGGTGCTGGAGCGGCGCCTGCACGCTCGCCTGTTCGCCGACGGCCCGGCGTCGGGCGTCCGTGACGCCGTCGCCGCGTACCGCACCCCGGACGGCGGCTTCGGGTTCGGCCTGGAGCCGGACGCCCGGTCCCCGCACGCGCACCCGGCGGCGATCAGCACCGCGCTGCGAATCCTCCACGAGGCCGACGCGTGGGACGACGACCTGGCCCGGGCGGCCTGCGACTGGCTGTGGCGGCACGCGCCGGGCGACCACGCGCCCCCGTCGGGATCGCCGTCCGCACCGCCCCCGGCCCACGACGACCTGGGCCCCGGCGCCGGGGGCGCGACGTTCGTCGACCCGGGCGTGGAGGGCTGGCCGCGCGCGCCGTGGTTCGGTCCCGAGCCCGGGCTGCCGCGCTCGCCGGTGCAGGCCGGCCCGATCACGGGCCTCCTCGTCGCGCACGACGTCGCGCACCCGTGGCGCGACGCGACCGAGGCGCTGCTGTGGGACGAGATCGACGCGTGGATCGCCGCCGCGCCCGACCACGCGCTGACCGGGATCCCCCGGATCGGCCGCGGCTACGAGCTGCGAGGACTGCTGGCGTTCCTCGAGCACGCCGACGACGAGCGGCGGGCGCACGCCGCGATCGACGGCCTGGCCTCGCACGTCGCCGCGTCGGTGAGCGTCGCGGTCGGCGGTGACGAGGAGGCCCATCGGCCGCTGCATCTCGCCCCCGCCCCGACGGCCCGCGCCGCCCGGTTGTTCGCGCACGGGGTGCTCGACGCCCACGTCGACGCGCTTGCCGCCGGGCAGCGGGACGACGGCGGCTGGACGTTCGACTGGATGGCGTGGTCGCCCGCGGCCGCCGCCGACTGGCGCGGCGCCCTGACCGTCGACGCGCTCCGGGTCCTGCGCCTGCACGGCCGCTGGTAGCCCCACGCGTGCCGTCGCGTGGGGACGGCCATCCGGTCCGGAGCCGGAGCGGTAGTGTCCGGTCATGACCGAGATCGAGCATCCGCGGTTCGCCCGCCTGTGGTCGTGGGCGATGCGCCACGAGCCACGTGACATCGTGCGTGCCCGCGCGGAGCTGCTCGAGGGCCTGGGCGGTCGCGTGCTCGAGGTCGGCGCCGGGACCGGGTCGAACTTCGCGCACTACCCCTCCACGGTCACCGAGGTGGTCGCCGTGGAGCCCGAGGCGATCCTCCGCCGGGAGGCGGCCGCGCTCGCCGACGAGATCGGTCGCGGCGCGAACGCATCCGACGGTCCGCGGATCACGGTGCACGACGGCACGTTCGAGGACCTGCCGGACGCCGCCACGGGCCCGTTCGACGCCGTCGTCTGCTCGCTGGTGCTGTGCACGGTGCCCGATCCGGCCCGCGCGGTCGCGACCGCGTTCGACGTGCTGCGGCCCGGCGGTGAGCTGCGCTACTACGAGCACGTCGCGACCGACGGCGCGCTCGGCGGGCTGCAGCGCGCGGTCGACGCGACGTTCTGGCCGCGGGCGTTCGGCGGCTGCCACACCCACCGCGACACGGTCTCGACGATCCGGGCCGCCGGGTTCGAGACCTCCCGTCACCGTGATCTGCGGAGCGCCCCGCGATGGACGCCGGTGCCGATCGCGCCGATGGCGCTGGGCGTGGCGCGCCGGCCGGCGTAGAGGCCGCGCCGAAGCACGCCGGGCGTCGGGCGGTAGGGGCCGGGCGCCGGATGGCGGGCGGCGTGTGGCGGGCGCGCCCGCCGCGTGGCCCGCGGCGCAGGGCTCAGGCCGGCTCGCGCACGAGGCTGCGGATCGCGGCGCTCGCCGTCTCGGTGACCGCGGTGAGCGACGCCTCCGAGTTCGACAGCAGCTGCAACGCCAGCCCGTGGGTGAAACCCAGCAGCGTCGTCGCGAGGGTGTCGGGCTCGCCGTCGAAGTCGATCCTGCCCTCGTCGCGCAGGCGCGCCAGCCGGGCCCCCATCGCCGCCGCGGTCCGGCCGGTCATGCCCGACGTCTCCGACGCGATGTCGGGGTTGCGTTGCGACAACGAGAAGAGCTCCAGCAGCAGCAGGACGAACTCCGGCTCGTGTCGGACCGTGGCCCGCAACGACCGGGTCCACCAACTCACGAGGTCGTCGACCGAGCCGACCTCGGACAGCCGCTCGGCCATCGCCGTGGCCCGCACCCGCGAGTCGTGCTTGGCGACCTCGACCAGCAACCGCTCCTTGGACCCGAAGTAGTAGTGCAGCAACCCTCGTGAGACGCCGGCCTCACGGGCGACGTGGTCGAACGTCGACCCCGCCACGCCCCGCCGCGCGACGCTCGTGCGCATCGCGTCGACGATCCGGACGGCCTTGTCGCCGGCCAGCTCGCGTTGCGTCTCGTTCGCCACCACTGCAGCATAACTGGCTGGCTGGCCAGCATGGATCGAGGTCGCCCACGAACGCCTACCGGCCCGGCGTGGGCCGGGCCGGTGGCGTGGGGCGTGAGGCCCGGGGTCAGGGCGATCCGCTGGACCGGGCCGCCGCGACCCCGCACGGACCGCGCCGGCGGCGCGTCCCCGGACCGGTGCGCCCAGGATCAGGCGGTGGCGCCGGGCGTCGCCGACGCCGCGGCCTGGGTGCTGCCGTTGGGCGACGAGGCCGGGGCCGCGGCGCCGACGCCGTAGTCCAGCTCCTCCTCGGGACCGAACACGACGTCGAGCGCCTTGGAACGCACGGACGGCACGGCGACGACGGCGGCCACGGCGCCGCCGAGCCCCAGGACGACGAAGCCGAGCAGCCCGCGTCCCTGCTTCTTCTGCTTCGCCTTCTTGCCGCCCTTGAGCGACTTCTTCGCGTCGAGCAGGGCGTCCGAGGCGTTGCGGAGCTCGCTGTGCACCCGCTTGTCCTGCAGGAGGGCGGCCGGTCCGGCGCCCGCGACGCGCGCGTAGGCGGTGCGGGCCGCCTCGGCGAGCGCCCGCAGGTCCTCGTGCAGGTCCTGGTTCTCGATGAGGTTGCGGACCGCCTCCTCGCGGCCGGCGAGCGTGGCCTGCGCCTTCTTCGCCTGCTTGCGCAGCTGCTTCTTCGTCGGGGTCTTGCGAGCCATGGTGCCTCCTCGTGGGGGGGGTCGTGCGACCGGGACCCAGAGCCTACCGCCCTGTCGACGACCCGTACCCGCATGACCGGTGACGCGAACGTCGACCGGGCCCCGGTCGCCCGACGCTCAGGTCCGGCGCACCGCCGGACGCAGAGCGTGCTCGAGCACGCTCTCGATCCGGTCGACCCAGACGAACTCGAGCTTCGACCGCAACGCCTCGGGCACGTCGTCGGCGTCGCGCTCGTTCTCGCGGGGCGCGATGATCGTCCGCACCCCGTTGCGCTGTGCGGCGAGCGCCTTCTCCTTCAGCCCGCCGATCGGCAGGACCTCGCCGGTGAGGGTGATCTCGCCGGTCATCGCCACGTCGTCGCGGACCTCGCGGCCCGTGATGAGCGAGCTGAGCGCGGTGGCGACCGTGATGCCCGCCGACGGGCCGTCCTTCGGGGTCGCCCCGGCCGGCACGTGGACGTGCAGGTCGTGGTCGTTGAACCACGTCGGATCCAGGTCGGGGGCGACGAGCCCGGTGTTGCCCCGGACCCACGTGAGGGCGGCCCGGACCGACTCGGTCATGACGTCGCCGAGCTGGCCGGTGATCGTCAGCGTCCCCGACCGACCGGTCGGCATCGCCGCCGCCTCGACGAACAGCACGTCGCCGCCCACCGGGGTCCACGCCAGGCCGGTGGCGACCCCCGGCCGCCCCGTGCGCTTGCGCAGCTCGGCGTGGAACGGCGGCCGGTCGAGCAGCTCCCCGATCCGCTTGCGCGACACCGTCTCCCGGCGGGGCCGCTTCGCCTTCGCCGCCTTCGCGGCCCGCCCGCCGGCCGCGTCGACCCGCTCCGCGTCCTGCTCCTGCTCGACGATCTCGCGGGCGATCTTGCGCACCACCCGGCCGATCTCGCGCTCGAGGTTGCGGACCCCCGCCTCGCGGGTGTACTCCTCGATCAACGTCCGCAACGCGGGCTCGCCGAACGTCAGGTGCGAGCGCCGCAGGCCGTGACGCTCGAGCTGCCGCGGCACGAGGTACCGCTTGGCGATCTCGAGCTTCTCCTGGGCCGTGTAGCCGGCCAGGCGGATGATCTCCATGCGGTCGCGGAGCGGGCCGGGGATCGTGTCGAGCGAATTGGCGGTGGTGATGAACATCACCCGCGACAGGTCGAACGGCACGTCGAGGTAGTGGTCGCGGAACGTCGCGTTCTGCTCGGGGTCGAGGACCTCGAGCATCGCCGACTGCACGCCCCCGCCCCCGCGCAGGTCGCTGCCCATCTTGTCGATCTCGTCGATCATGAGCAGCGGGTTGTCGGACCCGGCGTCGCGGAGGGCGCGGATGATCGTGCCGGGCATCGCGCCGATGTACGTGCGACGGTGGCCGCGGATCTCCGCCTCGTCGCGGACGCCACCGGCCGAGATCCGCTCGAAGTTGCGGCCCATCGCGCGGGCGATCGACCGGCCGAGCGACGTCTTGCCGACGCCGGGCGGCCCGACGAAGCAGAGGATCGATCCGCGGGCGTCGGACTTCAGGCGCCGGACGGCGAGGAACTCGAGGATCCGGTCCTTGACGTTGTCGAGGCCGAAGTGGTCCGCGTCGAGCACCTCGCGGGCGTGGCGCAGGTCGAGGTCGTCGTGGGTGTGCTGGCGCCACGGCAGCGACACGATCCACTCGAGGTAGTTGCGGATGACGCCGTGCTCGGCCGACGCCTGGGGGATCGCCTCCAGGCGCCGCAGCTCACGGTCGGTCTGCGTGGCCACGCCCTCCGGCAGGTCGAGCGCGTCGAGCTGCTCGCGGAGGTCGTTGATCTCCGCCTCCTGCGGATCGCCCTCCCCCAGCTCCTCCTGGATCGCCTTGAGCTGCTGGCGCAGCACGTACTCGCGCTGGCCCTGCTCGAGCTCGGACTGGACCTGGGTCTGGATCTGGGTCCCGATCGTGATGACCTCGAGCTCCCGGGCGAGCAGCGCCGTGAGGCTCCGCAGCCGGGCCTCGACGTCGACCTCCTCGAGCAGCTCCTGCTTCTCCTCCGGCTTGAGCCGCAGCGACGCGGTGATGAGGTGGCTCAAGGCGACGGGGTCGTCGATGTTGGCGACCGCGAGCTGCAGCTCCTCGGGCAGGTACGGGACCGCCTCGACGATCCGCGAGAACGTCTCCTGGACGTTGCGCTGCAGCGCGGTGAGCTCGACGGACGGCTCGGTGCGCTCGCCGACCGGCGCGCCGTCGATCGTGTCCGGCGCGTCCTCGACGTCGCCGACGAGGTACCGCTCGCCCTCCCGGACGTCGGTCAGGCGCACCCGCTGCGCGCCCTGGATGAGGAGCCGCAGGCTGCCGTCCGGCACCTTGAGCATGCGGGCGACGGTGCCGACGACCCCCACGCGGTAGAGCTGGTCGGGCCCCGGCGCCTCGACGTCCGGGGCCTGCGACGACACCATGACGAGCCGCCGGTCGGCCGCCAGGACGTCGTCGACGAGCCGGATCGACCGCTCCTGCCCGACGGCGAGCGGGATCATCGTGTCGGGCATCGGCACGGTCTCGCGCAGCGGGAGGACCGGAAGGGGACCGGTGAGCGACGGCCCACCGGGGCCGTTGACCTCGACCTCGTGCGTCGTGCCGTCGTCGGCGACGATCTCGATCATCGGCCGTCACCGTCCTCGGGGCGGGCGTCGACGAGGTCGTCGCCGTCCAGGTCCTCGACGACCCGGATCGACACGGAGTGCCGCACGTTGCGCGGCCGGACGAGCGGCAGCTCCACCCGCAGGATCCCGTCGCGGTACGTCGCGCGGGCCTCGTCGGCGACGACGTCCGCCCCGAGCTGGACGACCCGCCGGAAGGGGCCCGCGCCGATCTCGACCTGCTGGTAGGCGCGGCCCTCCGCCTCGCCGGGGGCGCGGCTGCCCTGGAGGATGAGCTCGCGCCCGCGGATCTCGAGGCCGACCCGCCCGATGTCGATGCCCGCCAGCTCGGCGTGGACCACGGCGCGCGCCACCCCGCGGTCCGGTCCCTCCTCGGGCGTCTCGTAGAACACGTCGACCGCCGGCTCGAACCCGCTGCGCCGCGACCGACCGCCCAGCCCACGGTCGAGCACGCCGCCGAAGATCTCGTCCATCTCGCGGCGCATCCGCTCGAAGTTCGCGAAGAGGTCGCTCTCGCGGGGTCGCATGCCGCTGAATCTACCCGCCGCCGCGCCGCGGTGGTCATGCCGCGGGGGCCCCGCCCGTCGGCGGCCGCCCCGGGGCGCGGGATCGCGGTCGGCCGGCGCGGTCAGACGCGGTAGGCGGCGCCGGGGACGGCGAGCTCGACCGGGACGTCTCCGGCGGCCGCGAGCGCCTGCTCGAGCGCGACGTCACGGTCCTGCTCGTCGGAGATGTGGGTGAGGACGGCGCGCCCGACCGCCGCGCGACGGGCGTGCTCGGCCGCCTCCGACGGGGTGAGGTGCCCGCGGGGGCCCGTCCGCTCGGGACGCGGGAGGGTCGCCTCGACGAGGAAGAGGTCGGCGCCGCGGGCGAACGTCACGAGGTCCTCGTTGGGCGCGCAGTCGGACCCGTAGACGAGTCGGCCGCCGGTGACCGTCGACCGGATCTCGACGGCGTAGGCGGGGACGAAGTGCGGGACCGCCCGGAACCGCAGGCGCAGCGGCCCGAGCGCCAGCTCCTCGTCGGGGTCGTACTCGTCGGCCGCGAACGCGCGCTCGACGAGGTCCGGCATCCCCCACGCGGTCATGACGGTGCGCATGACCTTGAGGCCGCCGGGCGGCAGGTGCAGGTCGGGTCGGGCGGGGGTGTCGGTGCCCGGCCACGGGGGTACGGGGACCGGTTGCTGACGCGGCGCGAACACCAGGGCGTAGGTGTACGGGACGAGGTCGAGCGTGTGGTCGGCGTGACAGTGCGAGATGACGCACGCGTCGACGTCGGTGTAGTCGACGTGCTGGCGGAGCTTGCCGAAGACGCCGTTGCCGCACTCGAGGAGGAGGTGGAATCCGTCCTCCTCGACGAGGTATCCGCTGCACGCCCCGTCGACGTCCTGCCACGCCGGCGACTTGCCGAGGACCGTCAGCTGCACGTATCCCTCCCCTGCACGATCCGATGAGTCTAGGGCCGTCCCGGCCGCGGGGCGGCGTGCGGGCGTCGGCGTGCACCTCCCGGCCCCGCAGGGTGCGGGGCCGGGCCGGCGCGCGCCGGGGCCGCGTGGCCGGCGACGCACGGTCGTCCCGTGCGTCGCCGTCCAGGCGGGCGCGGCGCTCAGGCCGCGGCGAGCGCCTTGTCGGTGTACGTCTCGCCGGCCTCGGCCTTGGCGACGAGCGACGCCGGCGGCGTGAACCGCTCGCCGTACTTCGCGGCGAGCTCGCGGGCGCGCTCGACGAACCCGGCCGGGCCGGTCGTCTCGTCGCTCCCCGGGCGCTGGTACCCGTTGATGTACTGCAGCACGCCACCGGTCCAGGCGGGGAACCCGATCCCGAAGATCGAGCCGATGTTCGCGTCGGACACCGTCGTGAGGACGCCCTCGTCGAGGCACTTCACCGTCTCGATCGCCTCGGCGAAGAGCATCCGCTCCTTGAGGTCCTCGAGCGACACCGCGGCGGGATCGCCGGCCGGGAACGCGTCGGCGAGGCCCTTCCAGAACCCGGCGCGCTTGCCGTCGACGTACTCGTAGAACCCGGCGCCGCGCAGGCGGCCGGGGCGGCCCTCCTCGATCATCTTGTCGATGACCGCGAACGCGCCGTGCTCGGCCGGCAGCGTGCCGCCCTCGGCCTCCAGCGCGGCGAGCGTCTCCTTGCGGATGCGCACCATGAGCTCCATGTTCAGCTCGTCGGTGAGCTGCAGCACGGGCGCCGGGTAGCCGGCCTGCGACGAGGCCTGCTCGATCGACTGGGCGGGGATGCCCTCGCCGAGCATCGAGATGCCCTCGTTGATGAACGTGCCGATGACGCGGCTCGTGAAGAACCCGCGCGAGTCGTTGACGACGATCGGGGTCTTCTTGATCTGCTGGCTGAAGTCCAGCGCGCGCGACGTCGTGTCGGCCGACGTCTGCTCGCCGTTGATGATCTCCAGCAGCGGCATCTTGTCGACCGGGCTGAAGAAGTGCAGGCCGATGAAGTCCGCCGGACGGCTCACGCCCTCGGCGAGGCCGGTGATCGGCAGCGTCGACGTGTTGGAGCCCAGCAGCGCGCCCTCGGCGAGGAACGGCTCGATCTCGGCGAACACCTGCGCCTTGATCTTGGGATCCTCGAACACCGCCTCGATGACGAGGTCGGCGCCCTTGGCGTCCTCCGCCTTGTCGGTCGCGAGGATGCGACCGAGCAGCGCGTCGCCCTTCTCCTGCGTCGTCTTGCCGCGCTGGACGGCCTTCTCGACGAGCTTCTGCGAGTAGCCCTTGCCGCGGTCGGCCGCCTCCTGCGACACGTCCTTCAGCACGACCTCGATGCCGGCCTTGGCGCAGACGTAGGCGATCGCGGCGCCCATCATCCCGGCGCCGAGGACGATGACCTTCGTCGCCTGCCACTTGTCGCGGTCCTTCGCGCGACCGCGCGGGCCGTTGACGGCCTGCAGGTCGAAGAAGAACGCCTGGATCATGTTCTTCGCGACCTGGCCGGTGACGAGGTCGAGGAAGTACCGACCCTCGATCTCGAGCGCGTTGTCGAAGTCCACCTGGGTGCCCTCGACGGCGGCGGCCATGATGTTCTTCGGCGCCGGCATGTTCGCGCCCTTGATCTGCTTGCGCAGGTTCGCGGGGAACGCGGGCAGGTTGGCGGCGAGCGCCGGGGTGGACGGCGTGCCGCCCGGGATCTTGTAGCCCTTGACGTCCCAGGGCTGCACGGCCTCGGGGTTGGCCGCGATGAACTTCTTGGCGGCGGGCAGCAGGTCGTCGGCGGAGTCGACGAGCTCGCTGATGACGCCGACCTCGAGCGCCTTCTCGGGCCGCATCCGCTGGCCCTGCAGCAGGACGTTCATGAGGCCGTTGGCGATGCCGAGCAGGCGGGTGACGCGCGCGACGCCGCCGCCGCCGGGCAGCAGGCCGAGGCTCACCTCGGGCAGGCCGACCTGGATCCGCGGGTCGTTGACGACGACGCGGTGGTGCGTGGCGAGGGCGATCTCGAGGCCCCCGCCGAGGGCGGCGCCGGCGATCGCCGAGACGACGGGGATGCCGAGCGTCTCGAGGCGGCGCAGGTCGCCCTTGATCTGGCGCAGGTTGGCGACGATCGCCGGCGAGTCGGCCTTCGTCGCGCGCAGCAGGTCGTTGAGGTCGCCGCCGGCGAAGAACGTCTTCTTCGCCGAGGTGATGACGACGCCCTTGATGGAGTCCTTCTCGGCGACGAGGCGGTCGACGGCGGCGGTCATCGACGCCGCGTAGTCGGCGTTCATCGTGTTCGCCGACTGGTTCGGGTCGTCGAGGACGAGGTTGACGACGCCGTCGCCGGCGTCCTCCCAGCGGATCGTGTTCGTGAAGCTCATGCTGTCTCTCTTCGTGGTCGGCCGGGAGGGCGTCAGATGGCCTCGACGACGGTGGCGATGCCCATGCCGCCGCCGACGCAGAGGGTGGCCAGGCCGTACTTCTTGCCGCGGCGGTGCAGCTCGTCGATGAGCGTGCCGAGGATCATGCCGCCGGTCGCGCCGAGCGGGTGGCCCATCGCGATCGCGCCACCGTTGACGTTGACCGTGTCGGGGTCGAGGTCGAGGTCCTTGATGAGGCGCAGGGCGACGGCCGCGAACGCCTCGTTGATCTCGGTGAGGTCGAGGTCCTCGGGCTTGAGGCCGGCCTTCTCGAGCGCCTTGAGCGACGCCGGCGCGGGGCCGGTGAGCATGATCGTCGGGTCGGCGCCGGACACGGCGGTCGCGAGGATCTTCGCGCGCGGGGTCAGGCCGAGCTCCTCGCCGACCTTCTCGTTGCCGATCGCCAGCAGCGACGCGCCGTCGACGATGCCGGAGCTGTTGCCGGCGTGGTGGACGTGGTCGATCTTCTCGACCCAGTGGTACTTCTGCAGCGCGACGGCGTCGAAGCCGCCCATCTCGCCCATCGCCGCGAACGACGGCTTGAGCTTGGACAGCGTCTCGACGGTCGTGCCGCGGCGGATGAACTCGTCGTGGTCGAGGACGACCTGGTCGGCGAGGTCCTTCACCGGGATGACGGAGTCCTTGAAGTACCCGGCGTCCTCGGCGGCGGCGGCGCGCTCCTGCGAGCGGACGGCGAACGCGTCGACGTCCTCGCGGTCCCAGCCCTCGAGGGTCGCGATGAGGTCGGCGCCGATGCCCTGCGGGACGAACCCGGTCTGGTAGTTCGTCTCGGGGTCCATCGCCCAGGCGCCGCCGTCGGAGCCCATCGGCACGCGCGACATCGACTCGACGCCGCCGGCGAGGACGAGGTCCTCCCAGCCGGACGCGACCTTCATCGCGGCGGTGTTGACGGCCTCGAGGCCCGACGCGCAGAAGCGGTTGAGCTGGACGCCGGCGACGGTGTCCGGCAGCCCGGCCTTGATCGCGGCGGTCTTGGCGATGTCGGCGCCCTGGTCGCCGATCGGCGACACGCAGCCCAGGACGAGGTCGTCGATCCGGTGGGGGTCGAGCTGGGCGTTGCGCGCCAGCGTCTCGTGGACGAGGCCGACGACGAGGTCGACCGGCTTGACGTTGTGCAACGAGCCGTTGCTCTTGCCCTTGCCCCGCGGCGTGCGGATCGCGTCGAAGACCAGCGCTTCAGTGCTGCCCATGATGTTGCTCCCGAGTTGGCGACTGCCCGTCCTCCGGACCCCGGGGGGCCCGGGCCGTCGACGGCGACGGCTTCCGGTGCGGACCGGCGAGGACCATCCCGATGATACCTGGCTGGCTGGCCAACTTGTTCGCCGCCGACGCGCCGCGATCCGGACGATTTGACCGGACACGGCGCCCGGCGACGCGGTCCGGCAGCGGCTCCCGCGGCGGCTCCCCGGCCCTCCGGCCCCCCGGCGGCGCGCCCTCGGATCGCGCACCGGGACGCCGTCAGGCGGCGTAGCGCCGGGCCTGCTCCTCGGCGCTGGGGAACGCGAACGGCGCCCCCGTCGTGCGCTCCGGCCGCAACGCCATCCGCATCTGCCGCGGCGGCCGCAGGCCCTGCCCGTCGTCCGGCCGGAACGTCGCGCACGCCGTGTCCCGGTCCAGCGCGCACAGCATGTGCCGCCGGAAGAAGCAGTCCCCGCAGGACGGGGCGGCGGCGCGGGTGGTGCGGGCGGGACGATCGGGGCGGATGGGCACGTCGAGGGGACTCCGATGTGGGACGGACGGGAACGGGGACGCGACGTCGACACGGCGAACCGGGCCGTCGGCGAAGGCGCGAGGATGGTGGCCGCGGACGCGCTCACAGCGGCGTCCGGGGCTCCGAGGTGTGGCCGCCGTGACCTCGGCCCCGGCGACGGATCCATCGAACCACAACCCGACCGGTCCCGGGGAAGGGGTTCCCGCTACTTGGGCACTTTTTGTGAACGGAGCGTGGAGGAACGGCGCCGTTCGCAGCGAATCCTCCACGTCGCCTCCACGCCCCCGCCCCCCGGGGCCGCCATCATCCCCGCCATGCGGATCCTCGTCACCGGCGCGTCGGGCTTCGTCGGCACGGCCCTCATCCCGGCGCTGCGTCGCGCCGGGCACGACCTGCGCGGCCTCGCCCGCGATCCCGGCCGGGTGTCGCAGCGGCTCCCGGTCGTCGTCGGCGACGTCCTCACCGGCGCGGGGCTCGACGAGGCGCTCGACGGGATCGACGTCGCGTACTACCTCGTGCACTCGATGGAGGCGTCCGCCGACGGCACGTCGTTCTCCGACCGCGAGCGGGCTTCGGCGGAGCGGTTCGCCGACGCCGCCGCCCGCGCCGGGCTGCGGCGCCTCGTGTACCTCGGGGTGATGGTCGACGAGGACCGCGACCCGACGCCGCACCTCCGCAGCCGGCTGGAGGTCGAGCGCACGCTGCTCGCCGCGACCCCCGAGAGCCTGGCGCTGCGGGCGTCGATCGCGATCGGGCACCGCTCGCGGTCGTTCCGGTTCCTCGTCCGGCTCGTCGAGCGGATGCCGGTCCTCGCGCTGCCGCCGTGGCGCGAGCACCGCACGCAGCCGATCGACCAGCGCGACGTCATCGCGGCGCTCGCCGCGGCGGCCGCCGTCGACCTGACCGACGAGCCACGCCGCAGCCTCGACGTCGCCGGCCCCGACGTCCTGTCCTACGGGCAGATGATCGAGCGGATCCGCGACGCGATGGTCGTCGGCCGGCCGACGCTGCCGTTCCCGTGGGCGATCACCCCGATCGCGGGACGCGTCGCCGCGGTCCTCGCCGGGGAGTCCGAGGACCTCGTCCTGCCGCTCATGAGCGGCCTCACCGGCGACCTCGTCGCCCGGGACGACCGCTGGACGTCGCTGCTCGGCGTGCGACCGCACCGGTTCGACGCCGCGGTCGAGCGGGCGCTCGCCGACTGGGAGCGGTTCGAGCGCCTCGCCGCGCGCTGACGGCGGGACGGGCGCGGTCGGCCGTCGCCCCGCCTCCGCGGGCGACGCGCCCGACGGTGGGTAGGGTGGGGCGCGATGAGCGCCGTCGTCGTGACCGCCGACCTCAACGCACCACCCGCCGAGGTGTGGGACGTCGTGATGGACCCCCATCAGCTGGAGCGGTGGGTCACCATCCACCGCAAGCTCACCCACGCCGACGACGGCCCACCACGCGTCGGATACCGGATGGGGCAGCGGTACGTCATCCGTGGCGCCCCCGTGAAGGTCTCGTGGGAGCTCGAGGCGATGGACCCGCCCCACAGCGCCGACTGGGCCGGGCACGGGCCGGCGGGCGCCGGGGCCGCGATCACCTACCGGCTGGAGCCGCTGGACGGCGGGTCCCGCACGCGATTCCATTACTCCAACACCTTCAGCGCGCCCGGGGGGCGCCTGGGGGCGGTGGCGTCGCGCGCCCTCATGGGCGGGGTGCCCGAGCGCGAGGCCCACGCGTCGCTCGCCCGCCTGTCCGAGGTGATCGACGCCCGTTGACGCCGACGGGGCCCGCGGCCGACGGGCTCCACCCACCCCGCCGGACGCGGGGTCCCACCACCACCAACGCCGCCCGGGCGATCGTCGTCCGAAGTCGGGAGTATGGTGTGGTTAGGTCACTACCGTGACCCAACCCGTCATCCCGTTCCCGGAGGCCACCGATGTCCGATTTCCTCGACGAGAAGCGCAAGGAGATCCAGGCGCGCCTGGACGAGCTCGCGCCGGCGGTCGCCGAGCACCAGACGCTCCAGCGCGCGCTCGACGCCCTCGACGGCGCGTCGTCCGGGACCGGCGGCGGGCCGCGTCGCGCGGCGGCCGGCCAGCGCCGTGGCGCGGGACGGCCGCGCGGCAGCGGCGAGCGCTCGCGCCAGGCGCTCGATCTGATCCGCGCCGAGCCGGGGCTCGGCGCGACCGACATCGCCCGCCGGATCGGCGTGCACCCCAACTACGCGTACCGCATCCTCCCGGGCCTGGAGGAGCAGGGCCTCGTCGAGAAGCGCGACCGCACCTGGTACCCCAAGGACGCCGCCTGACCCACGGGTCCGGCCGCGCCGCGGAGGGCCCGGGCCCCGGCCGGCGCGACGCCGACGCCCGGGCGCCACGCCCCGGGACGACGCGTCGGCGGGCGGGCGGCGCCGTGGCTCAGCCCACCAGGCCGAGCGCCTTCACCGCGTCGCGCTCGCCGACGAGCTCGGCGACCGTGGCGTCGAGCTTCTCCTGCGCGAACGCCGGGATCTCCAGGCCCTGCACGATCGAGTACTCGCCGTCCTTCACCGTGACGGGGAACGAGCTGATGATGCCCTCCGGCACGCCGTAGCTGCCGTCGGACGGGATCGCCATCGAGGTCCAGTCGCCCTCGGGGGTGCCGTCGACCCACGTGCGGATGTGGTCGATCGCCGCGGACGCCGCCGACGCCGCCGACGAGGCGCCGCGGGCCTCGATGATCGCCGCGCCGCGCTTGCCGACCGTCGGCTGGTACACGTCGCGGTACCAGTCCAGGTCGGAGCCGACGGCCTCGAACGCGTTCCGGCCGTTGATCTTCGCGTTGTAGAGGTCGGGGAACATCGTCGGCGAGTGGTTGCCCCAGATCGCCATGTTCGTGATGTCGGTCGTGGCGACCCCGGCCTTCGCGGCGAGCTGGGCCAGCGCGCGGTTGTGGTCCAGGCGCGTCATCGCGGTGAACCGCTCGGCCGGGACGTCCGGGGCGTGGGCCTGGGCGATGAGGGCGTTCGTGTTGGCCGGGTTGCCGACGACGAGGACCTTGACGTCGGACGCGGCGCCGGCGTTGATCGCCTCGCCCTGCGGCTTGAAGATGCCGCCGTTGGCCTCGAGCAGGTCGGCGCGCTCCATGCCCTTCGTGCGCGGGCGCGCGCCGACGAGCAGCGCGACGTTGACGCCGTCGAACGCGGCCTTCGCGTCGTCGAAGATGTCGACGCCCGCCAGCAGCGGGAACGCGCAGTCGTCGAGCTCCATCGCGGTGCCCTCGGCGGCCTTCACGGCCTGCGGGATCTCGAGCAGGCGGAGCTTCACCGGCGTGTCCGGGCCGAGCAGCGCACCGCTCGCGATCCGGAACAGCAGGGCGTAGCCGATCTGGCCGGCGGCGCCGGTGACGGTGACGTTGACGGGCGACTGGGTCATCAGGGGTCCTCCTGGACTGACGGCGGGCGACGGCGGCCCGGGTCGCGGGCCGACGGGTGGCGATGCTAATGGCTCGGGCGGGTGATGCCGGGCGCGGGTCGGGCCCGTACCCTGCGGGCATGAGCCCGCCGTCCCCACCGGGGCCCTCCGACCCCGCCACGCCCGGAGCCGGGTCCGACCCGTCGGCCGTCCCCACCCGCTGGATGTGGTGGTCGTTGGCGCCCTTCGGGCTCGGGGCGTGGGTCCCGGCCGCGGCCGGCATCAAGGCGCGCCGCCCACCGTGGGTCGCCGTCGGGGTCGTCGCGACCGTCGTCGGCATCACCGCGCTCATGGTCGGCAGCGACGTCGAGGACGACTCGGTCGCGGAGGGCGTCGCGATCACGATCGCGCTCCTCGCCTGGATCGTCGGCATCGTGTTCACGGCCACTCAGCGACGGACCTACGCGGTGCGCGTGGCGGTGCTCCGCTCCCACCGCGACAAGGACGTCGCGCTCGACCTGCGTCGCGAGGAGCGCGACCGCGCCCGGCGGCTCGCGGCGACCGACCCGCTCCGCGCCGTCGAGCTGGGCGTCGGCCGCCCCGACCTGCCCGACGCCCGCCACGGGGACCTCGTCGACGTCAACCGCGCCCCGGCGCGGACGCTGACGACGCTCCCGGGGATCGACGACGCCCTCGCCGGCCGGATCGTCGCCCAGCGCGAGGACACCGGGCCGTTCACCTCGCTCGACGAGCTCGCGTTCCTGCTGGACCTGCCGCCGATGGTCGTCGACGGGCTGCGGATCCGGGCGATCGCGATCACCCTCTGATCCCGCGACGGGGACGGATCGACGCTCCCCGCCCCGGCCGACCTGCGACGATGGGCCCGTGCCCATGCGGACCGTGAAGCTCGGCCGGATCCTCGGGATCCGGATCGGGGCGGACAGCAGCTGGTTCCTCGCGCTGTTCCTCGTGATCCTCCTGCTCGGCGGGCGGTTCGAGCGCCTCGAGTCGGCGGACCAGGCCACCGGGTACCTGCTCGGCGTCGCGGCCGCGACGCTGTTCTTCTTCTCGCTCGTCGCGCACGAGCTCGGCCACGCGGTCGTCGGCCGCCGGTTCGGGATGCAGACCAAGGGCATCGACCTGTGGCTCCTCGGCGGCGTCGCCCACCTCGACCGCGACTCCCGCCGACCGGGCGAGGAGTTCTGGGTGGCGTTCGCGGGGCCGCTCGTCACCGCGGCGCTCTTCGGCGCGTTCGTCGGGATCGGGTCGCTCGCCGTCGGCGGCCCCGGCGACCTGCTCGACGCCGCGCTGCTCCGCGGCGCGGACGGGACGACGAACCTCGACGTCACCCCCCTCGCCGCGCTCACCGGGTGGCTCGCGCTCGTCAACGCGATCCTCTTCGTCTTCAACATGATCCCGGCGTTCCCGCTCGACGGCGGACGGATCGCCCGCGCGATCGCGTGGCGGGTCACCGGCGATCGCCGTCGCGGCACGGTCGCCGCCGGCAACCTCGGTCGCGGGTTCGCGCTCCTCCTGGCCGCGTTCGGCGTCTGGCGGCTCATGGACGGCAGCGCGTTCGACGGCGTGTGGGCCCTGCTCCTCGCGTGGTTCATCGGCACCGCGGCGCGGGCGGCGGTCGCGACGAGCGAGATCAGCGAGCAGCTCCACGCCGTGACGGCCGGGTCGCTGCTGGAGGACCGCCCGGCGTGGGTGCCGTTGGAGGAGACGGCGATCGAGGCCGACGCGTCGACGTTCGCGCCGTTCGGGGTCGCGTGGGCCCCGGTCGCCGACGAGGCCGGCCGGTACCACGGGGTGCTCACCGCCGACCGGGTCCGCACCGAGCTGGCCGAGGGCCGCCCCACGACCCCGGTGCGGTCGCTCATCGATCCGGACGACGCCCCCAGCGCCGCGCCCGACGACACGCTCGACGGGCTGCTCGCCAGCGAGCCGCTCCGCCGGCTCGGCGCGCTCCCCGTCGTCGACCGCTCCGGCGTGCTCCACGGACTGGTGACGTTCGCCACGGTCCGCGAGGCGCTCGCGCGGGCGATCCCCGGCGGCGCCGGCCGCGACGCCTGACGGACGCCCGCCGCCGCGCGCCGCCCGCCCCAACCGTCGGCTATGGGTCGACGGGCGTCGGGGAATGACCCGCCTGCAAATCCCGACCTTCCGCGTCGGGTTGCATTTCCAATCCCGACCGGGTTCATCGGCCTTCAGGCGGGGCCCACGGCGCCTCCCACGCCTATACGATCGACCACGTCAACCCTCCCTCGGTCAAAGCGAGAGCGATGCCCGCACACGACGTTCTCATCATCGGGGCCGGTCTGGCCGGACAGCGCGCAGCGCTTGCCGCGGCGGACGCCGGCGCCTCGGTAGCGATCCTCAGCAAGGTCCACCCGGTCCGGTCCCACTCGGTGGCCGCCGCCGGCGGGATCAACGCGGCGATGAACCCCGCCGACGACTGGCGCTCCCACGCCTTCGACACGGTCAAGGGCTCCGACTACCTGGGCGACCAGGACGCGATCGAGGTGATGTGCTCGGAGGCGCCGAACGAGATCCTGCACCTCGAGCACATCGGGGTCACGTTCCACCGCAACGAGACCGGCCACCTCGACCTGCGCGCGTTCGGCGGTGCGTCGATGAAGCGCACCGCCTACGTCGCCGACATCACCGGCCAGGCGATCCTCCACGTGCTGTACGAGCAGCTCATGAAGTACAGCGACCGCGTGGACCGCTACGAGGAGTGGTTCAACACCTCGCTCATCCGCGGCGACGACGGCCGCTGCGTCGGCTGCGTGGCGCGCAACATCCGCACCGGCGAGATGCAGACCTTCACGGCGAAGACGACGATCCTCGCCACCGGCGGCGTCGGCCAGGCGTTCAAGCCGACGACGAACGGCCTGATCTGCACCGGCGACGGCATGTCCCTGGCCTACCGCGCCGGAGCGCGGCTCATGGACATGGAGATGATCCAGTACCACCCGACGACGATGACGGCCAACGGCTTCCTCATCACGGAGGGCGCCCGCGGCGAGGGCGCGCACCTGCGCAACGCCGACGGCGAGCGGTTCATGGTCCACTCCGCGCCGAACAAGATGGAGCTCGCCTCCCGCGACGTCGTGTCGCGCGCCGAGCAGAAGGAGATCAACGAGGGCCGCGGGACCGGGCCGCTCAAGGACTCCGTGCTCCTCGACGTCACCGTCGTCCCGAAGAACCGCGTCCTCGAGGCCCTGCGCGAGATCGTCAACCTCGGCCGCGACTTCGCCGGGATCGACATCACGAAGGAGCCGATCCCGGTCCGTCCGGGTCAGCACTACACGATGGGCGGCGTCAAGACCGACTCCGACGGCGAGTCGGACATCCCGGGCCTGTACGCCGCCGGCGAGGTCGCCTGCGTGTCGGTGCACGGCGGCAACCGCCTGGGCGCCAACTCGCTGCTCGACACGCTGATCTTCGGTCGGCGCTCCGGGGAGCACGCGGCGAAGGTCGCCGCGTCGATGCCGATGCCGACGGTGTCGGACGCGAGCCTCCGCGACGACGAGCGCGAGATCAAGTCGATCATCGACCGGCCCCGCACCGGCCGGCGCGTGTCGGAGATCAAGGAGGAGCTCGGCGTCTCGATGAACCGCTACTGCGCGGTCTTCCGGGACGAGGAGGGCATGACCAAGGGCCACGAGATCGTCAAGCGCCTCCAGGAGGAGGCCAAGACGGCCTACATCGACGACCAGGGCACGGTCTTCAACCAGGACGTGCTCGGCGCGCTGGAGCTCGGGTTCATGCTCGACTGCTCCGAGGCGATCGTGAAGTCCGCGCTGGAGCGCAAGGAGTCCCGCGGGGCGCACTCGCGCACCGACTACACCGAGCGCAACGACGAGGACTGGCTCTTCCACCTGACCGTCGAGAAGGACGGAGCGGACGCCGGCGCCGACGCCAAGCTCGGCCAGTCGCCGGTCACCATCACCCAGTGGCAGCCGATGGAGCGGACGTACTGATGTCGAGCACCGAGACCACCAACGACGGCGCCTCCACCAAGGTGGAGGGCCTGCAGGAGTTCACGCTGCGGCTGCGCCGCTACGACCCCGAGTCGGGCAAGCCGGCGTACTACGAGGAGTTCACCATCGAGCTGGAGCCGCACCGCTCCGTGCTCGACGGCATCCTCCAGGCGAAGAACGACGAGGACGGCTCGATCGGCATCCGCTGCTCGTGTCGGGCGGCGATCTGCGGGTCGTGCGGCACCCGGATCAACGACAAGCCGGGCCTGGCCTGCCACACGCACCTCGACGAGGCGCTGAAGCGGTCCAAGGACGGCAAGATCACCGTCGAGCCGCTCGGCAACATGCCGGTGATCAAGGACCTGATCGTCGACATGGACGCGGTCCACTGGAAGAAGCAGGCGCGGGTCACGCCGTGGCTGCTCCCCTCCGAGCCGCTCCCCGAGCGCGAGCACATCGTCCCGCGCGAGGCGATGGTCGACGTCACGCAGTCGATGGCCTGCATCCAGTGCGGCGCGTGCGTGTCGGACTGCCTGTCGATGGAGATCGACCCGCTGTTCGTCGGCCCGGCCGCCCTGGCCAAGACGTACCGGTTCGTCGGCGACCCGCGCGACGCGCGCCACCAGCAGCGCCTGAACGACCTCGCCCAGGACCCGCACGGCCTGTACGCCTGCACGCACTGCTTCAACTGCATCGAGGCGTGCCCGAAGGGCGTCGCGCCGATGAGCCAGATCATGCGCCTGCGCCGGATCGCGTCGCAGGACCATCACATCGTCGACCGCAACAACGGCGAGCGGCACGAGATGGCGATCGTCAACAGCGTGAAGAAGTACGGCACGCTGAACGAGGCCAACATGATCCCGGACTCCTACGGCGGCAAGCTCCATCCCGCGTCCGCGCGGGCGATGCTCGCGTCGCTGCCGGTGATCACGAAGGCGCTGCTGCGCCGCAAGGTCACGCCGAAGTCCGCGCTGTTCCACCCCAAGAGCCCCGACCAGGCGCAGATCAAGCGGATCTACCGCGAGGTCGGCGAGCGCGAGCAGCGCCTCGAGCACAACCTGTACATCACCCAGCCGGACGAGGATCCGGCCGAGATCGCGGCCCACGAGGCCCACGTCGCCGCCGCGGCGGCCCGGGAGGCGGCCGCGAAGCCGGGTGTCGACCAGACGGGAGCGGGAGCATGAAGGTCGCCTACTGGCCCGGCTGCGTGAGCCGGGGCTTCACCCCCGAGCTGCACGGTGCGATGGCCAAGGTCGCCCCGGCGCTCGGGATCGAGCTCATCGAGCTCAACCGCGCCAACTGCAGCGGCTGCGGCGTCATCGCCGAGCACAGCCAGGAGCTGGCCGACTCGCTCAACGCCCGCACCTTCGCGCTCGCGCAGAAGGAGATCGAGCAGGGCGCCGACCTCATGATGAACATCTGCTCGACCTGCCAGGGCGCGCAGAGCGAGTGCCAGGAGCGCCTGGACGCGTCGGCCGCCTACCGCGCCGAGGTGAACAAGCACCTGACGCCCGAGGGCCTGGAGTACGCCAAGGGGATCGTCAACAAGAACTTCCTCTGGGTGCTCGTCGAGGAGCTCGGGCTCGAGGAGCTCGGCAAGCTCGTCAAGCGGCCGCTGACCGACCTGCGGGTCGGGCCGTTCTACGGCTGCTACATCGTCCGCCCCACCGACCGGATCGGGATCGACGACGAGCATCCGCGCGACTCCTACCTGGAGCTCGTCATCGAGACGCTCGGCGGCACCGTCGTCGACTACGCCGGCGCGCAGAAGTGCTGCGGGTTCCCGATCTCGCTGATGCAGCCGGACACGTCGTTCAAGATGGCCGGTCGTCACCTGGGCGACGCCAAGGACGCCGAGGCGGACTGCCTCGTCACCCCCTGCCCGCTCTGCCACCTCAACCTCGACATGCAGCAGCCGGTCGTGTCGAAGGCCGTCGGCCGCGACCTGCAGATGCCGGTCCTGCACCTGCCGCAGATGGTGGGCCTGGCCCTGGGCATGAGCCCGAAGGAGCTCGGCCTGAGCAAGCACGTCGTCAAGCCGACGTCGGTCATCGACTGGTCGACCTCGGTCGTCGGCGCGGTCGGGGCCCTGTCGGCCGCCTAGCGCCGCCCCGGGCCGCCCGGCCCGGACCCTCGCTCGACGGGCGCCCCCAGGGGCGCCCGTCGTCGTCGTGGGCGGCGCGTCCCGGTCGTGGACGGGGCCGCCGCCACGTCGGTAGGGTCCGGTCGGTGCTCTTCGGTGAACCAGCCTCGACGGGATCTCCCCGGCCGTCCGCGACCGGCGTCCCGACCGACGGCGCCGACCGGGCCGACCGACCGCGGCGCGACGGGACCGCCGTCGCCGGCATCGTGACCGGCCCCCCGCGCCCCCTCGTCCCGGACAGCCTGCGGGCCGACCGCGGCGGTGGAGCCCCGGTGCGGCTGCCCGCCGACGCGCAGGCGCGGTTCGACGCGGCGCGGGACCGGCTGCGCGACGCGCGCGCGACGCGCACCGCCGACGACCTGACCGTCGACGACGCGCCCACGCCGGCCGCCGAGATCGACGCCGCCCGGGCCCGGATCGACGCGGCCCGCACCCGGTTGAGCGACCGTCCGCGGCGTCGCTCCGCCGGGCGGCCGCCGCGCACCTGATCGCGCCGGCCGGGTCGTCAGGGCGCGAGGCCCTCGGCGGTCAGTGCGTCGAGCTGGTCCTGCACCGGGCCGTAGAGATCGAGCGGCACCGACACCAGCGGCGTCGGGTGGCGCACGCCCAGGCGGACCGCGAACGGCGCGAGCACCCGGGCCGGCAGGGTCCGCACCGACGCGAGGATGAGCCGGCGGACGTGGCGTGGCAGGCCGGTGCGCATCCCCAGCACGTCGGCGAGCAGCGGGTCGGACCGCCACAGGCGGCGCGGCCCGTCGCCCCTGACCGCCACCGGCCCGCGGGTGACCGCGGCGTCCACCCTCCCCCGCTCCAGCGCCTCGAGCGCGTCGGCGTCGGTCGCGGTGCGGACCGTGCGGACGTCGTCCCCCGGTCGCAGCCCCGCCGCCATGAGCGCGGTGCGCGGCTCCACGTCGCCGCCGACGGTCAGGCGGGGGCCCAGCGCCAGGCGCCGCCCGCGTAGGTCGGCGAGCGTGCGGGCGTCGTCGCCGCGCCGCACCCAGATCTGGGACCGCGCGCCGCGGGCCGGCAGGTCGAGGCCGGTGGCGTAGGCGCCGACGGTGTTGATCGACGCGACCCGGTCGACGACGACGAGCGCCGCCGGATCGAGCTGCGCCAGGTCGATCCGCTGCAGCGCGACGTCGGCCACCAGGTCCTCCTGGCGCTCCCGCACGACGACCTGGACCGGGCAGGCCAGGAGGTCCGCCAGCGTCGACCCGATCTCGTCGGCGGCCAGCCGGCCACGGGTGTCGCCGACCGGCAGCGCGAACCCCAACCGCACCGCGGTCTGCCCGCAGGACCCGCCCGCGAACCGCGGGCGGTCCTCGTCGTCGCCGGCGCCGCCCGCGGTCGCCGCCAACGTCGTGGCGACGGCCACGCCGACGAGGGCGACGAACGCGGCGGCGCGGGCGCGAAGAGCGAGCATCGGTACCGCGGAAGAGTGCCGGACCGCGGCCCGCGACGTCAGCCGGCGGTCAGCGGTCGACCGGGACCGCCGGTCCGAGGGTCGTCTCGAACCGCTCGAGCACCACCCCGACGCAGCGGCCGTCCGGCACCGTCGAGCGCAGCTCGTCGCCGCCGTGGACCTCGACCCGGACGATCGCCGGACGCATGCGCATGCGCACCCGGCCCATCCGGGTGCGGTGCACGGCCCCGAAGCCGTCGAGCTGCTCGAGCATCGCGCCGGCGCCCGACCACGGCAGCGCCGGACCGAACGCACGGACGCGGGCGCGGACCTGCCACCCGTCGCCGCGGGCGGTCATGTCGGCGCCCGGGTCGCCGTGGAACTCCGCCAGGCCCTTGGGCAGCAGCCAGTTGGACCGGCCTCCGAGCACGCTCGGCGCGGAGTCGACCACGATGAACGGGACGTGCCCGACCACGCCGCGACCGCGACGGACGGCGATCGCCCCGATGATCTCGTCGTAGGACCCGACCGGCGTGCTCTCGTAGCGGATGAACGCGCCGACCCGGCCGACGGTCCGTCCCCCACGGCGGATCGCGGGCGGCACGAGGTCCCGGGCGCCGCGACCCGACCGTCCCCACCACATGACCGAGCGTGCGCGCAGCTCCCACGGGGCCGGCGCGGGCTCCTCGGGCAACGCGGCGAGCAGCTCGTCGGTGAGCGCCGACTCGGGGATCGACGGGATCGCGATCCGCTCGCGGTCGGTCGGGGTCGGGGTCGGGGTCATGGTAGGCCTCGCGATCGTCGGACCGCCAGAAAGTTGACGGCCGCGTCATCTTATCCGGGATCCGGTGTCGGGACGAGCCGGAATAGGGTGCGGGGCATGAGCACCGACGCGCCCGGCGAGCCGATCCTCCTGGAGGTCGCCGACGGCATCGCCCGCCTGACCCTCGACCGGCCCGACGCCGGCAACGCGATCGACCCGCCGTGGGCGTCGACGCTGCGCCGGCACGCCGAGGCGCTCGCGGCCCGCGACGACGTCCGCGTCGTGCTCCTCACCGCCCGCGGACGCGCGTTCTGCGTCGGCGGCGCGCTCGGGTACTTCGCGGAGTCCGGGGACGGCGTCGGCGACGCGCTCCACGCCCTCGCGTCGGAGCTCCACGCCGGGATCCTCGCGCTGCAGGCGCTCGACGCGCCGCTCGTCGTCGCCGTCGGCGGGGCCGCGGCCGGGGCGGGCCTGAGCCTCGTCGCCGCCGCCGACCTCGTCGTCGCGTCGCCCGCGGCGAAGTTCGCCGCCGCGTACACCGGCGCGGGCCTGTCGCCCGACGGTGGCCAGTCGTGGTTCCTCCCCCGGGTCGTGGGCCTGCGGCGCGCCACCGAGATGCTCCTCACCAACCGCCGGCTCGGCGCGGACGAGGCGCTGGAGTGGGGCCTCGTCAACCGCGTCGTGCCCGCAGACGAGCTCGACGCCGCCGCCGGGGAGCTCGCCCGCACGCTGGCGGCGGGGCCGACCGCCGCGTACGGCGCGACGCGGCGGCTGCTGCGCGACGGGGCGGCCGCCCGGGTCGCCGACCAGCTGGATGCCGAGGCCGACGCGATCGCCGCCAACGGCGCGCACCCCGACGGCCGCGAGGGCGTGGCGGCGTTCCTCGCCAAGCGCGCGCCGACGTTCCGCGGCTGACCACGCGGCCGAGCCCCGCCGACGCCCCGGTCGCGGGGCTCCGCCGCCGGACCGGTGCGGTCGCCCGTGGCGTCCCGCGCGGCGACCCTCCGTCCGGGCCACGCGCCGATCGCGATGCGCGATGATCCGGCGCATGCGCGCGATCCACATCACCGACCTGACCGGGCCCGAGGACGCGGTCCGTCTCGTCGACGTCCCGGAGCCGGGGCCCCGCGACGGGGTGCTCGGCGGGGAGGGCGTGGTCATCGACGTCAAGGCCGCCGGGGTGTCGTTCCCCGAGCTGCTGCAGACCCGCGGCATGTACCAGATGAAGCCGCCGCTGCCGTTCATCCCCGGCAGCGAGGTGGCCGGGGTGGTGCGCAGCGCCCCCGACGGCGCGACGGTCCGTCCCGGCGACCGCGTCGCCGCGTTCTGCCTGCTCGGCGGATGGGCCGAGACGGCCGTCGCGTCGCCGGAGTGGACGTTCCCGTTGTCGGACGCCCTCGACGACGCGCAGGGCGCCGCGCTCGTCCTCAACTACCACACGGCCTACTTCTGCCTCGTGACCCGCGGCCGGCTGCAGGCCGGCGAGACGGTCCTCGTCCACGGTGCGGCCGGGGGCGTCGGCACCGCGACGCTGCAGGTCGCCAAGGGCCTGGGGGCCCGCACCGTCGCGTTGGTGTCGTCGGAGGAGAAGGCCCGGGTCGCGCGCGACGCCGGGGCCGACGACGTCGTGCTGACGAGCGGCCCGTGGAAGGACGAGGTCCGCGAGCTCACCGACGGCGGGGTCGACATGGTCATCGACCCGGTCGGCGGGGACCGGTTCACCGACAGCCTGCGCTCGCTCGCCCCGGCCGGGCGCGTCGTCGTCGTCGGGTTCGCCGGCGGCGACATCCCGACGGTGAAGGTCAACCGCCTGCTGCTGGCCAACACCGAGGTCATCGGGGCGGCGTGGGGCGAGTGGGTGCTGCGCGACACGAGCTACGCCCGCAGGATCGGCGACCCGATCGCGGAGCTCGTCGAGCGCGGCGCGATCCGTCCCCCGATCGGGGCGCGGTTCCCGCTCGAGCGGGTGAGCGACGCGCTGCTCGCCCTCGACCGCCGCGAGGCGGTCGGCAAGGTCGTGCTCGAGCTCTGACCGGTCGCCGCGGGCCCCACCCGGGGCCCGCACGCCGCCCGCCATCGCGCGACCGTCCTCAGCCGCGGCTGCGACGCACCGTCGCCGTCGCCCGCGGCTTCGTCGTGCGCAGGCGGCCGGCGCGCCGCGTCTGGCCACGGACGACGATCCGGTGGCGCACGCCGGCCGGGAGCGCGCGCCGCAACGTCATCCGCCACGACGTCGTGCCCCGGGCCCGGCGGGCGCCGCGCGGCCGCGCGCAGGACGTCCGCTTGCCGTAGCGGGCGCCGACGAGCCAGCGGCAGCGTCCGCGCTCGACGCGGGCGACCGCGACGACGATCCGCGACGTCGTCGCGCGCCCGTCGACGCACGCCGAGCCCTCGCTCGTGCCGCGGAGCGTCCGGCCGCCGCGGCGGAGCGTGCGCAACGACGACGCCCTGATCGCCGGCTGCGGGTCGCGGGCGTCGATGCACCCCGCCTTCGGGTCGACGACGCGCATCGCCCGGTCGTGCGCGGCGCCCTGGGCCGCACGGGCGGCCTTGAGCGTGCGGTACGGGCCCTGGACGGCGATCCCGGCCCGCGACGCGACCTCGGGCCGGTCGGTGCCGACGCGCACCCACAGCGTCGTGCGGCGCTTGACCTTCACCGCCGTGGCGATGATCTCGCCCGTCCCGTCGTCGGCGCAGTCGATCGCGTTGCCGCCCCGCGGGGCTCCCGAGAACGCGGTGATCGTCGACGCCTCGCCCCCGGCGGTCGCCAGGGCGTAGCCGCCCTTGCGCGGCAGCGTCACGCGACGCCACACGCCGGCGTGCGACTGGCAGCGGGGCTGTGCCGGGTCGCCGGGCATGAGCAGCGCGCCGCGGAGCGGCACGGCGGCCCCGCGCCCGACGCGGATCCGGGGCGCCTCCCCGGGATCCTGCCCCGCGGGGGCGTCGCGGGTCGGCAGCGCCGTCTCGCTGAGCGCCGCGACGACCGGCGCCGGGGCGTCCCCGTCGCGCCAGCCGACCTGGACGAGGACGTCCCGGCCGGGACCGACGACGACGCTCACCGCGGCGGCCTCGTCGCCACGGCTGCCGTCGCCGGCGGTCTCGCGGCCCGAGCACGCCGACGGCTCGTCGAGCGACCGTCCCTCGGCGGGCTGGACGAACGCCGCGAGGTCCGGCACGCTCGTCGACCCCTCCTGCGGCGCGGCCTCGACCGTCACGCGGCGCGTCTGCGGCGCGGCGGGCACGATCGCCCACGCGGTCCGCGCGAAGCTCGCGTCGCCGAGGCAGCGCGGCACCCCGGCGTCCGCGGTGGCGCCGTCCAGGGCGAACGTCCGCTGCCCGTCGGTGATGACCCCGTTCTCGGCGGTCGCGATCTCGAAGGTCAACGGGGCGGTCGGGGCGTCGCCGGGCACGGCGGCCCCCGCGGTCGCGGCGGTCGTCGCCAGGCCGAGGGCGGCCAGGGCGATCGCGGTCGTCGTCCGGAGCGGTCGGGACATCACGGGGTCCTCCTCGTCGCGGTGCGCTGGTCGTGCAGGCGGGCGCGGCGCGCCGCCCCGGAGCGGCGGGTGGCGCGCCGCTCGGCGATCCGGATCCGTCGCTCCACGTCGCGGGTCTCGGCGCGTAGGTCGCGGCGACGGCGGCGGTCGAGCGCGCTGCCGGATCGGGCGGGCGCGTCGGCGGGGTCCTCCCCCAGCGTGCGGGCCGCCGCGCCGCCGCCGCGGACCCCGGCGGTCTGCTGCACGGCGTTCGCGCCGGTCGCCTGGTGGAACGTCGCGAGGGTCCGCATCGATGCGCCGTCGACGCGGATGTCCGACACCCGGTACTCGACGTCGAGCGCGTCACGGGTCGCGCGGGCGATCGACCAGCCGTGCTGGGCGCCCTCGAAGTACCGGATGTGGCCGTTGACCGCCTGGATCACCGGCACCGCCACCCCGTTGAGCGGCTCGGCGATCCCGGTCGACGTCACCGATCCGCCGACGTACTCGGTGGCGACCGAGCGTCCGTCGAGGAGCATGTCGTTGGCCATGAAGATGTGGATGTCGCCGGTGAGGAACGCGACGTCGTCGATCCGCTGCGACGCCAGGTGGCGCAGCAGCTCCGCGCGCTCCGCCGGGTAGCCGTCCCACTGGTCCGGGTTGACGGTGATGCCGCTGTCGCCGGTGAGGATCACCCCGAGCGGGGCGATCATGTCGGGGTTGCCGACGAGCTTCCATCGCGCCCCGGACGAGGCGAGCCGTGCCTTGAGCCAGTCCATCTGTCGGCGGCCGAGCATCGTGCGGCCGGGGGCGCCCGGGGTGCGGTACTGGCGCTCGTCGAGCATGAGCAGCTCGGCGTTGGCCCCCAGGCGGAACGCGTCGTACAGCCGGAACCGGTCGCCGGGGAACGCCATCCGCGGCAGCCACTCGAAGCTCGCGCGGTACCCGGCGTTGCGCTGCAGCGCCGACGGGGCGGGCGCGCCGCCGACGCCACCCTCGGTGTAGTTGTTCGACACCTCGTGGTCGTCCCACGTGTGGACGACGGGGTGCATCCGGTGGAGCTCGCGCAGGCCCGGGTCGGCGCGGTAGCGGCGGAGCTTGGACCGGTAGCTCGTGAGGTCGGCCGACGACGGGTCCGTCACGCCACGGGCCTGCAGCACGTCGGTGGCGTCGCCCTCGTACTCGTACGTGTAGTCGCCGAGGAACGCGTAGACGTCGAGGTCGGTGGCCGCGGCCTCGCGGTGGGCGTTGAAGAAGCCCTTCGGCAGGTTCTGGCAGCTCGAGAACCCGACGGCGACCGGGTCGCGGCTGTCGGGCGCCGGGGCGGTCCTCGTCCGACCGACCGGCGACACGTCGTCGGCGGACTGCCACGCGTACCAGTAGTGCCGGCCGGGCTCCAACCCGCCGACGCGGACCTTCAGCGTGTGGTCGACCCCGGCCGACGTCGGCACGATCGCGGTCGCGACGGTGCGCGTCATCCCCTCGTCCTCGGCCACGACGAGCCGTGCGGCGCTGCGTGGACGCGACGTCGCCAGGCGACCCCAGAACGTCATCGCGTCCGGTGCCGGCTCCCCCGACGCGACCCCGTCGAGGAACCGGCCGCGGCCGACGCCGCGGGTGCGGGGCATGAGGCGGGCGTGCGCCGGCGTGGTGAGCGCCAGGCCCGCGGCGAGGGCGCCCCCGACGACGACGAGCTCGCGGCGGGTGTGGAGGAGTGGGCGGGTCATCGGATCACCGGGTCGTGCGGCGTCGGGTGGCGCGGTCGCGTCGCAGGGCGCGGCGGGCGGCGGCGGAGCGGGATCGACGCGCGGCGACGTCGGCGCGGCGCTCCAGGTCGGCGTCGGCGACGCGGGCGATCCGCCGCCGACGGCGGTCCAACGCTCCCCCGCGGGGCGCGGCCCGCAGGGCGGGGTCGTCGCCGACGCGGGCCCGACTCGACGTCCCCGACGCGATGTCGATCGCGTTCTGCCCGCGGTGCTGGACGAACGACGCCAGCGTGCGGGACGGCGACCCGTCGACGAGCGTGTCGTTGCTGCGGAGCTCCACCCGCAGCATCCCGTCGGCGGCGCGCGCGACCGCCCAGCCGTGGCGGACCGGGTCGAGGAACCGGATGTGCGGGTTGATCGCCTGGATCAGCGGTGCGGCGACGTCGCCGAGGCCGTCGGGCAGCGCGGGCGACGTGACCGATCCACCCATGTACTCGGTGGCGACCGACCGGCCGCCGTGCACGAGCTGGTTGGCCATGAACATGTGGACGTCACCGGTGAGGAACGCGACGTCGTCGATCCCCTGCCCCGCGATGTGCGCCAGGACCTCGGCCCGCTCGGCCGGGTAGCCGCCCCACCCGTCGATGTTGATCGGGTCGACGAGCCCCTCGCCGGTCGGGTTGACGCCGAGCGGGGCGAAGAGGTCGGCGTTGCCGATGAGCTTCCAGCGGGCGGAGCTGGCGCTCAGCGTCCGCTTGAACCAGTCCATCTGCCGTCGGCCGAGGATCGTCTGCCCGGGCGCGCCGGTGGTGCGGTACTGGCGCTCGTCGAGCATGACGAGCTCGACGTTGGCGCCGTAGCGCAGCGTCCGGTACAGCCGGAACCGGTCGCCGGGGAACGCGATCCGCGGCAGCCACTCGAAGCTCGCGCGGTACCCGGCGTTGCGCTGCAGCGCCGACGGGGACGGGGCGCCGTCGGTGTAGTTGTCGGCGACCTCGTGGTCGTCCCACGTGTGGACGACCGGGTGCAGGCGGTGCAGCTCGCGGAGCGCCGGGTCGGCCCGGTACAGGCGGAGCTTGTCGCGGTAGGTCGTGAGGTCGACCGACGCGAAGTCCACGCCGTTCCCGCCGCGCAGGTCCCCGTACTCGCCCCATTCGTACTCGTACGTGTAGTCGCCGAGCTGGACGTAGAGGTCGAGCTCGTCGTGGGCGACCGCGTCGCGGTGGGCGTTGTAGAACCCGTGCGGGTAGCTCTGGCAGCTGGAGAACCCGATCGCGACCTCGGCCCGGCTGTCGGCGGCGGGCGCGGTCTTCGTCCGGCCGACCGGCGAGACGTCGTCGACGGTCTGCCACGCGTACCAGTAGCGACGCCCCGGCTCCAGCCCGCCGACGCGGGCCTTGAGGGTGTGGTCGACCCCGGCCGACGTCGGCACGACGACGGTGGCGACGGTGCGGGTGAGCCCCTCGTCGGCGGCGACGACGAGCCGGGCCGCGCTGCGGGGCCGCGACGTCCGCAGCCGGCCCCAGAACGTGACGGCCTCGGGCCCGGGCTCGCCCGACGCGACCCCGTCGAGGAACCGCCCGCGGCCGATCCCGCGCGTGCGCGGCAGCAGCCGGGCGTGGGCCGGCGTCGTGAGCGCCACGCCCGCCGCGAGCGACCCGCCCACGACGACGAGCTGACGGCGGGTGGTGGGGTGCGATGAGGGCATCGGGTGGGGCGGAAGGGTCCGTGGCGTGGGCCCCGAAGGGCCGACGGCGGTGCGGGGAGCGGCCCGGGTGGGCGCGTGCGACAGCGCATTCTTGCCCATCCACGCCCCGCCGTGTGAACAATCGGTGTAGATCTGTCCTGCCCCGGGTCGGTGGAGGCGCCGGCGACCCGCGGTGCGGCGGGGGACGGCGGGATCGTCGCTCGTCGTACCCTGAACGCATGAGCGCCAGCAACGGGTACCGGATCGCCGTCGTCGGGGCCACCGGCCAGGTCGGCGGGATCCTCCTCGACGAGCTCGGCGTGCCCCGCGACGACGACGCCGGGCTCGCGGCGGTGCGGGAGGCCCGCGACGGCGTGCGCCCCGCCGGCGAGGGGCTGCCGATCCGCGAGATCGTGCCGTTCGCGTCCGCCCGCTCCGCCGGTCGCGTGCTGCGCGGGCTCACCGTCCAGCCGTTGACCGACGAGTCGATCCAGGGGTTCGACATCGCCGTGTTCTCGGCCGGCGGGTCGACGAGCCGCGAGTGGGCGCCCCGGTTCGCCCGCGCCGGCGCGGTGGTCGTCGACAACAGCTCGGCGTGGCGGATGCGCGACGACGTGCCGCTCGTCGTGAGCGAGGTCAACCCGGAGGCGCTCGACGACCACCGGGGCATCGTCGCCAACCCCAACTGCTCGACGATGCAGCTCATGGTGGTGCTGCGGCCGTTGCAGCGCGCGGCCGGGATCGAGCGCCTCGTCGTGTCGACGTTCCAGGCGGTGTCGGGCACCGGCAAGGCCGCCGTCGACGAGCTGCTGGAGGAGTCCGCCGCGGTGCTCGCCGGCGACGCGGTGCCCGCCCCCCGCTCCTACGCCCACCAGATCGCGTTCAACGTGCTGCCGCACGCCGGCTCGTTCGTCGACGACCACACCGACGAGGAGCACAAGCTCGTCAACGAGACCCGCAAGATCCTCGGCGACGACACGATCCGCATCTCCGCGACGTGCACCCGGGTGCCGGTCATCAACGGGCACAGCGAGGCGGTGAACGTCGAGACCCGTGAGCCGCTCGACCCGGACGCGGCCCGCGAGCTGCTGGCGTCCGCGCCGGGCGTCACCGTCGTCGACGACCCCGCCAACGCCGCCTACCCGCTGGCGGTCGACGCGGACGGCCGCGACGACGTGCTCGTCGGACGAATCCGTCGCGACCGCGGCCACGAGCGCGCGCTCGATCTCTTCGTCGTCGGCGACAACCTCCGCAAGGGCGCGGCGACGAACACCGTCCAGCTCGCCCGGGTCCTCCACGAGCGCGGCCTCGTCCGCCCCACCGCCGCGGACGCGGTGCCGACCCTGGACTGACGGGTCGCCGGGCGACGCGGCCCCGGACCCGGACCGGCCGCCACGCGACGCGGTGCCGACGCCCGACCGGCCGCCACCCGACGCGGTGCCGACGCCCGACCGGCCACCCGACCGGCCGTCGGCGACGCGGTCCCGGCCCCCGACCGACCGCCACGCGACGCGGTGCCGACCGGGACCGCCCGCCCGCCAGACCGTCGCCGACGCCGAGGTGGATCACCCGACCGCCCACGGGACGGTGCGTCACCTGAGCGTCGTTCCGCGACGCCGCGGTGGGTCGCCCGTCAGGCGGCGGTCCGGTGCGTCACGTGTGCGACGCCCCCCGCGGCCGTGTCGCGCGTGACCCGACCGGCCCGTGCGACCTCGCGGCGGGCGCCATCGGCTACGTTGGTCGGATGGCGACGGAGCGACAGATCACGCCGCAGGCGATCGAGGCGCGGCGCGCGGCGTTGCGCCAGATCCGGCAGTGGGGCGATCCGGCGCTGCGGGCGGTCGCCCGACCGGTCGAGCGGGTCGACGCGGACCTCGTGACGGAGGCCCGGCGGCTCATCTCGATCATGGACGCCGCGTGGGGCTGGGGCCTCGCCGCCACCCAGGTCGGGGTGCTGCGCCGCTACTTCGTCTACCGCGAGGGCGAGCGGGGCGACGGCGCCGCCACCGCGATCGTCGACCCCGAGATCGCGTGGGCGTCGGACGAGCGGGACTCCGACCTGGAGGGGTGCCTGTCGCTCAGCGGGGTCGTCGTGACGGTCGAGCGGCCGGTGGCGGTCCGGATGACCGGCCTGGACCTGTCGGGCCGGCCGGTGACGATCGAGGCCGAGGGCCCGCTCGCCCGGCGCCTGCAGCACGAGGCCGACCACCTGGACGGCGTGCTCATGATCGACCGCACGACGAAGGACGAGCGCAAGGCGGCGTTGCGGGCGCTCCGTGACGGCGTCGCGATGGAGCGGCCCGACCCCGACGCCGCGGCGACGGACTGACGCCGCGGACGGCGGACCGGGGCCGCGGGCGGCGGACCGGGGCCGCGGGCGGCGGACCGAGGCCGCGGATGGCGGACCGAGGCCACGGACAACGGACCGAGGCCACGGACAACGGACCGGGGGCGCGGACGACGGACCGGGGGCGCGGACGACGGACCGGGGGCGCGGACGACGGATCGGGGGCGCGGACGGCTGTCCGACGCCACGGACGGCGGTCGGCCGGGCGGGGACGCGACGGCAACGGCCTCCGGGCACCGTCGCGAGGGAGCCACTTCACCCCAGGCGGGGGCCGGGCCGTTGCGCGGCCGGTCGTAGGATCCCCGCATGCGCGTGGTGCTCCGCCGGTCGACCGTCGTGGCGTTGCTGGCGGCCGCCTCAACGCTCGCCGCGTGTGGCTCCGACGACGAGCCGACCACGACGACGGCCGGCACCGCGACGACCGGCACGACGACGGTGACGGTCACGACGACGGTCACCACGACGGGGCCCTCCCCCGGTCCGGCCGGCGGACCGCTGAATGGCCGTGCGCTGTCGCGGGCGGTCGTCGACGTCTGCCGGGCCGAGGTCGACCGGCGCGACGCCGACGGGCGACGCAAGTTCCTCGAGGTCCTGCTCGAGGACGACGACCTGGACTCGGTGAAGCAGGCTGCCCGCTACGAGCGCGACGCCATCGACCGGATGCGCGCCGCGCTGGGCGCGCTGGAGTTCGCCGACGCCGCCGACCGTGACGCGCTGCTGTCGGCGCTCGACGAGCGCCAGAAGGACTGGGACGCCCGGATAGCGCTACTCGACCGCGAGGGCGAGAAGTACGTCACGGGCGAGCAGCGCGACGCCGTCCGCCTCCTCAACGCGACGGGCCGCCAGAACCACGCCGGAGCCTGGTCGGCCGCGCTCGAGCGGATCATCGAGCCGCCGGGCGATCGCGACTGCGGGACCGCGGTGCCATAGGCGGGGCCGGGCGCGCTGGCCCCGGGGGCCCCGGGGGCCGCGGCCGGTGGGCGGGTTCGTGCGGCCCCGTCGCTGGTGTGGCTCGCCGGACCGTCCGCGGCACGGTGCGCCACCTCAACGTCCATCCGCGACGCCTGGGTGGATCACCGACCAGACGGCAAGCCGGTGCGCCACCTGGGCGACGTCCCAGAGCGCCGTTCATCCCCGAGCGCCCGTTACCCCCGAGACGCCCGTCGACCTCGCTCAGGTGAACTGGCCGAAGGGCTCCTCGGGGCGGATCGTGTCCTCCCCGGTGAGCCCGAACGCGCCGTGGAGGGCGCGGACCGCGTCCGGCACCCGGTCGCGGGCGACGACGCAGCTGATCTTGATCGGGGACGTGGAGATCATCTCGATGTTGATGCCCTCCTCGCCCAGCACGCGGAAGACCTTGGCGGCCACGCCGGGGTGGGTGCGCATCCCGGCGCCGATGACCGAGACCTTGCCCATGTCGGGGTCGGTCCGCAGCGCCTTGATCCCGAGCTCGGCGACCACGGGGGCCAGTGCCTCCTCGGCGGCCTGCGCGTCGTCCCGCGGCACGGTGAACGACATGTCGGCCGGCGTGTCGTCCTGCGGCGGCTCGTTCTGGATGATCATGTCGACGTTGACCCGGGCGTCGGCGAGCGCCCCGGCGATCTTCCCGGCCGCGCCGGGGGTGTCGGGGACGCCGATGAGGGTCACGCGCGCCTCGACCGTCGAGTGGGTGACGGCGGTGATCAGGGGGTTCTCCACGGACTGCTCCTGGCTCTGCTGGGCGGCGGCCGCCTCGCTCTCCGGCACGACCCACGTCCCGTCGCCGGGATCGAAGCTCGACCGGCAGTGGATCCGCACGCCGTGGTTGCGGGCGTACTCCACGCTGCGCAGCTGCAGCACCCCGGCCCCGGACGCGGACATCTCGAGCATCTCCTCGTAGGAGACGACGTCGATCTTGCGGGCGTGCGGCTCGATCCGCGGGTCGGACGTGAAGACCCCCGGCACGTCGGTGTAGATCTCGCAGACGTCGGCTTCGACCGCCGCGGCGAGCGCGACCGCGGTGGTGTCCGATCCGCCGCGGCCGAGCGTCGTGACGTCCTTGGCGGTCGACACGCCCTGGAATCCGGCGACGAGCACGATCCGGTCCTGGTCGAGCGCCTCGACGATCCGGTCGGCGCGGACGTCGAGGATCCGGGCCTTCGTGTGCGACGTGTCGGTGACGATGCCGGCCTGCGACCCGGTGAGCGAGATCGCCTCGTGGCCCAGGTCGTTGATCGCCATGGCGGCGAGGGCGCAGCTCACCCGCTCGCCGGTCGAGAGCAGCATGTCCATCTCGCGCGGGGCGGGACGCTCGCTGATCTCGTACGCGTCGGCGATGAGCCGGTCGGTCTCCTTGCCGCGGGCGGAGAGCACGACGACGACCCGCTGGCCGGCCTCGCGCTTGGCGACGATCCGCTTGGCGGCGCTGCGGATCCGCTCGGCGTCGGCGACGGACGTGCCACCGAACTTCATGACGACGGTGTCACTGCTCATGCGCCCGGGGGACTCTAGGGGACTGCTCGTGAAGGGGACGGCCGGTCGGGGAGCGAGCGGATCGCGGCGGTCGCGGCGCGGGGGCGTGCTCCGCCGAGGAGGCCGTCCGGCGTCCCACGACCGCCTCGCACCGCACCCCCACCCCCGCAGCCGCGCTCACCCGGGGGCGCGCCGTCAAACCGGCGTCCCACGTCCGCAACCCGACGCACCCCCACCCCCTGCCAGGCGTCACCGCATGTGGTCGGCGGCGGCGGCGCGCCGTGCCTCTCGATCCGCGGGCCGGCCCGTCACAGCGCGCGACGGCCCGCGAACGCGCGGCCGAGGGTGACCTCGTCGGCGTGCTCCAGGTCGGCGCCGACCGGCAGGCCGGACGCCAGGCGCGTCACGGCGACGTCGGGGGACCGGCGGTGGATCTCGGCGGCGATGTGCAGCGCGGTCGCCTCGCCGGACGTCGTCGGGTTGGTCGCGACGACGACCTCGCGGACCTCGGGGCCGTGGTCGTCGGGATCGCCCTCGACGACCCGCCGGAAGAGCTCCTCCAGCCGCAGGTCGCGCGGGCCGACGCCGTCCACCGGAGACAACGCCCCGCCGAGGACGTGGTACCGGCCGCGGAACTCGTGGGTGCGCTCGATCGGCAGCACGTCGGTGGGGCCCTCGACGACGCACAGCAGCGACGGGTCGCGGCGCGCGTCGGCGCACACGACGCACCGCGGTCCCTCGGCGAGGTTGAAGCACACCTCGCACTCGCCGATGAGCTGCTTGATCTGGACGAGCGCCTCGGCGAGCGCGTGCGCCTCGGCGTCCGGCCGCGACAGCACGTGGTACGTCAGGCGTTGCGCGGTGCGCGGCCCGATGCCGGGCAGGCGGGTGAACGCCGCGACGAGCCGTTCGATCGGGGCGGGCTGCACGGCCCCAAGGGTCGCACGGCCGGCCGTCGCGCGCCGCCCCGTGACGGCGCGCCGCCCGACCGCCGGGCGGTGCTACATCCCGAGGCCGCCGAGGCCCAGGGCGCCGAGGTCCATGCCACCGGTGACGGCGCCCAGGCGCTTCTCGCCGAGCTCCTGCGCCTGCCGGACCGCCTCGTTGATCGCGGCGGTGACGGTGTCCTGCAGCAGGTCGACGTCGTCGGGGTCGATCGCGTCGGGGTCGATCGTGACGCCGCGGACCTCGAGCGCGCCGGTGATCCGGATCTTCACGATCCCACCGCCGGCGGCGACCTCGATCTCCTCCTCCTTCAGCGCCTCCTGCGCGGCAGCCATGTCCTGCTGCATGCGCTGGACCTGCTTCATCATCTGCTGCATGTTGGGCTGCTGACGCATGGCTCGTCTCCGGGGAAGGGGGTCGGGCGGGTTGGGGCTGACGCTACCGGGCGGCGTCGTCGGCGGCGGGATCGGCCGGCGTGGCCGCGGCGGGCGCCGCGACCTCCTCGGCCTCGAACTCGCTCATCACGCGCCGGATGACCTCGTCCTCGGGGAGCGGGACCTCGGTGGGCGCGACGACCTCGGCGCGCTCCTCGCAGACGACGTCGAGGCGACGGCCGAGGATCTCGTCGAGCGCGTCGCTGATCGCGGAGCGGGCGTCGTCCCGGTTGAGGAGCGCCATCGACGACGTGCGGCCCGCGGGGACGCCGAGGACGAGCCGATGGCCGTCGACGCTGATCGTGCGGGCCATCCCGAGCGCGGAGCGAACCGCGCCGCCCGGCATCCGGTCGGCGATCGTCGGCAGCAGCTCGTCGATCTCCTCCACCGGGGTGGTCGTCGGCGCGGCGATCGACGCGGACGGATCGGGAGCGACGCCGGTCGCGCCTGCCGTCGGGCCTGTGGGGGGCGGGCCGGGCGCCGGCGGCGTCGGGCCCGGGTCGGGTCGCGGGACCGGAGGCGTCGGGTCGGGGCCCGGGGTCGGTCCCGGATCGGGGACGGGCGGGCCGGGAGCGGGCGGCGTGGGACCCGGATCGGGCCGCGGGGTCGGTGGGACCGGGTCGGGACCCGGAGCGGACGTGACCGGGTCGGGGCCGGCCGTCGGCGGGGTCGCGGGCGCCGCCGGGGCCGGCCGGGCCGGATCGGCGCCGATGGCCGGCCGGGCCGGATCGACCGCGGGCGTCGCCGGTTGCGGGTCGACCGTCGTCGGGGCCGGCGCGCCCGGCTCGGGGCCGGACGTCGGCGGGGTCGGGGCCACCGCCGGGGCCGGCCGGGCCGCCTCGGGGGCCGGAGCCGTCGGGCCCGATCCGGCCGGAGCCGTCGGGACCGACCCTGCCGGGGTCGTCGGGACCGTTCCGGCCGGGGCCGGGGACGCGATCACGGTCGTCGCCGCTCCCGCTCCGCTCTGCTCGAGGCGGGCGATCCGCGCGCCGAGCGCCTTCGTCTGCGGGTCGATCTGCGGGAGCGCGGCCCGGATGAGGAGCAGCTCGAGCTGGGTGCGCGGGTCGGCGCCGTCGGCGATCGCCCGCAGCGCGGTGCCGACGAGATCGAGGATCCGGATCGTCGTCGCGCCCGGGGTGCGGCCGGACTGCTCGACGACCCGCGCGTCACGGTCCGGGCCGATCCGCAGCTCGTCGGGCAGGCCACCGGTCATCCGCACCAACAGCAGCGCGCGGACGTGCGCCTCGAGGTCGTGCAGCGCCTGCTTGGCGTCGCGGCCCTGACCGACGATGTCCGCCACCACCGCGAGCACCGCCGCGCCGTCGCCGGCGAGCACCGCGTCGACCGCGCGGAACAGCGACTCGGCGTCCGACACGCCCAGCACCGAGAGGACGTCGTCGGTGGTGATCCGCTCCCCGGCGTACGTCACGAGCTGCTCGAGGGTGCCGAGCGCGTCGCGGAACGACCCGGTGGCGTGGCGGGCGACGAGCTGGATCGCCTCGGGCTCGATCGCGATCGACTCCTGCTCCGCCACCCGGCCCAGCACCCGGGCGAGCTGGTCGGGGGTCGGGCGGTGGAAGTCGAACCGGTGGCAGCGGTCCACCACCGTCGGCAGGACCTTGTCGGCCTCGGTCGTCGCGAGGACGAAGATCGTCCGTGGCGGCGGCTCCTCCAGCGTCTTGAGGAACGCGTTCCACGCCTGCGACGAGAGCATGTGCGCCTCGTCGAGGATGTAGACCTTGCTGCGGCCGCCGACCGGGGCGAACGCCACCGCGTCGCGCAGCTCGCGGATGTCGTCGACGGAGTTGTTCGACGCGGCGTCCATCTCGTGGACGTCGATCGACGTGGCGTCCGCGATCGACCGGCACGGCTCGCAGCGGCCGCACGGGTGGGCGGTCGGCCCGGGCCGACGCTCGGCCGCGGGCAGGTCCGGGTCGCCCTGGCAGTTGAGGCAGGCGGCGAGGATCTTCGCCATCGACGTCTTGCCGGTGCCGCGCGAGCCGACGAACAGGTAGGCGTGGTGGACCTTGTCCTGCTCGATCGCGTTGCGCAGCGTCCGGACGACGTGCTCCTGGCCGACGACGTCGTCGAACGAGCGCGGGCGGTGGCGACGGTAGAGCGAGGGCGCGGGCACCGCGGCCGAGTGTAGAGGGAACGGCCGCCCGCGCCACCGTTGCCCGCTACCCCTCCTGGAGCCGGCGGAACGCGGCGCGCAGGCGCGCCACCTCGGACTCCAGCGCCTCGACCCGGCCGCGCAGCGCGACGATCTCGGACGTCATCGCGGCGGTGGCCGGCGACGAGCCCGATCCGGCGGTCGCGGGCCGGGAGCCCGCGGCGGCCCCGGGCCCCCCGGTGGTGTCGGCCGCGACCTCGGGCCCCTCCGCCGCGTCGCCCGCCCCACCGACCGGGGCGCCCTCCCCCGGACCACCGGTCGCGTGCGCGTCGGCGGCGCCACCGACGGCGGGACGGTCGGACGGGTCCTGGTCGCCGCCGAGGAGCTGGCGGTAGCGGGACTCCTTCTGCCCCGGCCGGCGCTCCAGCCGCTCGACGAGGCCCCGCTCCACGAGCCGCGCGATCGTCGCCTCGAGCTCGCCGAAGTCCGCGAACGCGTGCATCCGGTCGGTGCGCTGCCGCAGCTCGCCCGGGGTCTGGGGGCCGCGCAGCAGGAGGACCGCGAGGACCGCCTGCTCGTCCGGGGTGACGCCGAGCGTGTCGTTGAGCAGGTGCCGGAACTTCGGCGCGCGGCTGCCGGGGCCGCTGGCGGAGCGGGTCCACCGGCGGCGGCCGAGCTCGTCGAGCGCGCCGCGGACGTCGCGGTCGTCGTACTCCACGACCGGGTCGCGGTTCGTCGCCTGGTTGCAGGCGACGCGCAACGCGTTGAGGCTCAGCGGGTAGGCGTCCGGGGTCGTCCGCTGCTTCTCGAGCAGGCAGCCGAGCACCCGGATCTGGACGGCGTCGGGCTTCACGCCGGGCAGCGTAGCCGCGGACGGCGCGCCGACGGTGGCGGACGACCCGTGGCGGCGTGTGGCGACGTGGTGGTGGCACGGGCGGCCGGGCGACGGCGCAGCCCGGGGCGGGCCACGTCGGTCGGCGGGGGTCGTCCGGTACCGTCGCCGCGGATGTCACGCGCCGGCCGCATGCTCCTGTCCGTCGGCGCGGCGGCCCTCGTCGGGCTCGTCGTGTGGCTGCTCTTCGGCCGCGTCGGGTTCGTGAACTACGACAGCGCCTGGTCGCTGAACTGGATGCGCGAGCTGCTCGCCGCCGGCGCGCGCCCCGACCTGGACGTGCCGTTCAGCCCGACGCCGCACCCGTTGAGCGACCTGCTGTCGGGCCTGCTCGTGCCGTTGAGCGACGCGGGAGGCCTGCGCGAGCTCGGGACCGGGACGCCACCGGGCCTGCCCGAGGTCCACGGGGTGACCGGCCACGACGCCGAGACGGCGCTCATCGTCCTGGCGTTCCTGTGGATCGGCGCGCTCGGCGTCGTCACGTTCCTCCTCGGCCGCGCCTGGTTCGGCACCGCCGCCGGGGTGCTCGCCGCCGTCCTCCTGCTCACCCGGGAGCCGGTCCTGTCGTACGGGCTGCGCACCTACCTGGACCTGCCGTACGCGGTCCTCCTCCTGCTCGCGCTGCTCGCCGAGACCCACCGGCCCCGCAACGGCGCCCGCACGCTGGCGTGGATCACCCTCGCCGGGCTGTTGCGTCCCGAGGCCTGGGTCCTGGCCGCCGTCTACGTCGCGTACCTGGCGTGGTCGCGGGACCGCGACCGGCGCCACGACCGCGCCCCGCTCCGGCCGGCCGGCGTCGCGAGGCCGCAGGACGCTCCTGCCGCCGCCGACCCGCCGACCGACGCGTCGCCGGCCCGGCCCGGACCTGGGCCGACGCCCGAAGCCCCGGTGGGCCGTGCCGACCGGTCGACCGTCGCCCGGATCCGTGACGCGGCGCTGCCGCTGTGGCCGCTCGCGGCGCTGGCGGCGCTCGCGCCGCTCGGGTGGATCGTCGAGGGCCTCGTCCTCAGCGGCGACCCGGTGCAGGCGCTCACCGGCACCCAGGGCAACGCGGACGACCTGGACCGCGACACCGGGCTGGTCGCCGCGATCACGCTCACCCCGCGACGCCTGGGCGAGATCGTCCGCGAGCCGGTGCTGCTCGCCGCGGTGCTCGGGGTCGGCATGTCGCTGTGGTGGATGCGCCGGCGGGCGCTGCTGCCGGTCGGCGCGCTCGTCGCGGCGCTCGGGGCGTTCGCGGCGCTGGGGACCGTCGGCCTGCCGCTGCTCACCCGCTACCTCGTGTTCCCCGCGGCGCTCGTCGTGCTGCTGGCCGCCGCCGGGCTGCTGGGCTGGCGCCGCCTGCCGGACGGTCACGCGTGGCGGCGGCGGTGGCAGGTCGCCGCCGTCGTCTGCCTGCTCGTGCTCGTCGCGCTCGGCCCCCGGCAGGCGGACCGGCTCGATCGGTTGCAGGCGGCGCTGGCGTTGCAGGAGCGGGTGATCGACGACCTGCGCACGACGGTCGGCGACGTCGTGACGCCCGCCGCCGGCGACGCGCGGTGCTCCGGGGTGATCGCGTTGCCCAACCACCGCGCCATCCCCCAGGTGACGCTGTGGCTCGGCCGACGGGGCGGCCGCGACCCGGGCCTGGGCAAGGTCCCGCGGGTGACGACGATGGAGATCGCCGCCCGCGAGCGCAACCGGGCCGGTCGCCCGTTGCTGGACCGGGCGATCGTGCTGCTGCCGGCGTCGGAGCGCGTCGCGCGCGGGTTCATCCTCGACAAGGCCGACCGGGACCGGTCGCTCCCGGAGCCGCCTGCGGGCAGCGTCGAGGCGGGCGTCGTCGGCACGTGGCGCATCCTCAGCCCGGACCGGGAGTGTGGCCGGTTGCTGCGGACGCTCGTCGCCCGCGCGGGCGGCGCCGACCCGGCGGCGCGCTGACCGGGCCACCGAGCGGTGCGGCCGGCGACGGGACGCGCGCACGACGGGCGGTGACGCGAACTGGGCGGGATGAGCCCGGCGCCGACGGCTCCGGTGGCGCCGTCCAGGCGCCCGCCGACTACCGCTTAAGGCTGCTTCCTTCCGGACCTGACCTGGTTCACAGGCCGACGTCGCCCGGGAGCACCACCATCGACACCGCCGACGCCGGGCTCATCCCGCTGTTCGCCCGCCGATCGTAGAGGACGACGCCGGCGCGCGGCGGGCGCCGCCCCCGACGTCGCCGGGCGGGCGTCGTCAGTCGTCGAACCGATCGGTCGACGTCATGCGGAAGATCTCCCACATGATCGCGATCGCGCCCACCGTGACCGCGACGAGGGCCAGCGCGATGACGATCCCCGACTCGGTCACGGCCCCCAGGACGAAGAGGACCACGATGACGAGCATCACGGCCGTGATCTCGATGATGAACCGGTTGGCCGTCGGCGCGTTCGTCGGATCCTCGTCCACTGGCGCGGTGTTGTAATCCTCGGCCGGTCCGTTCTCGCTCATGGACCCATCATGCCGCAGACGCCGTCCACGCGTCGCTGACGACCCCGTCCGGGCGCCGGGCGCCACGCGGGCGCGCATCGCGGCGCGTCGGTGGCTACCATCCCGGAACCCCGTCGGGCGTATAGCTCAGTTGGTTAGAGCGCTCGCTTCACACGCGAGAGGTCACTGGTTCGAGTCCAGTTATGCCCATGAGGACCGAAGCCCCCGTCGTCGACGGGGGCTTCGGCGCTTCTCGGGGTGGGATGGCCTCGGGCGGTCGACGTCGGACGGTGGGGCGGTGGGCGGGACCCCGGGGCGGCGACGGACGGGTGACCGGGGACGCCGATCCCGAGGTGGCGGCGGTTCAGGACGCCACGCGTCCCCGACCGCAGCCACCCCCGCCCGTCGACGACGCCCCACCCCGAAGTGGCGTCGATTCAGGACGCCACACGTCCCCAACCGTCGCCACTCCCGCTTGTCGACCCGATGCCGCGCCGCAACGACGTCAGGACGAGCCCGCGACCCGCTCCACCAGCTCTCGCGGCGTCCACACGGCCACGACGCCCTGGTCGGCCTCACCCAGATCGCCGTCCCCGCTCACGACCGCATCCGCGCCCGTCGCCTGCGCGAGCGCCAACAGATAGTCGTCCTTCGGGTCCCGCGTGCGCAAACCGCCGTCGGGCGGATCGTCGTGGAGCACCGCGTCCAAGCGCAGCCGCTGCACGAGTTGCGCCGCGGTCGCCTCGTCGAACCAACGCCGGAACTTCACGCGGTGCACGACCTCCTCGACCTCGGCGAGTAGCCGTGGCGATGCGATCACCTGGATCCGTCCCGCGATCCACTGGTCCATCACCTGATCCGGCGGCGATCCGCCCCGGTTGATGAGCGCCGAGACGAAGACCCCCGTATCGACGACGACGCGGATCACGCGGCGCCGTCGCGCTCCCGGCGCATCGCCCGCAGCTCCTCATAGGCGACCCGCTCGGCCTCGGCCTCGCTGAGACCCGCCGCCGCCTGGGTCCGGTCCAACAACTCCCGCAACGACGGCACGGCCGTGCTCTGGCGCTGATCGATGAGCCGCAGCGTCTCCGCGGCTTCGGCCTCGCTCATCCGCGCCACCCGCGCCGCAAGCTGCTCCTTCACCGTCACGCCATCCAGCGTACCGAGCGGGCACGCCCACCCACCACCCCTGCCGACGACCCACCCCGAGGTGGCGGCGGTTCAGGACGCCACACGTCCCCAACCGTCGCCACCCCCGGGCCGCGCCTCGGCCACGCCGACGACCCGTCGCCCACCGCCCCACGCCAGCCGGCGGGGACGGCGCGCGACGTCAGGTCTTCGACGCGTCCGCGTCGGTCGTCGTGCCGCTGCCGGGCGTCGTGGACGACCCGCCATCCGACCCGCCGGAGCCCTCCGACCCACTCGACCGGTCCGGACGATCCGACCCGTCGGAGCCGCTCTGCGCACCGCGGTCGGGACGCAGCTCGCCCTGGCAGGCCGCGCTGGCCTTCCGGAACTTCTCGTCCTGCTGGTCGACCTCGTCGGGATCGAAGATCGGACCGTCGCCCGAGAAGTCCGGGTCGGGCAGGTCGACGCCCTGCTTCTCGACGCAGGCGACGTAGGCCTTCACCCGCTGCTGGTAGTCGGCGTCGCTCACGTCGGGGCGGCCGCCTCGGCCACGCCCACCGCCGGGCCCGCGGGTCGCGCCGCACGCCTCCATCGCCTTGCGGAGCTTCTCGCGGTCCTCGTCGGACAGGTCGCCGCCCGGTCCGCCGCCGGGGCCTCCCGGCCGCCCGCCCCCGGGCAGGCCACCACCCGGCAGGCCACCGCCGGGCATCCCGGGCGGCGGTCCACCATCGGCCCCGCCCTGCGGCGGGGCGCCGTCAGGTGCGCCCTCGGGCGGGGAGCCCTCCGCTCCCGGGCCGTCGCCGTCGGTCCCCCCGTCACCGCGGCCGCGGCCTCCGGCGGGGAGCTCCGGCAGCTCCACGCCCTGTTGCTTCAGGCAGGCCTGCAGCTCCTGCCGCTGCTCGTCGGTCTGGCCGGCGGGGCCGCCCTGGTTGGCGGCGTTCGTCGCCGACGCGTTCGTCGTCGTGTCGGCGTCCGAGCCGCCGCAGCCGGTCAGCGCGATCGCACCGACGGACAGGCACGTCACGCCGACCCGGCGCAGACGGCTGGTGATGGTGGTCGTCGTCATGTCAGTCGCTCCGTGTCGTGGGATGAGGGGAAGGGAGAGTGGGGACGGTGCAGGGCGTCAGTCGCCGAACAGCCGGTCGACGTCGTCGCCCGACGCGTCGCTGCCGGACGACCCCGACCCGGACGACGCGTCGCCGGAGCCGCGGGACGCCGATCCGGACGTGCCCGACCCCGATCCACCGGACGCCGACGCGCCACCCGATCCGCCGGGCACGCGGGCGGCGCCCCCCGCGCCGCGGCCCAGGCCGAGCGCGGTGAGGTTGGGGGCGGTCGCCTGCACCCGGGTCGCCCGGACCGCGCCGCTGCTCGCGGCCTCGCCCTCGACGATGACGGTGTCGCCGGGATGCACCCCGCCGACCGAGCTGTGCGACAGCCGCTGGACCTTGGCCTGGGATCCGACGCGGACCTCGACCGTCGTGCCGTCGCTCGTCTCGACGTAGAGCTTGGAGCCCTTGGCGTTCTTCACCGTGCCGACGGTCGTGCCGGACCCACCGTCGGACGACGCGCCCGCCCCGGGGGCCGCACCGTCGCCACCGGCGGCGCCGGGTCCGCCGGGCGTGCCGCCGGGCATGCCGCCCGCCAGCGCGGCCATCGCGCCACCGCGACCGCCGGGGAACCCGGATCCGCCGTCGTCCTGGCCCTTCTGGACCTGCACGCCGCCGACGAACCCGGCCGCGGCGACGGCGATCGCACCGAGCACGAGCGGCACTGCACGGCGACGCCGCGACGGGGCCGCCCGGGCGGTCGGCGCGGGGACGTCGTCCCAGGCGTCGTCGTCCTCCTCGGGGTACGCGTCGGCGTGCGCCGGCTCGTCGTCGGCCCACGCCGTGGTGACGGCGTCGCGGTGCGCCGGGCCGTCGTCGGCCGACGCCGCGATGGGCGCGTCGTCCTCCCAACGGTCCTCGGGCAGGTCGATCTCGGTGTCGTGGGGGGTGGTGTCACTCATGACGCAGGGCCTCGATGGGGCGCAGCCGCGCGGCGCGGCCGGCCGGGTAGGTGCCGAAGAACAGGCCGGACAGCGCGGACGCGCCGAAGGCGAGGAAGACGGAGTACAGGGCGACGTCGGGCTCGACGCCGGCGATCTCGAACCGGCTCCCGACGAGGCCGACGGCGACGCCGAGGACGCCCCCGAGCATCGACACGAGCACCGCCTCGACGAGGAACTGGGCGAGGACGTCGGAGCGGCGCGCGCCGATCGCCTTGCGGATGCCGATCTCGCGGGTGCGCTCGGTGACGCTGACGAGCATGATGTTCATGACGCCGATCCCGCCGACGAGCAGCGAGATCGCGGCGACCGCGCCGAGCAGCGTCGTGAACACGCTCGTCGTCGAGCTCGACGCCTCGAGGATCGAGCCCTGGTTGACGACCTGGAACCCGCGCGTGCTCGACGCGTCGCCGGACGACGCCGCCGCGTCGGTCCCCTTGCGCTGGTCGAGGATGTCGGTGACCTCGGCCTGGGCCAGGTCGATCCCGTCCTCGTCGACCGCCTGCACGGTGATCTGGCTGATCCCGCCGTACCCGGCGAGCGCGTCCTGGGCGGCGGTCCACGGCACGAGCAGCAGGTCGTCCTGGTTCGTCGCGCCGCTCGCGCCCTTGGCCGCGGTGACGCCGATGATCCGGAACGCGATCCCGTCGACGCGCACGGTCGACCCGACCCCGATCCCGAGGTTCTGCACGACGGTCGGGCCGACGACGGCGACCCGCTCGCGGGCGGTGACGTCGGCGTCGGTGAGCATCTCGCCCCGGGCGACGTCGATGTCGGACGCCACGGCGTAGTCGGCGTCGCTGCCGAGCACCTGCGACGGCTGGTAGCTCGTCGCGCCGCTGACGACCGTCGCCGACGACGCCCGCACGACCGGCGACGCGCTGCGCACGTGCGGGGCGAGCTCGCGGTCGTCGAGCGCCTCGGCGTCCTCGACGGTGAGCGTCGTCGACGACGACGCGGCCATCCCCGGTCCGCCGCGCGCGCCGGTGGCGCTGACCATGAGGACGTTGGTGCCGAGCGACCGGATCTGGGCCTGGACCGCCTGCTGCGACCCGTTGCCGACGGCGATGAGGACGATGACCGACGCGACGCCGATCGTCATGCCCAGCACGGTGAGCGCGGACCGCAAGCGGTTGGCGACGATGCCGGCCGCGGCGGTGCGGAGGATCTCGCGAAAGCTCATGCGGCCGCTCCGACCGCGGGCATGGCGCTGTCGCTCAGCAGCCGCCCGTCGCCCAGCCGGACGGTGCGCCGCGCGCGGGCGGCGACCTCGTCCTCGTGGGTGATGAGGACGATGGTGCGGCCCTGGTCGCGCAGGTCGTCGAAGATCCGCAGGACCTCGTCGGTGGTGCGCGAGTCGAGGTTGCCGGTCGGCTCGTCGGCGAGGATGAGCGCCGGGTCGGTGACGATGGCGCGGGCGACCGCGACGCGCTGCTGCTGGCCGCCCGACAGCTCGGACGGCCGGTGGTCCAGGCGCTGCCCCATCCCGACCGCGCGCAGCGCGGCGGTGGCGCGGCGACGACGCTCGGCCCGGCCGATCCCGGCGTAGGCGAGCGGCAGCTCGACGTTGGCCAGGGCGCTCGTGCGCGGCACGAGGTTGAACGACTGGAAGACGAACCCGATCATCCGGTTGCGCAGCGCGGCCAGGCCGTCCTCGTCGATCCCGGCGACGTCGACGCCGTCCAGCCGGTAGGTCCCCGACGTCGGTGCGTCGAGGCAGCCGAGGATGTGCATGAGCGTGCTCTTGCCGCTGCCGGAGCTGCCCATGATCGCGACGTGCTCGCCACGGTCGACCCGCAGCGTCACGTCGCGCAGCGCGAAGACCTGCAGATCGGGCGCCGGCCGGTACACGCGCGACAGGCGCCGCACGTCGATGACGGGCCGGCCGCGGGTCGGACGACGCGACGCGACGCGGGTGGCCGGTGCAGCGTGGGACGCGGCGCGGGCGGGCGACGCGGCGGCGGCGGACGACGCGACGGCGGCGGACGACGCGGCGCGGGCGGACGGACGACTCACCGTCGACCACCGCCGCCACCGCCGGGGAAGCCCCCGCCACCGAACCCGGCGGGCGGGCCGCCGGCCGGGAACCCTCCGCCACCGAGGCCGCCGGGCGCCCCACCGCCCCGTCCGCCGGCGGACATGCCGGTCCCACCGCCCGCCGTCGCGGTCGACAGGGCGGGCAGCACGACCCGGTCGCCGGCCTCGAGGCCGGTGGTGATCTGCACCGAGCTGTCGCCGACGACGCCGGTGGTGACGGTCGTGACGACGTCCTCGTCCCCGCGCCGGATCGTGACCCGGGCGCGGTCGCCGGTGCCCTGCACCGCCTGGGCGGGCACGCTGACGGCTGACGTGGCCTGGTCGACGACGACCTCCGCGGACGCGGTCATCCCGGGCCGGATCCCGTCGGCGGTCTGCTTGAGCTTGAGCGTGACGGGGTAGCTCACGACGCCGTCGGTGCTGCTCGGCAGCACTCCGAGGCGCGTGACGGTGCCGCTGATCTGCGCGTCGTCGAGCGCGGTCACGGTGACGGTCGCCGCCTGGCCGACCTCGAGGTCGCCGATGTCGGATTCGCCGACCGACACCTCCATCTCGAGCCGGTCGAGGTTGGTGAGCGTGATGAAGCCCGACGAGGAGCCGCCCGCCGCGGACGTCGAGGTGGCCCCGCCCAGCCCGGTCGCGGATCCGGAGCCGCCGGACCCGGACCCGCCGGCGCCCGTCGTGCCGCTCGACCCGCCCGACACGGACTGGCCGACCTCGCCGTCGACCGACGCGATGGTGCCCGCGAACGGGGCGCGCAGGATGGTGGCGGCGAGCGCCTCGCGGGCGTCCTGCAGGTCGAGCTCGGCGCTGCGCACCGCGGCCCGGGCCGACGCGACGCTCGTCGTGCCGCCACCCGAGCCCGACGCGCTCCCGGCCGATCCGACCGCGCCGCCGCCCGACCCGCCGGACGCCGCCGAGCGTGCGCCTCCCCCACCGGGAGCGCCACCGGACGGTGCGGCTCCGCCCGCACCGGACCGGGCCGTGCCACCCGATCCGCCCGCGCCGGACGTGGCGTCGCTCCCGGATCCGCCGCTGCCGCTGCCGCCGGAGGACCCGGTTCGGGCGGTGCCCGAGCCGTTGGTGGCGCTCGAGCCGGTGCCGTTGCCGGTGCCGCTGCCGTTGCTGGTTCCCGAGCCGCTGCCGGTCCCGGAGCCGGAGCCTCCCGTCGTGGAGCCGCCGCCCGACGAGGAGCCGCCGTCCGTCGCGCCGGATCCCGAGGTCGCTCCGCCCGACGGCGTGGTCGTGGTCGACGTCCCCGTCCCCGTCGCGTCGCCGCCGTCACCGGCCGGCGGCGTGGGCCCGGTCGACGTCGTCGAGGTCCCGTCGTCGGACGCCGCCCGAACGGTGGCGGTGCGGGTGGTGGCGGTGCGGGTGGTGGCGGTCGCGGTCGCGGTGGTGCCGGTCGTGGCGGTGTGGCCGGTGGCAGCGCCGGTCGTGCCGGTCGGGGTGGACGTGGGCGGCTCCGAGGCGGCGGCGCCGGTGGATGCGGCGGTCGTGACGAACGTCGCGGGACGGATCACCGGTCCGTCGTTCGCGAGCGACGCGGTCGTCGCGGCGCCGGTCACCGCGGCGGTGACGCCGGTCGTCGACGCGGTCGTGGTGGATGCCCCGGTCGACGCGGTGCCGGCCGACGCGGACGTGACGCCCGTCGTAGTCGACGCGGTGGTGATCGACGCGGACGACGTCGACGCCGTGGTCGACGACCCCGACTCGACGGACTCGAGCTGGTCCTCGGCCTCCTCGAGCGCGGCCTTAGCCTGGGCGACCGCCACACGCTGCCGGGCGCTGTCCAGCCGGGCGAGGATCTGGCCCTCGACGACCTTCTGGCCCGCCTTGACCGCGACCTTCGTCACCCGGCCCGACGTCTGGAAGTCGAGCGTCGTGCTGCGGGCGGCCTGCAGGTTGCCGGTGGCGGAGATCGTCGACTGGACGACGCCCTTGCGGGCGGTGACGATCCGGCGCTCCGCGGTGGGCGCCCCGTCCGCCCCGACCGATGCCACCGCCCCGCCGACGGAGGCGACCGCGAGGACCGCGAGCGCCGCGGTCGTCGGGGTGATGGTCGTGCGGAAGGTGCGGGGCATCGGCTCCGGGGGGATCGAACGGGCCCGGGCCGTGACGGCGGCCGGGGCAAGGCATGTCGATCACCCTGCTGCGCCGCTGCGAGATCCCACCGAGAGGACCCTGAGAGCTCCCTGAGAGCGGTGGGATCGAGAGGCGCGGCCGGAGCGGTGGGCGGCGGGGCGCTGGGCGGCGGGGCGCGGTCGGAGCGCTGATCCGTTCCGGGATCCGGTCGTCCGACGAACACCTGGAGGAGCGGATCCTGGCCCCACCCGGCCACGGCGAGCCGTTCCGGGACCCGGTCGCCCCACGAACACCGGGCGGAGCGGATGACCGCGCGCCGCGACGCCTGCCGCCATAGGCCGGGTGGCGGCAGTTCAGGACGTCACGCGTCCCCAACCGCCACCACCCCCGGCCGGCACGGCGTCCACCCCCGGACCGGCGGCAGTTCAGGACGTCACGCGTCCCCAACCGCCGCCACCCCCACCGGCAGACCGACACCACCCCGCCGCGGCGAGGCCGACCAGGCCAGGCCCGACCGACGCGTGGCCGGTCCGCGCGCCCGATCAGCCCGCGGGCGCGGGCGAGGCCGTCTGCACGACCTCGAACGACAGGACGCTCGAGCCGTGGGCGACCGGCTTCTGCTCGCCGCCCTGCGCGTCGCGGTTGGCGTGGGCGTGGCCGCGGGTGAACGCCTGGCTCTTCACCCAGGCCTGGAAGTGCTCCTCGCTCTCCCAGCGCGTGTAGACGAAGTACCGGGTCTCGCCCTCGACCGGGCGCAGCAGCTCGAAGCCCAGGAACCCCGGCATCTTCTCGACCTCGGACGCCCGCTGGGCGAACCGCTCCTCGAGCATCGGGCCCCGCTCGGGGGCGACCTCGATCGCGTTGATCTTGACGACGGCCATGGTGGGCTCCTTCGGACGTTCGGACTGTGGCGCGCTACGCGCCCCATCCTGCCAGCCGCCCGCCCTCGCGGCACGACGCGCGACGTCCCGGCCGTGCACCCCCGCCGAACGCCCTGCACAGGCCCGCTTCACGCCAACTCATTGATCGAGCAATCACAAAACTTTACGCGTACAGCGTCAGACCGACTGCCGTCCAGTCGTCTAGGACGTACGTCCAAGCGAACACGAGGTATTCCCCCGATGCATCACGACCCCCCCAACGACGGCGGATCACGTCCGTCGCGATCAACTCGAGCGCTCCGCGCCGCCGGCCTCACCGCCGGCCTGCTGCTCGCGCTCCCCGCCGCCGCCGGCGCCGCCACCGTGACGGTCGGCCCGCTCGGCGGATCCGGAGCCCATCCGCACGTCGGTGGCGCCGACTGCGCCGCCCCGGCCCACCAGTCGCTCGCCGCCGCGGTCGCCGCGGCCAACGCCGACGACACCATCGCCATCTGCGAGGGCACCCTGGACGGCGCGGCCGCCCAGGCCAACACGAACAAGAAGCTGCGCATCGTCGGGGCCGGCACCGACAAGACCCTGCTCCGCGGGGCCCCGGGCGCCGCGACGATCGTCCTGCGCGCGGGCGCCGACGGCACCGCGGTCGAGCACCTCGCGATCGAGGACACCGGCGGACGGCCGGGCGTCTACACGAACGAGACGGTCCCAGGCGTGTCGCTGCTCGACCTGAAGATCACGCAGAGCTACTCGCCGCGCACGTCGTACGGCGTCAGCGTGCACAACAACGGCGTCGCCGCGAACTGGGTCCTCGACGGGGTCCGGGCGTCGAGCTTCGGCGTCGGCATGCGCGTCCGCGGCGACGCAAGCGACCTCACGATCCGCAACAGCGCGTTCGACGGCAACAATCAGGGCCTGATCTCCGTCAGCACCGGCGATCGCCACCTGCAAGGCCTGCAGGTCACGAACTCGACGTTCAACGGCAACAGCCAGAAGGGCCTGTACTTCGAGTCGCTCTCCGATGCGACGTTCGATCAGATCCAGGTCATCAACAGCGGCCACGCCGACGGCGGGCACCACTCGCCGAGCGCCGTGTCGATCGCGAACGCCGACGGGCGGACCGCGAGCGGCATCACCTTCCGCGACTCGCACGTCAGCGGGTCGGACGGTCCCGGCATCGTCGTCAAGGGCCATGCGGGATCGCCGGTCGACGGCGTGACGATCGAGCGCACCGTCGTGCGTGACAACGCCGGCGGCGTCGCCGTGAGCGGCCCCGCATCCGGCGTCACCGTCGCGGGCTCGACGCTGTCGGGCAACGGCGTCGGCATCGGCAACGCGTCCGACCCGGCCGCGCCGGTGACGGCGACCGGCAACTGGTGGGGCTGCTCCGCCGGCCCGGGCGAGAGCGGCTGCGACACCGTCGACGCGGGCACCGGCGCCATCGACGCGACCGGTCCGCTCGCGGCCCCGTCCGCCGGCGTCCGTCACGTGGCCGCGACCGGTGGCGACGACGCCGCCAACGCCTGCCTCGACGCCGACGCCCCGTGCGCCACCGTGCAGCACGCGGTCGACGCCGCCAACGACGGCGACCTCGTCCAGCTGGGCGCGGGCGTCTTCGAGGGCGCGGTCGTCGTGTCCGGCAAGGCGCTGACGATCGCCGGCGCCGGGACCGGTTGGGACCAGACGACGATCCAGGGGCCGAGCGCCTTCGCCGCGCAGCCCGCGTGCGTGCGGGCCAACAAGGCCGGCACCACGATCAACAAGGCGACGCTCTGCGCGAAGGCGGGCGCCGACCTGACCGTCCGTGACCTGGCGGTCGACGGCAACGCCGGCGGGGGCTCGGGCATCGGGTTCGAGGAGTCCTCGGGAGCCGTGCGCCGCGTGAGCACCAAGGGCACCCGTGACGCGTACGCCGGAGACGGGAGCATGAGCGGCAACCAGCGCGGTCACGGCATCCAGGCCCGCGCCGACGCCGGGTCGGATCACGCCGTCACCATCGCGAACTCGAGGATCGAGGACTTCCAGAAGACCGGAATCCGCGCGTACGGCGAGCACCTCACCATCACGATCAGCGAGAACGCCGTCACCTGCCCGGGGCCCCAGCCGGTCATCGCGCACAACGGCATCACGCTCGATCAGGGCATCGACGCGACCGTCACGGGCAACACCGTGAAGGACTGCCGCTATACCGGACCGAGCAACACGACTGCGGGCGGGATCCTGCTCCTCGAGCCCGGCACCGTCACCGCCACCGACAACACGGTGTCGAACATCGATCAGGGCCTCGTGGTCTACCGCGACCCCGCCACCACCGCCACGATCGAGGACAACCTCTTCGAGGACAACCGGTGGGCGCTCGTCGTGCTCGGAACGACGGGCACCGTCACCGTCGGCCCCAACACGTACGTCGACAACCAGAGCAACCTGACGGGGATGGCCCACGTCCGCGTGCTCACCCCGTCGGTGTCGCTGACCGCCAAGGCCGGCGCCTACGCCGGTCGCAAGGCGGTACAGATCCGGGCCGCCGGCGGTGACGTGTCGATCCGGTCGGTCCGCGTCGAGGGCGATGACGACGTGTTCGACGTCAACGCGTCGGACTGCACCGCGTCGACGGTCGACTCGGGCGACACCTGCACGGTGTGGGTCAACGCGAACAGCCCGACCGAGGGCGACTTCACGGGCACCCTCAAGGTGACGACGCGCCAGAACGCGCCCGTCGTCGGCGGCACGACGCTCGACGCCACGATCAGCGGGACGCTCCAGGGCTCCGACGGCGCCGATGGGGCGAATGGTGCTGATGGGGCGGACGGCGCCGATGGGGCCGACGGGGCCGGTCCTCCCGGCGTGCAGGGCCCTGCCGGGCCGCAGGGTCCGGCCGGCACGCCGAGCGCGGTCCTCAGCACGTCCACCGAGACGGATGACGACCCGACCGTCACCTCGAGCACCTCGGTCCGCTGGACCAAGGGCACGCGGGTGAGCATCGCCACCATCCGGTGCGCCGACGCCACCTGCCGGGTGAAGGCCGCGACCGCGCGCCTCAAGGTCGGCAAGCGGACCTACCGGCTGAAGGTCCGGGTCCCCAAGCGCATCGTCAAGGGCGGCAAGGGCACCGCGCGTCTGGTGTTGTCCGGCGCCGCGCGTCGTGCGCTGCGGGCGGCGGGCGCCCGCGGCACCGTGCGGGTCAAGATCACCACGACGGTGGGCGACGACGAGTGGAGCCGCAACGTCCGCGTGACGGTGACCGGCCCGAAGAAGGCGTCGAAGTCGAAGAAGGCGGGAGCGAAGCAGGCGCGGCGCAGCTGAGCCACGCCGGGACGATCCGCCCGTCGGGCGGATCGTCCCCCATCGCTGGACCCGAGGGGCCGCGATCCGCACGGACGCGGCCCCTCGCCGTGCCCGGGGAGGCGCCGCATCGGTCCGCACCCGGGCCGGGGTTCGAGGAGGCCTCGCGCGGTCGACGGACCGCAGGGCCTCGTCTACCCTTGGGGCATGCCCGGTCGCCTGGAGCGCAACAAGGACGTCGCCCAGGAGGTGATCGAGTCGGGTGCCCAGCACGTCGGCCGGATCGCCCAGATCCTCACCACCGCCGTGGTCGACGTCACCCGCGAGGTCGGGAGCCTGGCGACCGACGTGTTCGAGATGCGCGAGGCGGCGACCCGTGCCCGCCTGGACGCCGACGAGGCCCGCGAGATCGACGCCCTGCCCGACGACGACGCCGTCCCCGCGGCGGACGAGGTCGAGGTCGAGGTGTTCGACGACGAGCCCTCCGCCGACTGACCGGCGTCCGCCCGGTCAGGCCCGGGTAGCCGGTCAGGCCCGGGTGGCCGGGCCGGCGTCGTCCGGACCACGCCCCGGCGGAGCGCCGTCGAGCTCCGTGTCGTCCGGGCGGATCGCATCGCCAGGGCCAGGGCCGGCGCCGGGGCCGTCGGCACGACCGGCAGCGCCCGCGGGCAGCTCGCCCGGGCGGTCACCGTCGCCGATGCGGTCCCGGCCGCCGTCGCCGGCGCCCTCCCCCACGCCGTCGCGGCCATCCGCGTCGGCGTCCCTCGCCCGGGCCCAGTGGAGCGCGCCGAGCAGCACCATCCGCAGCTGGTCCTCGGCGGTGCGGCGGATCGCGGAGCGGGCCTCCTCGTCGTCCTCGGGCGCCTCGAGCAGGGCGTCGACCGTCGATGCCATGACCGCCACGACGAGCCCGGCCGCGGTCCGCAGGGTGCGCGGATGCACGTCGGCCATGATCGGGTAGCGCGCCAGGTCCACCTCGAGGTCGCGGACGAACAGGTCGACCTCGTGGGCGATCGCCGCGCGCAGCGCCGCGACCCCGCCGAACCGCTCGCGCGAGATGAACCGGAAGTGGGCCCGGTCCGCGTCGACCCGGGCGACGAGGGTGCGCACCGACGCCTCGATCTCGTCCTGCGACCCGGCGACCGGGGCGCGGGCCTGCCGCAGCACCGAGCGCAGCGGCCGGAACGACCCGTCGACGAGGTCGAGGCCGAGCGCCTCCATCGTCGCGAAGTGCCGGTAGAACGCGGTCGGCGTGATCCCCGCCTCGCGGGCCACCTCGCGCAGGCTGATCGCGCCGAAGCTCCGCTCCTCGAGCTGGCGCAGCGCCGCGTCCCGCAGCGCCTGTCGCGTGCGGGCCTTGCGCTCCTGACGGGTCTCCGCCGTCGACGGCGAGCCGACCATCCACCCAGGGTACGACGATGCGGGCCGGCCGGCGTGCCACGTCGCCCGCGCGGTGAGGTTTGCGGTTCCGACGCCTGGGGTAGCGTGGAGCGGCGGCCATCGAGGAGTCGAGGCCGCGATCGTCACCCGATCCGCTGCGCACCCGCGCCTCCGGCCGTTCGCCGGGGGCGCAGTGCGTGGCCGTGCGTGGCCCGCCGGACCGCCGCGGCGCCGCCCCGACCGCCCGTCGCTCCCCGGCCCCGTCGCCCGGCGTCCGGCGTCCGTCGTCCGGCGTCCGTCGTCCGGCGTCCGTCGCCCCACCGATCGGTCCCGCCGAGACGGACGCCCGCGCTCACCGTGCGCGATGTCACAGAGCAGATCGGCCCGGGCGCTTGACCGACCGGAGGCGACGCCCTAACTTGGTGCACAGTTGTTCACCGAACACTTGTGCACTGAAATCTGATGACCGCCACCGCCCCTCCCGCCCCGGCCCCGACCGGCGCCCGTCCCGACGAGGACGGCCACGAGCCCACCGGCGCCGCGTCGTCGCGTCGTCGCGGCATCGCCCGGCGCCTGCTCGGCACCCAGCTCGCCGACGCGCTCGCCGGCCCGCACGACGTCGACCACTACCTCGAGCTCCTGCGGCCCGACTGGGCGGTGCGCCGGGTCCGCGGCGAGATCGTCGACGTCCGCCACCAGACCGACGACAGCGTGACGTTGACACTGCGGCCGACCGTCACCTGGCCGGGGTTCCGCGCCGGGCAGCACGTCGAGATCCACGTCGACGTCGACGGGGTCCGGCACCGCCGCTGCTACTCGCCGTCCGGGTCGGCCGACGTCCGCACCCGCACGATCGAGCTGACGATCCGCCGTCATCCCGAGGGCGTCGTGTCGCGCCACCTCAAGGCGCACGCGCGGCCGGGGATGTTCGTCGGCCTGTCGATGCCGCGCGGCGAGGACTTCGTCCTGCCCGACGAGCGCCCCGACCGGATCGTCCTCATCAGCGGCGGTAGCGGCATCACCCCCGTCCTGTCGATGCTGCGCACCCTGACCGACCAGGGCCACGACGGACCGATCGCCTTCCTCCACTACGCCCGCTCCGCCGACGACCTGCTGTACGCCGACGACCTGGCGGCGATCGCCGCCGCGCACCCCAACGTCGAGCTGCTGCCGGTCTACACGCGAGGCGGCTCCGCGACGGGGGCCGGGGTGGCCGACGCGACGGCCCGGGACCCGGCCGCCGATGACGCGGGGACCGCCGGTGACCGCACCGCCACGACCCCGGCGTGCGACCTGCACGGCCGGTTCGGAGACGACCACCTGCGCCGCGTGCTGCCCGAGGACCGGGACGCCGCCGCGTTCGTCTGCGGGCCGGCGGCGCTCGTCGACGCGGTCCGCGAGGCGTGGGCGGACGTCGGCCTGCAGACCCCGCTGCGGTACGAGCACTTCGCGCCGCCCGAGCTGCCGCCGGTCGACCCGGACGACCTGGGGACGGTGACGTTCGCCGGCAGCGACCTGACCGTCGACGCCGACGGCACGACGTTGCTGCAGCAGGCCGAGGCCGCGGGCCTGCAGCCGGTGAGCGGCTGCCGGATGGGCATCTGCCTGACCTGCAAGTGCCGCCTGGAGCACGGCGTCGTCCGCGACACGCTCACCGGCGACGTCCACGGCGCCCCCGGCGAGGAGATCCGCATCTGCGTGTCCGCCCCGGTCGGCGACGTGACCGTCGACCTGTAGCCCGAGTCGTCGCGCCGACGCCGCGCCCCGACCACCCACCTTCCGGTCACCCGACCGCACCCCCGTCTTCGATCCGAGGAGCCATCCATGAGCCCCACCACCATCACCCCCGACGCCGACGTCCCCTTCTCCCCCACGCTCGATCCCGACACGCCGCTGTCGCCGAGCGCCCCCGACCGCGAGGCCGGCGCCGGCCGCAAGCGACGCGACGCCCCCGAGGCCGGATCCGACGGCGCGCCCCACCGCGTCGACCCGAACCGCCGGGTCGAGAACCCGCCGCTGCGGGCCGTTCCGCACCTGAGCCAGGAGGACCTGGACGCGTTCGGCCGCGAGATGGAGGCGATCCGCGCCAAGCACGTCGCCGACCTGGGCGAGCGCGACGCGACCTACATCCGCAACGTCATCAAGGCGCAGCGGCGGCTCGAGGTCGGCGGCCGGATCGCCCTGGAGCTCGGGTTCATCCCGCCGCTGTGGCTGGCGGGGGTCGCGGCGCTCAGCGCGTCGAAGATCCTCGACAACATGGAGATCGGCCACAACGTCATGCACGGCCAGTACGACTGGATGCAGGACGAGGAGCTCAACGGCCGGACCTTCGAGTGGGACACCGCCTGCCCGGCGGACCAGTGGCGCCACAGCCACAACTACATGCACCACACCCACACGAACATCGTGGGCAAGGACCGCGACGTCGGCTACGGCATCCTGCGGATGAGCGACGACCAGCCGTGGGAGCCGTACTTCATCGGCAACCCGGTGTACGCGTCGCTGCTGGCGCTGCTCTTCGAGTACGGGGTGGCGCTGCACGACCTGGAGACCGAGGACCTGCGCTACGGCCGCTGGGACTGGGAGGCGCGCAGGCCGATGCTGCGCGCGATCTGGGGCAAGGTCCGCAGGCAGGCGGCGAAGGACTACCTGTTGTTCCCGGCCCTGGCGGGACCGTTCTTCCCGATCGTGCTGGCGGGCAACGCGACGGCGAACGTCGTGCGCAACCTGTGGACGTTCTCGATCATCTTCTGCGGGCACTTCCCCGACGGGGTCGAGGAGTTCACCGTCGAGGAGACCGAGAACGAGACCCGTGGGGGTTGGTACGTCCGGCAGCTACTCGGCTCGTCGAACCTCACCGGCGGCCGGTGGTTCCACGTCATGTCCGGCAACCTGAGCTTTCAGATCGAGCACCACCTGTTCCCCGACATCCCCGCCTGGCGGTACGCGGCGATGTCGGAGGACGTCCGCGAGGCGTGCGAGCGCTACGGCCTGCAGTACAACGCCGGCCCGCTCCCGTACCAGCTGTTCACCGTCGCCCGCAAGATCGTCCGCCTGTCCGTCCCGACCGCCGACGAGGCCGACGCCTACCTGGACGGCGACGCCGGCAACCCGGTGGTGAAGACCGTCGTGCGAGGCGTGCGAGGCGTCGCGAAGGCCGCCGGCGGCGGGGTCGAGGCGGCGCGCGGCGCGGCCGGGGTGGCGCGCGGCGCGGCCGGGATGGCGAAGGCAGCCGCGGAGGCCGGCGCCGGCGTCGTCCGCGGGGCGGCCGGGGCGGCCCGCGGGGGCGGCGGGACGGCCCGCGGGGGCGCCGGGGCGGCGTAGGTCGGGGCCGGGGTGGTGGCGTAGGCGGGGTCGCCGGACCGGCGGCAGTTCAAGACCCAGGACGTCCCCAACCGCCACCACCCCCCGACGCGACGCCCCGCCGACCGGGACCGGCGGCAGTTCAGGACCCAGGACGTCCCCAACCGCCACCACCCCCGGAGCGCGCGATCGGCCGACACGGACCCGCCGCGGATCCTCCACGGGATCGGCACGTTCGGGGCCTCGATCCTCCACGGGCCCCCGGGCGAGGGTGTCGGCATGCACAACCGACGGATCGCCGCGATCGCGGCGCGGCAGCACGGGCTCATCACCGCGGCCCAGCTCACGTGGTGCGGGCTGGGACCACGAGGGATCCGGCACCGCGTGGCGCGCGGCCGGCTGACCCGCGTGGCTCGCGGGGTCTACTCGCTCAGCCCCGTGCTCGACGACCGCGGCCGACGGTGCGCGGCGCTCCTGCGGGTCCGCGCCGCGCCCGATCCGTTCGCGGTGCCGCTCGACGGGCTCTCCCACCACACGACCGTCAACCGCCTGACGACCTTTCGGCCCGGCGTGGCGTGCAGTCACTGGACCGCCGCCCATGCCCTCGAGCTCGTCCGCTCGCCGCCCGCTCGACCGCACGTCGTGATGCTCGGTGCCGTCGGCCGACGGACGCGTGACGTGACGGTGCACCGGACGCGGTCGCTCGACGCCGTCGACGTGATCCGCCGTGATCGGCTGCCGGTCACCGGCGCCGCCCGAACGATCATCGACGTCGCGACGGATGCGAGCCCGGCCGCCGTGCGGCGCCTGATCCGCGAGGCGCTGTACCGCAAGGTGCTCGACCCGCCCCGGTGGCTCGACGCGGTGCGCCGCCATCGCCACCACCCCGGCCTGGCCGTGGTGCTCGCCGCGGACCCGCAGATCGCCATCCGTCTGCGCGGCGACGGGCCGACCGGTGGGGACCTCGCGGTCCTGCTCGCCGAGCTGCCGCTGCCGCCGGCGGTCCCGCAGTTCCCCGTGACCGTCGCCGACGGCACGACGTACCGCATCGATCACGCGTACCCGGACGTGCTCCTGGCCGTCGAGGGTGACGGGGACGACGGGCACGGGACGTACGTGGCGGTCGCCGACGACGGGGAGCGCACGTTGCACCTCGCCGCCGAGGGCTGGCTCGTCGTCCGCGCCCCGTCCCACCGCATCACCTACGACCGTGACGCGCTGGGTCGTGAGATCGTCGCCGCCCACGCCGCGCGCACGCGACACCTCGTGGGGTGAGTCGCCGCCCGGTCGCTTCCGATCCCCGGATGGCCACGAGCGGTCTCGGAGGTGGAGTGACAACAGGACCACCCGCGTCCTCAACCCCATCCACCCCACCGACCGACGGCCGCCCCGACCCGGGGTGGAGCGAGAACAGGACCACCCGCGTCCTCAACCCCATCCACCCCACCGACCGACGACCGCCCCGCCGTCCCCCAGTCCCTCAGTCCCGGTCCCGCTCCTGGTCCGCGTCGGCGTCCTCCGTCGGCACCACGACGTTCTCCTCGCGGCGGGCGAACTGCTCGTCGGTGGGGCGTTGCCAGCGGTCGTCGACGAGCTTGGCGATGCGGGGGGCGCCGTCGTCGTCGGGGGCGCCGGTGCGGACGACGAGGCCCTCGGCGCGGGCGTCGGCGTAGCGGCTGGGGCCGAGGAGCTCGAGCAGCCGCTCGGGGGCGCCGAGCGTCCCGACGTACACGGTGGGCGGCACCGGCACCCCGACGCGCTGCGCGATCCGGTCGCGCTCCGCGGTGTCGAGGAACCGGCCGGCGTCGCGGTCGTACAGGTCGAGCACGACGAGCGGGGACGGGAGCCGGTCGTACGGCACCCCGTGGCGCAGCAGCAGCCACTCCGCGTAGAGGGCCAGGCGGTCGCCGAGCGCCTCGACGAGGTCGCCGGCGTGCTCCATCGCCCACGCCCGCACGCGGCCCCGCTGACCGGACCGGTCCATCGTGTCCGCGCCGCCGCGGGTGGCGACGCGCGGCACGCCGTCATCGACCCAGATGACGACGTTGGACCCGTCGAGCTTCTCCTCGACCTGCACGTCGCGGCGCACCAGGTCACGCCCCGCCGCGTCGGCGACGACGAGGTCGTCCGGGGTGGTGTTGCGCCCGACGACGATGTGCGGGATCCGCGGGTAGGGCGGCGGGTCAGCCATCGGTCCTCTCCTCACGCATACGCCCGCAGTCCTTCGTCGAGGGTCCAGATCCGCACGTCGACGCCGGCGACGCGCTCGGCGTACGCCTCGGCCTCGGCGAGGATCGACACGTCACCGGTGCCGACGCCCTGCATCGCCATGTCGATGAGCGGGGGACAACCGCGCGCGCCGTCGCACAGGCGGGTCAGCAGCTCGGCGTCCCAGCGGGCGCCGTGCATCACCCACGGGGCCTCGCCGACCGCGGTCGCCCGGATGATCCGACTCAACCGGTCGGCGTGGTGGCGTCGTTGACCGCCGTCGTGGAGCTGGGCGATGTGGTTGCCGGTCTCGATCACCGCGGCGGTCGGGAGCACCAGGCCCTGACGGTCCTTCACCCGCTGACGCAGCTCGTCGGTGATCGCCTCGTGCTGTTGGCTCTTGCCGGGGACGGCGAGCACCTCGAGCAGCACCGACGTGTCGATGAAGACGACGGTGCGGGTCACAGCCGGCCCAGCAGGTCGTCGATCGCGCGCAGGCGCCGGTCGTCGTCGACGTCACCGTCGAGCCGTCGCTCGGTGACGGCCTCGCCGAGCGCCCCGGCGGCGAGCGCGTCGGGGTAGCGCGGCAGGTCGACGAGGCGCACGAGCTCGGTGGTGGCGGTCACCGGGTCGCGTCGGCACACGATGACGCCCTCGTGGTCGTCGGACCGCAGCGCGGTGAGCATCGCCGGGCTGTGGGTGGTGGCGAGGGTGCGGATGCGTCGGCGGGCGGACTCCTCGCGGATGAGCTCCACGACCCGCGCGGCCTGCGACGGGTGCAGGCCGTTCTCGATCTCCTCGATGACGAGCTGGGTGCTGGGCCCGTCGACGTCCTCGTCCAGGGCGGGCGCCTCGAGCAGCGCGGCGGCGAACGCGAGGAACCGCAGCATCCCGTCGCTCATGACCCGGGCGGGGAACGGCACGTCCCGGTCCCCGAACCGCTCGCGGATGGCGAGCATGACGTCGTCGAGCGCGGACGCCTCGACGTCGATCCCGACGACGTTCTGCTCGGGGAGCGCCCGGACGAGCTCGCGCAGCCGGGCCCAGCGGGCCTCGTCGTCCTGCAGGCCACCGATGACGGCGGAGATGTTGTCGGCCTGGCGGCGCAGGTTGACGTCGCGCCGCGGCACGTACTGGCGCATGAGCGCCGGGACCGGGTCCAGCACGAACACCGCGCGGAGCACGTCGATGACGGTGAGCGCGGCGGCGTGGACCTCCTGGGCGGCGGGCGTGGTGGCGGGCACCCGCACCGGGACCTGGGCGGTGAGCAGGCGGTCGGACCGGAACGACGCGGTGGCGGTGGGGGTCGGTGCGCCGTCGTGGTGACGGCCGGTGATGTCGACGAGCCCGGGCTGCGGGTCGTCGGCGACGAGGAGCGTCGTCTCCACGCCGTCCGCGTCACGGCGGCGGAGCTCCTCGCGGACGATCTGGACGTCGGGCTCGACGCGCACCTCGACGTCGAGCAGCAGGCGACGGTCACCGTCGACGATGGTGCACCCGAGCGCGAACGTCGATTCACCGTACGGCGCGCACCCGAGGACCCCGCCGCGCACCCCGACCCCCTCGCGCCGGTTGCCGTCGATCGCCTCGCGGACGTCCTCCCCCTCCGCCAGGCGCGCGAGGACGTGGAGCCCGTCGAGGACGTTGGACTTGCCGCTGCCGTTGCGTCCGATGACGAGGGTCAGATCGCGCAGCGGCAGCGACGCGTCGCGCAGCGACTTGAACCGCGTGAGCCGCAGCTCCTGAAGGTGGGGCGACGCGTCGGCCATCGGTGATGATGATGACGGGCGGGGCGGTCGGTTGGTGGGTCGGCGGCGGGGGCGCCTGGCGGGGGTGGGGCGGACGGCGACGGCGCGGCGGGCGGCGATGGCACGGCGGGCGGCGATGGCGGCGCGGAGCGGCGGGGTGGACCGACGACACGACCACCCGCGTCCTCAACCCCGTCCACCCCCACCACCGGCCGGCCGACCCGACAGGGGGTGGACCGACGACACGACCACCCGCGTCCTCAACCCCGTCCACCCCCACCCATCCGAGCGGCCGCCCCGCCCCGCCAGGCCGAGGTGGCGACGGAGCGGGACCCCATACGTCCTCGACCGCAGCCACCCCGGTACGGCATCCCGACCGGCGGCGATTCGAGACGCAGGACGTCCTCGACCGCCGCCACCGACGCCGGCCACCCGGGGTGGCGGCGGAACGGGACGCTCTACGTCCTCAACCGCCGCCACCTCGGCGGCGGTCCCCGGGGTGGCGGCGGAACGGGACGCTCTACGTCCTCAACCGCCGCCACCTCGGCGGCGGTCCCCGGGGTGGCGACGGAACGGGACCCCACACGTCCTCGACCGCCGCCACCCCACCGTCGACGGCGGCTCCGGCCCTCCGACCGCCGCGTCGCGCGTCCCCGTCGTAGGCTGCGCCCCATGGCGAGCCCGCAGAACGATCCGCACCCGGACGCGACCGACGCGCCGGACGCCACGGACGCGCCGCCCGCCACGGACGAGCCGGGCGGGCCGGGCGGGCCGGGGGCACCCGCGGACGAGGTCCATGCCGCCGGTGGGGTGATCGTCCGGGACGGGCTGGTGGCGGTGGTGCACCGGCCGTACCGCGAGGACTGGTCGTTGCCGAAGGGCAAGCTCGATCCGGGCGAGACGTTCGAGCAGGCCGCGGTGCGCGAGACGTTGGAGGAGACGGGACTGCGGGTGGAGCTGGGACCCGAGCTCCCCGAGGTCCGCTACCGCGACCACCACGACCGTCCGAAGCTCGTGCGGTACTGGCTGCTGCGCCTGACCGGCGGTGCGTTCGTCGCCAACGACGAGGTCGACGAGCTGCGCTGGCTCGCCCCCGACGACGCCAAGGCGCTCCTGACCTACCCCGCCGACCGCCGCCTGGTCGACCAGGCGATCGCGATCGCCGCGGACTGACCCGACCCCGACCGGCCGCGCCGTCACGCCGCGTGGCCATCCGGCCCGCGGCCCCGCCCCCGGAGTGGCGGCAGAACCGGACCCCCCACGTCCCCAACCGCCACCACCCCCGCCCCCACCGACCGGTCGTTGCACGTCGGCGCCGAGTCGGCACGCATCGGTCTTGTTCCGTCACGCGTCGTGCGGGACCATGGGACCATGCGTGACGCCGAGCGGATCGAGCGACGGATCGCGGACATCCTCGAGGAGCTGCGGATCCTGCGCGCCGACGACATCGCAGCGAGCGAGCAGCGCGCCGCCCATCTCGACCGACAGTACGAAGAGCTCCGCGCGATGCGCGAGGAGCAACAGGCCGCACGTGACCAGGACCGCGACGCCTTTCGCGACGAGATGCGCGCGTTGCGCCAGACCAGCGACCTGCACCTGGAGGAGCTCCGCCGGCAGAACGTGCGGCTCGACGCCCAGGCGGTCGAATCCCAGAAGCAGACCGCTGCGCTGACGAAGCAGACCGACGTGCTGCAGCGGCAGTCCGATGCCCTGCAGATGCAGACCGCCGCGCTGCGGGTCCTCCTCGAGCGCGACGCCGCCTGACCGGCGCGCGTCGGGCGCGGCCCCGAGCCGCGATGGCGTGGTCCTGGTGTCTGCCGAAGCCGTGGTCCTGTGGTCCGCCGAGGCCGTGGCCGCCGGCTTCCCGCGTGACGGATGAGTCGGGCGGGACCACCCGCCTCCCCGGTCCGGCGCCGCCCCGGTGATCACCGTCGGACTGATCACCGTCGGACGTCGCCAGAACGACGAACGGCCCGCCCCGCCGGGGATCTCGTCCCCCGCGGTGCGGGCCGTGCGTGGTGCGGGTCGCCCGACCCTGGGTGGGTGCGGGTCGCCGGGGCGGGCCCCGGGCGATCCTTCAAGCGGGCCCGAGCGAAGGGTGCGCTAGCGGATGCGGACCTTGACGTTCTTGGTCGTCGTGCGCTTGCTCTTGCCGGACGTGGTCCGGTAGACGAGCTTGACGCGGAGCGTGATGCGCTTGCTCTTGATGCGGCGCAGGTACTTGCGGCCGGACGCGGTGGACCGCAGGTTGAGCCGCAGCGTCTTGGTGGTGCTGCCCTTGATCGTCTTGCTGCCCTTGATGATCGAGCCCTTGCGTCCCTTGCGGGTGACCGTCACGGTGTACTTGCCGGGCCGCGCACCCTTGACCGTGATCCGCACGGCCTTCTTGGTGCGGCGCAGCTGCGAGCCGTACTTCTTCTTGCGGAGCTGCTTGGCGATCGCGTTCGACACCTTCTTGTTGTTCGCCTTGGTCGACGGGAGCTTGGCCGGCGTCGGCTCGGGCGTCGTGGTCGTCGGCGTCGTGGTCGTCGGCGTCGTCGGGATGATCGGGATGCAGTAGAACGGCGCGGGAAGCTCGACCGACGGTGTGCCGGCTGGGAGGTTGCAGTAGGGGGACTGGGCGGATGCCGGTCCGACGAGGAGGGCGGCGCCACCGCCGGCCATGAGGGCCACGGTGGACGCCGCGGCGATCGTGCGCTTCTTGACGGTCATGAGGCGGGGCAACTCCTAGAGTGTGCTCGTGCGGGCGCGAGGGACGCCTGCCTGGGACGGCGTAAGCCTATAGGCGCTCCCCACCGGCTCGGGGAAATTCAGGACGTTCGTCGGGCGAACCACACGCGACTACGGTGTACACGTCACGCCCGGTGGTGGCGGGCCTCGCTCCCGGAATCAGCCATTCGGGCGACGACCGGCCACCGCGAAGAACCCCGAGACGTGACGTCCCGGTCCGCGGCGTCGCCCCGTCGTCCCGGCGGGCTCGACGGTCACGTCAGCGAACCCCGCCCGGCGAACCAGCCGCCGGGTCGCGGGTGGCGACAGCAACTTGACCCGTCCGTGGTTGTGGCGCCACCCCGTCGCCCGACACACCTGCCGGGCGGCGGGCGCCGGCAGCAGGTGCACGATCGGGTCCCCGGTGAACGGCTCGGTCCAGCGCCACCGGTTGGCGTGGTACATGAGCAGCCACCCTCCGGGCCGCAGCACGCGCCGGAACGCCCCGAGCGCCGCGGTCATCGCGTCGCGGGTCGTGAGGTAGAGGAACGCGTTGTTGACGAGCACCACGTCGATCGACCCGTCGGCGACGGGGGCCAGGTCGACCATGTCGCCCTGGGCGAACCGGATCGCGTCGTCGAGCCCGGCTCCGTGCACGGCACGCGTCGCGACCCCGATGAGGTCTGCCTGCTGGTCGATCCCGACGAGCGAGCGTGGACCGTGCGTGGTCGCCAGGTAGGTGCCGAGCGCCCCGAACCCGGAGCCCACCTCGAGAACGTCCCGGTCGCGGAGGGTGGTGGGGGTCAGGCGCTCGAGGTGCCCGACGAGCGCATCGCCCCGCTTGGGCACAAGCGTCGAGTTGATCTGGATGGTGCGCTGGGTCGCGACGGTGTCGCCGCGACCGCGTTCGTCGAAGTACGCGCGGAGCTGCGCCTGGTACGCCTCGACCGCGGCCTCCCAGTGGTCGGTGGAGACCTCGGGCATCCCGATGATGGTACTTCGGATGACGGCCCGCCCCGAGCGGCGTCACCACCGGTGCCGCGACGTTAGTGTGCGCCGCATGCAGGTCGAGGCTCGCCCACCGCTCACCGCCGCCGTCGTCGGCCTGGGCATGATGGGTCGCCACCACGCGCGCCTCCTCCAATCCCTGGATGGCGTGCGGTTCGTCGGCGCGGCCGATGGCGCCGGCGACGTGCACGGCGTGCTGGCCGATCCGGCGCTCCTGCGGTCGAGCGTCGAGGAGCTGGTCGAGCGCGACCGGCCCGACATGCTCGTGGTGGCGGTCCCGACCGAGCACCATCTGCCGGTGGTCGAGTCGGCTGCGGCCGCGGGATGCCACGTGCTGGTGGAGAAGCCCGTCGCGGCCTCCGTCGCGGAGGCGGAGCGCGTCATCGACGCGTGCGCGCGGGCCGGCGTCCGGGGCGCTGTCGGCCATGTCGAGCGCCACAATCCGGCCTTGCGCGAGATGCGTCGTCGGATCGCGGACGGGCAGATCGGCGACGTCGTCGCCATCAGTGGCGAGCGCAGCGGACCGTTCCCCGACCGCATCCGCGACGTCGGCGTCGTCAAGGACCTGGCGTCCCACGACCTGGATCTGGCGATGTGGCTCGGCGGAGCGGAGGTCGCGTCGTTGGCCGCCCGCACGCAGTTCCGCGCCGGCCGGCAGCACGAGGACCTGGTCATGGTGACCGGCGACCTGGAGAACGGGGTCAGCTTCAACCTGCAGGTCGATTGGCTCACCCCGACGAAGACCCGCCGCACCCGGGTGCTCGGCACCGACGGCATGCTCGTCGCCGACTCGCTGCGCTCCGAGCTGCAGTTCTACGAGAACGGCCGGGTGCGGATCGAGTGGACGCAGAGCCAGCAGTTCAAGGGCGTGAGCGAGGGCGACGTCACCCGGTACGCGCTCCAGCAGCGTGAGCCGCTGCGGGTGGAGCTGGAGGCGTTCCGTGATCTGGTGACGGGCGACGACGACGCGCCCGTCGTGTCGTTGGAGCGGGGCCTGTGCGTGCTGCGGGCCGCCGAGGCCGCGCTGCAGAGCGCCTCGACCGGATCGACGGTCTCGTTGGCGACGGTGCAGGGCGCGGCATGAGGGCCGTCGTCGTCGCGCTCGGCAAGATCGGCCTGCCGATCGCCGTGCACATCGCGCGGGCGGGGCACGACGTCGTCGGGTGCGACATCGACCCTCGCGTACGGGACGCGGTCGCCGCGGGCCGGGCCCCGTTCCCGGGCGAGGCGCATTTGGACGACTACCTGACGGAGGTCGTCGACGCGGGACGCCTCACGGTGTCGGGCGACACGACCGCGGCGGTCGCCGCGGGCGCGGACCTCGTCATCGTCGTGCCGCCCCTCATCGTCGACCGCGAGGCACGACCCGATTGGCGGGTGATGGACGCCGCGCTGACCGACGTGGGCCGGGGACTCCAGGCCGGCACGGTCGTGAGCGTCGAGACGACCCTGCCGACCGGGTCGACCCGGTCGCGGGTCGCGCCGATGCTCGCCGACCTCAGCGGGCTGCGGTCCGAGGCCGACTTCTTCACGGTCCACAGCCCCGAGCGGGTGTTCAGCGGCCGGATCTTCGCGGACCTGGAGACCTATCCCAAGCTCGTGGGCGGATTGACCGATGCCGGCGAGGCCCGTGCGGTCGAGCTGTACCGCACGTTCATCCGTCAGGCCGAGGTGTGGGGCATGGGATCGGCCGAGGCGGCCGAGCTGGCGAAGCTGGCCGAGACGACGTACCGCGACATCAACATCGCGTTCGCCAACGAGCTGGCCCGCCACGCCGACGCGATCGGGGTGGACGTGGACCGTGTCATCGACGCGTCGAACTCGCAGCCGTTCTCGCACATCCACCGTCCCGGGATCGCGGTCGGCGGCCATTGCATCCCGGTGTACCCGCGGTTCTACCTGGCGGGCGATCCGGACGCCCGCGTCCCGGCCGCCGCCCGCGCGTCGAACCTGGAGATGCCGTCGTACGCGGTCGATCTGCTCCGCGACCTGCTCGGCGGGTCCCTGGACGGCGCCCGGGTGCACGTCCTGGGAGCCGCCTATCGCGGCGGCGTGAAGGAGACCGCGTTCTCGGGCGTGTTCGACGTGTTCGACGCGCTACGCGATCGTGGAGCGACGCCCCTGGTGAGCGACCCGCTCTACACCGACGATGAGCTTCGGGCGCTCGGGCTGGAGCCGTTCGACGGCCACCCTGTCGACGGGGTGATCGTCCAGGCCGACCACGCCGAGTACCGCGATCTGGCCGCCGAAGCCCTCGACGGCGCGCGAGCCGTCGTGGACGGCCGAGGCGTCGTCGACGTGGATGCGTTGCGTGCGGCGGGAGTGGCGGTCAAGCGCATCGGGCGGCCGTAGCGCACCGACGGTGTCGACCGAGATCGAATCGGCCGGTCAGGCCGACCACGTGCTCCAACTGCTCGCCCGCCACGTGACGGACGGCGACCCGATGGGCTTGGGCTTCGGATCGGACGCCTTCCATGCGCATCCGATCCACCATCCGATGGCGATGGCCTTGTACCTCGAGGGGTGCTGCGAGCTCTACGCGGCCACGCAAGACGCCTGGTGGCTCGAGCAGTCCTCGCGTCTCGTGTCCGAGCTGAAGGAGTGCGCCGTTCGCAGCGTTCGGGGCCTCGGTTGGGGACTGGGCTTCAGTTGGCGCTCGGCGCCGGCGGACGGGATCTACACCGTGACGACGGCAACCGTGGCGCGTGCGTTGGCCGTTGCCTGCACGTGCGTCGACGATCGCACCGCCCCCGCTCTGTTGGCCAGTGCGGTGCAGTTCCTGACCTACGACATCCCTTGGCGAGTCGGCCCACGTGGCGCCGCACCGTGGTACGCCCCGACGCTGCCCTTCGTCGTTCCCAACGTGGCGTCGATGACGACCGCCGCGCTGGTCGCCTCGATACCCCACGTGGGGGCCGACGTCACGCCCGCGGTGACGGCGACGCGCGAGTTCGTGCGCAGCACGCAGGACGTGAGTGGCGGCTGGCGCTACGGCGAGACCGATCGCACAGCTCGGGGACGCTTGCGGCCGTCGGACGTCGTCGACGCCTTGCATCACACCTACGCGCAAGCCGGACTCGACACGCATGACCACGACCCCAGGTCGTCCGCGCACCGCTTCGCTGCACGACATCTCCACCGCGGAGACGGCACGCTCCGCGAGCGCGTCCTGCTCCTGCGCCGCGACGACGAGTTCACGGATCGGCTCCGTCGTCGTCGTGATGTCATGGTCGTGCGTGACGGCCCCACGCTCATGGCGCGATTCGAGACCGAGTCTCGCCTCGCCGCTTACGGCGCGATGATCGGTGAGCTCGTCGCCCACCCCACCGCTGCGTCGCCCCCACTCCTGGAAGCGCTCGTGGCCCGCATGGTCGACCGCCACGGACGTGACGCCAGCGGCCGCTTCCGGTACACGGCCGTCGACGACAGCACGTTCCCCCGTCAGGAGGCCCACCTCTTCTGGGGCCTTGCCCGCTACGTGCGCCACACTTCACCCTCGCCCACCGTCGACCGAGATCCCCGCCCATGACCGACGACATCCAGCGCCTCGACCAGAAGCTCGCGTCGCTGCACGCCGAGCTCGCACAGTTTCCGCCTGCGTCGGGGTGCCCTTGGCCGGTCGCACGAGTCTTCAACGAGTTGCTCAAGCAGGCCAAGCTCGTCCGTGAGGACCCTGTGGTCCAAGGCATCCGCTTCGCGGCGGAGCATCCGACGGTCGGCGACGGAAGCCTGAGCGACATCCTCGTCGGCACCGTCCGCGTCCTCGTCGCACAGATCCGCCTCGCGCTCGAGGACGAGCCGCAGGGCATGGCGACCGACGAGGCCCCCGCGCAGCAACGCCCGGACGAGGCTCAGGCATCCGAGTGATGCAGTCGCCTGACACGTCCGATCGGGCATCGCTCTGCCGTGGCTACGTGGCGCTGTTCAACCGACGCTCACGACGGTTCGGCGGCACGCCGTTCGAGCAGGCCGACCTGACGGGGTTGACCGCGCTGGCCGTGGCGCGTTGCCCGCTGCCCGCCGGGTCTCCGGTCGCGACCAACGCGCTCGACAATCTTCAGGCTTGGTCGCAGCTCATCCTCGATGACGGGCACCGTCCCGCAACCGATCTCGTCGGCCTCGCATGGGCCAACGCCTACGGCCGACTACCGCTCGACGATCCGCCGACGGCGATCTTGGAAGCGATCCTCCAGGCCGGGGCACGGCCGGGGGCCGTGCACGGACTCCTGGCGGGCACGATGCGGCTCGCGTTCACCGCAGGTGCCCTGCCATTCATGAACTGGCGGACCCGCCCGATCGCCGAGCGGGAGCACCGACGTTGGACGGAGTACGCATCCTCCGGCCTCGCCACCCTCGAGCCGACCGGTGCCGACACGGCCCAGTTCTCGCTGGCCGCGCGCGCCACGTACTTCGCCGCCGACGGCGCTCGCCCCGGGTCCGGGCTTCACGCGCAGGCCAACGCGCTGGCGCGCCGCCTCGCTTCGACGCTGCCCCAGGACGCTGCGTCGGCCGTCGTCGCACAGGTCGCGGCCGCTGCAAGCGCGTCCGGCGCGGCCGATGAAGCGATCGCGCTCCTCCGACAGTTGGTCCACCGTCGACCTTGCGACGGCGAGCCGTTCATCGCGCGCGCCGCCGGTGACGACCGGGTTGAGACGAGCCCGTGGATCCCGCTCGCCCTCGCGTCCGCCGGCTCATGACACGCGGCGAAGCAACCACGAACCGCGGTGGCGGCGATCGAGGTGGCAACGCGCCCATCCGTCGCGTGTGCATGTTCGTCTACAACAACGGCGCTCGCGACGTCCGTGTCCACAAGGAGGCACAGACCCTGGTGGCGAGCGGCCGAGCGGTCGAGGTCGTCTGCGTGCTCGACCGCACGACGACGCCCCGCGAAGAGCGTGACGGGTTCACGATCACCCGGATCGATCGCAACCCTCCGCACTACCGACTGTTGCGCTGGGCGCGGTTCACGCGGGCAAACGCCCGCCGGTCCCGGCTGCGACGCCGACGGCGAGGCGTGGTGCTGCGGCTGCCAGTCCTGCGCATCACGAAGCCGGATGGCGCGACGCTCGCGGAACGGCTTCCCCGGACCGTTCGACGGCCGTACGAGGCTGCTCGTTGGCGCGTCCTACGCCGCGTGCCCCGCTTGCGGCGTCACTATTACCGCCGCCGGGCCGAGCGTTCGCGTGCGATCAAGGTCGCGGACATCCTCGCCAAGCAGCCTCAAGCGCCGGCTCGGACCACCCGCCCCCTGACCGTTCGCGCACCGCGGGTGACCGCGCCGGGGCCGACCTCGACGTGGATCAGGCACGTCGACGTCGCAGTCAGCACGCGGAGCTACCGCGCGGTGATGTGGTTCCACAAGCCACTGATGTACCTCGACTACTACCGCCGCGCGGCGAAGGTCGCCGAGAGCGGGGGATTCGACGCGTTCCACGCCCACGATCTGAACACGATGCCGGTCGCGTGGCTGGTGGCGCGTCGGACCGGCAAGCCGTTGATCTTCGACGCACACGAGCTGTACCCGGACGTCAGCGGGCTGTCGCGCCGCGAGCGCGCCGTGTGGCGCGTCGCCGAGCGGCTGCTGTCGCCGCGCGCGACGCGCGTGATCACCGTGTGCGAGTCGATCGCCGGCGAGCTCACCAAGCGGCACAAGCTGGACCCACCCACGATCCTCCTCAACTGCCCACCGCGAACGGCCAGGCCCCAGCTCTCGTCGTCCGACGCGCTCCGTCGACACGCAGGGCTGCTCGATTCGACGACGCCGATCGTCCTGTACCAAGGTGGGTACGCCCCCGGGCGTGGTCTCGAGGAGCTCATCGCCGCCGCGGAAGACATCCAGAGCGCCACGCTCGTCCTCATGGGTTGGGGCACGATCGAGGAGCAACTCGCCGCCACCATTCGCGAGCGGGGCCTGGAAGGGCGCGTGCGCATGGTGCCGCCCGTGCCCCAGCAGGAGTTGCTGACGTACACCGCGGGGGCCGACATCGGCGTCATCCCGTACCAGCCGGTTGGACTCAACAACTACTACACGACGCCGAACAAGATGTTCGAGTACGTCAACGCCGGCGTCGCGGTCGCCGGCAGCGCCGTGCCCGAGATCACGCGCTTCGTCCAGGGATACGGTTTCGGCGTGACGTTCGATCCGTACGACCCGTCCGACATCGCGCGTGCGATCAACGGCTTGCTCGCCGATCCCGAGGCGCTACGCGACAAGCGACGGGCCGCGGCCGCGGCGGCGGAGCAGCTCAACTGGGACTGCGAGCAGCGCAAGCTCGTGTCGCTGTACGACGAGTTGGCCGCATAGTGCTGGTCGTACTCGGTGATCGCGCGGACGAGCATGCCGTATTCCGCGACGAGGGCCGCGGCTATTGGGTCGCCGCGTTGCGCGTCGTGCTGGAGAAGCACGGCGTGCTGCGGTGGGCGTCGCGGTCTCCCACGTCGCTGCTGACCGAGACGGACCGTCTGGCGCCGCTGGTGATCGGCCGTCTGCCCGCCGCACGCTGGACGCCAGAACTGCTCGCACGCGTGCAGGCGCACGAAGGGCCGGTGTTGTTGGAGGCACCCGTGCCGCTCGAGCTCCTCGACCTGCTCGGAGCGACGGCGCACGGGCCGCTAGACCGTTCGTTGCGGCTGCACGTCACCGACGCCCGCACTGCCACAGCCGCAAACGGCTTCGGCGCCGCACCGGGAGGCGAGATCGAGCCGACGCGGATCCGACCGATCGACCGTGATCCGGCGCTTGATTGGCAACTCACGCCCGGGGTCGACGTGACGCCGCGCCAGGCCGAGGCCTGGCGCCGCCCCGGATGGGACGTCGAGCACTGGTCGGTCGGGCCCGACACGGCCGTCTTGGCGGAGTGGCGCTCCCCGGCCGGGGGCGCATGGCCCGCCGTCGTCCGACGCGGGACGCTCACCGTCGCGTCGTTCGGCCTGCTCGGCGCCATCACCCAGGCCCACACCAGCGAGCCGTTCGACGGTGCGGAGATGCGAAGCAGCCCCCGCACGCTCGGCTTCGAGGTGCTTGCGCTGGCGCTGTTGGCGCAGCTCCACGAAGCGTCCAACCGCCCGTTCGTCCGGATCGACCCGTGGCCGAGCGACCATGGATGGGCGCTCAACGTCCGTCACGACTTCGATCGCCCGCTCCGCCGGCGCGAGGTCCAATGGCGACTGGACGCCCACGACCGCCTCGGTACCCGCGCGACGTGGTATTGGCGGGCCCGACACGTCGGTGCCGCGCCCGGCGAGCGCCGCCAGCACCGGCGGGGTCCGGGTCCGCTCGCGGGACGACGTGCCATCAAAGCGGCCGCGGCCAACCCACGTCACGAGGTCGCGTGGCACACCGAGCGATTGGGACCGCCGTCAGATGCCGAGCGGCGACGGATCGAGCGCGCCGCCAAGGTCCGACTCACCGGCTCCTGCGCACACGGGGCGGCCGACTGCTTTCGCTACCAGGGCGCACCGAACGTCCTATGGGCCCACGCCGCCGGGCTGCGGTACACCGAGCTGATCCAGCGGGCGCACATGCATCCGCACCGGTTCCCTGCGTTGACGGCGGACGGCGGGATCGACGTCCTGGACATCATCTGCCTGCCGCACCACGAGTCGCTCGACCGGTCGATGCGCGACGGCGATGTGAACAGCGATCGCATCATGCAGATGGCCGAGCACTTTCGGAGGGCCGGCGGACTCCTCCAAGTGATGAACCACCCCGACATCAACCAGGAGCACCTCTTCGAACTGCTTCGCGACCTGCCCAGGGACGGGCGGCTCGACGTGACGGCCAGCGAGGCGGCCGATTGGTGGGCAGCCAGCCACGTCATACCCTCCGATCGACGGAAGCTTAGTCCCTGACTCAAACGCTTCAGTCGAACTAAGGCTCATGGGAGAAGTCGCTAGTCGGGTAGGCTCCGCTTGGACCGTAGCCACCTCACTACGCGCCCGGACAGCGACACGGCGACCCTCTCCATGACCTGCAATATCTGCGACGATTCGGTCCAAGACGCCCTACTCCGTGGCCAGCGTCCCGAGCGCGGCTCTCTGCACTGCGAGGTGTGCGCGTCGCGACCGCGAACGAGGACGTTCCGCCTCGTCTACGACGAGCAGGTTGCCCCTTGGCTAGACCGCCATAGTCTGCCGGGGAAGGCGCTGGACATCGCCGGCATCGGTGCCACTGCCGACGTGCTTCGCGCCAATTTTCCGGACGTCGTGGTCGCGGCACTCGTTGGCCGCAAGATCACGACTGACATCCGCGACCTCAAGGAGTTCGACGACGGCGCGTTCGGCATCGTCACCGCGTGTCAGGTCCTTGACTACATCCTTGAGATAGACGCGGCGATCGCGGCCACACGGCGGGTGTTGGCCCCTGGGGGCCTTTTTGTCATTCACATCGACGACGCGCGACTCACCGCAGGGGACGATCCCGCGACACCCAAGGCGTGGCTGGAAAATCTCGGTGGTTACTACCCAGACGACTACAAGGTCCCTAGCATCACCGTCGGCCGCCAGCGCATCATGGAGAGCTTGGCTAGTGGCGGGTTCCAAGCCGAGCAGTTTCAGTATTCGGATCCGTTTTCGGGTCAGCGAACGACGTGGTTCATCGGACGACGGTTGGCCGATCCAGTGGCCACGCCGACGCGCGTCGAAGCATCCGCGACGGACGCTCCGCCTCCCGCTCCCGCCGAGATACGCAGCGATCGCGTTCGGCGCGGAGAGCCAACCTATGTGTTGTTCACGATCGACACAGAGACCAACCGGACGATCGAGAACGGGTTTTGGAGCTACTGCGTCAACGGCCACCTACCCTCCGACATCGACGCACTCATCGAGGCGGGCGTTGTAGCGCGCTCGAGCGGTGGCTACTCCCTCGTCGGAAGGGACAGGCAGCAGTTCCGGGACCTGGCGTCCCGCGAACCACACATCCGACGCCTCGCAGATGCCTCCCCACGAGCGACGGGTGGCCTGCCGCTGATCTTCGACGCTCTACGCCCCTACGGGTTCCCAGCCGTCGTCATGGTCGACATGAGCGCGTACGGCTGGTTCGGCGATGCCGACTTCACAGAAACAATTCGGATCTGCAACTCCGACGGACACGACGTGCAGTTGCACGCACATCTCACTACGCTCGACAAATCGTGGTTCGCAGAGTTTGACATCGAACGCCCCCTGTCCAAAAACATCCTCGAGTGGCCGACCGAGACGATGAAGGCGATTCACGGCACGCTCGCGGATCAGCTCGCTAGCTTGACGGGAGGACACACGCCTACCGCGTATCGCGCCGGGGCCTACCGGTGCTCCGATCAGCTCATCGATGCCCTCGCCGAGCTAGGTTTTGCGTTTGATTCCTCCTACGACCACACGTGGCTCGACCGGCACACCATATGTCGAGACCGCGCGGTCGGGAACGCACCATTTCGCTACCGAGACCTCATCGAGCTTCCAATCACGGCAGTCAGGCATGGGTCTCAGCTCCGGCGCTTTGAGCCGCGTCCGTGGGACGAAACCCTAGGTCCACTCGAACTCGGCGCGCTCGACGCGCTGCATCGAGAGGGCGTTCGGGTCGTCACCTACATCCTCCACAGCTACAGCCTCATGGAGATGCGCCGCTCCGACAACAGTCGTGCCTGGCGAGGGCCGTCGGCCAAGATCACCGAATGGTTCCAGCGAACCCTCGACCACATCGCGCATCATCCAGGTCTCGAGGTGGTCGACTCGGTACAACTAAGCGCCCTGATAGACGAGGATCCGACCATCCTCCTAGGCAGCGACGCGCTCGTCTCTCTCTGATCCGTGGCCGACAAACCGGTCGCCCCACTCCGCATCGTCGGGGCCTATCTCGACACTTGGCACCTGCGTCGCGCCGCCAACGGCACACCTCGTACCTTTACCTCCTCGACGCCGAACGCGTGGATCACGCTACTCCATGCTTGGATCGCTGAGCGCATCAAGGATCCAACCGCACGCGCCGTAGCCCGAAAGCAAGCGATCGCCCACGCGGACGTTCATGGCAATCACCCGCCGCCGACCTTGAACGTCGTGGGCTACGCCCTCCACCTCGATGCGGGTTGGCGCGAGTCCCAGGAACGCCGGAGCATTCTCGACCACGTCGCCGACGCAGGAGGCTCGCCTCTCCAGATTCGTTCGACGCTCGCGTGGGCATGGAGAGCCGCTCACGTTGCAGCCGCCTCAGCGGACCATGAAATATCGACGATGCTCCGCCATCGCCTCGGGCGCGCCGTAAACCGCCTCGACCACATCGAGGACCTATCGGCGTTCGCGCGGACAGCCTTGCCTCTCGCTCTCATCGCCGCCGGCGACGAACATCTCCGCATGTCGATCGGAATGGCTTTGCGCCGACGACTGGCGGACGCCCCGCGAGGGCCTAGGTTGCACACCGCGCACCTTGCGCAGGCCGCCGTCGCGGCACATGTCGCAGGCGAACGGCCGATCGCTACTGGCCTTGTCGAAGAGATCGTCCGCGCGAGAATCGACAGCGAGCGATTGCTCGCCCGCGCTCGACCCGACGGCGCGTCGGCGTTCGACACCAGCCCTTGGGTCCCGCTCGCCATCGTGGCGACGAGCGATGACCTCTCCGCGCTCGCTTCCGGACTGGCACCTCGTGCTCCTGCGCTTCCGCAAATGGAGATCACCGATCCGCGCTTGGACCGCGGAGAGCTGCGTGCGAACCTTCGGACCAATCGCACGACCACGGAGCTCAAGTTTTCCAGTAGCGACCTCAACCTTCTGCTTCGACAACTGTTTGACCAGATTGACGCGAGCAGTGCAGCTCTCTCTCCGCGTCTTCAAGGTCACCTCGCTATCGCGCTCAGCGACATTTCTGAGGCGACGTCCGATCAACGGACCAAGCAGCGCGCCCAGTCGCTGATCGGATCGATCGGCGACCGGCTGGTTGCCCGCCAAGCGCCGTCCGGCGGCTGGGCTTACGCCCGCAGCGCGGTGCCAAGCGTCATCTATGGGGCGGCAGCCACCAAGGAAACCACCTTCCCAGATCGTGAATACACGATCGATGCAGCGGTTCCGGGCATCGCGCTGCACCGCTCGTTCCGCCTACTAGGCGACCAGCGCCACCTCGCAGCCGCTCGACGGGTGTTCGACTTTCTTGAGCTCCACGTGGGACGCGTCACATGGAACAACCGGCCGGTTTGGCGACTCTATCCTGACGATGACAAGACCGACCGACAAGGAACGGCCGTCAACTACGAAGCATGGGTCGGTGCTTACCTTGCCGAGTACGTCCACGCGCGACCGCCGGCCGATAAGTGTACTCGAGCGCGCGCGTATATCGAAGACGTCGTCGCGTACTCCTCTAGCCATCTCTCCCCGACGGGCGATATCGCCTATGGCGACTACGTACGAGAGCGCCGCACGCCCTACGCCTCTTGGGACGCCCACCTCCTCACAGAGATCGACCGACTCGTCGGACTCCCTGCCGCGCGACGCGACGCTGAACGCATCGTCCGTCGACTCGTCGACCTGCAGCATCCAAGCGGGATAGTCCCGAATGTCGTTGATTTCGAAGATGAGATAGATGGCGAGCATGTGTGGCTCATGCACCGCCACGGCATCGGCCCATATCCGATCCGCAGCTACTACCTCTTGTATTTCGTCGTCGCAGCAGCAGATCTAGATCTTCGCGCGGCGCTCAGGACCTTGTCGTTTCTCCTAGCAACCATGTTTCGCCCCGTAACAGGCGATCTTTCAAGTGGCTATTTTGCGGACGGCAGACTCGATGACCGTCCCGATTCCCTCGAACGCTCTGGCCGCGATTGGTTGTTGCTGGCACTCGCTGCGCTAGCGCGACACAGCGACGGGACCTATGTGCCACGCATCGACGATGTCGAGCCCGCACGCACGCGCCTGTCACGCTTCCTTGACGGTCTCCAAAGCTCCACAGAACCCGAGCCAGCAGACCGCCAACTTCCCGATCGACCTCCACCGAGTTGGGCTGATCTTCCACAGCGCCGTGCGGCGTGGGCTCTCTCGTCGTGGACCAACGGCGAGCGTAGTCGTTCCGCCGATGAAGCTCGGAACTTGGCAGCCGCACTCTCGGATGATGGCATGTGGCCCGTGCGACATCGTCCCGATGGCGACGCGCGACAAGGCCAGGTCGGCGACAGCCTCGCTCAGATGCTCGACGCCGGATTGGACGACAACACGGTGCGCAACGCAGTGGTGAAGGGAGCGGAGTGGGCGTGGACTTCGTTGTTTGATCCCCGCACCGGTGCTGCCACCACCACGCCCCGCGGTCGCACCCCCATGTCAACACATCACATCGCCGCCCATGTCGCATGGTTCGCACATTGCGCGCGCACGGCTGGGAGCCCCGACGATCGTGCCTTGTGGAGTGGTCGGTCCACACTCGCGTTTCGCCACCTCGTCATGACGCGTTTCGACGCCGCGGGAGCCCCAGTACTGCTCACCGCTGTTCGGGGAAGTTCGCATACGTCGGAGCTCCGCGAGACGCACAACGCGCTGCGGCGCGCCGCGGGAGTGGTCGCATCCGGCCTCCCAGTCTTCGAGAGCTAGACCCCGACTGATCGTGCGCCAAGTCATCCTCCCCAGAACTTCCGCACTGACCACCGTGCGGCGAGTTCCCGTCATGTCGTCGGCCATGCACGCAACCTCAGCGCAGACCGCTGAAGAGTGATGGGCACCGGAGGACACTCGTACCGTGCCCGAGCCACACGACTTACTCAAGTGCAGATCAGGCGCGGAGCCCGAAGCCGGGGCTTCCGACTCCCCGCGGTGCCTTTCCGACCAGATCGCCGTGCACGACGTTCCGTCAGCCCTGATGAATCCCGCGAGCCCCTCCTCACTCGTGCCCACGCGACCATCTGAGCGCTCGCAGGCCAACGCAGGCGTCGCGCAGATTGCCGCGCGCGTCGGGCGCCACCAATCGGTCTACGCGACCGCCAACATCACCGTCGTCGTGGCGGGCATGGTCAACCTCGCTCTCTTGGCGAGGTCGCTCGAGACCTGGGAGTTCGGCCAGCTCGCGGTGCTGCTCGTGTTGGCGACGGGGGTCAGCGTCCTTGCCAGCCTGGGGACGCTCCAAGGCACGATGGCGGCCGTCTTCGGAAGCACCGGAGACGACGACGGGGTCGGTGACGACGAACGTCGATCCACCGTGAGCGACCCCGCCAGGGCGGCCACCACCGGAGCGTTGATGATCGCCGGCGTCGGCGCGGCGGTGACGATCCCGCTCGTCCTCGGCGGGAACCTCCTAGAAGCCCAAGTCCTCCACCAGGCCGAGCCCGCGCATCTGCTCGCAATGGCCGGACTCGCAGGCACCGCAGGGGCGACCGCTCGCCTCACGGCCAACCTGCTGAGGATCGACCGTCGCCCCCTCGCGTACTTCGTGACGGTCCTCAGCCAATCGCTCATCACGGTCGGGGCGACAGCGGTGCTCCTGGTGGCGGGCCTGGGACTCGAAGCCGGAGTGCTGGGCATCGCGACCGGGAACGTCGGTGCCCTCGCCGTCGGCCTCGTCATGGGCCGCGGGTACTTTGCGGCTCGCGCGTCCCGTCACGACGCCGTCGTGATCACACGTCGTGGAGCACCACTCGTACCGATCGTCCTGTCGTTCCAGACGATCCAACTCGGAGATCTGCTCCTCGTCTCACGATTCGCGAACGCCGACGCCACAGGCTTCTACCGCGCCGCCTCACGCTTCGGCGCGCTGGCCGTGTATTGGACCGCCACGTTCCACATGGCGTGGGGCCCGATGCGGATCGACCCCGAGCATCGGGCGATCGACGAGACGCACGGACGAACGCAAGTCAGTGCAGCCGTGCTCCTGGTGTTCCTGGCAGGCACCGGTGGCGTGTGGCTCTTCCTCCTGGCCTCGGCCAACTGGTGGGTCGCGATCGTGGGATCGAGCTACGCCGACGCCGCGAAGTACATCCCGCTCGTGGCGGCGAACTTCGCCCTGCACGGGCTCTTCATCATGGCCTACCGCATCGCCGAGTTCCCGAACAAGCGGCGCATGTTCGTCATCCTGGCCGTCACCGCCGCGGTGCTGTTCGTCGGCGTGTCGTTCGTCGTCCTACGCCACCTCGGCCCCGGCGGCGTCGTCGTCGGTGGTGCGATCGGGTACGGCACGGGCATCACCGTGCTGCTCGTCCTCACGCAACGCGGCCCCACCCCACTCCCCCTCCCGACGTGGCGGCTGCTCGCCATCATCGCGCTGACCGCCATGCTCGCCGCTGCGGTCTGGCCGATCGACCTGGACCCGATCCCGACGCTCGGCGTCGCGATCGTCGTATCGCTCATCTATGCGGCCGGTGCGCTCGCCATCCTTCCGCCATCGCACCGGCGGGTGCTCTTCGCCGCGCTTCGTCGCCTGGCCCGCCGCCCGTCGCGGACCGATGACCCGACCGCCCTCGAGGACGCCGCGCTCCGGTCGCTGCTCGACGCCCACGGCCGCACCCCCGCCTGGATCGCCGACGCCGCCGGCATCGATCCGGCCGTCGTCGACGCACGCGTCAGGCGGCTCGGTCGCATGGACGCGCCGCCAACCGCCGCGGGCCGCGACTGACGCGCCACCCGCCCCCCCACGCCGCGCTCAGCCCCCCAACGCCCCCCGCAGCGCCTCAACCACCTGCTCCACGTCCCCGTCGCTCAGGCCCGGGTGCATCGGCAGGCTCAGCGACTCGTCGGAGTACGCCCTGGCCCGGGGTAGGTCATCCGGCTCCAGGCCGAGCGACTCCGCGTAGTACGTGTGCAGGTGCAACGAGCGGAAGTGCACGCTCGTGCCGATCCCGGCGCGACTCAGCTCGCGTGCGACGCGGTTGCGGCGTGCCTCGCCACCGGGGATGCGCACCGCATAGACGTGCATCGCATGGCGCGCATGGTCCGGGGCGGGCGGGGCCACCCGCACGTCGACGTCGGCCAGCGCGTCGTCGTACAGGCGCGCCAGCTGCAACCGCCGCTCGGTGCGCTCGTCCAACGCCTTCAACTGGTGGATGCCGAGCGCGGCCGCGACGTCGTGCATCGCGAACTTGAACCCCGGGGCGACGATGTCGTACGCGCCCGGCGCCTCGTCCTCGTGGCGATCCCACGACGGCCGGCTCATCCCCTGCCGCGACAACAACCCGGCCCGGTCGGCCGCGTCACGCGACGGACTGACCAGCGCGCCGCCGTCGACCGTCGTCATGTTCTTGCTCGCATGGAACGAGAACGCGGTCGGGTTGCCGAACGACCCGATCATCCGCCCGCGCCACCGGGCGCCGATCGCATGGGCGGCGTCCTCGATCACCGGCACCCCGGTGTCCGCGGTGAACGCCGCCACCGCATCCATGTCCAACGGGCGGCCGTGCAGGTGCACGACGAACGCCGCCCTCGTGCGCTCGGTGACCGCGTCGCGCGCCCCGTCCAGGTCGATGAGCCCCGTGTCGGGATCCACGTCCACCAGCACCGGGACGGCCCCCTGGTGCACCACGAGGTTGGCGCACGACGCAAAGGTCACCGCCGGCACCAGCACCTCGTCGCCGGGCCCCACCCCCAGCTCGACGAGCGCGAGCTTCATGCCCGCCGAGCACGAGCTGACGCACGTCAGGTGCTCCACCCCCAGGTAGCTGCGCAACCCCATCGTCAGGCGCGCCACGCGTGGACCACCGGTGACCCACCCGTCCTGGATCGCCGCCGTGATCTCACGGAGCTCGGCGGCGCCGAACGTCGGCGCGGAGAGCTGGATCGACACTGATTGACGGCGGTCCGTCGCACCGGCGCCGGCGGTGGCGCCCCGGGGCTCCGTGACCGGCGTCTCATTCATAGACGGAGCCTATAGTGCTTACGGTGTTCTCGCGGACGTTGATCGTCGCCCTGCTCACCGCGCTCGTCTGGTCCGGCGCCGCCGGCGCGCCAGGCCTCGCACCGGGCCTGGATCCCGCGCCGGCCACCGCCGCGAAGGCGAAGTCCGGCAAAACCCAGAAGGGCAAGGCCAAGCGGTCCGGGGCGAAGAAGTCGAAGCAGGCGAAGAAGGACTTCAAGTCGCTGCCGTCGTCGCGCAAGGCGATCTGGGGTCCCACCGACGCGTTCTCCACCTACAAGAAGCTGCGCGTCGGGATCTGGCAGTACCAGCTGCTGTGGAACCAGGTGGCCACGCGCAGGCCCGACGATCCCCGCGATCCCGACGACCCCGCCTACAGCTGGCCGGCGGCGCTCGACCAGGCCGTCAAGGACGCCCGCAAGGCGAAGATCGACGTGGCGCTCATGGTGCGCGCCACCCCCGGGTGGGCCAACGGCGGCCAGGCGTTCAGCATCCCGCCGACATCGGACCGCGACTACGCCGACTTCGTCGTCGCCGCCGCCAAGCGCTACCCGCGGGTGCGCCGATGGATGATCTGGGGCGAGCCCAACCAGCACTTCCACTGGGCCCCCACCCCGGCCCGCGCCTACGCCCAGCCGCTGTCGAAGGCCGATCGCGAGGCGCCGCGGCGCTACGCCCGGCTCGTCGACCGCGCCTACGGGGCGCTGAAGGCCCGCAGCAAGCGCAACCTCGTCATCGCCGGGATGACGTTCACCACCGGGCACATCGCGCCGCGCGACTGGATCCGCAACATGCGCCTGCCCAACGGCAAGCCGCCGCGGATGGACCTGTACGGCCACAACCCGTTCTCCGCCCGCCGCCCCAACCTCAAGAACCCGCGGCTGGAGCACGGCCTGGCGGACATGTCGTCGGTGCGGCACCTCGCCGGATGGGTCGACCGGTGGATCGACCGTCGCCGGTCGAGGAAGGCGCGCCGCGCCGACCCGATGGAGCTGTACCTCAGCGAGTTCACGCTCCCCACCGACCACGCCAACCGGTTCTTCAACTTCTACGTGTCGCGGGGCACCCAGGCGTCGTGGTTGCGCTCGGCGCTGGCGATCGCCCGCAAGCGCTCGTCGCGCATCGCCGCGTTCGGCTGGTTCACGCTGCAGGACCAGCCGTCCGCCGCCGACGGGTACGAGACCCACTGGGGCCTCGTCGACGAGCACGGCAAGCCCAAGCCGGCGTACGCGGTCTTCCGACGCGGCCGATGACGACGCCCGGCGCCGCGCCGCGGTTGCGCGTCGCGATGCTGCTGCACAAGTCGGTGGTGCACGACTCGCGGGTGCGACGCGAGGCGACCGCGCTCGTCGCCGCCGGCCACGACGTCACCGTCGTCGAGCTCGCCCCCGTCGACCCCGCCGACGACCTGGGGTTCGCGCGGCGCTCCGTCCTGCCGCCGGCATGGATGCGCCGCCGGCTGCCGCGCCCCGCGTACCGCTCCGCGTTCCTGCTGTGGTTCGTGCGCGGGGTCGTCGCCGAGCGGCCCGACGTCATCCACGTGCACGACGCCGCGATGCTGCTGCCGGGCCTCGTCGCGCGCCGCGTGACCGGCGCGCCGGTGGTGTACGACACGCACGAGCTGGCGACGAGCGTGCCGTACCGCGACCGGTGGTGGGCGCGGTTCGTCGCGGCGATCGAGACCGTCGGGATCCGGCGGGCGCGGGCGACCGTCACCGTCAGCGACGGGATCGCCGACCGGCTCGTCGACCTGTACCGGCTGCCGGAGCGCCCGACGGTCGTGCGCAACGTCACCGACCTGCGCGTCGGACCGCCCGCCTACGACGTGCGCCGGCGACTCGGCCTCCCCGCCGACGCCCGGATCGTCCTGCACCAGGGGGCCCCGGCGGTCGGCCGGGGCTGCGACGCGCTCGTGCGCGCCGTGCCCCGCCTGCCGGACGACGTCACCGTCCTCTTCCTCGGCGACGGCACGGCCGACGTCACCGACCGGTTGCGGGCGATCGCGGCCGCCGACGGCGTCGCCGACCGGGTGCGGTTCCTGCCCGCCGCGCCGCTCGGCGACCTGCTGGGGCTCACCGCCCAGGCGACCGTCGGCGCGTCGCTGCTGGAGGACACGTGCGAGAACCACCGGCTCGCGCTGCCGAACAAGGTGTTCGAGTACCTGGCGGCGGGGATCCCGTTCGTCGCCAGCGACCTGCCGGAGATGCGCCGCCTGGCGACGACCGTGCCGTCGGCGCGGCTCGCCGCCCCCGGCGACCCGGCGTCGATCGCCAGCGCGATCCACGACGCGCTCGCGCTGCCGCCCACCAGCGCGCCGCAGGCCCCACCGACCTGGACGACCGAGCGCGCCCGCCTGCAGGGCCTCTACGCCCGCCTGGCCGCGACGTCGGTCAGCAGCGCCGCCCACGCGTCGATCGACGCGTCCGGCGAGAACGACATGCGCGCATAGTCCCGTCCGCGCTCGCCGCGCGCGACAAGGCCCGCCCGGTCACGCCACAGGCCGCGCAGCGCGTCGGCGAGCGCCACCGGATCCTCGGGCGGCGCCACCACCCCGCACCCGGCGCGCTCGACGTGCACGGCGGGCTCGCCGGCCGCCGACAACGCGACCGGTCGCCCGGCGACCATCGCCTCGACGAGCTTCGTCGGCAACGCGTCGCGGAACAACGGCGCGTCGCGCAGCAGCACCGCGACGACCTCGGCGTCCTCCAGCAACCCGCCGACGTCGTCGCGCGGCACGGTGCCCAGCCAGCGCACGTGGTCGATCCCCTCGCGGACGGTGCGCTCCCGCAACCGGGGGGCGTCGGCGCCCGACCCGGCGATCGCCACCCGCACGACGTCCGGCCCGACGATCCGGGCCGCGTCGATCAGCGTGTCGAGCCGCTGCGCCATCCCCACCGTGCCCGCGTACAGCACCCGCAACGGGCCGGGGCGGGGCGCCACCGGGCCGACCCGGCCGCTCGACGCGGCCACCACCGGCGGGATCCGGCGCACCCGGCCGCGGGCCGCGGGATGCTCGTCGAGCGCCCGCGCCAGGCCCACCGCCGGCGCGGTGATGACCGTCGCCCGCGAGTAGGCGAACGCCTCCAGACGCTCGGCGGCCGTGACGAGCCGGCCCCGGTCCATCGCCCCCACCGCGACGACGCTCTCCGGCCACCGGTCGGCGACGTTGAGCACGAGCGCCGCCCCGCGCGCCCGGGCGTACCGGGCCGCGGCGACCGCGAGGAACAACGGCGGGGACTCCGCCACCACCACGTCGCGACGCCCGACCATCCGGCCCGACAGCACCGCGCCGAGCGCGAACGTCGCATGGTCGGCCAGGCGCAGCACCGTGCCGCGGTTGGCGACCGGCAGCACCGCCGAGCGCACCACCCGCACCCCGTCCCGGTCCTCGCGACGCACGACCCCCGCCCGGTACGGCGGCAGCACCCGGCCGTCCGGATAGTGCGGGAACCCCGTGTGCACCGCCACGTCCATCCCGCGCGCCGCGAGCCCCGCGGTCAGGCCGTCGAGCCGGGCCTGGGGCGCACCGACCTCGGGCGGGAAGTAGTGGGTGAGGAACGCGACCCGCACCGGCGCGCCCTCAGCGGCCGGCGAGCTCGCGCAGCCCCGCGTCCCGGGGGTTCAACCGCAACGCCGCACGGTACGCGCGGCGCGCGTCGTCCGGCCGACCCAGGCGCAGCTCCAGATCGCCCAGCAGCACGTGGCCGACGAAGTGCTCGGGCTCCAGGTCGATCGCCTCCCGCAACGCGGCGCGCGCGTCGTCGGGCCGGTCCAGCGCCTCGAGCGCCCCCGCCTCGAGCCACCGCGGCTCGGGATCCCACCGCAGCAACCGCTGCGCGTCGCGGGCCGCGTCGAGCTGGGCGGCGGCGTCCCCGGCGATCCGGGCGTCGCGCGCCTCGCGCACGTACGCCGTGCCCAGGTACAGGGCGACCGCCACCGCGACCGTCACCGACGCGACGACCCGCAACCCGACGGTCACCACCCGCGGCGAGCGCTCCGGCCGTGGCGCGCCGGGCCGCCGGAACGCCAGAGCCCCCGCCACGCCCAGGGCGAGCATCGCGGTGCCCCCGAGCAACGGGATCGTCCACGTCCAGTCGACGAGCGACTGCCCGACGACGACCGCCGCCACCGCGATCATCGCCGACGCGACGCGCCGGTCGTCGCGGTCCAGGTCGCGCAGCCGCCGCACGATCGGCACGAGCAACGCCACGAGCGCCGCGACCGCCAGGCCGATCCCCACCAGGCCCAGCTCGGCCGCGACCCCCAACGGCAGGCTGTGCGCCGACGTGAGGTTGCGATCGGTCGCGCGGCGCGCGTAGTAGCCGGTGCGGTACGAGCCCTCCCCCACCCCGACGAGCGGATGGTCGACGAACTCGCGCCACGCCACCCGCCACAGGTCGTAGCGCTGGCCGCTGACGCTGCCGATGCGGGTGCTGCCCGTCTGGGCGGTCTGCTCGAGGTTGGTGAACTCCGACACCTTGCGGTCGACGAACGACACCGGATCGCCGGTGGCCGCCAGCCCCCCGGCCACGCCGACGAGCGCCCCGACCGCCAGCAGCGCCACGCTCGTGCGTCGCGCGCGCCGGGCGATCTCGTCGCCGCGCAGGCCGCGGTCGAGGACCGCGACGAGGAACATGAGGAGGAACGCCAGGATCGCCCCGACGAGCAGCGTCCGGGCCGCACGGAACGTCGCGTCGGCGTCGGTGATCCGGTCGGCGAGGAACACGTCGTAGGGCTCCAGCAGCCCACCGGACATCACCGCGACGAACCCGACGGCGACGATCGCCGACCACGTCCGCCGCAACCGGTCGGGCCCCAGCGCGACCGCCACGACGACGCCGAGCGCCGCGGCGGCCAGGACGCCCCGCGACTGGGTGAGGAACGCCAGGCCGAGCGCGGTCACCGCCGCCGAGAACGCCAGGCCGCGCAGCGCCGGGCGCAGGTCGCGTGCGCCCGCCACGCACAGCAGGCCGACCGCGGCGGTGGCGAACAACGCCGCGGTGCCGTTGCGGTACCCGATCGGCTCGTTGAGCCGACCGGCGAGCATGAGCGACGTGCCGTCCCCGACGAGCAGCAGCAGGAGGATGAGGAACGCCAGGCCACCGAGCGCCACCAACAGCGTCGTCGCGGCCTCGCGCGCCGACCGCCGGTCGGTGAGGCCGACGAGGGCGAGGGTGAGCAGCCCCACGTAGAGCGCGGTGCGGACGCCGCCCTGCAACGCCTGCGACGGCATCGTCGCCCACGTCGCCGACAGCACCGAGTACGCGGCGAACCCCCACCCGGCCCAGATCGCGACGAGCAACGGCCGCGGCGCCCGGCCCGGCCCGAGCACCGCGACGGCGAAGAGCACCATGACCGCCACCGGCGCCCAGTGGCGCAGGAGGAACCCCCCGTCGAACGCCGCCCCGTACGCGCCGAGCGCCAGCACGAGCAGCGGCCCGACGACCCGGGCGCCCTCCGGCAGGCGCGACGACGCCGGCCGGGAACGCGGCCGACCCGTGGTGGGCCGGTCGGTGGCCGGGCCCGCAGCCGGCCCGTCGGCTGCGCGGCCCGCGGCGGGCCGGTCGGCTGCACGGCCCGCGGCGGGCCGATGTCGTGGTCGGCCCGTGGCGGGCCGGTCCCGTGGTCCGCTCACGCGAGCGTCACCGCGCGGACCGCCGTGCGCCGCGGAACGCGATCCCGAACGCCCCGCCGATGACGAGCGCCAGCAGCACGAGCAGCACCGCGCGGTCCACGTCCGGACCGATCCCGCCGCTGCGCACGGCCGCATCGTCCGTGGCGGGCATCGCGACGCCCGCCGCGCCGGCGTCCGACGTCCGGCCGACCGCCGGACCGGAGCCGTCCGCGGCCGACGACAGCCGCCGCCGCTCCGACCGGTCGTCCTCGCGGTCCGCGCCGTCGCGTCCCGTCCGCCCACGGTCGCCGCCGGCCGATCCCGCGTCGGACGTCGACCCGCCCGACGCAGCGCCGGGCGCGTCGGTCGGGGTGCCGTAGCCGGCCGACCCGGTGATCGCCGCGCGCCCCGACCCGCCGCCCGACCCGCCGCCGGACCCGCGACGCGGCGTCGGGGCGGCGTCACGCCGGGCCGACGACGCGGGGATCTCGTACTGCATCCCCGCCGGACTGTCGACGCCGGGATCGACGAACGTCACGTCGTCGTCGGCGGCCGCCGGGGCCGCCACGACGAGTCCGAGAACGACCGCGAGGGCGGTCGGGAAGGTCCAGCGGTTCACAGCGTCGCCAATCCGTCGAGGGTCAGGCTCACCGCGAAGACGGCCACGCACCCCACCGTCAACCCGGTCGACACGACGAGCCTACGCGGTCGAGCCCCACCGCCGCGCCGCATGAGCGGCAGCCAGCACTGCCGCAACGGCACCGAGAGCGTGCGCAACAGGATCCACAGGTCGCCGGACCAGGTGCGCTCGAGCGCGTACCGCACGTCGATCGCGACCTTCAGCGGCAGGATGTCGCGCTGGTACACCGACTCGCGCTCCGCCTCCTCGGCGAGCGCGAGCACCTCGCCCTCCCACGCGAACTCGACCGCCGCGGGCCCGGTCACGCCGGGCGGCACGCTGAGGATCGTGCGGTAGTCGTCGGCGTAGCGCGCGACGAACGCCGGGTCCTCGGGACGGGGTCCGACGAGCCGCATCTCGCCCCGCACCACGTTGACGACCTGCGGCAGCTCGTCGAGGCGCGTCCGGGCGAGGAACCGACCGAACGGCGTGTAGCGCGGATCGTCGGCGCGACTCACCGCCGGCCCGGCCGCGCCGTGGCGCATCGTCCGGAACTTCAGCATGTCGAACGTCCGACCACCGGTCCCCACGCGTTGCGCGCGATAGAGGATCGGCCCCGGCGAGTCGAGGAACACGCAGATCGCGACGAGGAGCGCGAACGGCGCCAACAGCGGCAGCAGGAGCAGGACGAGGACCAGGTCCACGAAGCGCCGTAGTTGGCCCATCTCGCAAAGCATAGCCGCCGCAATCGTTACCGCGCCGGACTACGGACGCACGTCCGGACGTCGAACGTCCGTCCATCCCCGGCGGGTGAATCATGTCCACCGGCGATGGTGCTCACGCGGCCCCGATGCCCCTGTCCATGGGAAGTTCCGACCCTCCCGACGACCGGGGGGGTTGTCCATTGCGTGAACAGCCCTTGCGCATCTGTTCCCCGTGCGGCATGGTGGATCTTGATCTCGCGATCCGTAGCGGCTTGGGGGTTGCTGCGGCTGGTGTCCCGGCGGGATCGGTTCATGGGTTTCATTCCACCGTCGTGCCGTGACGACCACGGGCGACGGTCGTCACCGTGCACCCCGGATCGGTGACCGACGACGGCGTTCCGTGCTCCGCGATCCCCGACACACCACCGCGACGATCACCGCCCTGGGCGGCGCCGGCACCCGTGCGCCGACGACCGGGGCGGCCTCGACCGGATCACTGTCGAGCGGCGGGGCGTCCTCGGGCGCGTCATCGGCCCGCACCGCCGCCGACCCCGGGGAGCGACGTACCGCCGCTCCGCCGGCCACGCTCGCCGACGCCGCACGCCGCCGCCTCATACGTGGCCGCACCCGGCAGCTGGCGCTCGCGACCGCCGACATCGCGACCGTCGGGGTGATCCTCGGCATCGTCGCCGCATCGTCGGCCGCCCCGATCGGCCTGCCGACCGGCGGCATCGCCGTCAGCCTCGTCATCTGGCTCGCCGTGTTCCACGTCTACGGGCTGTACGCCCGCGAGCCCCACTCGGTCCTGCCGTCGACGCTCGACGAGGTCCCCCGGGTGTTCCACGCGTCGCTCGTCGCGAGCATCGTGTCGTGGATCACGTTCGCGGCGCTCGGCGGATCGCAGCTCGCCTGGTCCCTGGGATCGCTCATCGTCGCCGGCGTCGTGCTCGTCCCGCTCGCCCGCATCGCCGCCCGGTGGGTGACGACCTTCATCGTCGGCCCGGACCGCATCCTCCTCATCGGCAGCGGATCGGCGACCGTCGTCGTGCGCGCCAGCCTCGCCGCCCGCCGTGACATCACCGTCGTCGGCGACGAGCCGCTGCCCGACGTGTGGCACCGCCGCGAGGGCGACGACCCCAACGACTACGTCCGCTCGCGCCTGGGCCACCTCGTCCTCAGTCGCCGGATCGACCGGGTGCTGCTGTCGACCCGCGACCTGGGCGACCGGTCGGTCGCGGAGTTCGTGGCGTGGGCCCGCCAGACCGGGGTCAACCTCACCGTCATGCCCGAGCACTTCGACGTCGTCGGCCTGGGCGCCACGATCGACCAGGTGCGCGGGGCGACCGTCGTGTCGCTGCAGCCCCCGATGCTGTCGTGGACCGCCAACCGCATCAAGCGCGGCCTCGACGTCGTCGGGTCGCTCTGCGGGCTCGTGCTGCTGTCCCCGGTGCTGGTGGCGATCGCGATCGCGATCAGCGTCGACTCGCGTGGCGGGGTGATCTTCCGGCAGTCTCGGATCGGACGGGGCGGCAAGCGGTTCGACGTCCTGAAGTTCCGCACGATGGTCCCGAACGCCGACGCGATGGTCGAGGACCTCATGGCCCGCAGCACCGACCCGCACTGGCTGCAGATCGAGGACGACCCGCGCGTCACCCGGGTCGGCCGGTTCCTGCGCTCCACGAGCCTCGACGAGCTGCCGCAGCTGTGGAACGTCCTGCGCGGCGACATGAGCCTCGTCGGCCCCCGCCCCCTGTCCGCCCGCGACGACGCCCGCGTCGACGGCTGGGCCCGCGGCCGCCTGGACCTCACCCCCGGACTGACCGGCCTGTGGCAGGTCCTGGGCCGAAAGTCCGTCCCCTTCGCCGAGATGGTCCAGCTCGACTACGTCTACGTCGCCAACTGGTCCCTCTGGGGCGACATCAAGCTCCTCCTGCAGACCCTCCCCGCGGTGTTCCGCGGGGATGGGGCGCGGTAGGGGGTCCGGGGCGGGTCGCCCGGGGGCTGGGGGTCCCGAGGTTCAGGGGTTCCCGGGGCTCGGCTCGGGTTCGCGGGGCTCGGCTCGGGTTCGCGGGGCCGGCCGGTCCGGCCGGCCGGTCCTCTTCGCGGGGGCGAGGGCGGGGGCGGGGGCGGCATCCGTGGGCCGGGGGTGGCGGCAGAACGGGACGCCATACGTCCTCAACCGCCGCCACCCCCGCGGGCGGAGGCGGCGGCCCGGCCCGGCCCGGCCGGGGTGGCGGCAGAACGGGACGCCACACGTCCTCAACCGCCACCACCCCCGCGGGCGGAGACCCGCCCGGCCGGGGTGGCGGCAGAACGGGACGCCACACGTCCTCAACCGCCACCACCCCCGCGGGCGGAGACCCGCCCGGCCGGGGTGGCGGCAGAACGGGCCGCCATACGTCCTCAACCGCCACCACCCCCGCCGCCGGCGGCGGCCCGGCCCTGACGGGGGTGGACCGACTTCAGGACCACCCGCGTCGCCTTCTCGGTCCACCCCCACTGCCGGCGGCCCGGCCCGCCGACGTCCTCGCCGAGTGAGCCGGTCGGGGCTGAGCCAACGCCCCCGACCACGCAAGGCCACACTTGCCGGTATCAGATTCGATACATTCGCCCCATGGAGGACCGGTCGACGGACCACGCCCTCGGCGACCGCCCGTCGCTGCCCGATCGTGTTGCCACGGTGCTGGCGTCGGCTTCGCGGTTGCAGCAGGTCGTGCCCGACGCCGTACTCGTCGGCGGAACCGCCGCCGCGCTCTACGCCCGGCACCGGGAGTCGTTCGACCACGACCACATCGTCAGCGACCTCGCGGACCGGTACGAGCAGATCCTCGAGGCGGTCGAGGCCACCGACGGTTGGGTCACGAGCGTCCGGGCGAGCTCGCCGCCGCTGACGTTGCTCGGCTCGCTCGGAGGGATCGAAGCCGGCCTGCGGCAACTCCGGCGCACCCGGCCGCTCGAGGTCGTCGAGGTCGACGTGCCCGGGGCGGGACCGGTCAGGGTTCCGCCGCTCGCCGAGATGCTGCGGATCAAGTCCTACCTCGTCGTGCAGCGCAACCAGGTGCGGGACCACCTCGACGTCGTCGCGCTGACCGAGACCATCGGGATCGACGACGCGGCCACCACGCTGGCGGGCATCGACGCGTACTACGCGGACCGCTCAGGAGGCGCCGACTCGGTCCTCACCGCGCTCGTGCAACGCCTGTCGCAACCGGAGCCACGCGACAGCCGGGTCACCCGCCAGTTGGCGAGCTACCGCGGCCTGGACCCTCGCTGGCACCGCTGGACCGACGTCGTCTCCGCCTGCCACGCCCTCGCCGACACGATCGTCCGACGCGTGGAGGCCGAGCGATGAACGTCGCGCGTCACGCCCTCGCCGGCGCGATCGTCCGACATGTGGAGGAGAACCGGTGAACGTCGCCAGTCATGCCCTCGCCGAAACGATCGTCCGACGCGTGGAGGCCGAGCGGTGAACGCCACGATTGCGACGCCGTCGCCAGCACCACGGTCCGACGCGCGGCGGCCGAGCGGTGACCGTCACGCGCGACGCCCTCGCCAGCACCACGGTCCGACGCGAGGACGAGGACCGATGACGACCACCGACCGGGAGCCCGGACGATGAGCGTCGCGTCGCGCAACGTCGACGGGACGGAGGGACGGCCGGTCGAGGAGTGGCCGTACGAGGCGCTGGTCTCGGCGATCGAGCGGGGCACTCTGCGCGACTGGCTCCCCATCACCCGGGCGATCCGACGGGACCCGTGGGGCGACGTCGCGCAACAGGTCGAGGAGTACCTGGCGTACGCGGCCCCGTACGGCGTCGGCCCGCTCCTGCGCCGCACGATCGACGACGCCCGCGCCGCCCACGACCGGGAGGAGAGGGCGGAGATCGCCCGTCGCATCCGGACGCTCGTCGCCGACACCGGCATGACCCAGGCGGCGTTCGCCCGCGCGATCGGCACGTCACGCAGCCGCCTGTCCACGTACTGCACCGGCTCGGTCACCCCGTCGGCGTCCCTCTTCCTGCGGATCCAACGCGTCGCCACGCGCCCACGTCGCTGACCGACGCGCGTCCGCCCGGGCGGGGTGGCGGCTGAACGGGCCGCCGTACGTCCTCAACCGCCGCCACTCCCGCCGGCGGAGGCCCGCCCGGCGGGGGTGGCGGCAGAACGGGACGCCATGCGTCCTCAACCGCCGCCACCCCCGCCCGCGGAGGTCCGGCCGGGCGGAGTGGCGGCAGAACGGGACGCCATACGTCCTCAACCGCCGCCACCCACCGCCGCCGGCGACGCGGCCCCCGCCGGGGGTGGGCCGACTTCAGGACCACCCACGTCGCGTACTCGGTCCCCCCCCGGCCACCGGTCCACCCCGCCCCCGGCCACCGGTCCACCCCGCCCCCGGCCACCGGTCCGCCCACCCCGGCGACCGCCCCCGCCGCGCCGACCGCCCCAGCCACCCCCGACCACCCGCCACCGCCACTTGTCGCCGCCGTGAGTGATTGGCTTCCGGGTCATGGACCGCGCATCGTCCTCGCTCACGTGGCTTCTCGGCCAGGCCGGGGGCGGGTCGTCCGGGTTCTCGGGCGGCGGTGGTGGCGGGGGCGGGGGGTTCTCCGGTGGTGGCGGGTCGTACGGGGGAAGCGGCGACGGCGATCCCGTGGTCTTCGGCGTCGTCATCGTGCTCTTCGTCGTCTTCATCGTCGGCGGATGGCTCGTCGCCAAGGCGAGGCGCGCGCAGCAGAACCGCGAGCGGTCCGCGCGCGAGTCCCAGGTGCGCCTGGCGGCGGTCGAGGCGGCGGTCGACGACGTCGCGTTCGACCCCGACGCGCTCCAGGCCACGATCCACGAGCGGTTCGTCCAGATCCAGAAGGCGTGGGACGACCAGGACCAGGACGCGCTGGCACCGCTCATGGGCGCCGACCTGCTGCAGGAGTGGCAGCGGCGCCTGGCGGACTTCGCCCGGCGTCGCTGGCACAGCCGCGCGGTCGTGTCCGGCACGCCGCGGGTGCAGGTCGTGTCGATCGTCAACCGCGCCGCGGACGAGGACGACCGGGCGGTCGCGTTCATCTCGTGCGACATGCAGATCTGGGTGCGCACCGCCGGCGGGCAGGAGCAGTACCTCAACGGCAAGACCGGCCGCGACGTCACCGTCGAGCAGTACTGGACGATGGGCAAGCGCGACGGTGACTGGATCCTGCTGTCGATCGAGGAGTACGACGAGGGCACCCACAACCTGCGCGCGCCGCTGGTCATCAGCCCCGACCAGGACCACGAGCTGGCCGACCGGGCCCGCACCGAGCTGGCGGTCGGCGACGCCGCCCTGTCGGCGGCCGACGCGGCGGGCCTGGTGTCGACGTCGCTCGCCGACGACGCGTACGCCGCCGCGATGGACCTGTCGCTCGTCGACGACCGGTTCAGCCCCGCGGTGCTGCAGATCGCCGTGCGCCGGGTCGTGACCGCCTGGACCGACGCGATCGACGGGCCCGACGACTCCCTGCTGCGCGTCGCCGACCAGGCCGCGGTCGACCGGCTCCTGTACGGCGGCGACCGCACCCACGCCGTGCGGACCGTCGTCCGTGGCGCGACCGTCGACGAGGTCACCATCGACGCCCTCGACGGCGACGCGACCCCGCCCGCCATGGAGGTCACCGTCCACTACGCCGGTGCGTGGTACCGGGAGGACCGCGACACCCAGGCGGTGCGCGAGGGATCCCGTGACCGTCGCGTGCGCCGCACCGTCCGCTGGCGGCTCGTCATCACCGACGACCAGGTCGAGCCGTGGCGCCTGGCCGAGGTGCTCGGCGACCGCTGAGCGACCTCCCCCGCTCCCACCAGGCGATGACGAGCACCGCCCAGGCGATGCCGAAGAGGTAGCCCGCCACGACGTCGCTGACGAGGTGCACGCCGGCGAGGGCGCGGGCGGGGCCCATCGCCACGACCACCGCCGCGCACGCGAGCGCCAGCTCCCACCAGCCGCGCCGCCAGCCCATCCAGCCGATCGTGCCGTAGAACGCGACCGCCCACACCACGTGGCCGCTCGGCAGGCTCGGATCGCCGTTGAGGACCGCGTGCTGGACGGCGAACGGCGTCGGGCCGATGATCGCCTTGAGCGCGCCGCTCACCAGGACGGAGCACGCGCCGGCGAGCACGGCGCACGCCTCGCGCCGTCCCGCCCGCGACCACGCCGACATCGCGATCGCGATCGAGATGACCGCCACGCCCGGATCGGCCGCCAGGTCCATCAACCGCAGCATCGGGCCGACCCGCGGCGAGTCCCACCGCGGATCGGCGATCCACTCCAACGACCGCCGGTCCCCCGGGAACGCGTCCGCCACCTGCGCCCACACGACGACCGCCACGAACCCCGCCAGCGCGACCGCCGCCGCCACCAACGGCACGAGGAGCGCACGGCGCCCGGGATCGTGGTCGGGCGTGCCCATCGGTCACATCGTGACGGACCGCGGAGACGACGACCCGTCGTCGCGCCCCGACATCGCCGTGTCGCCGCCCGTCGTCACGCCCGAGCCGTCGCAACGACGCCGCCCGTCGTCACGCGCGACCCGTCGTAACGACGCCACCCGTCGTCACGCGCGGCCTGTCGCATCGACACCGCCCCGCTACGCGATGATGACCACGGTCGCCGCCGACGCCGCGACCCCGCGTCCCGTGATCGACCTGCACTGCCACCTGCTCCCCGGGATCGACGACGGCCCCGCCGACGTCGACGGGGCTCTCGCGCTCGCGCGGGCGCACGCGAGCGCCGGCGTGGAGGTGGCGGCCTGCACCCCGCACGTGTCGTGGGAGCACCCCAACCGTGCGCCCGGGATCGCGCAGGGCGTCGACGCGCTCCGCCGACGTCTCGCCGACGCCGACGTCCCCCTACGGATCGTGACCGGTGGCGAGGTCGCGCTGACGCTCGTCGCCGAGCTGGCCGACGACGAGCTGACCGGGCTCCACCTGGGCGGAGGGCCGTGGCTCCTCCTCGAGCCGCCGCTCGGGATCCCCGTGCCGCACCTCGAGGGGTTCGTCGCCGACATCCAGGAGCGCGGCCACCGCGTGCTCGTCGCGCACCCGGAGCGGTGCGTGAGCTTCCATCAGGACCCGGGGCTGCTGGGACGGCTCGTCGCGCAGGGCGCGTTGGCCCAGGCCACCGTCGGGTCGGTGACCGGCGCCTTCGGCCGACCGCCGCAGCGCCTCGTCGGCGGGTGGATCCGCGACGGGCTCGTCCACGTCATGGCGTCCGACGCGCACGACGTCCGCCGTCGCCCGCCCGGCCTCGCCGAACCGCTGCGGCGTGCCGGCCAGCCCGACGCCCTCATCGACTGGTGGTGCCGCGACGTGCCGCGCGCGATCCTCGACGGCGCCGAGCCGCCGGAGCGGCCGAGCGTGCCCCCGTCCACCCGACGCCGATGGTGGCGACGGGCCGGGCGCGGTGCGTCGGGGGCCACGCCGACGTCAGGTGCGGACCCCGCGTCGGTGGTGAGGCCGCAGCGCGGGGCGGGGTGATCCGACGCCCGGCGCCCCCGACCGGCCGGCCGACCGCCACCGGTGATCGAGCCCCACGATCAGCAGTCCCAAGGCGGCGACGCCGTTGAGCGCCAACCACAGCGACACGAGCAACCAGACCGGGACCATCCTTCAAATAGACCATCGGTCGATCCCCTGATCGTGCGACTCGACATATGTTCGAGCATGCAGTCGGCGCGACCTGTCGATACCCGGGGTGATGCCCGCCGCACGACCCGACGGCCCCTCCCCGGAACACCGGTCGCACTGTGCGCCGCGACAACGACATCCGGGAATCGGCGACGAAGTGACAAATGGCAGCAACATGTCCACATGTGACGCAGCAGCTGCTAGGGTCGCTACCCGGTTCACGCGCCGTCGCGACAGGGGGACGGGAGCGGGCGCGAAGGTCGAGCACTCCACGCACGGCGGGCAACGGCCGTCGACTCTTCATTCACCCTGGGCCCGCGGTGCCCAGCCGACCCCGAACGGGACGCCTTGACGCCTCATAGACCTGCCCCTCCGTCGGACGCTCCCGACGCTCACGGCAATCACCCGGCTCCCGATCCGCTCGCCCCGGTCACGCATCCCGCGACCGCCTCGCACCCCGGAGCGGTCGACGAGCCGTCGAAATCATCCACCGGGACGTCCGCCGAAGCCCCGTCCGGATCCGGCTCGCACGCGGCGGACGGCCCCAACGGCGGATCGCCCGCCCCGGAGGCCGCCCCTGATCGTCCCGGTCCCGTGTCGCGCGCCGAGGCGGCGGCGGCCGAGGCGGCCGCCGCGGTCGAGCGGCTATTCGCGACCGCCGGCGCGGCGACGGTCACCGCGGACCCCGCACCGCCGGGCGACGCGGCCCCGGCCGCCCCGGTCGACCCGTCGGGCGGCGCCGATCCGGCCGCCGTGGCCCCGGTCGATCCATCGGGCGACCCCGATCCGGCCGCCGCCACCGACGCGCCCGACGTTCCGCCCGCCGACGACGTCACGGTCGCCCCGGACGGCGCCCGACCGGACGCCCCGGACGCCGCACCGGTCGCCGACGCCGGTCCGCTGCCCGGCGAGGCCCCCACGCCCACCGCGGTCGCGACGACGAACGTCAACCAGGTCGTCACCACGCTCCTCGGCCGGATCGAGGAGGCGGTGAGCGAGGCGCGCCAGGCGCTCGAGCTCGCGCACCACCCGCTCGACGAGTCGGTCGTCCGACGGCTGCTCGACCCGAGCCTGCTGCGCGATCAGACGAACACCGACGGGCTCACCTCGCCGCCGACCGCCCCAGCACCGCCCACCACCGGGCCCGCCCCGGCCACCGACGGTTCGCCCGCCACGGGGACCGCCGCCCCGGCCACGGACGCTTCGCCGTCCACCCCCGCCGACGACCCGTCGCCCGCCCCGTTCGCCACGTCGAACGCCGACGATCCCACCCGGGTGGTCGACGACGCAGCGGTCGACGCCCTGCTGCGCGGCACCGACGCCGAGCCCGTCGCCCGCCCCCCGCTGCCCGAGACGCTGCAGGTGCTCTCCGGCCCCGAGGCCTCGCTGGCCGGGAACCTCCCCCGCGGGGACCAACACGCCGCCTCGCTCGACGACGCCCCGGCCCGCAGCGACGCCAGCGTCGAGATCGTCGTCGGCCCCGTCGCCGACCTCGGCGAGCTCGACGAGATCCAGGCCCGCATCAGCGCCCTGTCGAGCGTCGGCGGCGTCGCGATCGTCGGATTCTCCGGCACGGACGTCGTCATGCGCGTACGCCTGGAGCGCCCGACGCCGCTCGCCGGGCTGCTGCGCACCCAACTCGGACGGCCCGTCGCCGGCTGCCACCTCGCGGAGGGCCGCATCGTCGTGACCCTCGCCGCACGGGACGCCCGATGAAGGCCCTCGTCACCGCGACCGCCATCGGGCTCGCGTTCGCGGTGTTCTTCGCCGCGTTCCTCGTCGCGCCGCTCATCGTCATCCTGCTGGCGTTCGTCGTCATGATCCGCGGTGGCCGCAAGGCCGCCGCTCCCGGCGAGCCCGACGAGCCCGACCCCGTCGCCGACGCCGCGGCGACCGCGCCCGCCGAGCCGGCGGCCCGACCGGCCGAGGAGAACCCGCGGACCGCCGCCTGGACCGCCGACCATCCGCGCGCGACGGCGTGGCGCCCCGGCGACGGCGACGACGACCGGGCGCGCGACCTGGCGACCCAGTGGGCGCGCCGCACCGCCGATCGGCACGGCCTGGAGCTCGTCCGGATCGGCGATCCCGGACCGCTCGTGGTGCAGCTCATGTCCGCCGAGGACGCGGCCCGCATGCGCGCGCTGCCGGTCTCGATGAAGGAGGGCACCGCGGTCATCGCCGTCCTCGACCCCGACGAGCACGGCGACGGCTCGCACCTCAGCGAGCTCCTCGGCATGCCGGTGCGGCTCGTCGTCGCCGCCGCCGACGACATGCAGCAGGCGATGGACCTGCGCTACGGCGGGTCCGAGGAGGCCCGCGGGCCGGTCGACTTCCGTCGCTCGCTCATGGGCGACATCCTCATCTCGCACGGCGCCGCGACCCCGCAGCAGGTCGACGACGGGCTCCGGCTGCAGGAGGAGTCCGGCGGACAGCTCGGCGACCTCCTCGTCCACGCCGAGGTCATCGACGAGTACGACGTCCTGCGCGCGCTCGCCGAGCTGCACGACCTGCCGGCCGTCGACCTGGGCGCGATCGAGCCGGACGCGGACGCGCTCGCCGCGATCCCCGAGGAGGTCCAGCGGGAGCTGCGCATCGTCCCGCTGCACCTCGACGACCACGGCCTGCTCGTCGCGTGCGCCGACCGCCTGCGGCCCGACGTCCGTCGGCGCCTGGCCGAGCACACCTCCGAGCCGATCCGCGAGGCGCTCGCCACCCCCGGGCAGATCGCCGACCTGCTCCAGCGGATGTACAGCGCCGCGTACTCCCGCACCGCCGTCGACCGGCTCCAGCTCATCCGGCCCGAGCTGTCCGGCCACGTCGTCGCCACCGGCGTGCAGAAGGCGTTCCTCGCGATCTTCGTCATCGCGGTCGTCGTGCTGCTGGTGCTCTTCCCGATCGTCACCCTCGCGGTGCTCTTCGGCGCCTACAGCGTCTTCCACCTGGCGGTGTCCGGGTACAAGCTGCGCCTCATCCTCATGAGCCTGGGCCAGCAGTCCCAGATCGACGTGACGCCGGAGGACATCGCCGCGCTCGACGATCGCGAGCTGCCGCGGTACACGATCCTCGTCCCGCTGTTCCACGAGGCCGACGTCGTCGGCCGCCTCGTCGACGGGGTCCACGGCCTGGACTACCCGCGCCACCTCCTCGACGTGCGCCTGCTGTGCGAGGAGGAGGACGACGAGACGATCGAGGCGATCCGGGCGCTCGACCTGCCGTCGCACTTCCACCTCGTCGTCGTCCCCGACAGCCTGCCGAAGACGAAGCCGAAGGCGTGCAACTTCGGGCTGATCCAGGCCACCGGCGACATCACCGTCATCTACGACGCCGAGGACCGCCCCGACCCGCAGCAGCTCAAGACCGTCGTCGCCGCGTTCCGCAAGGCCGCGCCGGAGGTCACCTGCATCCAGGCGAAGCTCAACTACTTCAACGCGGAGCAGAACCTGCTCACGCGCTGGTTCACCGCCGAGTACTCCACGTGGTTCGACCTCATGCTGCCCGGCCTGGACGCCGTGAAGGCGCCGATCCCGCTGGGTGGCACCTCCAACCACTTCCGCACGCAGGAGCTCATCGAGCTCGGGGCGTGGGATCCGTTCAACGTCACCGAGGACGCCGACCTGGGCATCCGCCTGTCGCGCGCCGGCCTGTCGACCGCGGTCGTCGACTCGACGACGTACGAGGAGGCCAACAGCGACCTGTCCAACTGGATCCGTCAGCGCTCCCGGTGGATCAAGGGCTACCTGCAGACGTACCTCGTCCACATGCGCTCGCCGCTGCGACTCCTGCGCGAGCTGGGCCTGCGACGGTTCCTGAGCTTCCAGCTCGTCGTCGGCGGCACGCTGACGTTCCTCGTCAACCCGCTCAGCTGGATCCTGACGACGCTCTTCACGCTCACCCAGCTGGGGTTCATCCAGGACATCTTCCCCGGGTTCGTGTACTACGCCGCGATCACGCAGCTCATCGTCGGCAACTTCATCTTCACCTACGCCAACATCGCCGGCGTCGTCCACCGCGGCTACTTCCGCCTGGTGCGGACGGCGCTCTTCACCCCGATCTACTGGGGCTTCATGTCGATGGCGGCCTGGAAGGGCTTCCTCCAGCTCATCACCAACCCGTTCTACTGGGAGAAGACCGTGCACGGCCTGGACTCGGGGGCCTCCCCGGCCGCCGCCACGCAACCGGCGTCGCTGCCGCGGGCCCCCGCGGACGGGAGCGCGTCGGCGAACGGGACGGGCGCCCCCACGAACGCCCGTGCCACCGCCACGACCGCCGCCGGAGGCCCGGATGGACACTGAGGTCGAACGTCGCACCCCGCGGACGCTCGTCCCGCTGCTGGACGCGTCCGACGGCCGTGGGCCGTCGACCGAGGTCGGTCCGCGCCGCCCGGACGACATCGCCGTCCCCGTCGCCGCCCGCTGGCCGGAGTCGCTCGGGGTGTTCCTCGGCGTGTGGCTCCTCTTCGGGATCGTCGGCTACCACGCGGTCGTCACCCAGGGCGTCGTGTCCAGCGACGCGCTCAACACGATGGTGCGGGCGGTCTACGTCTGGCACAACGACCCGCCGAAGCTCGCGGCGCTCGGGTTCGTCGAGCCGCCGCTGCAGGCCCTCGGCATGCTGCCGTTCGCCGTCATCAAGCCGCTCACCGGGTCGCTCGTCGCGCTGCCGGTCGCGTCGGGCTTCTGGGGCGCGGTGGCGCTGCTCTTCCTGCACCGCACCTTCGCCCGCTGCGGCATGGGGATCGGGATGCGGATCGGCGCGACCGCGCTCGTGGCGCTCAACCCGATCTGGATGTTCTACGGCGGGACCGGCCTGCCGGACATGGTCCACATCGCCGCGCTCGCCGCGGCGATCTACTTCCTCGTCACCTGGGCGGTGGAGGACCAGCCGCGGTTCGTCGCCGGCGTCGGCCTGGCGCTCGGCGCGATGGGCATGGCCCGCTTCGGCTTCCTCTTCTGGGGGGTGCTCCTCGCCATGGCCGTCGCGTTCGTCCTCTCGCGCGCCAAGGCCGACGAGGACGAGCGGGAGGGCCTGCTCATCACGCTCCTCGCGCCGATGCTCGCGGCGGTCGTCGTGTGGATCCTCATCTGCTGGGTCATCGCCGGATCGCCGTTCGGGTGGGTCACCACCGGCGGCGGCAGCGGGGGCGCCGACCCCGCCCCGGTCTCGCCGACCCTCGGCGGCGTCGCCGGCAACCTGCTCGCGCTCGTCGCCGGAGCCGCCACCGTCGCCCTCATCGCGCTCGTCGGGATGCTCGCGCGCGCCGGTCGTGGATCGGTCGCCCCGGCGTTCATCATGCTGCTGCTCGGGACGATCCTCATGCTCGTCGTCCGGGTGCTCCTCAGCGACGACGAGTCGGTGCTCTCGATCCGCAACGCGCTGCCGATCGCCGCGCTCGGCGTCGGGCTCGTCGCGTGGCTCGCCCGCTCCGGCGCGACCGGCGCGATCACCGCGCTCGTCGCGCTCGCGGTGGCGATCCCCGCCGGAGCTGTCGCGATGGACCGCTACCCGTACCAGAACCTCGAGCAGGCGTTCCTGCGCGGGCTGGGCAACCCGGGCGAGGACCGCACCGGCACCGCGTCGCGCGGCGGATTCACCGTCGGCATCGCGTCGGAGCGCCGGATGGCGGCGTTCATCAAGGAGGTCATCGACCGCCGCGACCGGGTGCTCGCCGACAACGGCGTCACCGGCGGCGTCATCCTCCTCACCAACCGCCCCGACTGGTTCGCCGACCGCGTCGACGACGGCGACGGCCCGTTCTACGACCTGATCAACCGGCCGTGGGGCCGCGTGCGCTACATCCTCGTGGCGCCCGGCGTGCGCGGCGACGCGATCATGGCCGCCCGCCCCGGCATCGAGCGCGGACGGGTCGCCGGGATCCAGCCGGTGTTCTCCACCGGCACCTACACGCTGCTCGCCGTCGCCACCCGCGACCCCAGCGCCCCGCGGACCCCGGCCCGGACGACCGGCGGCGCCTCCGGGTCGACCTCCGGCGCCGGCGCCGGCACGACCTCCACCCCGCCGGCGGGCACGACCCCCGACCCCGCCACCACGACGACCGGGACGACCAGCGTGCCGCTCAACCCGCTCTCCCCGAACGCCCCGGACGAGGTCGGTCCGTGACCCGTCGCACGACCCCCGTCGCGCTGCTGGCGGCCGCCGCGATCCTCGCCGGGTGCGGCGAGGGCGACCGCGCGACCTCGTCGACCTCGACGGCCGCCACCACGCCCGCGACGACCACCACGACCGGCGGCGCCACGACGACCACCCCGGCGACCACCGGCGACGTCGACCGCCGGCCGTTCTCCGAGCAGAGCGTGTGGAACCGGCGCGTCGTCGGCCTGCCGGTGTCGGAGAACTCCGAGCGGATGATCCGCCTGGCCGCGCGCTCGTGGTCCGGCGACGGCGACGACGGCATCTCCGAGTCGCTGCGCCGCAACCTCACCCGGCTCTTCATCAACACCCGCGGCTGGGCCCCACCGGTGTTCGAGGTCGGTCGTGGCTCGTGGGTCGACATGACCTGCCGCCAGAAGCGCTGCGTCGCCGGGGGCCGTGCGGTCCCCGACCGGCTGCGCCTGCCCGACGACGCCCGATCCGACCCGGGCCACGACGGATGGGTCGTCCTCGTCGACGAGCCCAACGGCGTCGTCTACGACCTGTGGCGGGCCCGCCGGGCCGGCAACGCGATGTCGTTCCAGTTCTCCCGCGCCTGGCGGCTGCAGGGCGACGGGCACGGGACGATCGCCGACACCGACACGCCCCGCACCCCCAGCATCCGTGGGTCCGGGCTGCCGCTGCTGGCCGGGCTCATCCGTCCCTCCGAGCTGCGCAACGGCCGGATCGAGCACGCCCTCGCGATCGGCGTCCCCGGCGCCGCCGCCGGCCGCCTCGTCGCGCCCGCGTCGACGACCAACGGCCTGGGACCGCCCGAGTCGCTGCCCCAGGGCGCCCGGATCCGCCTGCGCGCCGACGCGTTCGCCCGCGTCCGTCGCGCGCTCGCCAAGCGCCTCGACGAGGAGCGACGGCGCGCCCGCCGCCTGGGGGTCGACCCGAGCGCCACCACCGCGGCCGACGGCGACGCGGTCGTCGGGGACGGCACCACCCTCGGAGACGGCACGACCGTCGGCGACGGCTCGGTCGGCGTGACGACCGAGGACGGAGCGCTGGACGCCCTGAACAGCGCCGCCGCCGGCGTCGTGCGCGCCGACCAGGACGCGCTCGAGGCGATCCTCGTCGCCCTGCGCGACTACGGCGCGATCGTCGTCGAGCGCGCCGACTCCCCCACCCTCTACGCCCAGTCCAACGCCGACTACTCGAACCTCTTCCGCGGGGACGAGCTCGGCGAGATCCGCCTGCGCGACTTCGAGGTGGTCGGCCTGCCCGCCACCCGCACGGACCCCGACGCCCCGCCGGAGGCCCCCCGATGACCCGTACGTCGCCCCTCGTCGCCCTGGGCCTCGTCGCCGTCGCCCTCGTCGGCTGCGGCGTCGACACGGGCTCCGACCTCGTCCGCGGCGAGCAGGCCCGGGCCGAGCGCCGCGAGGTCCAGGCCCGCAAGGACGCCGAGGTCCGCTCGGCGCGCCGCAACACGCTGCCGTCCCGGCCCGCCGGCGTCGCCAACGTCTCGGTCGAGCTGGAGGACGGCATCACCGCCCGCGCCGTGCGCGACCTGCAGGACCGCGGCAGCTCGATGACCTACCGGGTGACGGTCGAGCCGACCGTCGCCGGGTTCGAGGCGCTCTGCAACGGCCGGGTCGACCTGCTGCAGGCCAACCGTCGGATCACCGCCGACGAGCTGGAGCAGTGCCGCGCCAACGGGCTGGCGGTCGCCCGCCCGATCGCCATCGCCTACAGCACCTCGGTCGTGGTGACCCGCAACCGCACCGACCCGGGCGGCGACTGCCTGACGCTGCTCGGCCTGCGCGAGCTGCTGCGACGTGGCACCCCCATCCGCAACTGGTCGCAGGTCGGCTTCGCCGACCGGCCGTTCGAGGGCATGATCCCGCCGGCGCCGTCCGACATCATGCAGACGATCGGCGTCACGGTGTTCGGCAGCGAGGACGGCACGCTCGTCCTCGACGACCTGCGCGGCGACCTGCGCGTGACGGACGACGAGGACGAGATCGGCGCGTTCGTCACCGCCGTCGACCGCCTGCGGGCCCTGGAGCGCGACTCGCGCGCGTACCGCGACCGGTACCGCCGCGAGCGCCGCCGCGAGGCGACGCTCACGAAGCGCCGGATGATCAACGCCGCGGCCGCCCGCGTGCTGGAGGACATCGAGGCCGAGAACCGACGGCGGATCCGGCGTCGCGTCGCCGTGCGCGACCCGCGCGCTCTCGCCCGACGCAACCGCGCCCGGGTGGAGCGGGCCAAGCGCGCCGCGGGCCGCGAGGCCGACCGTCAGGAGGGCCTGGCCGTCGACCGCGCCGTCGCGCAGTACCGGAGGACGAACCTGCCGAACGTCTTCACCGGCGGACGGCTCGGGATCGTCAGCTACCCGTACTACGAGCAGCACGCCGACGTGCTCCGTCCGCTGGAGGTCGACCCGCGGCGGCGCGACGTCACCGACGCCGTGCCGGACTGCCGGTTCCCGTCGCAGGAGACGATCAACAACGGCAGCTATCCGCTGTCGCGGGCGATCTACATCTACGGCGACGAGCAGCGGATCCGCACCGCGGCGGCCCGGACGCTGCTGCTCCACATCCTCGACGAGAACACGCGGCTGGCCCGGGTGGACGAGCTGACCGGCCTGTCGACCGCCGCGTCCAACCGCGTGCGACGCCGCCTGGGGCTACGCGTCGACCCCAGCAGCGAGAACCGCACCACGACGACCACGACGACGACCACGACGCCGGACGCCGGACCGACCGGGATCCCCGGGATCGGCGCGCCCTCGGCCGACGGGTCGGCGACGACCGGGACCGGGACGACCACCACCACGACCACCCCGGCGCCGTAGTGGGGGCCCGCAACCTGGTCGCGCCGCTCGTCGCGACGGCGATCCTCGTCGCCGGATGCGGTGGCGACTCCTCCTCCGGCGCCGAGGGCGCCGGCCGTCCGGCGACGTCGGGCGTGCCCGGCGTCGGCGGCACGTCCCCGGCCGGCGCCACCTCGACCGGCGTGCGCACGTCGGTCGCGGGCCGCGCCTCCACCGCCACGACCCGCTGGCCGTCCACGTTCCAGATCGGGCTGCTCGACGGCGAGGACGGCGCGTCCGCCCTCGTCCGACGCGCCCCCTACGGGATCCGCTGGGCGTACCTGTCGGGCGGCGCCGGGGACCGCGACTCGTGGGTGAACTGGCGCGAGGGCGACGGGTCGTACGCGACGGCGTTCGTCAAGGACTCCTTCGCCCACGGCACGGTCCCGTTCCTCTCGTACTACGTGCTGCAGCAGACGACCGGCGTGAAGCACCACGTCGACGAGCAGCGCAAGGTCATCGCGGGCCTGCGCCGCGGCGCGACCGTCCGCCGGGTCGTCCGCGACCTCCGCCGCGCGCTGCAGCGGATCGCCAAGGCGGGACCCGGCGCCGTGGTGCTGCAGGTCGAGCCGGACCTGTGGGGGTACGCCCAGCAGCGCCACGGCGACGACGCCCGACGCACCCCCGTGTCCGTGCGCGCCGTCGGCGGTCCGCTCGTCAAGGGCCTGCCGAACGACCTGTCCGGCCTCGCCCGGCTCGTCACCCGCATCCGCGACCGCGACGCCCCGCACGTCATGCTCGCCTACCCGGTGAGCATCTGGGGGACGAACAAGGACATCGTCGGATCGAAGCCCGACGCGAAGGAGCTGGACCGGATGGTCCGCGCGTCGACGCGGTTCTGGCGCACGGCGGGGCGCCCGTTCGACCTGTTGACGTTCGAGTACGCCAACCGCACCACCGGGTACATGCGCCGCGTCGACGGCCTGTCCGCCGCCGACACCGAGTGGAGCGCCGTCGACCACGAGCGGTTGCTCACGTACGTCCGCGGGGTCCTGCGCGACGTGCCCCGTCCGGGCGTGCTGTGGCAGGTCCCGCCCGGCAACACCGTGATGGCGGCGATGGACGACTCCCCCGGCCACTACCGCGACGACAAGGTGCAGACCCTGCTCGGTCGACCGGGCCGTCCCCTGCTACGCCGGTTCCGCGACGCGGGGATCGCCGCCGTCCTCTTCGGATCGGCGTTCCCGGACGACACCTGCGCCTGCGACGCCCGACGCGACGGCATCACCGACGGGTCCGGCGGGCCCGCGCCCAACCCCGCGGGCCGGCGGTCGACGAGCACGGACGACGACGGCGGGTACCTGGCCGAGCAGACCGCCCGCTACGTGCGCGGCGGACCGCTCCGGATCAAGCGCGTCCCGCGCCGCGTCGGACGGTAGGCCCGGGGCCGGCCGCGCCGAGCGCCCCCGCACGTCCCGCGTCGCGACGGACGGCGGTCCCCCTCCGGGCCCGCGCGCCGAGCGGACCCGCGCGCCGAGCGGTCCCCCGCGCGTCCCCGGGCGCCACCACCGCGAGGCGCCGCGACCGCGAGGCGCCGCGGACGCCGTCAGCGGCGACCGGTGGCGTGCGCGGCGACGGCGCACCAGTTGCGGTCGGGCCGGTCGTCGTTGACCTTGGCCCGCGACGCGATGAGCACGCTTCCACCGCCGTCGACGTCGATCTGCACCTGGCCGTTGCCCGGCAACCGGGTCGTCAGGGGGCCACGGGCCTGGCGGACCTGCCGGTCGACCGACCCCTGACGCGTGGTGATCGTGCCGCCGGACGGGGTGTCGAGCGTCACCTGCCGCAGGCCGCGCTCGCCCGGCCGACAGACGAGCGTCAGGACGCCCAGCCCCGCGACGGGCTCGGACGCCAGGTCGTGGGCCGCGCCGGCCGCGTCGCCGAACCACAGCACCTGCGCCCCGCGGGTCGGCGGACGGTCGGGGTCGGGAACGGTCGACTCGACGTCGATCGTCACCTGGCAGCGCTGGTCCCCGAGCCGCGAGAAGTCCCAGCTCCACCGCAGGCGGAACCGGACCGGGTCGGCGAGCGCCTCCGCCTCGGCGGTGGTGACGACGCCGCGGTCGCTGATGAGGCCGACGAACTCGCCCGTCGCGCGCTTCTCGGCCGGGGTGAACTTGTTCAGGCCCTCGTTGAAGTCCGGGCCGGTGCCGTCCGCCTGGAGGGCCTCGCGGAGCGCCTTCTCCGGCGTCGAGCCCCAGTCCTTGTAGGTCCACGTCATCATCGACACCTCGCGGCGGCGATCGGCGGGATAGACCCGGATCCACTGCGTGTCCGGCGAGCACACGACCTCGCCGTAGCCGATGCCGGGGACGACGAACCCCGCGTCGGACGCGCCGGCGGCGCGGCCCCCGCTCCACGACACGGTGGCCCGCTGGTGGGCGAGCGAGGACGGGCGCGGCGACTCGCCGCCGGAGTCCCCCGGTCCGGCGTCGGCCGGGGCGTCGCGCAAGACCACCGTCGACCGGGCGTTGCGCACGCGGTCGCCGGAGACGCGGCCCGACAGGATCGCGCGCACCGCCCCGCGCGGACGCAGGCCCGTGAGGGTCAGACGCACGGTGGCGCTACCGCGCAGCCGCCCGACCTCCTCGGCGACGCTGATCGGGCGGTCGCGCGCGTCGCGCAACTGCACCCGCACGTCGCGGGCCGCGCCACGCCCGATCGCCCGCAGGCGCACGGTCGCGACGTCCCCGTCGGCCTCGACGCGCGACGACGCCGTCCGGACCGGCGCCGAGGACCGGATCATGCGGCGCGACGCGCTGACGCGCACGCGTCCGCAGCCGCGGACCACGGCGGTCGCGGTGGCGCGCAGCTCACCGGTGCGCTGGGGCGCGCGCCGGCGCAGGTCGAGCGTCGTGCGCCCGGCCCGCAGCCGCCCCGCGTGACGCCCCGACGCGACGATCCGCGACCCGCGGCGCACGGCGACGCGCACGTCCCGCACCGTCCGGTCCCCGCGGACCCGCACCGACGCCTCGGGTCCGGCGTCGAAGGCGACGATGTCGTACGTCGGGATCGCGACCGACAGCGTGCGCGCGCACGTCGCCGCGGCGGCCGCGGCGGGCGTCGCACCGAGCGCGAGCATCCACAGGACGGCCGCGGCGAGGGCCACCGGGGCCGCGCGGGCGGGGCGGGCGCGGCCCGGACGGGAGGCGCTCGCGCCTCGCGCGCGCGTGGAACGGTGGTGCCACATCCGGGCGAGTATCGCACCCCGGCGGGGGCGCGGAGCCGGGCACCAGACGCGGCGCACGGTCATCGCCCGATCGGCTCGGGCGGGCGCTCGGGCCCGTCACCGACGGTCGTCCCGCGGGCGGGGATCCGCCGGCGTCGGGACGGACGGTCGTCGGGGCGGCGCGGCCCCGGGGCGGTCAGGCCGCGACGAGCTCGCGGTCGTCGACGAGCTCGAGCGCCTCGACCGGGGCGACGGCGGCGCGGGACCGCTCGAGGTGCGCCAGGACCGCGCTCGGGGCGATGCCACGCGACAGCATGCCGATCGCGCGGGACGCGTCGGCCTGCGGGATGCCCTCGAGCGCGTGCGGGGTGCCGTCCTCGTGGTTGATGGTGATGCTCCAGGTGCGCGGGACCATGCATCCAAGGTAGTTGCAGGTGCTCACCACATGTGTGCGTCGGGTCGCACGACGACCGTGCGGCCGCGCACACGACGACGGTCGGGAGCGCACCACCGCTGTGTAGGTTGGAGGGACGATCGCGACCGATCGCACCGGGTGGTGCACGGTCGACGGAGCAGAGCGAGGAGACCCGGGAGATGACCCAGAACGTGCGTGAGCTGACCGAGGAGGGCGTGGAGGCCCGCCTGGCCGAGGTCCTCGGCCAGGAGCGGTTCGCCCCCCCGGTCACGTTCGCCGACGACGCCGAGATCACCGATCCCGGCATCCGGGCGCGGGCCGCCGCCGACCCGGTCGGCTACTGGGAGGGCGAGGCGCGCAAGCTCCGCTGGTCGACCCCGTGGACGACCGCGCTGAACGACGCCGAAGCGCCGTTCTACCGCTGGTTCGAGGGTGGCCGGATCAACATCTCCGACAACTGCCTGGACCGCCACGTCGAGGCCGGCCTGGGCGATCGCGTCGCGTACCACTGGCACGGCGAGGAGGGCGAGGAGCGGGACGTCACCTACGCCGAGCTGCTCGACCGCACCGCCCGGTTCGCGGGGGCGCTGCGCGCGCTCGGCGTGCGCGAGGGCGACGTCGTCGGGATCTACCTGCCGATGATCCCCGAGGTCGTCGTCGCGATGCTCGCGTGCACCCGGATCGGGGCGATCCACAACGTCGTGTTCGGCGGGTTCTCGGCCGGGTCGGTCGCCGAGCGGATGGAGATCTCCGACGCGAAGGTCCTCGTCACCGTCGACGGGTCGCGGCGCAAGGGCCGCACGATGCCGGTGAAGCCCGAGGTCGACTCGCACATGGGTCACCTGGCGGGCCTCGAGAAGGTCGTCGTCGTGCGCCACGCCGGCATCGACGTCGACATGACCGACGGTCGCGACGTGTGGTTCGACGAGGCGCTCGACGCCGCCGACCCGGTCGACCCGGTCCCGATGGACGCCGAGGCGCCGCTGTTCATCCTCTACTCGTCCGGGTCGACCGCCAAGCCCAAGGGCATCCAGCACACCACCGGCGGGTACCTCACCGCGATCACGACGACGCACCGGCAGGCGTTCGACCTCAAGCCGGACGAGGACGTGTTCTTCTGCACCGCCGACGTCGGCTGGGTCACCGGCCACAGCTACATCGTGTACGGCCCGCTCGCCAACGCGACGACGTCGGTGATGTACGAGGGCGCCCCCGACTACCCGCACAAGGGGATCTGGTGGGAGCTCGTCGAGCGGCGCAAGGTGACGAAGCTCTACACCGCCCCCACCGCGATCCGGGCGTGCATGAAGTGGGGCGTCGAGCACGTCGCCCCGCACGACCTGTCGTCGCTCAAGCTCCTGGGGTCGGTCGGCGAGCCGATCAACCCGAAGGCGTGGCTGTGGTACTGGCACGTCATCGGTGGCGAGCGGTGCCCGGTGATCGACACGTGGTGGCAGACCGAGACCGGCGCGATCGTCGTCACGAGCCTGCCGGGGATCGACGACGCCAAGCCCGGGTCGGCCGGCCACCCGCTGCCCGGGTTCGAGGTCGACGTCCGCGACGCCGAGACCGGCGACGTGGTGCCCGAGGGCGAGGGGCTGCTGGCGATCCCGCGGCCGTGGCCGTCGATGCTGCGCACCCTGTACGGCGACCCGGACCGGTACGTGTCGACGTACTGGGAGCGGTTCGGCAAGGAGACGTACTTCGTCGGGGACTCGGCGCGCGTCGACGCCGACGGGTACGTGTGGGTCATCGGCCGGGTCGACGACGTCATCAACGTGTCGGGGCACCGCCTGTCGACCGCCGAGGTGGAGTCCGCGATCGTCGCGCACCCGCAGGTCGCGGAGGCCGCGGTCGTCGCCCGCGCCGACGACCTGACCGGCCAGGCGATCATCGCCTACGTCACCGTGCAGCAGGGCGGGGATCCGTGCGACGCGCTCGCGGACGAGATCAACGGCGAGATCGCCGAGCGGATCGGCAAGCTCGCGCGTCCCAAGCGGATCGTGTTCACCCAGGACCTGCCGAAGACCCGCTCCGGCAAGATCATGCGCCGCCTGTTGCGCGACATCGCCGAGGACCGCGACCTGGGCGACACCACCACCCTCGCCGACCCCGGCGTCGTCGCGACGCTGCAGGAGCAGTACCGGGCGGGGGCGTAGCCGCAGGCCCGGCTTCGGGCGGCGGGCGCGCGGCCCGGCGTCGTGCGGGGGCGCAGGCGCGGGCCCGGCTTCGGGCGGCGGGCGCGCGGCCCGGCGTCGTGCGGGGGCGCAGGCGCAGGATCGGCCCGGCGGGTCGGAGCGACTCCCCACCGATGTCGTCGAACCCGCCGGGCGGGGTCGCGCCGCCCGGGGTTCGACGACGGCCGGGGCTCGACGGCGGCCGGCCCGGCGTGCGGGGTCAGGTGCCGGGCGCGGTGCCGAAGACGTAGTCGGTGATCCCCGACGGGTCCGCGATGCGCAGCCGGTCGCGCAGGTGCGCGGCGACCGCGTCCCGGTCGTGCCCCTCCGCCGCCATCGTCAACGCCACCATCCGGGCCTCGCCCTCGTCGGCCGGCGGGCCACCCACCGACGGCTCGGCCACGGAGGCCCGGGACCCGACGTCGTGGCCGCTCTCGGACGCGATGCCCGCCGCTTCGGAAACGGGGGACGAGACGGGATCGGGCACCGGGGCGACGGCGGCCGAAGCGGTGACGGTCGTCGCGTCGGCGGCGCCCGAAGCGGTGACGGTCGTCGCGTCGGCGGCGCCCGAAGCGGTGACGGTCGTCGCGTCGGCGGCGGCCGGAGTGGTGACAGGCGACGCGGCGGCGGCCACCGGCGCGGCCGGGGTCGCCGCAGCGACGCCGCCGGTCGGGTCGGCGACATCGGGCGCGGCGTCCGCGGGGCCGTCCACCACCGCGGCCATCGCGTCCCCGTCGATCGCCGACGTCAGGTCGACGTCGCCGTGCGTGTCGGGGTCGCCGGCCGTGTCGGCGTCCTCGCCCGTCAGTCGCTCCCGCAGCTGCTCGAGTCGCTCGACGTGCGTCCCGATCTTGCCCAGGGCCCGCGTCGCCCGGTCGACCGCATCGTGCAGCTCGGCCCGGTCGCGCCGCAGCCGCTCCTCGCGCTCGCGGAGCGTGCGCTCGGCCTCCGCGGCTCGTCGTCGCACCCCGTCGAGCGCCGCCGCGGCGCGGATCTCGCCGTCCCGGACGATCGCGGCCGCCTCGCGCTCGGCCGCGTCGACGATCGCGGCCACCGAATCGGCCGCCGTCCGCGCGGTGGGCGATGGGCGGTCGGGTTGCGCGCCGGACGTCGTCACGGTGCCCCACCGTATCGACCGTCGACCCGCCTCGACCACCTGATCCGGCCTCGGCCCGTCGCCCCGGTGGCGAACCCCACCCTCCCCGACGGCCCGCGCCCCCTCGACGTCGCCCACCGTCGCCGACGTGACCCACCCCGCCACAGACCTGCCGGTTCGCCGCCTTAGCGACACCCACCCCACGGACACGCCCACCGAAGCAGGTGCGGACGTCGCCCCGGTGGCGAACCCCACCCTCCCCGACCGGCCGAGCGCCCTGTAGGGAACCCGCGTTGACCGACGTGTACACCCCCGCCGCCGCCCTACCCTTTAGACACCATAAGCACCCCCACCCCCCCCGC
>JALNWQ010000009.1 GCA_023230855.1 Solirubrobacteraceae bacterium
AACAACCAGAGGCACGACACATGAATCTGGACGCACCCACCCCAAACGGGACAGGCACGTATGCTGTTGCGTTTTCAAAGACCGCCACGCCCACTCGAACAGGACCCGAAGACCCTGAGGACGCCGTCCGGATCGCTCCGGGGCAGACCAAGAACTCTAACACATCCTGCGCGGCTCGTGCGGAGCGGTTGTCCCGTTCCCTTCGCCGTCGGCGTGCCGTGTTCTCAGCGGCTCCGGCAAGGTACAGGTTCCCCGTGGCGGATGTCGCGCGCCCCCCCTTCCGACGAGGTCTCGGGGCCCGTTCCTCCCAGGCTCGCGGCCGGTGCGCGGGCCGGCCGGCGCTGCGCACCCGTCGACGAGCGACGGTGGCGCCCGGCGTGCCGGGCGACGGCGGCCCCGGCGGCGACTCGCCGGGCATTGAGGGCGCGCGTCCTCCGGGGACGTCGCGCCTCAGACGTCGAACAGCGTGAGCTCAGGCTCCCGCTCGCCCCGCAGCACCGCCGGGTCGACCTCGACCCACCGGAGCCCTCGGCCCTCGGCGAGGGTCCTGGCCTGCGGCTTGACCTGCTGGGCCGCGAGCACGCCCTGGACGTCGGCCATGCCCGGTTCGGCCCTCAGGCGCTCGAGGTACCGCGTGAGCTGCTCGACCGCGTCGATCGTGCCCACCCGCTTGATCTCGACCGCGACCCAGCCGTCCGTCGCGTCGCGGCACATCAGATCGACCGGTCCGATGTCGGTCGGCCACTCGCGGCGCACCAGGCGGAAGCCCTCGCCGCACCACTCCGGCGCGTCGGCGAGCAGCTCCTGGAGCTCCCGCTCGACGCCCGACTTCTCGAGCGCGGCCGCCTCGCCCATGTCGTGGACGACGTCGCTCAGCACCTCGACGACACGGATGTCGAGGCGGTCCTCGGTCGATCCGGCGCGCTTGCGGACGACGATCCGCGTGATCGGTGCGACGTCGGTGGTCACCGGACCGTCGTCGTGACGCTCCCCCGGGGCGAGCGCCTCATCCGGGGCGGGCTCGCCGCCGCGCTCGAGCTCGAGCACCGTCGGCGGCGTCATCCAGTTCTGCGGCTTGTAGCCGCCCGTGTCGGCGTGCACCATCACCGAGCCGTCCGACTTGACCATCACCAGGCGCAGGGCCTCGGGCAGGAGGGCCTCGAGGCGACCGGAGTAGCGGACCTCGCATCGGGCGACGATCAGGCGCATCGCGACGGGACGCTACCGGGCGTCCCCGACGGTCGGCCCCGGCCCGGCGCCACGCTCGAACGCCCGCACCGCGGCGACGGCGATGTCCGGGTTGTCGGAGAAGACCCCGTCCACGCCCAGGTCGAGCAACCGCTCGACGAAGCCCTGGAGCGCCCCCGGCGCCCCCGGATCCCGGCCCGCGCGACACGCCAGCGGCAGGAACGCGTCCTCGCGGCGCAACGTCCACGCGATCACCGGCAGGCCGGCGCGATGGGCGTCGTCGACGAACGTCGTCGGGATCGTGGAGCGGCCGTCGCGATCACGCGGTAGGACGAGGTCGACGTGGGGCGCGACCGCCTCCGCGTACCCCGCGATGCGACGGAGCCCCTGCGGGCGGCCCATGTCCGCGTAGCTCGGCGCGGATCCGCCGCCCGGTCGGTCCGGCGGTCGGCCTTTGCGGTCCAGGAGCTGCACCTTGCGCACGCGCGACGCGCCGGCCAGGCGACGGAGGACGTCGTCCTCGAACGACTGGACGATCACCGGGGCGTCCGGGTGGTCGAGGTCGTTGCGTCGCAGCACCCGGACGAGCTCGCGCTCGACGTCCAACCCCCGCGAGCGGAAGTGACCGGCGTGCTTGAGCTCGGGCGCGATCGCGATCGTGCGGCCCGTTCGGGCGCTGCTCGTCCGCGCCAGGTCGACGACGTCCTGGAAGGTCGGGACGCCGTGCCGGCCGTCGTGGGAGGCGTTGCCGGGGCGCAGGTCCGGCAGGCGCTCCCTCACGCGCAACGTCCGCAGCTCCTCGAGCGTGAGGTCCTCGGTGAACCACCCGGTCACCGCGCGACCGTCGACGATCCGCGTCGTCCGACGACCGGCCAGCGCCGGCCGGCCGGCGACGTCGGTGGTGCCCGAGATCTCGTTCTCGTGCCGGACGACCAGGACGCCGTCGCGGGTCGGCACGAGATCGGGCTCGATGACGTGGGCGCCCTGGTCGATCGCCAGCGCGTAGGCGGCGACCGTGTGCTCGGGGCGATACCCGCTCGCGCCACGATGGGCGTAGACCGCACGGGCGGACCGACACCCCAGACGGCCCCGGGACCGCTCCCACCGGTCGACGTCGCCCGTGCGCTCCATGGCCGCCACCGCACGCGGCGGCATCCCACCCGGGGCGTAGCGTCGTGTCGGGGTCGACCGGCGACCGTCGATCGGCACGCGACCCCCGGAGGGGGCTCCAGATGTCTCGCGCGTCGGTCGTTCGCAGGTCGGTCCGCCCGGTCCGGGTGGTCCTCGTCACCCTCGTCCTGCTCACCGCGACGTCACCGCCCGCCGCCGCCCAGATCCCCGTGACCGCCGAGGGCTCGAGGCCCGCCGTCGCCGTCGACGACCGGGGGGCCGGGCACGTCGCGTGGCACGACGCCAACGACGTCGACGTCGGCTACTGCCGGCTCGACCGCGGGGCCACCGCCTGCGCCGCCACCAAGCGGCTGCCCGGTCCCGGCGGCGCGCTCCGGTCGTTCCACTCCACCGTCGTCCTGGCGAGCGGCGACCGGGTCATCGTGCTCGCCGAGCTCTGCTGCGGCAAGGACGACGGCGTCTGGCAGTGGACGAGCGTCGACCGGGGGACGAGCTTCGCGCCACCGGTGCACATCTCGGACGAGGTGGACCTCCACCGCGGCATCCTCGGACCGGGGCCGTTCTCCGTGTCGGTCACCGGCTCGGTCACGACGTTCGGGGTCGCCTACGCCACCGCCGCCCTCGACGGCAGCACCGCCGACGTCGAGGCCATCCGGCTCGGGGCCGGCATCGGCTCCGACCTCAGCGCGTGCGGCCTCAACGGGACCGTCGCGTTGCGCGACGCCACCACGCCGGTGTTCGGCTGCAACACGCTGGAGGGCGGCGCCGCCCGCGTCCACCTGCGCCGGTTCGACACCAGCGGCGGCGCGAGCTACCACGACCTCGCGCGGTGGAGCGCCCCGGTCGCGGCGCCCGGCGATCGCGAGGAGCCGATCCTCGCCGGCGGCCCCAGCGGCCTGTGGCTCCAGACCCGCGACCGCGCCGCGCCGTTCGGCGCGCTCCGCGTCGGCCCCGTCGGCGACGGGCTCGCGATCGGGGCGGAGCACCTCCTCGGGCAGGGCGAGCGTCCGATCTTCAGCGACTTCGCCCAGGGCGCGGACGGTGGCCTGTCGAGCGTGTGGGTCGCCAACCGCAACGGCAACGAGGTCCGCCACGCGTCGTCCCCCAACGGCGCGGCGTGGAGCGTGGCCGTCACGATCGGCAAGGACCCCGCGCACTTCAACCTGCGCTCCGGCATCGCCGCGGACGGCGGCGGGTGGGTCGTCGCCGACACCAACCCGTCCGCCAAGCCCGTCGTGGCCTACCCGATCCCGCCACGATCGGCCGGGGGCGCACCCGGTGGTGGAGCCGACGGCAACTGCCGGGCGACCGTGAAGCTCGGTGCGAGGGTCACCGCCGTGGCGCGCGGGGGCGCCTGCTTCACGATGAAGGGCAAGATCGCCACGACCAACGGGGCGGTCCGCGTCAACGGCTCGACATCGTGCCGACCGGGACGAAGAAGACGCGGCTCGCGAGCCCCCGCGGCACGGCGCCCGCGACGGCCGGCGGGATCGCCGGCGTCGCCGCGATCGGGTTCGACGCGCTGCCCGACCCCGGCAAGGCGCTGAAGGACGGCAACGGACTCGTCCTCAACCTGCCGAAGAAGGGCGGGTTCCGGCTGTCGCTCGGCGGCGACCTGCGGGTCGTGGGGCTGAAGCTCGGCTCCGCGAAGGCGGCGCTGAGCAGCGCCGGGCCGCTGACGTTCGAGGGCCGGGTCGGGTTCGACGTCCCGTTCGTCGACGGCGACATCGCCGGGATCTCGGCGTCGCTCCAGGCCGGTGGCGGGATGGTCGCGGTCCCCGCGGGCCCGCACGCGACGATCGTCCACGTCACCGGGGCCGAGGGCGGCGAGCTGACCGTCACGCCGACCCCTGGCGCGGCGCCGCTGCGATCGATCGACGTCGCCGGCCGCCTGCCGAAGCCGCGGATCACGACGACCGTGCGACGCGCGGAGGGCGGGCGCCACGCGCTGACCGTCACCGCGTCGCGCCTGGGCGGCCGTCGGCTCATCGTGCGCGAGGTCGGCCCCCGCGGCGAGACGCAGGAGCTGCTGCGCATGACCCGGCCCGGGACCCGGCGGGTGACGTTCACCGCGGCGGACGGCCGGGCGGGTCGCCGCCGGATCGAGGGCGTGCTCGACCGCGACCACCGTCAGGAGCCCGCCGGCGTGCTGGCGACGTTCCGCGCCGCCGCGCCCCGGCCGCCCGGCCGCCCGCGCAAGGTGCGGATCCGCCGGCGTGGTGGCCGGGCCACCGTCACCTGGGGCGCCGCGACCGGAGCCCAGGGCTACCGGGTGCTCGCCCGCGTCAGCGACGGCCGTCGGATCGCCGTCCCGACGACCGCCCGCCGACGCCGGGCGACGATCCGCGGGCTCGGCACCGGCGACCGGGTCCGCGTGGCGGTCCACGCCATCCGCCGCAACGGGCTCGAGGGCCGGACCCGCAACGCCCGCTACACGGTGCCGAAGCCCAAGCCGCGCCGGGCGAAGCGCCGGTAGGCCCGGCCGGTCGACGGGTCGTCGGCCCGGCGACTCGGCACGCGGACGGCTCGGCAGGCCGACGGAGCGTCAGACGAGCGAATCGACGGGCCTGCCGGTCAGGCGGTCGCCTGCAGCTCCCGCGGAGCCCGGTCGCGGAGCGCGTCACGCAACGCGCGGACCTCGCGGTCCTGCGGATCGAGCTCCAGGGCGCGATCGCACGCGGACAGCGCGTCGACGCGGCGATCGGTCCGGGCCAGGGCGTGCGCATAGCGGGCCCACGCCCGGGCCCGCCGTCCCGCGGCGACCGTCCCGGGCGCGCCCGGGTCGGCGTCGGCGACCTCGGTCGCCTGCCGGCACGCGTCGACCTGGCGGCCCACGTCGCCGACGAGGTGCGCGGCGAGCGCCAGGTCGAGCAGCCCGTCGACCGTCGACTCGAGCGCGACGGCGCGCTCGAGCGCCTGCAATGCGCCCCGCCGGTCGTGCAACCGCAGGCGCAGCCGACCCAGGCGGGCCCACGCGCCGGCGTCGGCGGGAGACAGCCGCACCACCCGCGCCGCCGACTCCTCGGCCTGGATCGTCGCGCCCTGCGCCTCGTAGATCCGGGCGGCGAACCGGTGCGGGCCGGGACGGTCGCCCTCGGCGCGGAGCCAGTCCCGCACCGCGCGGGCCGCCGCGGGCAGGTCGTCGGCCTGCAGCAGCGCGACGGTGAGCAGGCGCAAGACGTTCGTGTTGGACGGGTCGGCGTCGCGCGCGTAGACGAGCCGCTTGGCGGCGACCGCGAACTCGCCCTCGGCGAGGGCGTGCTGGGCGGCGGTCATGAACCGCTGCAGCCGCTCGGCGCCCGGATCGGGCTTCGAGAAGTCGACGAACTGCAGCGTGCCGGCCGGGACGGTGCGCACGCCGAGCTCGAACCGGACCCGCGCCCACTGCTGGACGTCGTCGCCCTCCCCCGTGAAGTACACCCCGTCCACGCTCCCGACGCCCCACTCCGGGTAGGAGACGCAACGGGCGTAGCGGTGCACGACGGAGTGGTCGGGCATGCGGCTGCCGAACGGATCGTGCTCGGCCCGGGCGGCGGCCGCCTCGCGCTCCTCGTAGGCCCGGCGGCCCGCCTCCTCGCGGGCGCGCCGGGCGGCGGCCGCGTTGACCTTCACCGCGTTGACGGTGACGGTGCCGCGGTGGGAGTCCTCCGCCAGGCGCTCGAGCCGGTCGGCGGCCTCGTTGATCGCCTTGAGGTGGCGCTCGTGCACCAGCTGTCGCCCCGGCGGCGCCAGGTCCGGATGCCACCGCTTGGCGAGCGCGCGCCGGGCCATCTGGACGTCGCGCTTGTCGAACGGCGGCGTGAGCTCGAGGAGCCCCATCCCGTGCTCGATGTCGAAGACCGCGCCGGCCACCGACCGAGGGTAGCGGGCGACCGACGCGTCCCGGTCGTGGACGGGTCGACGCCCCGGCGATCGGGCCGACACCGGAGGGGTCGGACTCCCACGGGGCCCGTTGCCACTAGTCTGGGGGGTCGCCCGCGCCGGACCGCGCGCCGTGCCGGTGGGTCGGGGACGGCGTACACCCACGAGCGAGGCGGGCACGACAGACATGGACGACCGAGTCGACCTCAGCGACGACCGCCTCGCGCGGGACCTCGCCGAAGCCGCCGGGCAGGCGTTGCTCGCCGCACGGACGCACGCACCGCTGCGGGGCCGGGCGCTCGGCGACGTCGGTGACGCGATGGCCCACGAGCTCATCGTCGGGACCCTGCGCGCCCTGCGGCCCGACGACGCCGTGCGCTCCGAGGAGGACCGCGCGCCCGTGGCGCCCGGGGCCGAGGACCGTCGGATCTGGATCGTCGACCCGCTCGACGGCACCCGCGAGTTCCGCGAGGGCCGCGACGACTGGGCGGTCCACGTCGCGCTCGTCGTCGCCGGGAGCCCCGGACCGTCGGCGGTGGCGCTACCCGGACTGGGCGTCGTGCTGTCGAGCGCCGACGTCGCCCCACCGCCGCCCGCGCCCGGCCCGCGACCGCGGATCGCGGTCAGTCGCACCCGTCCGCCGGCCGCCGTCGACCACCTGCGCGAGCGGATCGACGTCGAGCTCGTGCCGATGGGGTCGGCGGGCTACAAGACGAGCGCCGTCGTGCGCGGCGAGGCCGACGCGTACGTCCACGCCGGCGGGCAGTTCGAGTGGGACTCCGCCGCCCCGGTCGGGGTCGCGCTCGCCGCCGGGCTCCACGCGTCCCGGATCGACGGCTCGCCGCTGCGCTACGACGGCGCGGACGCGTGGCTGCCCGACCTGCTCGTCTGTCGACCCGAGCTCGCCCCCGACCTGCTCGCCGCGCTGGCCGACGCGCCCGCGGAGCCGCCCCGTGCCCCGCGCTGACGCCCACCTCCGCCCGTCGCGGCGGCTCACGAACCTCGACCTGCTCGAGGCCGAGGCGATCCAGATCATGCGCGAGGCGGTCGCCCAGAGCGAGCGGCCGGTGATGCTCTACTCGATCGGCAAGGACAGCACCGCGCTGCTCCACCTCGCCCGCAAGGCGTTCCACCCGTCGCCCCCGCCGTTCCCGCTGCTCCACGTCGACACGACGTGGAAGTTCCGCGACATGTACGCGTTCCGTGACGCCGCCGCCCGCGAAGCGGGGATGGAGCTCATCGTCCACGTCAACCCCGACGGGGTCGCGCGCGGGATCAACCCGTTCGAGCACGGGTCCGCCGTCCACACCGACGTGTGGAAGACCGACGGGCTGAAGCAGGCGCTCGACGCGCACCGGTTCGACCTGGCGTTCGGGGGCGCCCGGCGCGACGAGGAGCGCTCCCGGGCCAAGGAGCGGGTGTTCTCGGTCCGCAGCGCCGGCCACGGCTGGGATCCCCGTCGGCAGCGCCCCGAGCTCTGGCGGCTCTACGACGCGAGCACCGGTCCCGGCGAGTCGGTGCGGGCGTTCCCGCTGTCGAACTGGACCGAGCTCGACGTCTGGCTCTACCTCCACCGCGAGGGCGTCCCGGTCGTGCCGCTGTACTTCGCCGCGCCGCGTCCGGTCGTCGAGCGCGACGGCGCCCTCGTCATGGTCGACGACGAGCGGCTGCCGCTGCTGCCGGGCGAGGAGCCCGAGACGCGGACGGTGCGGTTCCGCACCCTGGGGTGCTACCCGCTGACCGGGGCGGTCGAGAGCACCGCCGCGACGACGCTCGACGTCGTCGAGGAGACGCTGACGTCGCGGACGTCGGAGCGCCAGGGTCGCGTCATCGACCGGGACTCCAGCGGGTCGATGGAGCGCAAGAAGCAGCAGGGGTACTTCTGATGGCGACCGTCGAGGGTTCGGACCTGCTCGCCGCGCACCGCGCGAAGGACGTCCTGCGGTTCATCGCCTGCGGGTCGGTCGACGACGGCAAGAGCACGCTCATCGGGCGCCTGCTCTACGACGCCGGAGCGCTGCTGGAGGACCAGCTCGAGACGCTCGCCGGCGACTCCCGCCACTCCGGGTCCCGCGACGGCGACCTCGACCTGAGCCTCGCGCTCGACGGCCTGGCCGCCGAGCGCGAGCAGGGCATCACGATCGACGTCGCCTACCGGTACTTCGCGACCGAGCACCGCAAGTTCATCGTCGCCGACACCCCCGGACACGAGCAGTACACGCGCAACATGGTCACCGGCGCGTCGACGGCGGACGCCGCGGTGATCCTCGTCGACGCCCGCCACGGGGTGACGGCGCAGACCCGGCGCCACACGCACCTCATGGCGCTGCTGGGCATCGGGTCCGTGGTGCTCGCGGTGAACAAGCTCGACCTGCTCGACTTCGACCGGTCCGCCTACGACCGGATCGTCGCCGAGTACGACGCGGTCGCCGCGCCGCTCGGCTTCGAGGTCCTGTCGGAGATCCCGGTGTCGGCGCGTGACGGCGACAACGTCACCGCCCACAGCGGGCGGACCCCGTGGTACGACGGCCCGACGCTGCTGGAGTGGCTCCACGCCGCGCCGCCGCACCACCGGGGCGCCGACGGACCGTTCCGGATGCCGGTGCAGTGGGTCAACCGTCCGGACCCGGAGTTCCGCGGCGTGTCCGGCCAGGTCGTCGGCGGCACCGTCCGCGTCGGCGACCGGGTGCGCGTCGAGCCGTCCGGGATCACGACGAGCGTCGCGCGGATCGTGACGTTCGACGGCGACCGCGATCTGGCGGTCACCGACGAGTCGGTGACGCTCGTCCTCGCCGACGACGTCGACGCCACCCGCGGCGACGTCGTCTGCTGCGGGATCGACCCGACGGAGGCCGCCGACGAGCTCGACGTCGAGCTCGTGTGGATGGGCGACGCGCCGTTGGAGCCGGGGCGGCCGTACACGCTGCGGGTCGGCACGCAGAGCGTCGGCGCGCGCCTGGCCACGCCGACCGCCGAGCTCGACGTGACCACCGGCGAGCACCGCCCGACCACGGCGTTGACGACCAACGGCATCGCGTCGTTGCAGGTGTCGCTCGACCGCCCCGTCGCGTTCGACCGCTACGTCGACAACCCCGACACCGGCGGCCTCATCGTCACCGACCGCACCACCCACCAGACGGTGGCGGCCGGGATGATCACCGAAGGCCGGCGGCGGTCGGCCGCGATCCGCTGGCAGGACCTCGACGTCGACAAGGACGCCCACGCCCGCCTCAACGGCCACCGGCCGCGCGTCGTGTGGATGACCGGGCTGTCGGGCGCGGGCAAGACGACGATCGCGGACCTCGTCCAGCAGCGACTGCACGCCGACGGGGTGCGCACCGCGGTCCTCGACGGCGACAACGTCCGTCACGGCCTGAGCCGCGACCTGGGGTTCAGCGACGCCGACCGGGTCGAGAACAACCGGCGGGTGGCCGAGGTCGCGCGGCTCATGTGCGAGAGCGGCCTCGTCGTCATCGTGTCGTTCATCTCGCCGTTCCGCGCCGACCGCGACGCCGCGCGGGCGATGTTCGCCGACGATGAGTTCGTCGAGGTGTTCGTCGACGCGCCGCTCGAGGTCGCCGAGGCGCGGGACCCCAAGGGGCTCTACCGGCGTGCGCGGGCCGGCGAGCTGCCCGGGTTCACCGGGATCGACGCGCCGTACGAGGCGCCGGAGTGCCCGGACGTCCACCTGGACGCCACCGGTGACGCCGCCGGCGCCGCGGAGCGGGTGGTGGCGCACCTCCTCGCCACCGGGCTGCGGGCCGTCGACGGCCGCTGACCAGGCGGCGCGCCTGGTGATGGCCCGGGGGCGCGCCGGGCGGCGGCCCGGGCGACGCCGCCGGGCCGGACCGCCTACTCCTGCGCGTCGACGTACGCCTGCACGCCGGCGAGAGCCCCGCGCACGATGTTGATGTCGAACGACGCGCTGTCGTGGACGCGCGGGAACGGCTCCGACGGCACGGCGATGCCGAGCCGCTCGCAGATCGGCTCCCAGCCGTCCGCCGGCGTCCACTCGAGCAGACGCTCGGCCGGGACCGTCGCGCGGACCTCGTCGTTCCACCGCTCCATCGCGGCGATGAGCTGCGCGTCGGTCGTGTCCGGGCCGTCGAAGATCCCCTTGGCGCCCCACCAGCCGCGCAGCGTCTCCATCCAGGTCCGCCACGCCGGGTTGACGGCCTCGTGGGCGGCGTTCATGTGCCGCGAGAGCTTGTCGTCGTGGAACATCCCCCAGATCGTCTGGCGGATGCTGTTGGCCCACGCCTCGCCCGGACGGACGCTGAGCAGCACGACCGCGTCCGGGAACGCCTCCATGAGCTCGCGGTAGAAGTACGACGCGGGCCAGTCGACGGCGGCCGGGTGGTCGGCGAGGATCTCGGCCGGAGAGAGATCGCCCTCCGACGCCCGACGCCAGAGCTCGGCCTGGGGCAGGTCGGCGAACACGCTGACCATGTGGTGGCACGGCGCCAGGCCGAGCATCTCCATCGCGGTCTTCTGCGACAGGGTGCTGGTGCGGGGAAGGCCCGCTCCGATCAGTCTCATCGTCGACTCCGGGGTGAGGGGTGGTGTGGTGGTGACGGTCGGTCAGTCCGACGACGCGGTCGCCGTGAACGGGCGCGACGTGCCGAGGACCTCGCCGTCGGCGTCGAGCGCGCGCACCCGCAGCGGGCCGTCCGCGCGTGGCAGCGGGATCTCGGTCTCGAACCCGTCGCGGTCGGCGCGGGCGACGGTCCGTCCCGCCGCGTCGACGACCCGCCAGCGCACGACCTCGGTCGCGCCGTTCCAGCTGGCGTACGCGGTCGTGCGCCCGCCGCTCGTGCGCGCCGCGCCCTTCGGCGGGGTGGCCGGACGGCCGACCCACGGCCGGGTGCGGGCGCGGTAGCTGATGTTCGGGGCCGGGAACGCGCCGTCGAAGACGAGCTCGCCGTCGGCGTCGTACTCCGAGATGTAGGGCACCTGGCCCCAGCCGACGAAGAGCCCGCCGGAGTCCAGGCGCTGGGCGTTGCCCATGTACTGGGCACGGAACGTGTCGCCGTGGGTCTGCTCGGACTTCACCCGCGCGGTCTTCGCGTCGTGGTCGAGCGTGAGCGTGAGGACCCGCGAGGAGCGGTCCGACGGCAGGTAGTCCCCGGCGCCGGTGATCCGACAGCAGTGGTTGTCGAACAGGCGCACCGTGCGCTCGTCCTCCATCTCCATGTCGTGCTGCCACTCGAACTCGGCGTCGGGATCCATCTCGAACGTCGAGCCCTTGCCGCCGAGCGTCCACTCGATCCGCCCGGTCTTGCGGTCGAAGAGGTAGCCGGCGTTCGTGTTGCGCATCGACACGAGCGCCCGGTCGCCGTCGACGAGCTCGATCGAGTTGATGTGGTAGGCGTCCCACGGGAACCCGTTCGTCGGCGGCTGCGTGTCCGACTCCTCCATCGGGATGTGGTCCTTGGCCTGCCAGGTGTAGAGCAGGCGACCGGTCTCGATGTCGTACGCCTGGAGCGCCGAGTCGATGATCACGCCGTGCGTCACGCCGCCGACGTCGGACAGGTCGGCGAGCTCGTTGCGGTTGGCGGCGACCCAGGCGACGTCGTCGACGATCTTGATGTCGTGCAGGGCGATGACCCAGCCGTCCCGACCCTCGAGCGTCGCGATCGGCCGGTACGCCTGGTCGACGATGTTGACCCGGCCGTGGTCGATCTCGCCGGTCTCGCTGATCTCGCCCTCCCACCAGGACAGGACCGGCTTGCCGCGGTAGGTGTGGACGTCGAGGTTGCCCGCGACGTCCTCGATCGGCGACGGCCGGAACCACACCGGCTGCAGCGCGTCGTCGAGCATGAGCGGGCCGCTCTGGCCGACGATCCTGCCCTTCGTCAGGTCGACGAAGTTGCCGGTCATGATCGGGCCGGGCAGCGGCTCCTTCGCCGTCCGCTCGCGCTCGAGGAACATCTCGGGCGGGTGCAGGCCCGGCTCGGTGACGAAGCTCAGCGCGCCATCGGTGGTGAAGGCGCCGATCGGGTCGCCCTCGGACCGCGGCAGGCCGACCTCGAGCGCGACGAACACCGCGACGGTCGCGGCGGCTCCGGCGAGCACGCGGCGGCCGCCCGCGCGGGACGGCGCGTCGCTCGCGCGCGGCAGCAGGACGAACGTCAGCACCGCCGCGACCGCGACGAGCCCCGCCCCGACCTGGAACGCCAGCGCGAACCCGTCGGTGAGCGCCTCGCGCACCGGCTCGGCGTCGCCGATCTTCGACGCGGTGTGCTGGCTCGCGATCGACAGCAGCACGGCGAGGCCGAGGCCGCCACCGACCTGGCGGGCGGTGTTGACGAGCCCGGACGCGAGTCCGGCCTCGTCCGCCTTGGCGGTCTGGGTCGCGGCGATCGTCGACGCGACGACCGACAGGGCGATGCCGAAGGACACGAGCAGGCCGGGCAGGGCGATGTACTGCAGCGCGCTGCCGCTGTCGGCCACGCGCGACATGAGGAGCAGGCCGACGGCGAGCATGACGAGCCCGCCCCCGAGCACCGGGCGCACCCCGACGCGCGACGCGAGCCGTCCGGCGGGCCGCGCGGCGAGCATGATCGCCAGGGCCATCGGCAGGAAGATGAGGCCCGTGTCGAGCGCCCCCAGCGCGAGCACCTGCTGCAGGTAGAGCGACGCCGCGAACCACATCGCGAACAGCGACGCGCTGAACAGCAGGACGATGAGGTTGACGCCCCACAGGCGTCGCGACACGACGCCCGGTGGCACGAGCGGCGACCGGACGCGCGACTCGACGAGCGGGAAGAGCGTCAGCAGCGCCGACCCGACGCCGATCGGCACGAGCGCCTCGGCCGAGCCGAACCCGTGCTTGCCGGCGGTCACGCCGCCGTAGGTCGCGATGAGGAGGCCCGACGTGAGGACGAACGAGCCGACGAGGTCGAACCCGAGGTCGCGGTCGCGACGGCGGTCGTTGAGGACCCGGGCGGCCATGACCGCGCCGGCCAGCGCGATCGGCACGTTGACGAGGAGGATCCACCGCCAGCTCAGGGCCTCGGTGAGCACGCCGCCGGCGAGCATCCCGACCGCGCCGCCCAGGCCGTTCATCGACCCCCACAGCGCGATCGCGCGGTGACGCTCCGGGCCGGGCGCGAAGGTCGACGTGATGACCGCCAACGACGCCGCGGCCATGCCCGCCCCGGCCAGGCCCTGCCCGGCCCGCGCGGCGATGAGCAGGTCGCTGGACTGGGCGAGCCCGCCGACGAGCGACGCCAGGCCGAACAGGCCGAGCGCCCCGACGAACGTGCGCCGCTGACCGATGAGGTCGGTCGCGCGGCCCGCGAGCATGAGGAACCCGGCGAAGAGGATCGCGTAGGCGTCGACGATCCACTGCAGGTCGACCGACGAGATCGTCAGCGCCGTCTGGATCGTCGGCAGCGCGACGTTGACGATCGACAGATCGAGGATGACGAGGAACTGCGCCGCGCAGCAGACCGCGAGGATCAGGCGCTTGCGGCGGCGCGTCGCCTCGTCGTCGACGGACGCCGCGGACGTGTCGTGGGGGATGTCGCTCATCAGGGCTCGTTCGGGCACGCGGCGGCCGCGGCCGCCGGACCGGTCCGGCGGACGGCCCTGCAGACGGTCAGTAGCCGCCCGGCTCGGTCGTCTCGACCGGCTCGCCGTTCGGCGACATGAGGTACCACGTGCCGCCGTCCAGCTCCTCGCCGACGCCCGCCAGCAGACCGCCACCGTTGTGCGTGTACAACGCACGCTGGTTGTACAGGATCTGCGTCGTGCCGTCCTCGCGGTCGAACGTGCCGAGCAGGCCCTGCTTGACCTCGCCGCCCGCGGTGGGCGTCTCGTCCGCCTCGACCGGCTCCCACGTCTTCACGCACTCGTCGGCGCAGGCGCTGCCACCGTCCGGATCCTTCGTGAACACGTAGAGCGGACGGCCCTCGTCGTCGGCCAGGACGGTGCCGTAGCCGGGGACGTCCCGGGTCACGACGCTCGCGTCGCCGGAGGCGGTGGAGCCACCACCGCCGCCCTTGTCGTCGTCGGAGTCGCCGCAACCCGCGACGGCCAGGACGGTCGTCGCGAGCAGGGGCAGGACCGCCCGGCGGAAGGTGAAGGCGTCGAGCACGGTGCGCGAAGCTACCAGAGCGGCCGGGCGGCACGCGCCACAGGCCCCGACCCGGACGCACGTCCCGGACGGCCGCGTCGGACGGCCGCGCCGGACCCGCGGCTACCCTGTCGGCGTGCCCGCGCCGGCCCCGCACTCCGCCCCCTCCCCCAGCTCGTACTTCGTCCCGTCCGGGCCGGGACGGTTCCGCGCGACGGCCGCCACCGGCGGAGGCTGGAACCCGGACGAGCAGCACGTCAGCCCGCTCAACGGCCTGCTCGTGGCCGAGATCGAGCGGTTCGTCGCCGGTCGTGGGGAGCCCGACGGGCTCGCGATCGCACGTATCTCGTTCGACATCCTCGGGCCCGTCGCGATCGACGAGGTGACCGTCGACGTCGACGTGACCCGGCCGGGACGGGCGATCGAGCTCGTCGAGGCGCGCGCGGCGTGGAACGGCCGTCCGGTGCTGCGCGCGTCGGCATGGCGGGTCGCCCGGACCGACGCCACCGCGGTGGCCGGCGGCGACCCCGACCCCATGCCCGGCCCGGACGGCCTGGACGCCGCGCCGTTGAGCGACGTCTGGCCCGGCGGCTACATCGCGTCGCTCGAGTGTCGCGTGCCGGAGCCGACCCGTCCCGGTCGCGGCCGGATGTGGGTGAGGACGCCGCTCGACCTCGTCGCCGGCCGCGAGACCTCGCCGCTGGCCGGGTACGTCGGGCTCGTCGACACCGCCAACGGCGTCGCGCCGCTGCAGTCGCCGCGGGCGTGGGCCTACCCCAACGTCGACCTGACGATCCACCTCTTCCGTGCACCGGTCGGCCGCTGGGTCGGGCTCGACACGACGGTGTCGTGGGGCCCCGACGGCCAGGGGCTGACCGCCGCGGTGCTGCACGACGAGCGGGGGCCCGTCGGCCGGTCCGCGCAGATCCTGCTCGTCCGCCCGCTCGGCGGCTGACCCCGGACGGTCGCCCGCCTCGTCGGCGGGACCGCGGGCCAGGCCCCGGCCCGCGGGCGCCGGACGGCGCCGCCGCGGAGGCCGCTCAATGCTCTGCGTCCGCGTCCCCGTCCCCGTGCCCCGGCCCGTGCACGCGGTGGAGGATCGCGACGATCACCGCGCCGACGACGACGCCGAGGACGGCCGACGCGGCGGTGTTCGTGAGCCAGCCGCCGACGCCGCCGAGCCCGCCGAGGGCGTCGTGGACGTCCTCCTCCAGGTGGTGCACGCGGTCGTAGGGCCAGCCGAGGCCCAGGTCGTCGAGGCCGACGAGGAGGATGTGGCCGCCGACCCAGAGCATCGCCGCGATGCCGACCGTCGACAGCACCCGCATGACGACCGGCATCCCGCGGACCAGTCCGCGACCGAACGCGGCCGCGGCGCCCTCCCGCGTCGCCGCCAGGCGCAGCCCGACGTCGTCCATCTTCACGATCAGCGCCACCGCGCCGTAGACGACGGCGGTGATGAGGAGCGCGACGACGACGAGGATGATCGCCCGGGCGAGGAACCCCTCGTCGGTCACCTCGTTGAGCGAGATGACCATGATCTCGGCCGACAGGATGAAGTCGGTGCGGATCGCGCCGCCGACGAGCTCCTCCTCGTCGGCGGGATCGCGCTCGACGGCGGCCTGCGCCGCGTGCCGGTGCGGGCCGACCGCCTCCCAGAGCTTCTCCGCCCCCTCGAAGCAGAGGTACGCCCCGCCGACCATGAGCAGCGGCGTGAGCAGCCAGTCGACGAACTCGCTGAGGAGCAGGACGACCGGCAGGATGAAGAGGAGCTTGTTGCGGATCGACCCCGTGGCGATCCGCCGGATCATCGGCAGCTCGCGCTCGGGGCTGAACCCCTGCACGTAGCGCGGGGTCACCGCGGCGTCGTCGACGATGACGCCGGCGGCCTTGACGCTCGCACGACCGGCGCCGGCGGCGACGTCGTCGATCGACGCGGCGGCCGCGCGGGCGAGGACGGCGACGTCGTCGAGGAGCGCCGCGAGGCCCGCGCTCACCGTCCGCCCCCGTCGCCGGCGGCCCGTCGTCGTGGGGTGCCGGGCGCCCGGCGCGTCGCTGCGATCACGCGCGCACGGTAGAGCACCCGGGTGCGCCCGTGGTCGCCCCCGCCCGGTCGCAGTCGGGCCTGCCGATGCCGCGCAGGACGAGCTCGGCCATCCGGTGCGCCCCGTCACGGCCGATCCCGGCCACCTCGCGCAGCGCGCAGAACAGCAGCCGCAGGTCCTCGTGGGTGGCGTCGGGCCGCAGCGCCCCCGCCCGCCGCGCGGAGCCGACGAGGCCCTCCAGCGCGTCCGTCGCCGCCGCCCGCGCGTCACGCACCGCGTCGGAGTCGCCCGCCGCCGCGTCCCACGCCGACTGCGAGAGCGCGTCGTCGATGCAGTCGTCGACCGTCGCGTGGGTCGCCTCGACGAGCGCGCCCCACGCGTCCGGGCGCGCCGCGGCCGTGCGGAACCGCTCGGCGAGGGCCGTCGCGCGCGCGATGACGAGCCGGCCGACGAGGTCGTCCTTGCTGCCGACCTGGCGGTAGATGCTCGCCACGCCGACCCCGAGCGCGTCGGCGAGCACCGGCATCGCCGCGTCGACCCCCTCGCGGGCGAAGAGCTCGTCGGCGGCCGCGAGGATCCGGGCGCGCTTCTCGTCGGCGGTGAGCGACGTCCACGGACCGACTGGTGCCGGAATGGCCATTCCGCTAGTCTAGCCACATGCCCCCCCTCAGGTCCCGGACCGTCACCCACGGGCGCAACATGGCGGGCGCCCGGTCGCTCATGCGCGCGTCGGGCGTCCCCGGCGCCGACATCGGCCGCAAGCCGATCATCGCGGTGGCGAACTCGTACACGCAGTTCGTCCCCGGTCACACGCACCTCAAGCCGGTCGGCGAGATCGTGTCCGACGCGATCACCGCCGCCGGCGGGATCGCCCGCGAGTTCAACACGATCGCCGTCGACGACGGGATCGCGATGGGCCACGGCGGGATGCTCTACTCGCTCCCCTCGCGCGACCTCATCGCCGACAGCGTCGAGTACATGGTCAACGCGCACTGCGCCGACGCGCTCGTCTGCATCAGCAACTGCGACAAGATCACCCCGGGGATGCTCAACGCGTCGCTGCGGCTGAACGTCCCGACGGTGTTCGTGTCGGGCGGGCCGATGGAGGGCGGCACCGCGACGCTCGTCGACGGGACCGTCCGCAAGGGCCTCAACCTCGTCACCGCGATCGCCGAGGCGGTCGCCGACGACGTGTCCGACGAGGACATCGCGATCATCGAGGAGCACGCCTGCCCCACCTGCGGGTCGTGCTCGGGCATGTTCACCGCCAACTCGATGAACTGCCTCACCGAGGCGCTCGGCCTGGCGCTGCCCGGCAACGGCTCGACGCTCGCCACCCACACCGCCCGCAAGGCGCTCTACGAGGACGCCGGCCGGACGGCCGTCGAGCTCTGCGCCCGGTACTACGACGGCGACGACGCCTCCGTCCTGCCGCGGTCGATCGCCACCCGCGAGGCGTTCGAGAACGCGATGACGCTCGACATCGCCATGGGCGGGTCGACGAACACCGTGCTCCACCTGCTCGCGGCGGCGCAGGAGGCCGAGCTCGACTTCACGATGCAGGACATCGACGCGCTGTCGCGGCGCGTGCCGTGCCTCTGCAAGGTCGCGCCGAACGGCGTGTACCTCATGGAGGACGTGCACCGCGCGGGCGGCATCCCGGCGATCCTCGGGGAGCTGCACCGCGGCGGGCTGCTGCACGACGACGTGCCCACCGTCCACGCGCCGTCGCTCAAGGCGTTCCTCGAGGAGTGGGACATCCGTGGCCCGCGGCCCAGCGAGCGCGCCAGCGACCTCTTCCACGCCGCGCCCGGGTGCCGGCGATCCGCCGAGGCGTTCTCGCAGTCGGAGCGGTGGGAGTCGCTGGACGTCGACGCCGCCGACGGCTGCATCCACGACATCGAGCACGCCTACTCGACCGACGGCGGCCTGGCGATCCTCTACGGCAACCTCGCCGAGCGCGGGTGCGTCGTGAAGACCGCCGGCGTCGACGAGTCGATCCTCACGTTCTCGGGCCCCGCCGTCGTCGTGGAGTCGCAGGAGGACGCCGTCGACGCGATCCTGTCGGACCGGGTGCAGGAGGGCGACGTCGTCGTCATCCGCTACGAGGGCCCGCGCGGCGGCCCCGGGATGCAGGAGATGCTCTACCCGACGTCGTACCTCAAGGGTCGCGGCCTCGGCGCGGCGTGCGCGCTCATCACCGACGGGCGGTTCTCGGGCGGCACGTCCGGCCTGTCGATCGGCCACGTCTCTCCCGAGGCGGCGTCCGGCGGGACGATCGCCCTCGTCGAGCCCGGCGACACGATCGCGATCGACATCCCGAGCCGCCGGATCGAGCTGCAGGTGCCCGACGACGAGCTCGCCGCGCGCCGCGCCGCGCTCGAGTCGTCGACCGGATACCGCCCCGCCGACCGCGATCGCGTCGTCTCCCCCGCCCTGCGCGCCTACGCCGCGATGGCGACGTCGGCCGACACCGGCGCGGTGCGGGACGTCGACGCGGTCGAGCGCGCGGTCGACGCCGTCGCCGCGTCGGCGGTCCGCGCCGGGGTGACCGTCGCCGGGGACTGAGGGCGCGACGGCCGATGGTCGGGTGGCACCGGCGGGCGGCGGGGACTGACGGGGGCCGGCGGCGGGGCGGGCCCGATGGCGAGCGGGCGGCGGGCGGGGGCCGACTCGACCGGCGTCGGGCCGTCGGAGCCCTGAGACCAGGGCCGTGGGCCGTGGGCCGTGGGCCGTGGGCCGGATCGTGCTCGCGTGGGTGGGTCGGATCCGGCCCGTGCGCACCCGGGGCGTGGCCGTTTCGACCTGGGCCGGATCGTTCGCGCCCTGGCGGGTCGGATCCGGCCCACACCGCCCTCAACCCGCGGGCTTCGCCGGCCCGACCTGCTGGACGACCGACCCGCGGGCGACGAGTCGCCCGTCGGGCTCGGTGACGGCGACCTCGCTGAAGACGACCGAGCGACCCCGACGCACGACGGTCGCGACGGCGCGCAGGTCCTTGCCGCGCGCCGCGGCGAGGTAGTTGACGTTCATCGAGATCGTCGATCCCTCGAGCGACTCGGGAATCGCGTCATCGGCCCATGTCGCCGCCATGCCCGCGGTGTCGATGAGCGATGCGACCGCACCCCCGTGGACGACGTCGGCCAGCGTCGTGTTGGCGGCGTCGTAGGCCATCGACAGCTCGGCACGGTCCCGCTCCAGGCTCTCGAGCCGGATGCCGAGCCGGTTCGGCAGTGGCGAGGCGGGCAGGAACTCGCGCATGATCTGGAGACGGGTCTGTGGCGTGGTCATGTCCGCAGCGTGCCGCGGCAAGGGCGTGACGTCCACGACCTGCGGGGTTGTGAAGGTGGTGCGGTGGACGGTGGCCCTCGAGCAATCGGGGCGTCGTTCACCCGCCTCATCCGGGCCAACGGCTCCCGGTGGGGCCGGGCCGGTGACGAAGGAGGGCTGTCAGTCGCCCGGGTCGAGCGCGGCGAGCCGCCGGGCGGTTTCGGCGTCACCCGGAAAGAACGTCTCGATCGCCAGCTCGGCGACGGTGACGTCCTGCGGGGTGCCGAACACGGTGGTCGTGCTCAGCAGGCGCAGCTCCGCGTCGCCGTGACGCAAGACCAGGGGGACGACGACCGCCTGGCGGTGAGGCGGGCGCTCGTACGCCTCGCGCCGCCCGTCGACGCCGTCGGGTCCTCCGCCTCGCCCGGGTCCGCCGCCTCCGCCCGGTCGTCCGCCGCGCCCGCTCGCCCGATCCCGCCCGCGGCCGCCGGCACCCGCCGCCGCGTCCTCACCGATGTCCGGGCAGAGCTCGCGTAGCTCGGCCACCAGCACTGCGATGTCCGCGTCGCCGGAGGTCTCGACCGAGCGGGCCAGTCGCCCGACAAGGTGGTCACGCCACTCGGCGAGATTGACGATCCGCGGTGCCAGCCCGTCGGGATGGAGGCTCAACCGCAGGACGTTCACCGGCGGCTCCAGCAGCTCCGGTGCGACCCCGTCGATCAGCGGGGCCAGCGAGGGATTGGCGGCGACGAGCTCCCAGCGCCGGTCGATGACGAGCGCCGGGTTGGGGCGGTGCGCCTTCAGCACGTGCTCGATCGCCTCGTGCACCGCCGCCATCGGCGGGGCGTCGAGCTCGCTCTCGGCGTAGGCGGGCGCGTAGCCCCCGGCGAGCAGCAATCGGTTGCGCTCCCGCAGCGGCACGTCGAGGTGCTCGCTCAGGTGCAGGATCATCCGCGGGGTGGGCCGGGACCGGCCGGTCTCGACCGCGCTGAGGTGCCGGGCCGACACGACCCCGCGCGCATCGAGCTCGAGCTGGCTCAACCGCCGACGCTCGCGCCACTCCCGCAGCAGGGCCCCGACGCCGTCGCGACGGTCCGGCAGGTCCACCGTGCTCATGCCGCGATCCTAGGCCCGGCGCCGCCGGGGATCCACGACCTGCGGGGTCGTGCGGGCGCGACGGTGCGCCGGGCGGGGGACGGGTCGAGGGGGGTGGGACGGTCTAGGGGTGCTGCGGAACCGGCGTGGGGCGTCCGCAGTTGGGCGCACCCCGGGAGCGGTCACCGGTCGTGGGCCGGGGCGTGCTGCGGAACCGGCGTGGGGCGTCCGCAGTTGGGCGCACCCCGGGTCGGCGCCCCGGGTCGGCGCCCGGGCCGACCCGATGGGCCGGCCGACGAGCCGTGCGCCCGGCCGGTGCGCCCGCGACGGCTCAGTGCCCGGCGGAGGAGCTGAGCGCCAGGCCGACGATGCCCGCGGCGACGAGGCCGACGCTCACCAGGCGCAGGGGGGACGCCGACTCCGACAGCCAGACGATGCCGACGATCGCCGCGCCGACCGCGCCGATGCCGGTCCAGACCGCGTACCCGGTGCCGACCGGCAGATCGCGGAGCGCGCGCGACAGCAGGACCATGCTCGCGACGACGGCGACGAGGAAGACGACCGTCTCGGGCACGCGGGTGAACCCGTCGCTGCGCTTCATCGCGATCGCCCACACGACCTCGAGGAGACCGGCGACGATGAGGAGGAGCCACGCCATGGGATGCCTTCCGCGCGACGTCGTCGGTCCGGGTACGTCGCGCCCTCTCGTCCGGGGGCCCCGACCGCCGGGACCCGCGATCGACGGTAGCACCGGGTGCGGGGCGTCCGCCCGGCGAGCGACCCCCGCCCGCCACCGTGACCACGACCGCCCGGCCCCGCCCGCCACCGTCGCGGGCCACACGGCCGCGTCCATCGGTACCGTCAGTGGTCGCTCCGTCCGCGCGCGGAGCGACCCGCGTCCGCACCACCGGTCGGACGGCCTGCACCTCCTCCCTCGGGACCGCTGATCATCGTGTCGAGCCAGTACGTCTTCACCATGCACCGCCTGACGAAGGTGCATCCCCCGGACAAGACCGTGTTCCGGGACCTCAGCCTGTCGTTCCTGCCCGGGGCGAAGATCGGCGTGCTCGGCTACAACGGCGCCGGCAAGTCGAGCCTGCTGCGGATCATGGCCGGGACCGACACCGAGTTCGACGGCGAGGCGACGCTCGCCCCCAACGCCACGGTCGGGATCCTCGAGCAGGAGCCGCAGCTCGACGAGTCCAAGACGGTGCACGAGAACGTCATGGTCGGCCTGGCCCCGCTCAAGGCGCTCGTCGACCGCTTCAACGAGCTGGCGGTGAACTACAGCGACGAGACCGCCGACGAGTTCGCGCGCCTGCAGGCCGAGATCGACGCCGCGGACGCGTGGGACCTCGACGCGAAGGTCGAGTACGCGATGGACGCGCTGCGCTGCCCGCCCGGCGACTGGAGCGTCACCGACCTGTCGGGTGGCGAGAAGCGCCGCGTCGCGCTCGCCCGCCTGCTGCTGTCGGCGCCCGACCTGCTGCTGCTCGACGAGCCGACGAACCACCTCGACGCCGAGTCGGTCGCGTGGCTCGAGCGGCACCTCGAGAACTACAAGGGCACCGTCGTCGCGGTCACCCACGACCGGTACTTCCTCGACAACGTCGCCGGCTGGATCCTCGAGCTCGACCGCGGCAAGGGCATCCCGTTCGAGGGCAACTACTCCGGCTGGCTCGACGCCAAGGCCAAGCGGATGGCGCAGGAGAAGCGCACCGACGTGGCCCGCCAGCGGCGGATCAACGAGGAGCTCGACTGGGCGCGCAAGAACCCGAAGGGCCGCCAGACGAAGCAGAAGGCGCGCCTGAACAACCTCGACGAGCTCATGAAGGAGCAGGCGGCCCAGCGCCTCGACGAGACCCGCATCACGATCCCGCCCGGACCGCGCCTGGGCGACACGGTCATCGAGGCGAAGGGCCTGTCGAAGAGCTTCGGCGACAAGCTCCTCTTCGAGGACCTGTCGTTCACGCTGCCGCCCGGCGGCATGGTCGGGATCATCGGCCCGAACGGCGCCGGCAAGTCGACGCTCTTCAAGCTCATCACGGGCCTGGAGCAGCCGGACGCCGGGACGATCAAGCTCGGCGAGACCGTCGATCTGAGCTACGTCGACCAGTCGCGCGACGCGCTCGACCCGGAGAACAACGTCTGGGAGGAGATCTCCGAGAAGCTCGACTACGTCAAGGTCGGCGACCGCGAGATGAACTCCCGCCAGTACGTCGCGTCGTTCAACTTCAAGAAGGGCGACCAGCAGAAGAAGGTCGGGTCGCTGTCGGGTGGCGAGCGCAACCGCGTGCACCTCGCGAAGCTCCTGCGCCGCGGCGGCAACGTCCTGCTGCTCGACGAGCCGACGAACGACCTGGACACCGACACGCTGCAGGCGCTCGAGGAGGGCCTGCTCGGGTTCCCCGGGTGCGCCGTGGTCATCTCGCACGATCGCTGGTTCCTCGACCGGATCGCCACGCACATCCTGGCGTTCGAGGGTGACTCGAAGGTCACGTGGTTCGAGGGCAACCTGCAGGCGTACGAGGCCTACCGCCGCGACCTGCTCGGTGACGAGGCCGACCGCCCGCACCGCCTGACCTACAAGAAGCTCGCGCGGTAGGGCGGGCCGGCGGCCGCCGGCCGTCGGCCGTCGGCGCCGAGGAAGGCGATCGAACGCCGTCGCCTGTGGTCGGGCGAGCGCGGACTCCAGCAGACCGTGGTCGCGGACAGCCGGACGCGATGCCACCCACTCCGGCGGGAGTCGGGTCGCGTCCCTCGGCCCTTCGTCCACGCCCGCACGTCGGTCGCCCTGCGCGATCTACCGTCGCCGGGTGCTCTCCCGCGTCCGATCATCGCTCCGTCGCCTGCGACCCGGCCGTCGCCTCGTCGCGGTCCTCGCCGCCGGCCTCGTCCTGGCCGGCGCCGGGGCCGTCATCGCCGGGGCCGTGTCCCGGGACGACGACGTCGTCCGTGGCTGCGCCGCCTACCGCGACGGCGCGCTCCGGGTCATCAAGGAGGGCCAGTCGTGCCGCCGCGGCGAGTTCCGCGTCACGTGGCGCAAGCACGCCGTCCGCGGGCCGAGGGGCGCACGCGGCGCCCGCGGAGCGACCGGCCCGTCCGGCGCCCGCGGCGTCGCCGGAGAGGACGGCGCGACCGGGCCGGCCGGGTCCGCCGGGGCGCGTGGCCCGGCCGGTGAGGACGGCGCGACCGGGCCCGCCGGTCCGCGGGGCGCGACCGGGGCCGACGGCGCGCCCGGGTCGGACGGCGATGACGGCGCCCCCGGCCCCAAGGGCGAGCCGGGCGCGAAGGGCGAGGCCGGTGAGCAGGGCGAGCGTGGCGTCACCGGGCCCGCCGGTCCGACCGGACCCGCCGGTCCCCAGGGCGACGACGGCGCGACCGGAACGCAGGGTGCGACCGGACCGCAGGGCGAGCAGGGCCCCCGGGGCGAGCCCGGGGCGGACGGCGCGACCGGCGCGACCGGGCCCGCCGGTCCGGTGGGCCCCGCCGGACCCGCCGGCACGTCCACCCCGACCGTCCTGCGCGGCGCGGTCGCGTTCGTCGACCCCGGCCAGACGACGTCGTACGCGGGGCCGTTCGGCCTGCCCGACGCCGCCGACGACGCCGCGGACGTCGCCCAGCCGGCGCTCGTGGCCGGCACCGTCGAGGCGCTGCGGATCGACGTCGTCGCGCCCGGCCCCGGAGAGTCGGTCACCGGGACGCTCGTGAGGAACGGCACGGCGACCGACCTGACGTGCACCGTCGCCGCGGCCGCGACGACCTGCAGCGACACCGGCGGCGTGGCGATCACGACCGGCGACCTCCTGGCGCTGCGGATCGGCAACCCCGACGGCAGCCCCCGGTACAACGTCCGCTGGGCCGCCCGGATCGTCCCGTGACCGTTCACCCGATCCCCCCGACCACGGTCAGCCGCCGCGGCCTGCTCGCCGGGGCCGGCTTGGTGTCGGCCGCGCTCGCCGCGGGCGGCGGATCGCTGGCGTGGGCGGCCGGCGCACGCGCCGCGCAACCACTCGGACGGTCGGCGTGGACGCCGCTCGTCGGCGAGGTCCTCGCGGCCCGCGTCGGCGATCGTCGCCGCCGGGTCCGGATCGTCGCGGTCGACGACCTCGGCCGCGAGGGGTCGCGTCTGCGCGACCTGCTCGCCGGCCGCGAGGACGCGTTCGCCCTGACGCTCGCCCTGTCCCGCCCGCACGCCGGCGACCTCGCCGTCACCGTCGCCCACCCGCGCCACGGCGCGATCCCGTTGTTCGCCGTCGCGTCGACGGCCCCTCACCACATCGCGATCGTCGACCGACGCACCGCCTGACCCCCGAGGACCACCGTGCCCGCAGAGCCGTACATCGGCGAGATCATGCTCGTCGCTTACAACTTCGCCCCCAGGGGGTGGGCCGACTGCAACGGTCAGCTGCTGCCGATCTCCCAGTACACGGCGCTGTTCTCGCTGCTCGGAACGACCTACGGCGGCAACGGCCAGACCTCGTTCGGCCTGCCGGACCTCCGTGGTCGCGTGCCGGTGCACGCGGGGACCGGACCGGGACTGGGGGAGGTCGCGCTCGGCGAGGTCGGCGGCGCGCAGGCCGTCACGCTGCTGACGAGCCAGATGCCGACGCACAGCCACGGCGTCCCCGCCCCCGCCGCCACGAACGACCGGGCGACGACGAACCGTCCCGACGGCAAGGTCCCCGCGCGCGGCGGGAGCTACGCCGACGGCGGCAGCGACCACCTGGGGACGTCGTCCACGACGAACGCGACCGGTCAGGGCCAACCGCACGAGAACCGTCCGCCGTTCCTCGGCCTGCGGTACGTCATCGCGCTCGAGGGCATCTACCCGTCGCGGGACTGACGCGCGCACCCGGCATGATGGGGGTCCACCGGATCCCGCGACCGAGAGCCACGCATGTCGACCGACCGCCGCCCCGTCAACGCCCCGGAAGCGCCCGCCGCCATCGGGCCGTACGTCCACGCCGTCGCCGCCGGCGGCCTGCTCTTCTGCTCCGGCCAGATCCCGCTCGACCCCGCGACCGGCGAGCTCGTCGGCACGACGTACGGTGAGCAGGCCGAGCAGGCGCTGCGCAACCTGCGGGCGGTCGTCGAGGCGGCCGGCGCCACGATGGCGGACGTCGTCCGGGCGACGGTCTACCTCACCGACATGGACGCGTTCGCCGAGGTCAACGAGGCGTACGCGCGGGCGTTCCCCACCGACCCGCCGGCCCGTGCGGCGGTCGGCGTCGCCCAGCTCCCGAAGGGCGCGCTCGTCGAGGTCGACGCGATCGTCGCGCTGCCGGACTGATCGATCCGGCGCCACGGCCGCCCGGCTCGGTCGATCCGAACACGATTCGTTCACCTGTCACGCTCCGGATCGATCAGCATGGGCTCGATGCGCGCACGTCCGATGACCCGTCGCACCGTCGTCCGTGGAGCCGCCGGTGCGGTGGTGGGCTCGACCGCGCTCGGGCCCCTGGCCGCGTCGACGGGCGCCGCCGACGCCGGCCTGTACCTGGGCGCCGCCCTGGAGCCCGAGCTCGTGACGGTCACCGACCGGTCGATGGTCGCCTGGTGGTGGACCGAGGAGGCCACCGACACCACCATCCGGATCACCCCGGTGGCGGGCGGCCCGACGCGGGAGCTGCGGCTGGAGGAGCGCCGACACGTGCACGTCGCGACCGTCGACGGCCTGGAGCCCGGCGCCGAGTACCGCTACGAGCTGCTCTCGGGCGGGCGGCGGATGGGCCTGGGCAGCGGCCCGGCCGACCCCGGCGCCTTCCGCACGCTCGTCCCGCCGTCGGGGCGCAAGCTCGCGACGATCGCGCTGCTCAACGACCTGCACATCGGCGAGCACTGCTCGGGCACGCTCTTCAACCTGCCCGGCGGGGTGTCGGTGCCGCCGTGCTTCGATGCCGACACCTACCCGGACTACGCGCACCGCATGGCCGACGCGGCGATCGGCGAGCTGTCCGCCCACGACCTGGACCTCGTCATCGCCAACGGCGACCTGACGGACCGCGGGCGCCCCGACGACGTCGCCCGCGCCCTACGCCAGCTGCGACGACTGTCGGCCCCGCTCCTCGTCACCCGTGGCAACCACGACCGGCGCCTCGTCGGCGAGTGCGGCCCGGACCACGACTGCCTCCGGTCGCAGGCGTTCCCCGGCAACGCCGTCGGTGACGGGACGCTGCGCTCGGTCGCCCGCGTCGGCCGCCGGCTCGGCGTCGTCGGCCTGGACTCCAACGACCCCGACACCGGCGCGGCGCGGATCCTCGGCGACCAACCGGCGTGGCTCGACGCCCAGCTCGACGCGCTGAAGGCCGAGGGCCGCGACGCGATCGTCGCCCTGCACCACCCGCTGCTCAAGCCGATCCAGGGCGTGCCGGCCGACGAGGGCGCCGACGCGCTCCTCGCAGTGCTGGCCCGCCACGACCACGTGCGGATCGTGCTCCACGGCCACACCCACGCCAACGACCTGACGACGCACGGGCCGACCGGGCCGCTGCGGTTCCTCGAGAACGGCGCGATCAAGAACTACCCGTGCGGGTACGCCCTGCTGCACGTCCACGAGGACGGGATCATGCGCACGTTCCACCGCCCGGTGAACGACTGGACCCGGATGTGGACGGCGACGACGGCCCGCGAGACGTGGGGCCTGCAGCCGACGGCGCTCCGCGGCGACCTGACGAGCCGGGCGTTCGTGCTGCGCTACGACAGCCGCTTCGGTCCCGGCGATCCGATCGACGACGCGGTCGCCGACTCCCCCGGCGGCCGGGCGAAGCGCATCGACCTGGCGTCGGTCCGGCGGGTCGGCAACGCCAAGCTGCGCCGCCGCGGCGTGGTGGTCGGGGTGCACAGCGACGTCGACGCCGACGTCACCGTGCGGATCGTCGCCCGCCTCGGCCGCGGGGACGGCGTGCGCCGGCCTCGCACCGTGACCCTGGCCCGCGTCCGCCGACGGTCCGCGGCGGGCACCGTGCGCCTGCGGCTGCGCCCGACGGCCTCCCAGCGGCTGGTGCTGGGACGCCTGACCCGTGCGGTGTCGGCCCGGGTCGAGGTCGAGGCGCGCCCCCGCGGCGGGGGCGCCGTCCGCCGTGCCCGCCGCCCGCTCCGGGTGCTGGGGCGCTGACGTCGATTCGCGGGATCGCGGGTCGGGCCGTCACGTCCGACCCCGATCCCTCGGGCCAGGACCATCGGCGGCACGAGGCTCGGCGGCAGGGTCGGAGGCCCCCTCAGCTCAGCGGGCCGTCGACACCGCCGTCGGCCCTTCGCTCGCGCCGGCGGCCGACGGGCCGCCGTTCGTCGCGAGCCCCGCGGTCCCCTCGTCGGGCACCGCGACGGCCGCCGACGCCGCACGCGGCACCGGCGGGAAGTCGACGTCGCCGCGCTCCGACGGGCGCGTCGTCGAGGCACGGAACAGATGTCGACCGAGCCAGCGGTCCAGGCGGATCCCCGCCTCGATCGGCAGCTCGCCCAGCGCCTCGCGCACGATCTCGCGACGCCGGCCCGGGTGGCGGTGCAGCGCGTTGAGCAGTCCGAGCGCGACGACCCGGGGGCTAACGATCCGCTCGGGGTCGCGGACGCGGCCGAAGTTGTCCGCGAGCTGCCCGCGGTGGCCGTCGAACGTGCGGATGACCTCGCGCAGCAGCGGCGTCGCCGGTGCGTTCGGGCGGCTCTCGCGCGACCCCCAGTGGTAGGACGCCATGCACGTCCGGTCGCGCTCGCGCTCCCACTCCTGCAGGGCGGCGTCCAGCTCGGCGTCCTCCCCGCCGGCGTCGAGCACCGGCCCGACGATCTCGCCGAGTCGGCGGCCGAACCGCAGCGCGTCGCGCTGGCCGGAGCCGATCACCGGATCCTTGAAATGCCCGGCGTCGCCGGCGAGCGCCCAGCCGGGCCCGCTCGACGCGCGGAAGTACGAGATCGTCTCGGACGTCGAGCGGATCCGCGTGTGGTCGGTGGCACCGCGCAGGCGGGCACCGATCCCGTCGGAATCCTCGCCGACCAGCGCCCGCCAGGCACCCTCGGGGTCGCGGCGGACCTCGGAGATCCGCTCGGCCGGCGGCATCAGCATGCAGATCATCCGCCCGCCCGGCGTCGGGAACGTGTAGCCGACCGTCGTGCCCCAGCGCCACTGCGACATCGTCGCGTGCCAGCGCGTCCCGACGTGCGGGTCGGTCATGTAGCGGTAGGCCGCGCCGCGGCCGTTGCGCGACGCGCGGTACGGGGTCCAGGCCCCGCAGCGCGCCGCGACGGTCGAGCGGCGACCGTCGGCACCGACGACGAGCCGCGCCCGGATCTCGACCTCCTCGCCGTCGTGGACGCAGCGTACGCCCGCGGCGCGGCCGGCGCGCCAGACGACGTCGCGCACGTCGGTCTGCATCCGCACGTCGGCGCCGGCCGCCTCCGCCGTGCGCGCCAGCTCGACGTCCTGGTCGACCCGCGGAATGCACAGGCCGTAGCCGATCCCGTCGACCGCCGACCAGTGCTCGTGGACCTGCACGTCGCCGGCCCCGACGTGCACCCACGGCGACTTCGGCGGGTCGAGGGCGAGCAGGCGCTCGAGCGCGCCGAGCCGCGCGGTCTCGGCGACGGCGGAGGGAACGAGGGCGTGCGAGGAGAGCACGTCGGAGGGCAACCGGCGCCGCTCCAGCATCACGACGCGATGGCCGCCCCGCGCCAGGGTGATCGCGGTCGCCGACCCGGCCAGCCGGCCGCCGACCACGACGACGTCGGTCTCCTCGACCCTCATGCGCGCTCCAGCAGCACGATCGGGATCGGCCGGTCGGTCATCCGCTCGTACTCGGCGTAGTCGCCGTACATCTCGACGAACCGGGGCCACATCTCGTCGCGCTCCTCGGGCGTGGCCCGGCGGGCCTGGACGCGACGACGCTCCGGGCCGACGCGCACGGTGGCGACGGGCTCGGCCTGCAGGTTGAGCCACCACGCCGGGGGTCGGTCGCTGCCGAGGTTCGACGCCACGACCGCCAGCGCCGGCCCCTCCTCCCGGTACATGAGCGCCGTGTGGCGCGGCTCGCCGCTCTTGCGCCCGCGGGTCGTGAGCAGGAGCGTCGTCATGCCGAGGAACCGCCGCCCCAGCCGGCCGCGCGTGCCCACGTAGAGCTTGCGGTGGATCTTCCAGACGATCTCGGCGACGGGGCGCGGTGGGGGTGCCATGGTCCGAGGCTATGGGCCGTCGGGGGGGCCGTGCCACTCGTGATGCGTGAAGCCGCGCCCTCCGATTCGCGGATTGCGTGGGTCGAGCACCACGGCCAGCCGCAACGCGACGTGCAGCTCGGTGCGACGTTCCGGCAACGGTCCGGACAGTCGCTCCTCGACGAGGCGCAGATGGTTGCGCACGGTCTGCTCGTGGAGGCCGAGCCGGGCGGCGGCACCCACGTTGCTCCCGGTCTCGAGCCAGGCGCGGAGCGTCTCGCGCGTCCGGCTCGGCAGGTCGTGCAGCGGGCCCAGCTCGGTGGCGACGAGGCGCCGGGCCATCGGCGCGGCCGCCAGGCCCAGTGCCTCGACGGCGACGTCACGCGCCCAGGTCACGCCGACGTCACCGCGGGCCCGCTGGACACGGTGGGCGAGCTCCGCCGCCTCGTGACCACTCCGGAAGCCGGCGGCATCCCGCTCCGGCCCGCCGATCCCGGCGGTGCGGTCGGCGTCGGCGAACGCCCGCTCGACCGCGGCGCGATCGGCCGCACGCAACGGCCGGGTGAGACGCACCCAGGCACGCTCACCGACCACGAGCGACGCGGGCGCGTCGAGCTCGCCCCGGATCCGGTGCACCACGCCCTCGTCGACCCGGGTCGCCGGTCCCGGAAGGACCAAGGCCAGGTGCAGGCCGGCGAGGCGGTAGCCCAGGAAGCGCTCGGCGTCCGCGTTGAGCGCCGGGACCGTCCCGTCGAGCAGCCCGTCGACGAGCCGTCGGCGACGCCGCGCCAGCGACCGTCGCTCGTCGTCGAGCGCGTCGTCATAGGCCGCCATCGTCACCGCCAGCATCCGCTCGACGAAGGCGAACAGCACCGGGGTGGTGGCGCGCACCATGTCGACGACCGACGAGCCCTCGCGCTCGGCGACCCGCTCGATCGCGTCCAGCAGGGTCGTCCACGCGACCTCCTGGCCGACCCGGTAGGACCGGGCGACCGTCTCGGCGGGAACGCCGGCGGTGGCGAGCTCGTGGGCGAGCGCGACGGCCGCCGCGGGTGCCACGTCGTCCGGCGCCACCCGATCGGTGAGCAGGCCGACGAGCAGCGTGGCCTTCGCGCCACACGCCTCGTCGATGAGCGCCCGGATGTCGGGGCGCGTGGCGAGCTCCGGGTAGACGTCGGTCGCCAGGACGTCCGCCAGTCCCCGGCCGAGCTCCACGGCGTCGAGCTCGCCACCGAGCGCTGCCTGGATGCGGACGGTCCCCGTCGACACGGGGTCATCCTCGCACAGGCGACCGCGCGTCAGCGATCTTTGGCCGAGCCCCTCCGCGACGTGACGTAGGTCGTGTCCCCGGGCCGCACGGCCTTGGACCGACCCAGCACCTCGCCCTGCGCGTCGAGCGCCTCGGCGGCGACCCAGGCGGGACGGCCGGGGACCATGACGAGCGAGTCGAAGCCCTTCCTCGGCGCCTCGCCGAGCGGCTTGAGGTCCTTGGCCGTGTCGCCGCCGACGACCCGCCAGGTGGCGACCTCGGTCGCGCCGTTCCAGCTGGCCCGGACCGCGGTGCCGTTCGTGCCGCGACGCGACGCGATCGCCGGGTCGTCGGTGGGCCGGCCGACCCACGGCTGCTTGTAGGCCCGGTACGTCTCGGTCGGGGTGCGCTCGAACCGCGCGTCGAACGCGACGCGGCCGTCGTCGGTGAACTCCGTCAGTCGCGGCGTCTCGCCGCCCCAGCCGACCATCCGGTTGCCGTCGGGCAGGGTCTGCATGTTCGCCTGGGTCGGGCCGAGCGTGCCGCCGGGCCGGCGGTACTCCTTGACGAGCGTCGCCCGCTTGCGCTTACGGTCGAGCCTCAGGATGATGCCGCGCGACTCGGCGCCCTTCGTCGCCTTCTCCTTGGCCGAGAAGGCGTGGTTGTCGAGGACCGAGACGAGGTCCTTGCCGACCGGTCGGGCGTCGTGCTGCCAGCGGAACACCGAGCCCTTGCCCATCTTGAAGTCGCTGCGCCTGCCGTTGAGCTGCCAGTTGATCTTCTTCGTCTTGCGGTCGATCGCGTAGACGGCGTGGAGGCTGCGGGCGGACACGATGTAGTCGCCGTTCTCGTCGATGTCGACGGAGTTGCCGTGGAAGAAGTCGTACGGCAGGTCGTCGCGCTTGGGGACCGGGTGGATCGAGTCCAGCGGGTCGACGTGGTCGCTGGCGTCCCAGCGGAACAGGGTCTTGCCGGTCTTCACGTCGATCTCGAGGACCGTGTTCTCCATCAGGCGGTCCCGCTTCACGCCGCCCGCCTTGCGCAGGTCGTGGCGCTTCTTGCGCTCGTGGTAGGCGAGCATGAGCGCGGTGCCGCGGTCGGTGAGGTGGAACTCGTGGAAGTCGGCCTTGAGCGGCCCCTTCGGCTGGACCCGGGCGATGACGCGGTAGTGCATGTCGGCGATGACGCCCTCGCCCTCGCCGAACCCGCGCTTGGCCTCGCCCTCCCACCAGGTGAGCACCGGCTTGCCCCGGTAGGTCTGGACGTTGAAGTTCATCCGCGACCGGTCCTTGCCGCCCGGCAGCTTGCCGTTGGCGTCGAACCAGACGAGATCGCCGTTGCGGTCGTAGATCATCAGCCCGTCGTCGCCCCCGCCGTTGGGGATCTTCTTCGGGGCGACGAAGACGTAGCCGGGGGCCTGCTCGTCGGTGCTCTTCAGCACCTTGACCGGGGGCGGGCGCAGGTCGGGGCGCGACGCGAAGCCCTGCGGCTCGGGCGGGGCGGCGAGCTTCACCGACGTGGACCGGTCGCCGTCGTCATCCCCGCCGGCGGCGACGACGATCGCCGCGGCGGCGAGCAGCGCGACGACGGCGACGAGCACCGTGATGATCGTGCGACGACCCGGACCGCGCTCGCGGGCCGGTCCGGACGGGTTCTCGGCGTCGGTGCTCATGGGGCTCCGGTGGTCGGGGAGGTCGTCGTCCGCGGGCCCGTCGCGGGGATCCCGGAGCGGGGTCCGGCGCGCTGCCGCGGGGCGGGCCCGGGTGGGACGCGCCGACGAAGGGTAGAGGACCGGGGGCGGACCGCGGGCCGCACCCGGGTGATGGCGAGGTGCCGGGCGATGGCGGAGCGTCAGACGAGGACCGCGGGGCGGAACCCGCGCAGCGCGCTGAGCACGCCGAGGGCGTCGCAGTGGTCCAGCTCGTCGGCGGGGAGCGACCGCTCGGCGACGAGCCCCGCCTCCAGCGCGACGGCGCGGCCGACGCCGGCCAGGCCGCCGTCGGTCAGCGGTGGCGTCCACCAGCGGCCCTCGCGGAGGACGACCAGGTTGGCGATCGTCGCCTCGACGACCCGGCCGTGCTCGTTGACGAGCAGCACGTCGTCGGCGTCGGGATGCCGGGAGCGGGCCGCGTCGTAGGGCTCGCGCCAGGTCGTCTTGTGGCAGAGGAACGGGTCGTCGGAGCGGCTGACCACGGTGTCGACGGCCAGCCGCACCACGCGACCGGCGACGCGGCCGTCGGTGGCGGCGGCGCCGGGCCGGTCGGCCGGTCCCGACGCGACCCGCGGGGATCCGGGCGACGGGGCGTCGGGCGACGGAACCGCCGCGACCCGCGCCGGGGCGTCCGGTCCGAGCGGCAGGGCCTCGGTGCGCACCCGCCCGTCGCGGTCGACCAGCAGGCGCACCCGGTGCGGGGCGGTGACCGGGCCGAGCGCGTCGAGGGCGGAGCGCGCCGCGTCGCGGTCGAGCGGTCGGCCGAACCACGCCGCCGACGCCGCGATCCGATCGAGATGCCGGTCGCGGTGGTGGAGGCCGTCGGCGTCCAGGCGCAGCGTCTCGAGCAGGTCGAACCGTGGCGGCCGCCGGGTGAGGATCCGGGTCTTGACCTCGACCTCGCGCTCCTCCGCCACGGGGTCGGACGACCACGTGATCCCGCCCCCCGCGCCGTACACGTAGGTCCCGGCCGCGACGTCGAGGACCGCGGTGCGGATCGGCACCGACAGCACCGCGCGCGGCCCCTCCCCCGGCGGGGCCAGCATCCCGATCGCGCCGCAGTACACGCCGCGCGGCTCGGCCTCGAGCGCGGCGATGACGTCGGTCGCGGCGATCTTCGGGGCGCCGGTCACCGACCCGCACGGAAAGACCGCGGCGAGCACGTCGACGAGCGACGCGTCGTCGCGGACCGCGGCGCGCAGCGTCGACGTGAGCTGCCACACGGTGTCGTACCGCTCGGCGTCGCAGAGCCCCACGACGTCGACCGTCCCCGGGCCACCGTCCGGGCGCGCCCCGACCGTCAACCGCGACAGGTCGTTGCGCAGCAGGTCGACGATCATGACGTTCTCGGCCCGGTCCTTCGTCGACGCGAGCAGGGCCCGCCGGGCGTCCTCGTCGTCGTCGGGGCGCGGCCGCCGGGCGATCGTGCCCTTCATCGGCCGGCAGACGACGACGTCGTCCTCCCACCGCAACAGCAGCTCGGGGGACGCCGACGCGACGACCGTGCCGCCGCCGAGGTCGACGAGCGCGCCGTACGCGGTGCGCTGGGCGTCCAGGAGCGCGGCGTAGACCGCGTCGGGATCGCCGGCGAACCGGCCCTCGAACCGGTCGGCGACGTTGACCTGGAAGACGTCGCCGCGCGCGATCCGGCCGCGGACGTCGTCGACGAGCGCCGGGAACGTCGCGACGCCCGCACGTCGGCTCGGCGCCGCGAGCGGCGGCGGGCCGTCCGCGTCCTCCGGGAGCGGCGGGGCCGGCACGCGCCGGTCGTACGACCACCAGGCGACGAACGGCGTGCCGGCCGGCGGTCGCGGATGGGTGCGCATCGCCGGCTCGAACGCCGGGGCGGCCTCGTACGCCACGACGAGCGCGACCCACCGCCCGTGCTCGCGCGCCTCGCGCTCGGCGTCGGCGATCGTCGCCCGCACGTCCTCCAGCCGGTCCGCCCGGCCCGCCCCGCGCGCGCCCGCGAAGGTCCAGCCGACCGGCGGCGACGCGGCGCGGTCGTCGAAGCGGGGCGCGGGCACCCGGCCAGTGTGTCGCACGTCGCCCCGGGACGGCCGGCCCCGGGGCGGGTCGGGGTCGGGGCCCACCGCCACCGTCGGACCGACGCGCGACGAGCGTGCTCGCGCCAAGGTCGCTCGCGGCGTCTGGACGAGGCGTCCGGCGTGGGACGATGGGGCGCGATGCCGCGCGACCGTGATCGGACCCGTCAGATCCTCGTCGAGCGCATCATCGGCGCGCCGATCGCCGACGTGTTCGCCGCCGTGACCGGCATCGACGCCTACGCCGGGCTCGGTTGGGTGCGCGAGGCGACGATCGTGGAGGACGTCGGCGACGATGACGACCGCCGCGGCACGCAGCGGCGCGTCCGGGCGGGGATCGGCGGGTTCGTCGAGGAGATCACCGACTGGCGACGGCCGTACCGGATGGGGTACGAGATCCGTCGGGCGTGGCCCGTCCGGGTGCCGGAGCACCGCGGGTCGATCGAGCTGCGCTCGGGCCCGGACGGCACCGAGGTCCGGTGGACGTCGACGTTCCGGGTCGCGGTGCCCGTGCTCCCCTGCCTGGGGCGCCCCGCCACGGCGGCGGTCGCCGGATGGTTCCCGCTGCTCTTCACCGACCTGCTGAACCACGCCGCCACGACGCTCGACGCCCCGATCTCCTGACCGACCGGGGACGCCCCGTTAGGTTGCAGCGATGCGCGCCGTCGACGTCGTCGAGTTCACCGATCCGGCCTGTCCGTTCGCCTACAGCGCCGAGCCGGTGCGCCAGCGGCTGCTGTGGCGGTTCGGCGCCCAGCTCACGTGGACGGTCCGGGTCGTCGGCCTCGCCCGCGACCGGGCGGCGCAGGAGGCCAAGGGCTTCGACGAGGTCCGCAACGCCGAGGTGCTGCGCGACTTCGACGCGTACGGCATGCCGCTCGCCGTCGTCGACCGCCGCACCCCCGCCGGGTCGTGGGACGCCTGCCGGCGCATCGTCGCCGCCCGCGAGCACGGGACCGGCAAGGAGTCGGCCCTGCTCCGCGAGCTCCGGATCGCCGGGATCGCCCACGCCCGGCCGATCGACGATCCGGACGTCCTGGCGTCCGCGGCGCGCGCCGCCGGGCTCGATCCGGCCGAGCTCGACGCGTGGGTGGCGGACGAGGACGACGACCGGGCGTTCCGCGACGACCTCGTCGCCGCGCGCCACCCCGGGCCGGCGGCCCTCGCCCTGGACCACAAGCTCGCCGACGTCGAGGCCGACTGGCCGGCGACCGTCGGCGGCGACGCGTCGCTCGCCGGTCCGGGGCGACGCTACACCTGCCCGACGTACGTCCTACACGCCGGGGATCGCGTGGCCGAGGTCCCGGGCTTCCAGCCGTGGGCGGCGATCGAGGCGGTCCTGGCCAACCTCGCCCCCGACCTGGACCGGCGGGCGTGGGCCGACGACCCGCTGGAGGCGCTGCGCTGGGCCGGGAGCCCGCTCGCGACCGTCGAGGTCGCCGCGATCATGGGCCTCGACGACCGCGACGAGGCCCGCGAGCGGCTGCGCGACGCCGGCGCGGTCGAGCGCCGCGCCGGCAACGACGCGCTCTGGACCGCAGCGTAAGTGCGACGCGGTCGGGCGGCGCGTCGCGTCACGCCGCCGACGACGCGCTCCGGACGGCCACTTCGAGGCCGGGACGGCGCTACGGCCGCAGCAGCGCCTTGATCGCCGTCCGCTCGTCCATCGCCCGGTAGGCGTCGGCGACGTCGGCGAGCGCGAACGTCCGGTCGAAGACGCGCCCCGGGTCGATCGTGCCGTCGAGGACGTCGGGCAGCAGCTCCGGGATGTAGGCCCGCGCCGGGGCGACGCCTCCGGCGACCCCGACGTTCGTGCCGAACATCCGCTGCAGCGACAGGCCACCGTCGCCGTGCGGCACGCCGACGTAGCCGACCATCCCCCCGGGGCGCGTCGACGCGATCGCCTGCGCCATCGACTCCTCGGTGCCGACGCACTCCAGCACCCCGTCCGCCCCGATCCCGTCGAGCAGCTCCTTGAGCTCCCGGGCGCCGTCGCGTCCCCGGGACTCCACGACGTCGGTCGCGCCGAACTCGCGCGCGAGCGCCTGGCGGTCGGCGTGGCGCGAGAACACGACGATCCGCTCGGCGCCCAGGCGCTTCGCCGCGATGACGCCGGACAGGCCGACCGCGCCGTCGCCGACCACCGCGACGGTCGCCCCCGCCGTGACCCGGGCGGCGAGCGCCGCGTGGTGCCCGGTCGCCAGGACGTCCGACAGCGTGAGGAGCCCGGGGACGAGATGGTCGTCGGGGACCTCGTCGAGCGCGACGAGCGTGCCGTCCGCCTGCGGGATCGTCACGTACTCGGCCTGGCACCCGTCGATCGGTCGGCCGGTGCTGCGCGACGGCCCCGTGCCGAAGACGCCGCCGGCGACGCACGACGTGTGGATGCCGTGCGCGCAGTGCACGCACGTCCCGTCGCTGAACACGAACGGCGCGATGACGAACCGGCCGGGACGCACGGTGCGCACGTCCGCGCCGACCTCCTCCACGATCCCGACGAGCTCGTGCCCGATCCGGGTCGGCTCCGGCGTCGGCTTGACGCCCCGGTACGGCCACAGGTCCGACCCGCACACGCACGCGGCGACGACCCGGACGATCGCGTCGGTCGGCTCGACCAGCGTGGCGTCGTCGACCTGCTCGAGGCGGATGTCGCGGGGGCCGTGGAGGACGGTGGCGTGCATGCGGATCCCTTCGGAGGCGGAGCCCGGGCGGCGGGGGAAGCCGGCCAGGTCCCGCGACGCTACCGGTCCGGCGGACGGAGTCGGTCGCGGCGCTACCGTGTGGGCATGCGCGCACCAGCCCGTCACGCGTCCCTCCGCCGCATCGCCGTGGCCGCGGTCGGATCGTCGCTCCTGCTCGCCGCCGGCGCCCCGACGGCCGGCGCGGCGTCGCTCGGCGACGTCGACGAGGGCACGATGACCCTCCAGCCGCGGGGCAAGGCCGCGACGACGATGCAGCGGGCGAAGGTGCGCTACAGCGCGCTCAACGGCGCCGACCGCAAGGGCAGCCGGCTGCTGTTCCGGGTGGGCGAGGCGCGGGGCGAGGACCCCATCCGCGTCGACGCGGCGCCCCGACACGCGTTCCGGATGCGGGTCGGCAAGCGCAAGGTCGACGTGCGCGGGCTGACGCTGCAGACCGGTCGCACGTCGAAGCTCCGCGGCCGCGTGAACGGCGGCAAGGAGCGCACGCTCGCGACGGTCGCCACCGGCAAGCTCTCCTACGACGCGGGCCGCAACCGGATCCGCGGCTCCAAGCTCAAGGTCACGCTGACCAAGGGCGCCGCGAAGCTGCTGCGCAAGCGCCTGCGGTTGCCGCGCACCCCCACCGGCACCTTCGGCCGCCTGACGGTCGACGTGCGGCTCGTCGGACCCGACCCGCAGGACCCGGGCGACGCGGTGACGAACGTCGCGCCGCTGCAGTGGACGATGCGGGCGTCGTGGGTGAGCTACATCCACAACCCGATGCCGTTCATGTGCGCGGGGACCGGCTCGATCACGCCGGAGGACGGAGCGACCGGGAGCGGAGGCACGTTCTCGTTCACCGGCGGCAAGGCGTCGAAGGTCAGCGACGGCGTCGTCGTCGCCTACGGCGGCGCGGTCCACTCCCGCTGCGCCAACCACGGGATCGACAACGTGCTGCGCGACCCGCGGATCACGCTCCCGACCGATCGTCGCACCGGGCGCCTCGTCGCCGACGGGCAGGGATCGGGCCGGTCCGGCGCCACCGGGGCCCCGCAGGCGTTCCAGAACGTGCCGCTGCTCGACCTGACGATCACGAGCGCGACGCCGGCCGCCGACGGCAAGACCGTCACCTACGTCGCATCGTCGCGGATCACCCCCGAGGGCGCCCCGTACCTCACCTACGACGCCGGCGAGGAGTACGGCTCCTTCACCTTCCAGGCGCCGGCGCCGTAGGCGACGTTCCGGGGCCCCCGACGGCGGCCGTGGCGGCCGGACCGGCACCGACCGCCACCGCCCCGCGGCGTTACGATCGCCCGATGACCGAGCCCGGCGGTCCCCCCGAGCGCCGCGTCCCGTGGGGCAGGCCCCAGACGCCGGCGATCCGGGCGTCCGACGCCGAGCGGGACGCGACGATCGAGCGGCTGCGCGACGCCGCCGGCGAGGGACGGCTGACGTTCGAGGAGCTCGCCGACCGCCTCGACGACGCCGCCCGATCGGTCCACCGCGCCGACCTGGACCGGCTCGTCGCCGACCTTCCCGCGCCGCCCCCGGCCCCCGCCCGCGGCGTCGCGGTCCCGACCACGGCCCCGACGGTCGAGTCGACGGTGTTCGGCGACCTGCGGCGCGGCGGGGCGTGGGTCGTGCCCGCCCACAGCCGCTGGCGTGCGACCTTCGGCGACATCGTCCTGGACCTCCGCGCCGCCCGGGTCGACGGCGACGAGATCACCATCGACGTCCGCACGGTCTTCGGCGACATCACGCTGCTGACGCCCGAGGGCGTCGCGGTCGACGTGCGGGCCCGGGCGCGGATGGGATCGGTCCGCCAGGACGCCGGGCACGTCGCCGCCACCGGCGCGCCACGGGTGGTGCTGACCGGTCGGACGTGGTTCGGCGACATCAGGATCCGGTCCAAGCGGCTGCGCGACCGCGTCGTCGACGCCATCCTCGGCCGCCGCTGACCCGCACGCCGGACTCCCCGTCTCCGCCACCGACGCCCGGGCCTCCCTCCGACCCGCCGTCGCCCGACGCGCGCTCAGACCGTCCAGCGGGCGTCGTTCCCGATCCGCTGCTCGACGGCGCCCGCCGCGCGCAGGAGGCTCGCCACGACGTCGCGCTCGTCGGCCCGGTCCATCACCGCGGCGACCTCCTGGGTCGTGAGCGCCTGGCCGGCCCACGCGACGACCTCGCGCGGGTCCTCGGCCCACGGACGCAGCGCGAGGTCGGGGACGAGGTTGGCGAGCAACGTCTCGATCGTCAGCGACGTGTGGAACCCCGGCGCCTCGAGCGTGCGGCCGTCGGCGGTCAGGACGTAGCTCGGGCAGGTGTAGCGGCGGCCCGACGCCGGCGGCAGGGCCGGGTCGACCGTCGCCGGGTCCGGGTCCCACTCCTCCCCGGCCGGCGCGAGCTTGGCGTCGGTCGCCAGCGCCGCCGGGCTCGGGCGGCGGGCCGCGGTCATGTCGGCCGCGAACGCCGCATGCACGTCGGGCTCGGCGATCCACGCCTCGAGCTGCTGCGGGGTCGCGCCGACGGTCGCGACCGCGTCGGCGATGGTCTCGGGCGCCGACAACGGGCGTGCGGCCCCGAGGTTGAGGGCGTAGAGCTCGCCGAGGACCCGCAGGGCCGCGTCCGCGCCCAACCGCTCGCGCACCGCGACGACCGCCCGGCACGCCGGCCAGGTCGCGCCGATCGGCCGGCCCGGCGCGACGGTCAGCGGCTGGCCGTGGCGGTCGAAGGCCCGCAGCCCCGCGGCGGCCCTCTCGGGCGTGAACCCCATCCGCTCGTACGACGACCCGTCCCGCGACAGCCCGACGATCCGCAGTCGCCAGTCGAGCTGGTCGCCGTACCGCCACCGCAGGCGCCAGCGGATCGGCTCGGCGCTGTAGGCGAACGGGCAGGCCGGATCGGTGAACGTCGTGACGGTGACGGTGGGCACGACCGTCACGCTAGCGCGACGCCGTCGGCGTCCGGCCACCGCGGGGCCCACCGGCGGCGGCCGTGACGGCCCCGCCGGGGAGGCCCGGCCTCACCCGTCGGATCCGCCCGCCGGGAGGGTGTCGGCGATCCAGGCGCGCGCCGCCAGCGCGTGCGTCGGATCGATCCGGTGGTCGACGTCGGACTCGTGGTAGTCCACGTCGAGGCCGGCGGCCCGCAACCGCTCGGTGGCGTCCCGTGCGAACTCGACGCCGATGACCGGATCGTGACGGCCGTGGGCGACGAACGCCCGGGTCGCCCGACGGTCGTCGGTCGACGCCGCCCACCCGTCGACGACCGGCACGAACCCCGAGAACGGCATGATCCCCGCCGGGGCGGGACGGTCGCCCGACAGGCCCGTCGAGTAGCTCATCACCGCGCCCATCGAGAACCCGCCGAGCACCGTGCGGTCCGGACCGATCCCGGTGCGCTCCCAGGTCTCGTCGTGGAACGCGGCCAGGGCGTCGAACGCGCTGCGGAACGTGTCCGGGTCGGGATACCCCACCCGCGGCACCTTGTACCAGTGGCGGCCCGGGAACCCGGCGATCCGCAACGGACCGCCGGGGGTCACGACGTGCAGGCGCCGGTCGGGGTCGAAGACGTCGGCCAGGCCGATGAGGTCGTGCTCGTCGGCCCCACGCCCGTGGTGCAGCACGAGCAGGCCGTCGGGAGCGCCGTCGGCCGGCCGCTCCCGGTGGACGAGGGCGCTCATCGGACGGCCTCCCGCACGCGGCGCGGGCTCTCCAGCGGCGTGAGCAGGCGCTCGAGCTGCGGACGCAGCGCCTCGTGCTGCGTGGGCAGGCGCAGCTCCTCCCCCAGGTGGGCGGGATCCTCGTCGACGGCGAACCCGGGCGACGTCGTCGCGACCTCGAACAGCACGCCCTGCGGCTGACGGAAGTAGATCGCGTCGAAGTAGTCGCGGTCGATGACCGGCGTGACGAGCATGCCGGCCGCGGCGGCCCGCTCCCGCCACGCGACGTGGTCGGCGTCGGCGGAGTGCCAGGCGATGTGGTGGACCGTCCCCGACCCCTCGACGCCGCGCTCGGGGTGCAGGTCGTAGGACCAGCGGAAGCTCCGCGTCGGACCGTCGACGCGGTACGCGCCGGCGCCGGTGCGGACGAACCCCAGCGTGTCGGTGAGCAGCGCCTCGTCGCGCGACACGTCGGACGCCACGTACGCGCGAGCGCCCTCGACGCCGGTGATCGCGTGCTCGGCGGGCACGTCCGGGTGGGCCGCCTGCAGCGGCGCGTTGCCCTCGACGGCGGGCACGAGCTCGAGCGCGAGGCCGTCCGGGTCGGCGAGCCGCAGCGCCGGCGCGTCGGTGCGCTCGACGGCGACGCCCGCGTCGCGCAGCCGCGACTCCCAGAAGTCGAGCGAGGCCGCGGTCGGGACGCCGAGCTCGATCGTGTGGATCATGCCCGCTCCCGGCCGACTCGGGCGGGCGCCGGCGAACTCGAACCACGTGAGGATCGTCCCCGGGCTGCCCTGCTCGTCGCCGTAGTACAGGTGGTACGCCTCGGGCGCGTCGAAGTTCACCGTCTTCTTCACGAGGCGCAGGCCGAGCACGTCGGCGTAGAACGCGACGTTGCGCGGGGCGTCCCCGGTGATCATCGTGATGTGGTGCATCCCGTCGAGCTGCATGTCGCCTCCATCTGGTTGCTTATGCAACTACTGTAGCGCAACGCGGCGACCGGCTCAAGGACCACCCGGCCCCCGGCGCCGTCCGCGTCGTCCGACGTCGACGGGCGGACGCCCGCCGCCCGACGCCCCGATCCCACGGCCGCGGGGTCGGTGACGGCGACGCGCGCGACTACCGCGCGAGCGCGCCGAGGAACGCCGCCTCGGCGGCGGCCGCGCGGTGCAGGTCGGCCAGGTCGACCGACTCGTCTCCGGCGTGGATCCGCGAGCGCTCGTCCCCCGGGCCCCACAGGACGAACTCGGCGGTCGGGTAGATCCGCGACAGGTCGGCGCAGAGCGGGATCGCGCCGCCGCTGCCGACCCGCTGCACCGGCGCGGCGTAGCCCTGCTCGAGCGCGGAGGCGGCCGCCGCGGCGACCGGCCCGTCGCCGGCCAGGAGCGCGCCCGGCGCGTGGGCGCCCTCGACGAGCTCGAGCTCCACCCCCCAGGGTGCGTGCCGACGGACGTGATCGACGATCGACCGGGCCGCGGCCGACGGATCCTGCGACGGGGCCAGCCGCGCGCTCAGGCGGGCCCGGGCGGCGGGCACGATCGCGTTGGCCGCCCCGTCGACGGCCGGTGCGTCGATGCCGATCGCGGTGATCGACGGCCCGACGAAGATCCGCTCCGCGACCGGGCGCGTGCCGAGCAGCGCGACCCCGTCGAGGACCCCCGCGTCGCGACGGAACCCGTCCGGGTCGACGGGGCTGCCGTCCCACGGTTCGCGCAACAGCCCGTCGACGGCGACGTCGCCGGCGTCGTCGTGCAGCGACGCGATGATCCGGCTGAGCGCCAGCAGCGCGTCCGGGGCGGGGCCACCGACGACCCCGGAGTGCGCCGGGTCGCGGAGCGTGCGCACCGTGACGTCGACGACCGCCAGGCCGCGCAGCGACGTCGTGAGGGTCGGCGCGCCGGTGGCGACGTTCGACCCGTCGGCGATGACGAACGCGTCGGCGGCGAAGCGGTCCGGGTCGCTCTCGACGAGCGTCGTGAGGGTGCCGTTGCCGGTCTCCTCCTCGCCCTCGATCAGGACCTTGACGTTCACCGGCGGACGACCGGACCAGGCCCGGATCGCCGCGGCGTGCAGCGCGATCCCGCACTTGTCGTCGGCGGTCCCACGGCCGTACAGGCGCCCGTCGCGCTCGGTCGGGACGAACGCCGGGCTCGTCCAGGCGTCGTCGGGCCCGGCGGGCTGCACGTCGTAGTGGGCGTAGAGCAGGACCGTCGGCGCGTCCGGGTCGACGTCGATCCTCCCGAGGACGGCGGGCGCCGCGCCGGGCACGTCGATCGTCGCGACGTCGTCGAGGCCCGCGGCGCGCAGGATCGCCTCGGTCGCGGCGGCGGCGTCGCGGACCGGCGCCGGATCGAAGCCGGGGAACGCGACCGACGGGATCGCGACGAGTCGCTCGAGGTCGGCGCGCAGCGCGACCGGGTCGATCGGGGACGGGGCGGCGGGGGTCACGAGCGGTCCTTCCGGATGGCGTCTGGGGCGGGGGCCGCGAGCCCGAGGAGCGCCTCGCGCAGCTCGCCCGCGTCGTCGACGACGGCGTCGGCGTCGGCCAGGTCGTGGCGGTCGTGCGAGCCGGTGGTGACCGCCACGACGTGGACCCGGTCGGCGCGCGCGCAGGCGATGTCGCGCGGGGTGTCCCCGACGATGACCGTGCGGTCGCGGTCCCACGGCTCGCGGTCCGGGGACAGGGCCGCGGCGGCCCGGGCGCGCGCGATCGCCGGGAGCCGGTCGCGATCCTCGTCGTCGGACCCGAACCCGCCGCCCCACCGCGGGTCGAACCAGCGTCCCAGGCCGGCCGCGTCGAGCTTGCGGCGGGCGACCGCCTCGTAGTTGCCGGTGACGAGCGACTGGATGACGTCGTCGCGGTCGTGGAGCTCGGCGAGCAGCCCGTCGAGCCCGGGGCTGACGTGGTCCCGCAGGTCGTCGGGCGCGTAGAGCTGCCCGACCCGCTCGACGACGCGGGCGGCGTGCTCGTCGATCGCGGCGGCCTCGACGCCCATCCCGGCGAGGATCGCCCGGGAGATCTGCGCGTCGGTCATGCCGGCGACGCCGGGGCCCTTGAAGCCCTCGCCGTCGACCCCGTGGACCTCGGCGAGCGCCGCCCACACCGCGCGGACGTGCGCCACCGACGCCCGCAGCAGGAGCGTGCCGTCGATGTCCCACAGGACGAGCAGGGCGCGGGCCGCGCCGTCCACCCGCGGAGGCGCGGGCGTCGTCACCGCCGCAGGTCCACGTCGGCGTCGAGCTCGCGGGCGAACGCGGCGATCAGGCGGGCGGTCGCGTGGATGTCGTCGATCTGGGCGGTCTCGACCGACGAGTGCATGTAGCGCAGCGGCACGCTGACGACCGCGGTCGCGATGCCGTCGGCGGCGATGTGCACCGCGTCGGCGTCGGTGCCGGTGGCGCGGCCGACGGCGCTGACGGTGTGGTCGATGCCCTCGCGCTCGGCGATCTCGATGAGCTTGTCGGTGACCCACGGGTGCAGCGGCGTGCCGCGCTCGATGACCGGTCCCGAGCCCAGGGCGTGCTCGCCGATCTCGTTCGCGTCGACGCCCGGCTGGTCGCTGGCGAAGGTCACGTCGACGACGACGGCGATGTCGGGCCGCACGCGGTGGGCGGTGGTCTTCGCGCCGGACAGGCCGGTCTCCTCCTGCGCGACCGCCCACCCCTGGACCTCGCCCGGCGCCCCGCCGGCCTCGGCGACGAGCCGCGCGACCTCGTAGGCGACGAACGACCCGATCCGGTTGTCCATCGAGCGCGACGCGACCCGGCCGTTGCGCAGCTCGAGCGGCTGGACGTCGATGACGGCCACGTCGCCGACGCGCACGACCTCCAGCGCGTCGTCGCGATCGGCGGCGCCGATGTCGATCGACAGCTCCTTGAGCTTGGCCGCCCGGGTGCGGTCGTCGCTCTCCATGAGGTGGATCGGCTTCTTGCCGACGACGCCGGGCAGCGACCCGTCGCGGGTGATGAGCGTCACCCGCTGGCCGACGAGCTGCTGGGGATCCCACCCGCCGACCTGGGCGACGCGGAGGAACCCGCGCTCGTCGACGTGGGTGACGATGAGGCCGATCTCGTCGATGTGCCCGACGACCGCCAGCGACGGGACGGCGGACGGATCGTCGGCGGAGCCCGCGACCCGGGCGACGCTCGAGCCGACCACGTCGTGCTCGACGGCCGCGAACGCCCCCGCGTGCCGGCGCCACACGTCCGCCGCCGCGGCCTCGCGCCCCGAGGGCGCGGGCGTCGTGAGCAACTCGTGCAGGACGGACGGCAGCGTCATGGAGCTGACGGTACCCGTCCGTGCCGGTCAGCCGCGGCGACCGACGATCAGCGCCCAGGTCGCGCCGTCGCGCGACCCGAGCGCCGACCGCCCGGTGAACCCGAACCCGCCGTCGCGCACCGACCGGTCGAGCACGATCGCGCGGTGGGGCGGCGACCGCAGCCACGCTTGGACGGCGGCGACGGCGGAGCCGCGGCGACCGGTCCCGGTCCCGAGCGCCTCCGCGACCCGGAACGACGACGCGCCACGCAGGTAGCCCACCCGGCGCACGCGGGTGCGCAGGTCGCCCCCGAGCCGGTGCCCGAGACGCTTCGCCGACGCGCAGCGCCGCGCCTGGGCGTTGGCGGCGCGCCGGAGCCGCGGCCGGTCGCGCAACGCCCGGCGCCCGTGCGCGCGGCGCGCCGCGTTGACGACGCACCGCAACCGGCGGCGGGCGGTGGACGTGCGGGTGGGCAGTCGGTCGGCTCCGGGGCAGGCGCGCGTCAGCGCGGCGGCGGACGTGCCGGACGCGGCGTGCGCGTGCGATGCGGACGCGAGGGCCCACGCGACGCAGAGCGCGACGAGGGTCAGCGCCACCGCGACGGGGCGCGCGGGGCCGAGAGCGGATGCCGTGCCGAGCGATGCCACGACGGGGGACGGTACCGCCGGCGGGGCGTCCCGGCGCCACCGTCGTCCGGGCCCGTGCGGGCGTGGTCAGTCGCGCGGCGGCGTCCCCCGGCGCACCTGGCGCGCCAGGCCGCCGGTCTGCAGGCCCCACAGCACCCAGCCGGCCCGGCCGGCCCGGGCTCCGCGGACCCCCCCGACGGGGGCGTTCCGCGCGCGGTCGAGGTCGCCGGCGGTGAGGATCTCCAGGACGGTGGCCGGTCCCGGATCGTCGGCGGCGTCGAGCCGGGACGCCGCCCGTGCGGCGATGACCTCGCCGACGCCCTGCGCGGTGGCCATCCACGCCGCGGCGTCCCCGCGGGAGCGGGTGCCGACCGGCCCGAGGACGTACGCCTCGACCTGGATGCCGTGCCCGGCCTCCTCGGCCGCGAGGACCTGGGCCGCCATGAGCTCGCCGGCGGCCACGGTCGACACGGCGCCGGACCCGGCCACCGGGTAGCGGGCCGCAGCGCCGTTGATCATGACGTAGCCGGATCCGGGCCGACCGCGGAGCGCGGGGATGAACGCCCGCACCGCCAGGTGGTGCGCGCGCAGGCCGTCGTGGACGGTGCGCTCCCACTGCTCGAGCGGCACGTCCGCCAACGGGGGGCCGGAGTCCCAGCCGCCGAGCGCGGCGACGACGAGGTCGGGCGGCCCACCGAGCCGCACGACGTCGGCCGCGAGGCGACGGGCCGCCGACTCGCCGGCCGACAGGTCCCCTACGACGGGGATGAGCCGGGCGACGGGCACCCCGGCGGCCTCCAGGCGCTGCTCGAGATCGGCGAGGCGGTCGGGGCTGCGGGACGGCACCGCCACCCGCGCGCCGGCGTGCAGGAGCGCGGCGGCGATGCCCTCGCCCACCTCGCCCGCGCCACCACAGACGACGGCGGTGCGTCCGTCGAGGCGGACCGGCGGCTCCGGCTCGGGCGCTCGACCGGGGACGCCGGGGATGTGGTCGCGCAGGGCCATGGGCCGAGGCTATCGGCGCCGGCGGGCGGCCCGGTGCGTGCGGGCTCCGCGGCGTCCGACGGCCCTCCTGCCGGGCCGGCCCGCGGCGATCGCGCCCGGACGCGGGGCATGGCGCGGCCCGACGAGAGTTAGGCTAGCCTCACCCCACCCCGTAAGGCACCCCTAAATGAAGGGTGCCCGTACTCCCACGGAGAGGATCGATGATGCAGGAATCCCGTGCCGTCCGCGCCAGGCGGCCGCTCGTCGCCGGCGCGGTGCTCCTGTCACTGGCGGTGACGCCCGCCGCCGCGGGCGCGGCGGACGGCTCGACGGTGATCCGCTTCGGCGGGACCGCCGCGAAGAGCCTCGATGCCGCCAAGGTCCGCCCGTCGGGCCTCAAGCCCGCCGTGGCGAAGCGCTCCGGGCGCGTGGTCGGCACGCGGCTGACGCTCCCCGTCGAGGGCGGCCGGGTCGGCTCCCGCTCGGCCACCGTCGACCACGACGGGCGCCTGCGACTCGCGGTCGGCAAGCGCCGGGTGACGTTGTCGCGGTTCAAGGTCAAGCTGTCGGGCAAGCGCCCGCGGATCACCGCGCGCCTGGGCGACCGGACGATCACCTTCGCGACGCTGCGGCCGGCGAAGCGTCGTGCCCCGCGGTACGACCGCGAGCAGGGGACGGTCCGCCTGGTCAGCGCCGGCGCGTCGATGCCCCGGTCCACCGCCCGCCGCATCCAGCGGGACCTGAAGCTCGACCGCAGGATCCGCCACGGCCGCATCGGCACGGTGACGGTGCGCGCCGACACGTCGGAGCCCGCGAAGCCGACGCCCGCGCCCACCCCGGCGCCGGTCCCGACGCCCGCGCCGCCCCCGGTGGTCGCGCCGCCGGCGGACCCGCCGGTCGTCACGACCCCGACGACGCCGACCACTCCCACGACGCCGACGACCCCCACCACCCCGACGCCGGAGCCGTTGGCCTGCGACGCCCTGGCCGACGACGCGTTCGTCGACGGCGCGCACTGGGCGTTCAAGGCGAGCTTCCTGACCTACCTCCAGAGCCCGATCGCCCACGGATCGGTCGGTTGCACCGACGGCGCGACCGGCCACAGGTCCGCCGGCAAGGTCGACCTCTTCCGGCTCGACGCGCCGACCGACGTCGACTACCACCCCGGCACCGGTGACGCGGTCGACGCGCCGGGGACCCCCGCCACGGACGACGACCGCGGCATCACGCTCGACGCCACCTACGGCGGCACCATCGCGTTCCGCGGCCACGACTACGGCAAGGGCGCGCTGCTCGACAGCTCGATCAGCAACATCCACATCGAGCTCGACGGCCACGGCCGCGGCAAGCTCATCGCCGACCTCGCGAGCCGCCCGTTCCAGGGCACGGACCCGGAGGCGACGCCACCGCCCGTCGAGACCCACGTCGGGGTGCATCTCGCGGACCTCACGATCACCGACGCGCCGACGGTCGCCGACGGCAAGCGGATCTGGAGCGACGTGCCGGTGACGTTGTCGGCGGACGGCGCCGAGGCGTTCGGCGAGTTCTACGACCCGGGCGAGGAGCTGGCGCCGATCACCTTCGCGGCGCCCGTCACCGACGCCTGCCCCGACCTGTCCGACGCGACGTTCGTCGACGGCGCCCACTGGGGATTCCGGGCGAGCTTCCGCAACTACCTGCAGAGCCCGATCGCCCACGGGTGGGTCACCTGTGGCGCCGATGCCGGCGGCCACCGCACCGCCGGCAAGTACGACGTGTTCCGGTTCGACGCGCCGCAGGACGCCGAGTACGACCCGGCCGCCGGCACGCTCGACGCGACGTACGGCGGATTCGTCCGCTTCCGGGGCCATGACTACGGCCATGGACCGCAGCTCGACCTGGAGTTCCGCAACCCGCGCGTCGTGCTCGACGGCACCCCGACCGGCAAGCTCTACGTCGACGCCGCGAGCCGCCCGTTCGGTGGCATGGATCCCAACGCCCCGGCGCCGCCGCGCGTGTCGTACCTGAGCATCCACCTGGCGGACCTCGACCTGACCGGCGTCACCCCGGACGACTCGACCGGCCAGATCGTGTGGAGCGACGTGCCGGCGACGCTGACCGCGGACGGCGCCACGATCGCGTTCGCCGGGTTCTACCCGGCGGGCGATCCGCTGGATCCGATCACCTTCGCGGTGCCGGACCCGGCGCAGAGCGTCGCGAGCGCGTCGACGTCGTGGACGATCGACACCGCGTACACGTCGTCGTTCTCCGGCGCCAACGCGTTCGCGCCCTTCGACGGCGCCACCGGTGACGCCACCGACGGGTTCTCCTACGTCGGCACCGGCGGGACCTACAGCGCGCTCTCGCGCACCGGCACGATCACGTACTCCGGCAAGGTCTGTGGCGGGTACCTCGCGGTCTCGGGCCCGCCCCCGAGCGGCTGCCCGAAGACGTCGACGATGCCGGCGATCCATCAGATCCAGCTCTCGCTGTCGAACCCGACGATCGACCTCGACGGCGACGAGGGCACGATCACCGCCGACGTGTTCGCCCGGGGTGGCGGGTCCGCCACCGGGGGCGTGTCGCTGGACGTGGACGAGCGCATGCCGTTCGCCGAGCTCGACCTCAGCGGCGTGACGCCGACGGCGAGCGACGGCGGGAAGACGCTGACGTGGACCGACGTCCCGGCCGCCCTCACCGCCGAGGGCGCGACCGCCTACTACACGGACCCGCCGGCGCCGGGCCAGGACCCGATCCGCGAGGCCGAGGAGGGCACGCCGATCGATCCGATCACGTTCTCGGTGACGTTCGAGGACTGATCGCCTCCGACCCGCGCGTCGCGGCGCCCGCCGCGTCCGTCCGATCTCCGCCGCCCCACTGCGGCAGGGCGCCGAGCGCCCCGGCACCCGCCGGGGCGCTCGCCGTTCGGCGACGTCGACTCCCGGTCGATGAAGGCGCCCGCGCCGCGGCGCCACGCCCACCCCCGCCTACAGCGCCGCCAGCCGCCACAGCAGCGCGCGCAACATCGCCACGCCGTCGGCGATCGGGGGGATCTCGATCCACTCCGACGGCCGGTGCATGTCGCCACCGCGCGTGACGCCGACGCAGATCGCGGGGACGCCGAGCGGGAACGCGGCGTTGACCTCGGTCGACCCGGCGGCCTCGGCCACCGGGGGCAGGCCGACGTCGCCCCGGGCGGAGCGCGCCGCGCGGACCAACGGATCGTCGGACGGCGTCTGGCCCGCCGGGCGGTGCCCCACCCGCTCGACCTCGGCCCGGATCCCTCGATCGCACCGCTCGAGCGCCGCGGCCACCGCGGCCGCCGTCGCCTGCAGGCGCCCCGGATCCTCGTCCCGCAGGTCGACGAGCACCTCGGCGTCCTCGGCGATCGCGTTGACCGTCGTGCCCGCACGCACCACCCCCAGATTGAGGTGACGATCCGGCGGCGCCGCCGCCAACGCGCCGGCGCACGCGCGCACCAGCGAGTGCGCGGCGCTCGGCATCCCCAGGTCGCCCCACGAATGCCCCCCGGGCCCGCGGTGACGGGCCCGCAACCGGACCGCGCCGATCCCACCGGTCACGACGGTGTCGAGCAGGTGCCCCTCGAGCGCCACGAGGCCACGGACGGCCACCGTCGCCAGCAGGTGCTTCACGCCGCGCAGGTCGCCCATGCCCTCCTCGCCCACGGTCGCGGCGAGCACGACCGGTGCGCCGGGTCGCCCCGCGGCGGCGGCCACGTCGCGCGCCAGCTCGCAGAGCGCCGCCAGCGCGACCGTGTCGTCGCCGACGCCGGGGCCGAGCAGGCGGTCGCCGTCGCGTCGCGGCTCCAACGGCTGATCGGGCCCGAAGACCGTGTCGAGGTGGGCCGACAGCACGAACGCCGGGACCCGGGGATCGGCCCCCGGAGCGCGACCGACGACGTTGCCGACCTCGTCGCGGGCGACGACCAGCCCCGCGGCGGCGAGCCGGTCCGCGACCGCGTCGGCCCGGGGTCCCTCGGCGCCGGTCGGGGCGGGGATCGCCGTCAGCTCGAGCGTCGTCGCGACGATCCGCTCGACCGCGGCGTCCGGGGCCGACGTGACGTGTCCGCGGGGCTGACGCACGGCGCCCACCCTACGCCGTCCGGAAGGAGCCGCCTCCCGCCCGGTCGCGCACGACGGGCGCGCACGGGCGCGCGCCTCGGCGCCACGCCGACGCCCGCGCGTGGCCCGTGGGCCGCGCGACGTCCGACGTCACGCGGCCCCGGCCCGCCCGTCGGGCTCAGCCGGCCGCGACGAGCTGGCGCAACACGTACTGCAGGATGCCGCCGTGGCGGTAGTACTCCGCCTCCTTCGGCGTGTCGATCCGCACCCGCGCCTCGAACGTCTTGTCGTCGGCGGTCACCGTCACCGTCTTCGGCAGCTCGCCGGCGTTCAGCGCATCGGCCAGGCCGGAGATCGTGAACGTCTCCTCGCCGGTCAGGCCGAGCGAGTCGGCGGACTCGCCGTCGGGGAACTGCAGCGGCAGCACGCCCATGCCGACGAGGTTGGACCGGTGGATCCGCTCGAACGACTCGGTGATCACCGCGCGGACGCCCAGGAGGTTGGTGCCCTTGGCCGCCCAGTCGCGCGACGAGCCCGACCCGTACTCCTTGCCGCCCAGGACGACCAGCGGGACGCCGGCCTTCTGGTACGCCTCGCACGCCTCGTAGATCGTCGTGACCTCGCCCTCGGGCAGCTGCCCGTCCGCGAGCAGGTAGCGGGTGAACCCGCCCTCGGTCCCCGGGGCGAGCTGGTTGCGCAGGCGGATGTTCGCGAACGTGCCGCGGATCATCACGTCGTGCGAGCCACGCCGCGAGCCGTACGAGTTGAAGTCCGCCGGCTTGACGCCGCGGCCCTCGAGGTACTGCCCGGCGGGGGCGTCGCGCTTGATCGCGCCGGCGGGCGAGATGTGGTCGGTCGTCACCGAGTCACCGAGCTTGGCCATGACGCGGGCGCCGGCGATGTCGGTCACGGGATCGGGCGTGGCGGGCATGCCGTCGAAGTACGGCGCCTTCTGGACGTACGTCGACGCGGGGTCCCACGCGTAGGTGTCGCCCGACGGCACCTCGAGGCCCTGCCAGTTGGCGTCGCCGTCGAAGACCTGGGCGTAGCTCTTGCGGAACATGTCCGCCTGCAGGCACTCCTCGACCGTCTGCGCGATCTCCTTGGCGGTCGGCCAGATGTCCTTGAGGTAGACGTCACGACCGTCGGACCCGGTGCCGAGCGCGTCGGTCTCGAAGTCGAAGTCCATCGTGCCCGCCAGCGCGTAGGCGACGACGAGCGGCGGCGACGCGAGGTAGTTCATCTTCACGTCGGGGCTGATCCGGCCCTCGAAGTTGCGATTGCCCGACAGGACCGACGTGACCGCCAGGTCGTTGTCGTTGATCGCCTGCGAGATCTCGGTCGGCAGCGGACCGGAGTTGCCGATGCAGGTCGTGCAGCCGTAGCCGACGAGGTTGAACCCGAGCGCGTCGAGGTCGACGTTGAGGCCGGCCCGCTCGAGGTAGTCGGTGACGACCATCGACCCGGGCGCGAGCGACGTCTTGACCCACGGCTTGCGGTTGAGCCCCAGCGCCGCCGCCTTGCGGGCGACGAGGCCGGCGGCGACCATCACCGACGGGTTGGACGTGTTCGTGCACGACGTGATCGCGGCGATCACGACGTGGCCGTGGTCGAGCGGGAAGGTCTGGCCGTCCATCGTGACGTGGGCGACCGTCTCGGACTCCATCACCGCGGTGCCGCGCTCGTGCTCGCCGGCGGTCGGCGCGTGCGGCTCGCAGCCGTCGTCGGCGCCCGGGGTCGTCTTGGGCGGGTCGCTGGCCGGGAACGTGTTGGCGAGCGCCTTGTCGTACGGCGTGCCGCAGCCCGTGTCGCCGAGCAGCTCGCCGAGCGACCCGCGGAACTCCTCCTTGGCCGCGGACAGCGACACGCGGTCCTGCGGGCGCTTGGGGCCGGCGATCGACGGGACGACGTCGCCGAGGTCGAGCTCGACGACCTGCGAGAACGTCGGCTCCTGCTCCGGATCGTGCCAGAGGCCCTGGGCCTTCGCGTACGCCTCGATGAGCTCGAGCTGGTCCTTCGGCCGGCCGGTGAAGGCCATGTAGCGCAGCGTCTCGGCGTCGATCGGGAAGATCGCCGCGGTCGAGCCGAACTCCGGGCTCATGTTGCCGATCGTGGCGCGATCCGCGAGCGGCAGGCGGGTGACGCCCTCGCCGAAGAACTCGACGAACTTGCCGACGACGCCGGTTTGGCGCAGCAGCTCGGTGACGGTGAGGACGAGGTCGGTGGCGGTCGCGCCCTCGGGCAGCTCGCCCTTCAGGCGGAACCCGACGACGTTCGGGATGAGCATCGGGATCGGCTGGCCGAGCATCGCCGCCTCGGCCTCGATGCCGCCGACGCCCCAGCCCAGGACGCCCAGGCCGTTGACCATCGTCGTGTGCGAGTCGGTGCCGACGAGCGTGTCGGGGTACGCCTGGGCGACGTCGCCGGCCTCGTTGACGAACACGCCACGCGACAGGTACTCGAGGTTGACCTGGTGGACGATGCCGGTGTCGGGCGGGACGACCTTGAACGCGTCGAACGCGTTCTGGCCCCAGCGCAGGAACTGGTAGCGCTCCTCGTTGCGCTCGAACTCCTTCTGGGCGTTGTGCGCGAAGGCCTGCGGGGTGCCGAAGGCGTCGACCTGGACGGAGTGGTCGATGACGAGCTCGGCGGGGACGAGCGGCTCGATCTTCGACGGGTCGCCGCCGAGGTCGCTCATCGCGTCGCGCATGGCGGCGAGGTCGACGACCGCGGGGACGCCGGTGAAGTCCTGGAGGACGACGCGGGCGGGAGTGAAGGCGATCTCGTCCGACGGATCGGCCTTCGCGTTCCACGTCGCGAGCGCCTCGATCTGCTCCTTCGTCACCGAGCCGTTGCCTTCGGTCCGCAGGAGGTTCTCGAGCAGCACCTTGAGGCTGTAGGGCAGGCGGGCGACGTCGTACCTCGACTGGAGCGCGTCGAGGCGGAAGATCTCGTACGGGCGTCCGCCGACGTCGAGGGTGTCCTTGGCGCCGAAGCTGTCGGGATGCGGAGAGGTCATGAGGGAGGTCCTTCGGAGTCGCGGTCGGGGAACGGGTTGGAGGGCGGGGCCGGGCCGGAGCGTCTCACGCGTCGGCGGGCAGCAGGGTGAAAGGGCGGCCGTCCGGGGTGGACAGCGGCCGGAAGCGGTGGTGGTCGAGCGTCGCGATGCGCGCGGTGCGCAGGCGCGCGGCGAGCGCGACGAGCGACGCGTCGGTGAGGCCGAGGTCGCCGGTGGCGCGGACGACGCCGATGGTGTCGATCATGCCGTCCGCCCACCACCGCACGGTGTAGACGCCGGCGTCGAGGTCGTCCCGGAACGCCCGCTGGGCGTCGGGGCCGCCGCGGACGGCGAGCAGATGGTCGATCTCGGCGACGGCGAGCGGGCTCGTGAAGAGGTCCTCGTCGACCGTCGCGACCCAGTCGCGGACGGCGACGTGGTCGGCGGCCCGGCGGTCGAGGAGCGCGAGCACGATCGAGGCGTCAACGACGATGGTCACCGAACCCCGTCCCGGCGAGCCAGCGGTCGACGTCGACCGCGCCGTCGCCGGGACCGTCGAACACGCCGACGGTCGGACGCGGGCGGGTCGGCCGGCTCACCGCGCTGCTGAGGGTCCGGCGGATGAGCTCCGCCTTCGTGATGCCCTCCTCGGCGGCACGGAGGGCGAGCGCCTCGTCGAGCTGATCCTCGATGTAGATGCTCGTCTTCTTCACTGCACGTAGGGTATCACCCTACGTATCCGACCTTCAGGGTCCGAAATGGCCCGGCGGCCGGGCGCCGTCGGCGACGACGCCTGGCCACGGCGGGCGGGGTCAACCGTCGCCGAGGAGGTCCTCGACGGCGTCGACGATCTGGTTCGACTTGTCCTTGAACACGCCGCCGACGTCGACCTTGCGGTAGTCGTCGTCGCCCCGGCGCTTGACGTACACCGCCGGGGTGCCGCTGACGTCGAGCCGCTCGAGCAACGCGTCGGCCTCGGCGTCGAGCCGACGGCTGGCGTCGTCGCCGGCCAGGTCGAACGGCACGCCCTTGCGGCCGGGGATCCACGACTGGATCTGCTGCGCCATCTGCGGCGACAGCCACTGCTCGTCCGCGGGACCCTGGTTGTAGTAGGCGAGCTGGACGAAGTCCCACATCCGGTTCTGCGACGCCAGGCGGTGCGCGGCGGCGCGGCCGGTCTCGTTGTCGGGCCGGAACGCCTTGAGCGCGACGAGCCGCAGCTCGAGCGACGCCTTGCCGGTCCGCACGAGCCGGTCGACGATCTCGGGGTGCACGTCGGCGAAGTGCGACCGGCAGTGCGGGCACTTGAGGTCGGCGAACTCGACGATCGTCACCGGCGCGTCGGCGCGGCCCAGCCGCAGCCCCTCCTGGGGGACGCCGTCGAGGATCTCGGCGGACTCGGTGAGGCCGCGGACGCCGTCCTCGCTCTCCGACACGTCCGACCCGCCGCCGAACGCGCCGACGGCGACCGCTAGGCCGACGACGACCACGGCGAGCATGAGGACCAGCGACACGATCCCGGCCCGCGTCATCTGCGGGCGCTCGGGGAGCTCCTCGCGGCTCATGCCGTCCTCCCCCCGGCCGTGGCCTCGCCGTCGTCGTCGTGCTCCGAGGACGCGTCGTCCGCGTCCTCGCCCGGGGCCTCGACGTCGTCCGGGTCCCAGGCCGGCGTCGGCGGCAGGCCGGGGCCGCGGACGAACCGCACGGTGCTGATGATCGCCAGGGCGGTCATGCAGATCGCGCTCGTCGTGCAGAACGGGCAGAACACGTCGACCGTGATGTACGCGCGGTACATGAGGTAGCACGAGAAGAGGAACCCGATCCCCGTGAAGAGCACGAGCGAGAGCCGGGCGAGCTCGCCCCGGATCGAGAGCGCGGCGATGACGACGAGGTAGCCGATGACGCCCAGCAGCGACACCGAGATGCCGAAGATCTCCGACCACTCGCCGGTCTGCAGGACGGTGCAGCCGGCGCTGACGTGGCACTGACCGTCGTCGGCGAACTTCGTGTAGGTGAGGTACGACGCGGACGCCAGCCCGACGAGGGCGAGGACGTAGGACGCGAGCCGCAGGCGGCGGTCCCCGGTCATCGTGCCCGGCCCCCGTGCGAGGACCGGGCGGCCCGGGCGGTGTCCGCGTCGAGGATCACTTGTCGACGGCCGGCGTCTCGGCGTCGACCGGCTCGGCCTTGGGGGCGGCGGCCTCGACCGCGGCGATGATCGCGTCGGCGCTCGTGAAGTCCGGCACCGACGTGTACTGCTTCGTGCCGCGCGGGCGGACGAAGATCGACGGGGTGCCCGTCACGCCGACGTCGCCGGCGAGCTTGTCGGCCTCGTCGCGCAGCGCGCGGCTCGCGGCGGTCTCGCGGACGTTGAGCTCGTCGCCGACGCCCGGGACCTGGGCGGCGATCTCCTTCAGGCGGTTCTCCGTCGCCCACTCGTCGCCGCCGCCGCCCTGGTTGTAGAAGATCGTGTCGGCGAGGTTCCAGGCGTTGTCCGACGCCGTCTGGTTGTTCACCGCGGTGCGGGCGCGGTCGCCGTCGACGGTGCCGGCCTGGCCGTCCATGACGTTGACGAGGCGCATCTCGAGGTTGGCCTTGCCGGTGCGGACGAGCTTGTCGACGAGCGTCGGATGGATCGCGATCGAGAACTCGGCGCAGTGCGGGCACTTCATGTCGATGAACTCGACGATCGTGACCGGGGCGTTCGGGTCGCCGAGGATCAGGCCGTCCTGCGGGATGCCCTTCGTCAGGGCGGCGACCTCGTTGACGCCCTTGATGCCGGCGACGTCGGACGCGTCGTCGGACGCGGAGCCCTTGAACGGGTCGGCGATGACGACGATCGCCGCCAGGACGACGACGAGCGCGATGACGCCACCGACGATCCCGAGGCGCTTCTTGCGCTCCTGGGCCGCGCGCTCCGCCGCTTCACGCTCGAGGCGGGCCTTGCGCGCGGCCTCCTGCTTGCTCCTGGATCCCGACGTCATGCGGCGCATTGTGGCGCATCGTCGGTCGCGGTCGCTGAACCGGGCCTAAGCACGGGCTCAAGGTGCTTGGGGCGACAAGCTCCGGACGGTCCGGCCGCGCCGCCCCCGGGCTCGCCGACGGATCGCGAGCCGGTAGCGCGCGCGTCACCCGATGCGGATCGGGACGACGACCGTCACGTCGGGCGACCGCCGACCGCCGCGCCCGCCGGCGGGCGTCGGCGGACGCAGGGTGATCCGCAGCCGCCAGGTGCCGCGGTCGTCGAGCGGGACGTGGTCGGCCGTCCAGGCGGGATCGCCCATCGGCGACCCGGGCCGGAAGTCGACGTCGACCGGGTCGGCGCGCGGTCGGCCGTCGCGGTCCGGCGGCAGCGCCCGCGCCCGCAGCACCGACCACCCGCCGGGGCCGCCCGGCGACGACGGGTCCACGGGGTGGGCGTCGACGTCCGCGAGCCCGAGCCGCCGGGCCAGACGTGCCTCGACGTGGATCTCGAGCCGCAGGCGCGCGTCGCCGCGCCGGGCCGGGTCCGCGCCGACATGGGCGACGAGCCCCCCCGCCTCGCCGCGCCCGGACGTCGACGGCGCGATCTCCCGGGGGGGCGTCGACGACGCCAGCGCGCCGGTGACGCCCAGGACGGCCAGCAGCAGCACGACCTCGCCGACGACGGTGCGCCGCACCAGCCGCTCGACCGTCGCCCATCGACCCTCCCCCGGGGCTCCGGGGCTCCCCGCGTCGACGGACGGGGCGGCCGCGTCGTGCGGCGGGCCGACCGGGCCCTGGTCGTGTGGCCGCGCGAGCTCGTCGTGCGACGGGGCGGCCGCGTCGCGCAGCCGCGGGACGAGCCACTCGCGGTGCAGGACCGCGAGGACCGCCAGCCCGGTGAGGAGGGCGATCTTCGCGAGGACCGCGCGCCCGTAGGGCGTCTCGAGCAGGTCGTAGAGCGACGCGAGCTGGAGCAGCGCCGCCACCGCGCCGGCGACGACGAGGGCGACGATCGACGCGAGCGCCGGGGCCGAGAACCGGGTCAGCACGTCGGCCCACAGCCGCGTGCGCGCCGGTCCGGCGTCGAGCGTCCGGACGGCGCGCCGCACGAGCAGCAGGCCCAGCACCCCGCCGACCCACGCCGACGCGGCGACGACGTGGACGACGGTGAGCGGCACGAGCGCGACCGACCGCGACGACGACCAGGCGTTGCCGCCGACCGCCGGCGCGACGAGGAGGACGGCCAGGGCGACGGCGCCGGCCAGCGGGATCCACCGCCCCGACCCGGTCGTCACGGTCCCCGTCCCCCACGGCGCCCACCCCCGCCGGGCCGCGGCCGCCGCGCACGCGGCCAGGACCGCGAACGCGATCCCGGACGCGACGAGGCCCACGCCGACCGCGGTGTCGAGCGCCGCGCGGACGCCGCCCCGATCGCCCGCCCCGGCCTCGTGGTCCAGGAGCTCCGGCAGCGGCCGCAACGCCGCATCCCCCGCGTACGCGACGAACCCGACGACGACGACGGCGGCGCCGACGAGCGCCGCGCCGAGGACGACCCGCGCCAGGCCACGGACGAGCCCGAGATCGACGGCGCCGGGGACGCGGCCGTCGCGGCGCAGCGGCCGCCACACCGTCCAGCCGAGCACGAGGCCCCCGACGACGAGCGCCGTCGCCAGGTCGCGCAGCGCCCGTGCGGCCGCGAGCCACGGCACCGACGCGTCCGGTTGGACACCGCAGGAGTGGCAGGCGAGGACGTCGAGCATCGGCCGGATCGCGCCGGCCGGCGGGCCGCGCTCGCCCACAAGGTTGACGGGGCGCGGACCGGGGCGCGCCGAGGCGCCCTCCGGTGGTACCGCGACGCGCGACGGGCGGGTATCGTGGGCGGGGATGGAGGAGCAGGAGCAGACCCGCACGCGGCCGCGTCGGCGCAAGGTCCTCGTCGCCGCCGTGCTCGGCGTGCTGGGGGCGGGCGCGCTCGTCGGGATCACGTCCGGCGGACCCGAGGCGCGGCAGCTCGCGGCGTGGTCGATCGACGGTCCGTCGCTGCCGTTGCCCGCTGTCGCCCCCGCGGACGTGCCCGACGCCGAGCCCGAGGACGACGCGGACGACGCGCCGGTCGCGACGACGACCGCCGACGACGACCCGCCGAGCGGCCGCCTGCCGTCGGGCGCGGCCGGCGACGCCGAGATCGAGGCCGAGCTGCGGCAGTCGTTGCGGATCAGCGGCAACGCGAGCACGAAGGACCTCGTCAGCCGATCGACGCTCACCCCCGCAGGCCACGCCACCGTCCCGGTGGACGCGCCGCCGCAGGTCGAGGCGATCATCCGCGCCGGCAACGTCGTCGCCCACAAGCCCTACGTCTACGGTGGCGGGCACGGCCGGTTCGCCGACTCGGTCTGGATCGACAGCGCCTACGACTGCTCTGGCTCGATCAGCTACGCGCTGGCCGCGGCGGGCCTCATCGACCACCCGATGGTGTCCGGGCAGATGGCCACCGACTTCGAGCCGGGCCCCGGCAAGTGGGTGACGATCTACGCGCACGCCGACCACGCGTACATGTACGTCGCGGGCCTGCGGTTCGACACGTCCGGCCGCGGCAGCGACACCGGGTCGCGGTGGCAGACGTCGACGCGGAGCTCCGCCGGCTTCCACGTCGTGCACCCCAAGGGCCTGTAGGCCCTCGCGCGCCCGCGTCGTCGCGCGCGGCGCCGCCGGGTGAGGGCCGCCCGATGCTCGCGCGAGCGTCGCGACCGCGACCGTCCGTCAGCGGCGGCCGGCCTGGCCGCGCACGAGCTCGGTGACGAGCCCGTGGTCGTCGCCCATGAGGATCCGGCCGTCCCGGTCGTGCAACCACGCCGAGAGCTCCGGGATGACGACCGGCTCGCGGCGCAGCTCGCCGATCCGGCCACGGGTCGGCACCGACCACACCCGACCGCTGCACCCGTCGCCAAAGACGTAGCGCCCGTCGAGATCGGCCAGGCGGGTGCGGCGCGGCACCGTCCCGCCGATGACGAGGCACCCGGAGTCCCGGCCGTAGGAGGCCACCGGCCACACGAGCCGTCCGCGAGGGTCCAGGTCACGACCCGGTAGCCGCCGCGATCCCTCGAGCGCCGACCAGCCGAAGTTCACCGGCTCGGCCTCCTCGAGCGCGGCCGGGGGCAGGCGGTTGACCTCCTCGACGACCGTCTTGTCGACCTGGCGGCCCGCGTCGGCGATCCACAGCTCGCCGGTGGCCTCGTCGAACGTCAGGCCCCACGGGTTGCGCAGGCCGTAGGCGACCGTGCGCCACCCGCGCGCGGGATCGCGCGGGTCCCACCGCAGGAGCTTGCCGAGCTTCGTGCCGAGGTTCTGGCCGTTGTGGCGCGGGTCGAACGCCGACCCGCCGTCGCCGATCCCGACGAGGACGCGCCCCTGACGGTCGATCGCGACCTGCCCGCCGTTGTGGTTGCCGTACGGCTGCTCGACGGTGAGCAGGCGCCGGCCGGCGGCGACGTCGACCCGCCCGTCGCGGACCGGGTACACCCCGACGTCGGTGGCGCCGTCCTCGTCGGTGCGGTGGATGACGACCCGCGCGCCACCGTCGAGGAACGCCAGGCCGATGAGGCCCTGCTCGTCGTCGCTCGACGTCGTCGCGGTGAGGTCGACGAACGGCGGCCCCGGGTCGGGCCCGGTCCCCTCGAGCCAGCGGGCGGTGCCACGCCGCTCCAGCACGAGCACGCGACCGCTCCGCCCGGGCTCCTGGACGAGCCCGGTGATCCGGTCGAACCCACCGGCCACGATCCAGGCGGTGACCTCGGCGCCACGGCCGGCGACGTCGGGCAGCGGGGCCGCCGACGCGGGGGGCCGTGGCTCGGGGACGGGCGTCCCGTCCGCGTCATCGGATCCGCAACCGGCGAGCGCCACCACCAGGAGGAGCGCCATGGCGCCCGGGAACCGCGACCGCATCCGGGCCACCCTACGCGTCGACGGCCGCCGACGGCGCACCGCGGGCCGCGTCGGCGAACCGTCGCCCGCGGTCCTCGAAGTCCCGGAACAGGCCGTGGCTCGGCGCCGCGGGCGACAGCAGCACCGTGGCCCCGGGCGTGGCCATCCGGCGTGCGGCGTCGACCGCGTCCGTCATGACGACCGCGCCGCGGTCGGGCGGGTCGCCCCCGGCCGACGCCGCGTCGACCCGGTGAATCGGCGGTGCGGCACGACCCGCCGCGGCGGCCGCCCGCCCGACCGCGTCCGCCAGCGCGTGCCCGGTGCCGGGCAGCGCGACGAGCCCCGCGACCCGCAGGTCCAGGTCGGGGTCGCCGTCGACCCCGGACGGGACCCGGCCGAGCGCCAGCGTGGCGGCGAGCTCGTCGTGACGCTGGTCGCGGTCCACCCCGCCCGCCACGAGCACGACCGGCCCGGGCGCGAACGCCGCGAGCGCGGCGAGCGTCGCGTCGGGCGTCGTCGAGATCGAGTCGTCGACCCAGCGCACGCCGTCGGCGTCGTGGACGACGTCCTGCCGGTGGCGCAGCGGCGCGAACCCGCGGAGCGCGGCGCCGAGGTCGGCCGGGTCGTACCCCACCGACCGGACCGCCTCGAGCGCCAACGCGACGTCACGGGCCCCGGTGACGCCGCGCACGGGAAGGTCGTCGATGCGGGCGAGCGTGCGGTCGCCGTCGCGCAGCGCGCCGTCGCGCACGTGGAGCCCGGTCGGGCGGTCGGTCCACAGGACGACCCCGCCCCGCGCCGTGTAGGCGTCCCCGGCGGCGACGAGCGCCGGGTCGGCGGCCGACAGCACCGCCATGCGGGGCCCGTCGCCGTCGGGTCCGCCGAGGATCCGGAGCTTGTCGTGGTGATAGGTCGCCTCGTCGCCGTGCCACGGCAGATGGTCGCGCCGCAGGTTCGTCATCACCGCGACCGTCGGCGCCCGCGGCAGGTCGGCGAGCTGGTAGCTCGACAGCTCGACGACCCACACCTCGGGCGGATCGTCGGGACGGAGCTGCTCGAGGAGCGGCACCCCGATGTTGCCGGCGAGCCGGCTGCGGATCCCGACGTGCCCGAGCAGGTGGTGCAGCAGCGAGCTCGTCGTGCTCTTGCCCTTCGTGCCGGTGACGCCGATGACCGTCTCGGCCGTCGTCCGCTCGGCCATCCACAGGGCGGTGCCGCCGGTGATCGTCACCCCCGCCGCGCGCAGGCGGTCGGCGTCGGCCCCGCGGACGGGCACCCCGGGCGAGCGGATGACGACGTCGCACGCCTCCAGCGCGTCGATCCCCGCCGGACCGTGGAGCCAGGCGGGCCAGGGACGGTCGGCGTCGTCGTCGGCGGGGGGCGATCCGCCCGGGGGCGCGCCCGCCCCCGCGGGGACGAAGGTCGTGGCGCCGTCGGCGGGCGGCCCGTCGGTGACGACGACGACGCGGGCGGCGGGCGCGTACCGCCGCAACGCCAGCACCGCGGCGCCACCCTCCCGTCCGGCGCCCCACACGCCCACGCGACGCCCGTCGAGGTCGGCGATCCGCAGATCGGCCGGCGGCAGGGGGAGCGGGACGACGGTCACGCGCGGAGGGTAGCCGTCGGTCGCGGCGCCGCGCGAGGTCACGCGGGCGACCCGGCGACCGCACGGGCCAGGGCGTCGGCGAGGTCGCCACGCGGCTCGACGTCGACGGCGTCCAGGCCGAGCCATCCCGCCATCCGACGCAGCTCGACCGCCAGGTCCGGGGCGACGTCGGCGTGCGCGGCGTCGGGCTCGGCGTGCGCCGCGCGCACGAGCAGCCTCCCGGCCCCGACACGCTCGGCCTTGAGGTCCACCCGGGCCACGAGCCGCTCCCCGCGGAGGAACGGCAGGACGTAGTAGCCGTGCACCCGCCGGGCGGCGGGCACGTAGATCTCCAGCCGGTAGCGCATGCCGAACAGCGCCTCGGTACGGGTGCGCTCGAAGATCAACGGGTCGAACGGGGCCAGCAGCGCCCGCGCGTCGACGCGCCGCGGGATCCGGGCGTCGCGGTGCAGGTAGGCGTCGCGATCCCAGCCCTCGACCCGGACCGGCCGCAGCTCGCCGGCGTCGACGAGGTCGGCGATCGCCGGGCGGGCCTGCGCGGCGCCGAGGCGGAAGTAGTCCCGCAGGCACGGTCCGCTCGCCACCCCGTGGGCGCGGGCCGCGATCCGCACGAGGTCGCGGCGCGCGTCGGCCGGGTCCGGATCGGGCGCGGCGTGGATGTCCGGCGGCAGCACCCGCTCCGGCAGGTCGTAACGGCGCTCGAACTGCGCGGTGCGCCCCGCCGACGTCACCCGGCCGACGAAGAACAGGTGCTCCAGGGTCTGCTTCAGCGCCGTCCACCGCCACCCGTAGTCGTGGTCGTGGCGGGCGGCCGCGAGGACCGCGGCGAGCGCGGCGCGCCCGGCCGGACCGGCGTGCGGCGTCGCCGGGCCGTCGGCCCCGGCATCGCGCAGGAGCCGCTCGAGCGCGGCGGCGGTCACCGGCCCGTGGGCGGCGACGAGCGCCTCGACGGCGTCGAGCAGCGCCGGATCGTCGCCCGCGCGACGGATCGTGCCCCACGCCTCGTCGTGCACCCGGGCCATCCGCCAGCGCAGCAGGCGATGGGTGGCGGGCGGGACGAGCGACGCCTCGTGCGCCCAGTACTCGACGAGCCGCCGCGGACGACGCGCGGTCGCGCGCTCCAGCAGCGCGTCGTCGTACGGGCCGATCCGGCTGTACAGCGGCAGCCGGTGCGCCCGCGCCAGGACGTTGACCGAGTCGATCTGGAGGAGCCCGATCCGGTCGACGACCCGGTCGAGGTGCGCGGCCGTCACCCGCGCCGGCGGACGGCGGTGGTGACGGTCGGCGAACCCCTGGGCCGCGAGCGCGACCCGCCGGGCCTCGGCGCGGGACAGCACGTCCTCGCGCGGGATCCGCCGGTCGCCCCCGGGCATCGCGCGCCGTTCAGGCCCCGAGCACCGCGGCGACCGCGCCGCGCAGGTCGTCGGGCAGGTCGACGAGCGCCGCGGCGTCGAGGACGAACGGGGCCTCGATCGCGATCGGATCGGGGGCCAGGCCCTGCAGGTGCTCGTCGCGGATGCGCCGGACGACGGCGTGGTCGGCCCACGGGCTCGGGCCGCCGCGCGTGCCGCCGATCGCGTCCTGGCCGACGACCGGCCGCGCGTCCTCGTCGCGGCCGGCGACGAGCCGCATCGCGGTGAGCGACTCGGCCTCCTCCCCCACGCACTCGAACGGCTTGTGCTCCCGCAGGCCCGCGAGGTCGAGGAACCCGTCGGCCTGCGCCGGGTCGTCGAGCATGTCGACCCCGAAGATCGCGGTGAGCGCGGCCGGGTCGAGCCACGGCGCGAGCGCCAGGAACACGAACCGGCACTTCGGGCAGTCGCCGCACCAGTTCGACGCGCGGCGGGCCGGGTCGATCCGGAACACCGCGTTGCAGCTCGTGAACCGCGGGTGGTAGCGCGCCAGCCGCGAGAACGCCCGGGCGATCGCCAGCTCGCTCGCGGGCCGCAGGACCGACCGGTAGTCCGGCGCGGTCGCCACCTCGGCGGCCAGCAGGTCGCGGTACGCGCGCTCGAACGCGACGCCCTTGGACCACTGGTGGTTGACCTCCAGGCCGTCCCAGGTGAGGTTGGCCTCGGACGCCGACCGCTCGTTCGCCATCGCGACCGTGTCGGCGCCGTGGAGCACCGCGGCCATCGCCGCGATCGTCGACACCACCGCGGTGACCGGCACGTGGCCGTTGTGCGCCCCGGCGGCGTTGACGGCGCCGATGTTGGGCGACAGCGTGCGCGTCGCGACGGCGTGGGGCAGCGGCGGATCGGCGGTCGCCTCGACGCAGCCGACGATCGGGAACGCCCGGCCGACCGAGAAGCAGAGCGCGTCGCGACCGGCGCGCTGCACGACCTCGAGCGCGACGACCGAGTCCTTGCCCCCGCCGATCGGCACGAGCGTGCGCCCGGTGCGCGGGAGCGCCACGGGGCCGGGGGTCGGCGGCAGGGCGGCGGCCGCGGACGGGTCCGCCCCCGCCCCCAGCGACCCCGCGCCCTCGACCGGCGCGGGCCACGCTCCGCGCTCCCGCACGTCGATCCGGTTGACGTAGGCGAACTCGCCCAGGCCGAGCGTGTAGACGTCGCGCAGGAGCGTCGCCAGGCGCGGCGACAGCGCCGCCACGCCGTCGGCCGGGTCGTCGGCCAACGCGATCCGCGGCGGCGCGGCGGTCTTGAAGTACGAGGTGCCCGCCAGGAGGTGCAGCAGGCGCGCGAGCCGGCGCAGGACCTCGCGCCGGGCGGGGTCGGTGGGCCACGTGACGTCCTCGAACCGCACGGTCTCGACGAACCCGACGGCGTCGTCGAGCGCGTACCGGCAGGTGACCGTGGCGGTCGCCTCGTCGATCCGGACGTCGACGAACCGGAACGTCTCGTACGCGGCCGGGTCGAAGGCGTCCGGCGCGCGGGACGGGTCGGGCGGCGCGGGGCGGGTCGCGGTCACCGACCGAGGGTATCGGCCGACGTGCCGTCCCCCGCGACCGGCGGACCGCCTACGCTCGCCCCATGCGGATCGCGGTGTCGTCGGACTCCACGGACGGGGTGGCGCCCGAGCTCGTCGCGGCGCTGCGCGAGCGCGGGCACGACGTCGTGGCGTTCGGCGCGCTCGCCGACGGCGACCGGCCCGACTGGGCGTGGGCGTCGGCCGCCGCGGCGCGGGCCGTGGTCGACGGCGACGCCGACCAGGCGGTCGTCGCGTGCTGGACCGGCACCGGCGCGTCGATCGCGGCCAACAAGGTCCCCGGCATCCGCGCGGCGCTCTGCGTCGACGGTCCCACCGCCGACGGCGCGCGCCGCTGGAACGACGCCAACGTCCTGGCGCTCGGCCTACGGCTGCTGTCGCGTCCCGTGCTCGACGAGATCCTCGACGCGTGGTTCGCCGCCGCGCCGAGCGACGACGCGGACGACCGGGCGAACGTCGCCCACCTGGCGACGCTCGAGGCCGACGCGCGCTGAGGCCCCGTCGCTCAGCGGACCGCGTCGAGCGTCTCCAGGTCGACCATCGCCTGGGCGATCCGGCCGACGATGAGCCGGCAGTGGTCCATCGGCTGCAGCACCGCGCCCAGGCGGCCCGCGGCGAGCGTGTAGAGCCAGAAGATGAGCCCGTGGAGCATCTGCTGGCGGTACTGCAGCCACGCGTCGTCGAACGACGGGGCGTCGCCGCCCTGCGCGGCCAGCTCGTCGAGGTAGAGCGCCAGCAGCTCGCGCTCCCACGCCCGACGGTCCTCGACGTCGAGCGCGGCGCTCAGCGCGTAGGCGTAGTCCAACGCCCAGCCGCCGCGGGCGATCCCCTGCCAGTCGTAGAGGTGCATCGACCCGTCCGGCAGGCGGAACCAGTTGGCGGGATGCGTGTCCTGGTGCAGCAGCGTCTGCGGACCGTCGGCGTTGATCCGCAGCGACCGCATCGCGGCGGGCACGATCTCCTTGCGGCGACGTCGCAGCGGCTCGGGGATGAGGTCGCCGGAGAACCGCACCCCGACCATCGCGCCCTCGCCGAACCGCGTCTTGACGTTGAACTCGGCCTGCCAGGCGTGGCAGTCTTTCAGGCCCCGGGCGGCCCACTCGCCCCGCAGGCGCGGGTCGCCCCACAGCGGCCCGTGGTAGCGCGCCATCTCGCGGACCATGCTCTCGGCGTCGGCGCGGTCGACCTCGATCGCGGCGTTGCCGAACGTCGCGCCCTTCTGCACCGCGATGTCGTCGGTGAGCAGGAGCGACCGGCCGGTCCGGGCGTCGAACCCGCCGTGGTACCCGCGCGGCGCCTCGAGCTGCAGGTGCGGGCGGATCCCCATGTAGAAGAGGTTCTCGGCGGCCGCCGCGCCGGTGATGCCGATGAGGATCCGCGAGCGGAGCTTGGGCGTCGCCTTGGTGTACAGGTCGACCGGCAGGCCGGCATCGCGCCCGGCGTCGTCGTAGGTCACCGTCACGGCGCGACGCGAGCTCGTGCCGTCGGAGCCCTCCCCGAGCCGGTGCGACACGACCCGGGCGCCGGGCGTGCCCGAGCAGAGCACCGCGGTGAGCCACTCGTCGGTGAGGTGCTCCGCCGACAGCGGCACGTCGTCGACGGTGCGCGGTGGAGTCGGCGCCCTGCGCCGCTCCTTCGCCACCGCGGTGACCATGCCGGCCACCGAGGTGAGGACGTCCCGGATGCCGGGGGTGCTGGGTGCGTCGGCGACCATGCCCCAAGGGTAGCGCGTCGAACACCGAGTATGGACCCGATGTTCGACGCTGTCCGGCGCCCTCCGCACGTCGGCCGGACACGAGGTCGACGCCGCGCCCGTCCGGGGAGGCCGGGCCGGCCTCAGCAGTCCGCGTGGACCCGCGGGTAGACGTAGCCCGTCTCGGGGATCTTCGACGGCCCGAGCGGCTGGTTGCCCTTGGCGACGGTCTTGCCCAGCGAGCCCGGCTTGGGGTACGGGTCGAAGTTCAGCGACGTCAGCGGCGACTTGTAGAGCAGGTCGGACACGCCCGCCGAGATCTCCGCCGGCAGCGCGACGACGGAGTTCTCGCCGACGATCGGGGCCAGGCGGATGAGGTGGCCGGTCGCGTCGTAGCTGTTGGACGACGAGCCCAGGCCGATCACGATGTGGAGGACCTCGGGGAAGTACGGCTTGGCGTACCGGGCGACCGGGGCGACCTCGCAGACCACGCGGTGGAGCTTGGGCAGCGCGGCGGCCAGCGGATCGGAGAGCTTCGTGACCCGCTCGAGGGTGTCCTCGAGGATCGGGGCCGCCGCCGACAGCTCGCGCAGCACCGCGCGACCGTCGGACGACGCCGCCGGGAGCCGCTTGACGACCGGCTGCAGGGCCTTGAGCGCACCGGTGAGCTCGTCGACGACGGGCGTCGCGGTACCGGACGTCGACCGCAGGACGCCGGACGTCTTCTTGACGCTGCGCAACGTCGCCGGCAGCGCGTCGATCGTCTCGCCGAGCGCCTCGTCCTGCCGGCGCAGGGCGTCGAGCGCCACGAGGCCGCGGTCGCCGATGTCGCGGATCGCCTGGTCACGCTGGCCGATCGCGGCGGCGACGTTCCCGAGCTGGTCGACGAGCCGTGCGGTCGACTTGCGCTCCGCGTACAGGACGTCGACGAAGTCCTGCGCGTGGCGGAGGAAGTCCCCGGCCTCGCGGAGCGTCACGTTGAGTTGCTCGCCGCGACCGTCGAGCCCCATGCCGAGGCTCTTCACCGTCTGGCGGGCCCGCTCGCGGGTGCCGCCCTTGAGGACGCTGAGGAGTCGGTCGACGTCGACGAACTCGTCGGCCTGCTCGACCGGCAGCCCGCCGCCGGACGCGATGGTCTGGGTGGACCGGCCGACCTCGATCGACACGTAGTTCTCGCCGACCGGGGTGTGCTGGCGGATGTGGACGCGCGAGTCCCGCGGCAGCGGCAGGACCTCGTCGTCCTCGATCTCGAGCAGGAGGCGGGCGCCGCGGCCCAGGCGCTTCACCGACTTGACCTTGCCGACCTGGGCGCCGGCGACGGTCACGCGCGACCCGGGGGCCAGGGCGGCCCCGGTCGGGATGACGGCCGACACCTCGTACGTGTCGGAGAACGACGGCAGGCCACCGCCCCGGTCGAAGAGGAAGAGCGCCCAGGCCACCGCCACCGCGGTGAACACCATGAGGCTGAGGCAGTGCTTGTGCAGTGCGCGACGGCCCTCCATCAGCTCTCGTCCTCCTTCGTCGGCACGCGGCCGTCGATGGTCACGCCGCCGGCGCAGTTCTCGGCCGGCTTGCGCTTGGCGACGCCGGGGATCCCCAGGTCGGGCGCGTTGACGGCGAGGTTGCCGCGCGGGATCGGGGCGCGGACGTCGCCGAACTTCGACAGCGACGCGTTCCACTGGAAGAAGCCCTGGACCGCCTTCTCGCACAGCGCCAGGCTGCGTGTGGCCTTGTCGAGCCACGGGGTCTGCGGGCTCAGCGCGTCGACGGTGTCGGACGCGTCGTCGGCGAGCGGACGCAGCGCCCGGGCGAACGGCACCAGCCGGTCGACCGGATCCATCAGGCGACGGACCGCCGGCGACAGCGCCGCGTCGAGCTTGCGGACGGTCGACAGGTCGCCGGGCAGCCGTCGGGCGATCGGACGCAGGTCGGCCACGGCCCGGTCGACGTCCCCGAGCACCGCGACGACGGAGCGCAGGCCGGAGTCGACCGCCCGGGTCGTCTGGGGCAGCTCGGCGAGCGTGCGGTCGAGGTCGGCCGAGCCCTCCTGCAGCGTGCCGAGCGTCGCGGAGCCCTCGCGGACGAGCGTGCGGAGCTGCTGCTCGCGGTCGCCGAGCGTCTTCGTCAGCACGCCCGCGTTGTGGATGAGCCGCTTGACGGCCTTGTCGCGCTTGGCGAGCTCCTTCGTCAGCGTGTGGGCGCTCGCGACGAACGGCGTGAACTGGTTGACCGCGGCGCGCAGCGACCGGCCCCCGTCCTCCATCCCGTTGCCGAGGTTGTCGAGGAGCTGGGTGAGCCGGGTGCGCTCATTCGCCTCGAGGGTGTTGAGGACGTCGTTGACCTTGACGTTCACCGCCGTGCGGGACGCCGGGACGACGTGGTCCTCGTCCAGGCGGCCGGCCTTGGGCGTGCCCGGATCGATGATGTCGAGGTACTGGTCGTTGAGCGGCGTCTCGGGGCGCAGCTCTGCGCGGGCGTCGCGGTAGAGCGGGTAGTCCTCGCGGATCTTGATCCGCAGCACCGGCTGGGTGCCCTCGCGCTCGATCTTCATGATCGTCCCGGCGGGCACGCCGCGGTAGCGGACGTCGTCGACGCCGGCGAGCACGCCGAACGCGTCGTCGACGGCGAACCGCGCCTGGACGGTGCTCTTCAGCAGCGTGTTGCTCAGCTGGCTGAAGATCGCGATGCCGCCGGCGACGGTCGCCGCCACGGCGAGCAGCAGGATCGGGATCGACCGCACCGAGCGGCGCGTCTCCAGGGCCAGGCGACCCCGGGTGATCCCGTGGGTCATCCGATCGCGCGGATCCTTCACGGCTTCCTTCCCTTCGCGCCCGTGAGGAGCTGGTCGAGCGCCGGGGCGTAGCCCAGCAGCGAGGCGAGCCACCCGTCGAGCGACTGGCAGGCCAGCAGGTCACCCGCGTACGGGTCGGTGATCGACGTCGTGCACGGCAGGTTGACCGACGACAGGCCGACCGATGCGGGGAACCGGATGAAGTGCCCGTTGGCGTCCTGCTGCGACGCCGATCCGCCGAAGCCGGCCGCGGTGCCGCCGATCATCGAGCTCGTCGGCTTGCCGGTGTCGGGATCCGGCTCGTTGAGGTACGGCAGGATCTCCTTCTCGAGCCGGTCGATGCTCGGCTGCACGTCGTCGAGCAGTGGCACGCCGCGGGTCCCGAGGTTGGCGAGCGACGTGACCGTCGGCCGCAGGGTGCGCACGAGCGGGCGCGCCCGGTCGACGAGCTTCGTCGTGCGCTCGAGCGTCGGGCGCAACGACGCGAGCGTCGGGGCGACGTCGGGCGCGACCTCGCGCAGGTCGGCGACGAGGCCGTCGGCGCCGGCGAGCGTGTGGTCCAGGCGCCGGAGCGTCGTCTGGACGAGCGCGGTGACGCCCGGCCCGTCGGTCAGCGTGGCGCGCAGGTCGTCGTCGCGGCCGGCGGTGGTCGACAGGGTCGCCGCGGCGCCCTCGACGAGCGTGCGGAGCCCGTCCTGCGGGGCGTCGAGCGCGCGCATGGCGTGCGTCGTCCCCTTGAGCAGGTCGCGGAGGTCGCGCTCGGGCCGCAGGCCGCGGGCGGCGCGCAGGCCACGCTCCAGGTCGGGGGCGGCGTCGCCGACGGTCTCGAGCAGGCCGGCCAGGGCGTCGTCGTCCTCGAGCGTCACGCCGAGCTCGTCGATGAGCGTCAGCAGCCCCTCCTGCGCCCGGCCCTGGAACACGCCGGTGAGGTCCTCGACCTCGACCTGGACCTGGGTCTGGTCGCGCGGGATGACGTTGCCCCCGAGCTCGCCGGCCTTGGGCGTGCCCCGGTCGATCTTGACGTAGAACGCGCCGCCGAGGAGATGCTTCCACCGCACCTCGGCGCGGGCGTCGCGGTAGAGCGGGCCGGCGTCCTCGGCGACGTCGACGGTGACGAGCGCACGGCGCCCGCCGCCGACGTCCTCGATCGACGTGACCCGCCCCTCCTCGATCCCGTCGACGCGGACCGGGTCGCCCGGCTCGAGCTGGTCGGCGGACGCGAACTCGATCTTCACCTCGCGGCCGGCGTCGTAGGTGAGCTTCTGCGCCCACCCCACGTAGTACGCGAGCATGACGAAGGTCGACACCCCGAGGACGAGCGCGCCGAGCCAGGCCAGCCCGAACCGCTCGTTGAGGCTCTTGGTGGCGCTCACCGGTCGCTCCCGGGGATGAACTGCGGGTACGGCTTGGCGAGGTACTTGCAGGGCTCGACGACGCCCTCGCGCTTGTTGAAGCCCAGGTTGTCCTTGATGCCGACGACGTCGGTCGACAGCGGCACGATGATCTGCAGGCGGAACGCCTGCGCCGGACCGTGGACCCCGGACCCGGGCTGCGTGTAGCCGGTCATGCTGCGCATCGTCGTGCCGAAGTTCACGATGTCGCACTCGTACGGGAGCGTCTCGCGGAGGATCGGCACGAGCCCGTCGTCGACGAGGTCCTTCGCCGGCTTCAGCACCGGATCGGCGGCGTCGGTGATCCTCAACGCGCCCGGCACGGCGGGGACGGCCGCGTCGAGCAGCGACGACGTGCGGCGCAGCGGGGTGCGCGCGTCACGCAGCAGGCGGCGCAGCGAGCGCAGGCCGCGCGGGGCGTCGGCGAGCGTCACCGACGCCTGGTCGGCCGCGCCGCGCAGGCTCGCGAGCAGCGGCGCCGACGCGTTGAGCCCGGAGCGCATGTCGGTCAGGGCGTCGGGCGCGACGTCGAGCGTCTCGCGCATGCCGGCGGCGTGCTCGATGAAGGTGTCCATGACGTCGGCCCCGACCGTCGTGAGGTCCGCGATCTCGCGCCGCTTGGCGTCGAGCGGCGCGACCGCGGCGTCGAGGGCCGGGATCAGCCGCTGGGCGGCCCCTTCCCGGGCGAGCACCGTGCGGGCGAACTGGCCGAACGGCTTGCCGCGCGTGGCGGCGGCGTGGATGCCGTCGTTGAGGCGCTCGCCGTTGCCGAGGAACCCCTGGCCGAGCGAGCCGACCATGTGGCCGAGCGCGCCCCGGGTCTCGCGGTCGAAGGTGTCGAGCGCCTCGGGCAGGCCGAAGGTGTAGCTGGCGTCGGTGCCGCGCAGCGTGGCACCGTCGTCGAGCGGCTCCGGGCTCGTGCCCGGGATGAGCTCGATGTAGCGTGCGCCGAGCAGGCCCGCGCCACGCACGGCGACCTTCGTGTCGGACGGGATGTCGGTGCCGGGCTCGATCTGCAGCTCGATCCGCGGCTTGCCGTCCGCCCCGACGTCGCGCTTGAGGATCTGCCCGACGCGGGCGCCGGCGATCCGGACCTGGTCGTGGCTCAGGAGGTTGCCGACCTGCGGGGTCGACACGTAGATCGTCGAGTAGTCGCGCCCGGGCACGCCGTTGTAGACGCGCAGCGCCTGCCAGCCGAGCACGGCCAGGAGGATGATGACGATCGTGCCGCCGATGGTGACGGTGCGGACCGACGCCGTGTCGCGACGCCGCTTGGGCCGGCGGATGTTGCGTGCTGCGCTCATGGGCCCAGGAGTCGGTCGAGGATGGTGCCCGCGTCGCCGGACCCGGAGCCGCCGTTGCGTCCCCCGGACCCGCCGAGGAGCCCGTCGAGCGTCGCGCCCAGCCCGCTGCCGAGGCCGCCGATGACCTGGCCGACCCCGTCGACGGCGCCGCGCAGCGACTCCTCGAGCGGCGTGGGTCGTGCCGACGCGCCGGGGCGCGGGGCGGATGCCCGCGGGGCCCTGGACGCCGGCGCCGACGCCTGGCCGCCGGCCTTCGGGGTGGGCTTCTTCGCGGTCGCCCGCCCGCGGGAGGTCGGCGACGGTCCGGAGGGTCCGGCCTGCAGGCGCTCGAGGATCGCCGCCACGGCGTCCGGGGCGGCCGACGCCTCGCCGCGGAAGATGTGCGACAGGCCGTCACGGAACTGGATCGCGCCCGCCCAGTTGTCGACGACCGCGAGCGCGTTGTTCAGGCCCCGGTCGACGATCCGTCCGACGCCCGGCAGCTCCTTGCGGCTGAGGCTCGTCACGGCGGCGAGGGTCGGCCGGGCGCGCTCGAGGACCGGGGTGGCCTGCCGGGCCAGGCGGACGAGGTCCGGCGCGACCTTCACCGCGGTCTTCAGGGCCGGGTCCGCGGCCTTGCGGAACGGCTCGAGCTCGTCGAGCGCCGCGGTCAGCGGGTCGGTCGTCGCGCTGACGCGCCGGGCGGCGGTCTGCAGCGGCGTCGTCGAGCGCTCCAGGTCGGCGAGGAACCGCTGCAGCTCGTCGAGGCCGGCCGGCGCGGTGGCGAGGGTGGCCCGCAGCTCGGCGCGCTTGTCGGACACCGTCGCGGCGGCCCGGCCGGCGCGGTCGACGAGCCGCACGACGTCGTCGCTACGGTCGTTGATCTCGGCGACGAACCGGTCGGTCGTCTCGACGAGCCGCCCGAGGCGCTCGTTCTCGCTCGTGATCGCCTGGACGAGGTCGGTGCCGGACGCGATCGCCGGGGTGATCTCGCGGAGGAAGCGGTTGAAGTCGGCCCGTCGACCGGTGAACGCGGCGCCGGCCTCGTTGACGAAGATCGCCAGCCGGGCGCGGGTGTCGGCGTCGAGGACGCTGAGGACGCGGTCGAGGTCGGTCGCCTCGGTGATCCTGCCGGTGCGGATGACGTGCCCGGACGGCGCCGGGTCCTGCGTGTCGCCGGGGACGATCTCGACCTGCTTCTGGCCGAGGAGGTTCTGCGCGGCGATGACGGCGCGGGCGTCGCGCCCGACGGGGGCGTACTGCTCGTCGATGTCGAGCCGGGCGACGACCGCGTCGGCGTCGGTGTCGACGTCGAGCGTGACCTTGCCGATCTTCACGCCGCCGATCGTCACCGGGGACCCGTCCTTGAGCCCGCCGGCGTTCGTCATCCGCAGGTTCACGACGTAGCTCTCGTCGCTGCGGGTGACGAGCACGACGAGGACGACGACCGCGACGAGCAGGACGGCCCGGGGCAGGAGCGCGGCGGCCTTCATCGCCGGGCCTTCTTCCTCGAGGTCTGCATCTCGGGCATCGGCCGGGCGATCGGGGCGTTCGCCTCCTGGTCCTTGGACGGGTCGAGTGCGTCGGGCCCGGCGCCGCACTCCGGCTGGAACCAGGGCTGACCGGCGTTGTAGCCCGGGGGCCGCGGGAACCCGTAGGTCATCCCGGGGTAGAGCTTGGCGACCTCGGCCGGCTTCATCGGGTGCGAGTTGAACTGGGCGGGCAGGAAGTGCTGGATCTGGGCGCGGAGGATCTTGTCCTTGCCGTCGTTCCACGACATGAAGTCGCCCCAGGTCATGAGCAGCGACACGATCTCGGGCGTCCACGGACGGATGCACTTCAGCGCGGTGATCGCCTCGTCGGACGTCGACGACAGCTGCGGCGACAGGGTCGTGAGGCGGGTGACGAACCGGTTGATGTCGTCGCCGTCGCGGCGGACGGTCCGCAGGGTGGCGCGGGCGTCGGGCGTCACGCGCTGCACGGCGCGCAGGGTCCGGTCGACCGGCGCGGCGATCCGGCGTAGCTCGCGGACGCCCGGCCGGATCTCGCCGGCGAGCTTCGACACGCCCTGCAGGGTGGTGTCGGCCTTCGGCAGGGTCTGGCGGACCTGGCGGAACGTCGCCGGCAGGGCCTGGATCGTGCGCTCGAGCTCGGTGCTGCGGTCGGCGATCGCGTCGAAGGTGCGGGCGGCGCCCTCGAGCAGGCTCGACAGGCCGGGATCGGCGCGACGGACCGCGTCGACGACCTTGTCGGTGCGGTTGATCGTCTCGGCGAGCGATCCGCGGTCGGCGACGAGCTCGCCGATGACGATCCGGCCCTGCTCGAGCGCCGGGGGCGCCTCCTCGAGCGTCTCCTCCAGGCCGCCGCGGGCCCGGGCGAGCGCCGGTCCCATGTTGTCGACGAAGCGCTTGAGGTCGCGACGGACGCGGACGTCGAAGTCGGCGAGGAGCTGGTCGACCTCGACCGGGACGGTGAAGTCGCCGGCCGGGATCGTCGCCCCGTCGGCGAGGACCGGGCCGCCGTCCTCGCCGCGCTCGACCCGCACGTAGCGGTTGTAGAACGAGGCGGTGCCGCCCCATCGGACGCTGAACTTCGTGCCGCGCGGCAGCGGCCACGCGTCGTCCTCGGTGATCCGCAGGGTGACCTTGGCGCGGTGCCCGCGGTCGATCGGCTCGAGGTCGTCGACGACGCCGATGACCTTGCCGCCGGCCCGGACCTCCTGGCCCGCGATGACGTTCGTCGCCTCGGTCACGGTGGCGCTCAGCCGGTGGCCGGTCGGGTCCGATCCGCTGGTGACGACGACGGCCAGGACGACGACCGCGACGACCCCGACGACCGCCGTGACGAGGCGGCGGATGCCTGCCTTCTCGCTCATCAGTCGCCGATCGGGATGTTGAGGTTGCGGCCGTAGAAGAAGACGCCGAAGAACGCCGAGATGACGTGGACCAGGATGAGGTTGATCATCAGCGACTTCGCGACGGCGCGACCGACGTCGGCCGGTCCGCCGCTGGCCCGCATGCCGTAGAAGCAGGCGACGAGGACGCACGGCAGGGTCATGAAGAAGAACGTGATCAGCGTGTAGATCTGGCCGATCATGCTCTGGACGCTGAAGGTGACGTCGAGGAACTGCTGCGACCCGTTGCCGCCGAGGACGACGACGATGTCGAGGTAGTTGCCGAGGTTCTGCCCGATGAGGCTGATGACCGTCGCCAGCGGGACGAACATCATCACCGCGAGGACGCGCGCCCCGACGATGAGCTGCATCGGGTCGACGCCGGTGGACTCGTAGGCGTCGATCTCCTGCTGGATCTTCGCCGCGCCGAGCTCGGCCGTGATCGCGCAGCAGATGCTCGCGCTCAGGACGTAGCCGTACATCGTCATCGACACCTGGCGCTGGGTGAGCAGGCCGGTGAAGACGCCGACGAAGTCGCCCGCGCCGATCGTGCGGAGGAAGAAGAACCCGAACGTCGCGACGCTGAACCCGAGGAAGACGTTCATCGCCAGGAGCAGGAAGCTCGTGCGGCGGACGATCCGGGCGGTGAGCCCGAGCACCTCGGAGAAGTAGCGCGGCGTCCCGAACATCGCGACGATCGCCTGGCCGGAGAAGACGACGAGCTCGCCCATCTCGTGGAGGAACCCGCTGTGGACCTTGCGGGCCCCGACCTGCTCCGGCTCGGAGGCGGTCGGGTCCGCGGTGGCGGCCGCCGACGGTGGAGGTGGAGGCGGAGCGGTCATCTCAGCCCTTCAGCACCAGCAGGTCGGGGAAGATCGTGAGGAACCCGATGTTGTAGACGCTGTTGAACATCCAGATGCCGAAGAACGACACGACGACCGACTGCGTCACGGTGAGCCCGACGCCCTCGGCGCCGCCCTTCGTGGCGAGGCCGCGCTGGCAGGCGACCATCGCGATGAAGAAGCCCATCACCGCGTGCTTGAAGAACGTCGACAGCAGGTCGACGGGCTGGATGTTGAGGTACCACGACTCGCGGTAGACCGCGGGCGTGTACTCGAGGAACGCCGGGGTGATGATGTAGTAGCACCCGATCGGGATGAGCAGGCCGAGCAGGCCGAGCACGAGCGCGGCGTAGACCATCCCCATGACCCGCGGCACGATGAGCGAGCGCATGGTGTCGACGCCGAGGACCGCCATCGCGTCGAGCTCCTCGCGGATCTTGCGGGCGCCGATGTCCGCCGCCAGGGCGCTGCCGGCGATGCCGGCGAGGATCATCATCGTGATCCACGTCGACACCTCGCGGGTGAACCCGACGAACACGCCGCCCGGGGCGCGGTCGGCGACGCCGAGGGTGAACGCGACCTCGCCGAAGTTCAGGATCCCGAAGCCGATGATCCAGATCGCCTGCGAGATGAGCAGGGGGATGAAGCAGCGACGGACGTTGAGGTTGGCCTCGATGATCGCGTCGCCGACCCAGCGGATCGGTGGCTTGACGGCCAGGCGGGCCACCCGTGGTCCGAGCATCGCCGTGTCGTACGCGGTGCGCAGCGACGCGAAGACCGCCGAGCCCTCGAACGCCTCGTGGGCGGTGACGCCCCGTGGCTTGTCGGCGCGCGCGGCTCCCGCCGGCGGCTTGGTGACCCCTCCCTCCACGTTGGACATCATGCCCGGACACGACATCCAGCACATCGCCTGACCGGGGGAACCGGTACCCCCGGTCGGGTGAACTTCGTCACACATCCGTCGAGTCGGCGTGCGACCCGGTCCGCGGTCTGCGCTCGCCCGGAGGAGTGGAGCGCGACCGGAGCGACCGTCGGGGTCGCCCGGTCCCCGGAGATCCGGTGGGCGGCCGACCGCGGAGGCCGACCGTGCGAGCGCCGTGCGCGCTCAGGCGTCCATGCCGAGCGGACCCTCGGATGCGCCGGCGAGGAACTGCTGCACGAACGGGGTGGGCGACGCGAAGATGTGCTCCGCCAGGCCGGACTCCAGGACCTTGCCGCGCCACACGACCGTGATGTGGTCGGCGAGGAGCTTGGCGAGGAGCACGTTGTGCGTGACGACGATCATCGTCCCGCCGTGCGCGGCGTGCTGCTCGATGAGGAGCTCGCCGAGCAGGGCGGTGCGGACCGGGTCGAGGCCGGAGTCCGGCTCGTCGCAGAGCACGATCCCCGCGTTGAGGACGAGCGCCCGCGCGAGCCCGGCGCGCTTGCGCATGCCGCCCGACAGCTGGCTCGGCATGCGGTCGGTCGCGCCCGCCAGGCCGACGCTGTCGAGGTGGTGCATGACGATCTCGTCGACCTCGGGCTCGGTGAGGTCGGTGTGCTGGCGCAGCGGGAACGCGACGTTGTCGTAGATGTTCATGGTGCTGAACAGCGCGCCGTCCTGGAACATCACGCCGATCTCGCGCCGCAGCGCGAGGATCTCCGACCGGCTCATCCGGCTGAGCGGGCGACCGCGGATGATGACCTCGCCCGCGTCCGGCCTCATGAGGCCGATGACGTGCTGCAGCAGCACGCTCTTGCCGGTGCCGGACGGGCCGAGCACGACCGATATGACGCCCTCGGGGATCTGCACGTCGAGGCCGGCGAGCACGCGGTGGGCGCCGAAGCTCTTCTGCAGGCCGCGCGACTCGATCGCGAGGAGCTCGGGGGCGATCCCCGGCGGGTAGGCGGACGCCGGCACGACGTCCTCGGGGTCGCGGCCGGCGCGGAGCGCGAGCTGCCGGCGGATGATCGGGTCGATCGCCATGTACGACCGCACCGGGCCGCTGTAGCGGACGTCGCCGGCGACGATCGCCCCCGGCAGCGGAAGCGCCCCGACGGCCATGTTGCGCGCCGCCTCGGCGTCGAGGTCGATGACGATCTCGGCGTCCTCGCCGTCGACGACCTCGGGCGGGTCGCGGTCCAGCAGCAGGGTCATCGGGGCGCCGCCGCCCTCGACGCGGAGCGCCACCGTCGTGCGGGCGTGGCGGAGTCGGGCGATCGCCGGGTCGTCGACGGCGAGGACGTCGACGAGCGCGTCACGCAGGTCGCGCGCGACCGCGACGGGGTCACCTGGGTTGCGGTGGACGGTCATGGGCTCGCTGATCACTACTTCCCTCTCCCGGGGCGACGGGAGGCCCTCCGCCCCCACCACGCTTCGAACGCGACGTCCAGAGGCCGGATCCACCGCCACTCCACGACGCCACGGCAAGCGTATTCGATGCCGAACGCCAAGTCCAGACACGCCGTTCTGATCGGGTGGATCGCCCGGTGGCCGCGGGGCTCGCGACGGCGGAGCCGCCGGGCCGACGCGGCGAGCGACGCCGCCACGGCCGACGGCGCGGCGGCGGCCGGGCGCCCGCGACGGTGGTCGATCGCGTGCGAGGATCGCGGCATGGAGCCCCCCGACCCCCTGGACGTGCTGGACCGCGTGGCGTTGGTCTACCGGACCCTACGCTCGGCCGAGGACGCCATGTCGATGCTCGCGTCGGCCGCCGACGGGATCCGCGACGCCACCCCGGTGGCGGCGTGCTTCGTCCTGCGGGTCGCCGAGGCGTCGCTCACGACCCACGGCACCAGACCGCTGCGCCACCCCGAGGGCGACGCGCTACGCCGGCGGACGCTCGCCGCGCCGATCCCCCTCGCCCCCGGCAGCCTCGAGAGCGAGATCGTGCGTCGACCGGCCGCCCGCGACGACCCGCGCGTCCTCGGCCTGCCGAGCCTCGTCGCGCAGACGCTCGGGCTCGATCACGCGCGCACGTGCCTCATGCCCGTCGCCCCCGACGCCCGGGCGGTCGCGATCGTCGTCGCGGTCCGGGACGACCGGCCGATGTCGGATGGCGACCGGCGGCTGCTCGGCTCCTACGTCCACGCCGTCACCGCGGCGCTCGAGCTCGTCGTCCTGCGGATGCGGGCCGCCGAGCTCCTGTCCGAGGTCCGGCAGGCGTCGTCGTCGATCCAGGCCCTCGCGCGCGAGATGACCGACGCGCCGGTGACCCTGCCGGTCGACCAGGGGTTCGGCCTGACCTTCCCCACGCGGGACCCGCTGGGGACGCCGGCCGGGTTCGCGTCCGACGAGGTCCGCGCGCGGCTCACCGAGCGCGAGATCCGGGTCGCCGAGCTCCTGTCGGAGGGCATGTCGAACCGCGAGATCGCCGCGTCGCTCGTCCTGTCCCCCGAGACGGTGAAGAGCCACGTGTCGAGCATCCTGCGCAAGCTCGACGCGAGCAACCGCGCCGAGGCCGTGTCGCGCCTGGCCCGCATGACGGCCCGGTAGCGGCTCCCCGACGCGCCGTCCGGCCACGACTCCTAGACTCCGTGTCCGATGGCGACGCCCGCCCGCACGTTCCGCTCCGCCCGAGCCCGGCGCCGCGCCGAGATGGTCGTCACGATCGCCGGCGCGCTCGAGACGATGGCGGACCAGGGCGCCGAGGACGGGCCGCCGATCGACGCGATGCTCGACGTGGCCGGCATCGCCCGGTCGACGTTCTACGTCCACTTCGAGGACAAGGCCGACCTCATGCTCGCGCTCGCCGAGCACGTGTGGCGCGAGCTCGGCCGGGCCGGCAGCGCGCTGTGGGAGCCGTCCTGGCCCGACGACCGCGCCGCGGTCCGCCGCTCGATCGACACCCTCGACGCGGCGTTCCGCCGGCTGCGCGGCACGCTCGGCGTCGTCGTGGCCGCCACGGTGCACGACTCCGGGCTGCGCGACGCGTACCGCGCCACGATCCGTCCCGCGATCGACAACGTCGCCGGACGGATCCGCGACGGTCAGGCCGACGGCCGCATCCCGGCCGCGATCGACGCCGACCAGACCGCGTCGTGGCTCGTGTGGGCGGTCGAGCGCGGCCTGCAGGAGCTGCGCGACGCGGACGGCGTCGCCGACGACGCGACGCTCGACGCGCTCGCCGGGCTCATCTGGAACCTGCTGCTCGCCCCGACGGTGGACGGGGGCGACGATGTCGCGGCGTGACGGGCGGTCCCGCCGCCAGAAGCGCCGCGACGAGGTCCGCGACGCGATGCTGCCCGTCATCGAGGACCTGCTGGCGTCGGGCACCGCGTACTCCGACATCAGCGTCCAGACGCTGCTCGACGCGATGCCGATCTCGCGCTCGACGTTCTACGCGTACTTCACCGACAAGACCGACCTGCTGCGGGCCTGCGCCGAGGCGGTCTTCGAGCAGACCGCCGAGTCGGCCCGCGCCTGGTGGGACCTGGGACCGGACGTCCACCGGGACGAGCTGCACGAGGCGCTCGACCGCACGATGCGCGAGTACCTCCACAACGGGCCGCTCATGGCCGCGATCTACGACGGGGCGCGCTACGACCCCGGGCTCCGCGACGCGGTCAACGACATCATGGACCGCCACCAGGGCCTCGTCGAGGCGCACATCGTCCGCGGCCAGGCCGGCGGATGGGTCGACCCGACGTTGCCGGCCGCCGAGACCGCCCGCTGGCTGCCGTGGGCGTTCGAGCGGACGTTGCACCAGGTGCTCGCCCGTCCGATCGACGAGGACGAGCTGACCGCGTCGATCGCGGCGGGCACGTTGCTGCTGTGGCGCGTGCTCTACGAGCCGACGCTCGTCGGGGCCTGACCGCCCGCTACGACGCGGTCGGGGCGGGGATCGCGGCCAGCTCGCGCCGGATCGTCTTGCCGGCCGCGTTACGGGGCAGGGACGCGTGACGGTGCACGTCGCGCGGCACGTCGAACCGCGGGCGACGGCGTCGGACGTACGCGCGGAGCGCGTCGTCGTCGAGCTCCGCCCCGTCGCGCAGGACGACGTGGGCGGCGAGCCGCTGGCCCCACACGTCGTCGGGCACCCCGACGACCGCGACCTCGGCGATCGCCGGATGCTCGGCCAGCAGGTCCTCGACGACCCGCGGGTACACGTTCTCGCCGCCCGAGACGACCATGTCGTCGACCCGGCCCAGGACGAACAGCCGGCCCAGGTCGTCGACGTAGCCGACGTCGCCGGTGTCGACCAGGCCGTTGCGCTCGCGCAGCCCGGTGCCGTCGGTGTAGCGGGTCTCCGCCGTCGGCCCGGACACGTGGATGAGGCCCTTGCGGTGCGTCGCCATCGGCACGCCGTCGGCGTCGAAGACGCGCAGGTCCACGCCGCGCGGGACGCGGCCGGCGGTGCTCGGCGCGGAGCGCAGGTCCTCGGGCGACGCGATCGCCGCCCAGCCGACCTCGGTCGCCCCGTACAGGGAGTAGAGGTGGTCGCCGAACTCGTCCATCCAGCGGGTGGCGAGCTCGCCCGGCAGCGCCGACCCGGACGACACCGTCAGCCGCAGCGACGACGCGTCGTGCGCCGCCCGCCGGTCGTCCGGCAGGTCGAGGATGCGCCGCAGCATCACCGGCGCGGCGACGAGCACGTCGACGTCGCACGCCTCGATCGTCGCGAGCGTCTCCTCGGGATCGAACCCGCGGCGCAGCACGACCGTCGACCCCGTGAGCATCGCCAGCAGCAGGTTGACGAACCCCCACGCGTGGAACAGCGGCGGCGCGATGAGGAGCGTCCCGGCGTCGCGATACGGGATGCGGTCGAGCAGCGAGATCGGGGCCTCGAGCGGGATCCGGCTGCGACGGACGCCCTTCGGCACCCCGGTCGTGCCGGACGTCAGCAGGACGACCCGTCCCGGCGCGCCCGGCGGCGGCAGCGGGCGACCGGCGCCCTCGACGACGAGCTCGTCGAGCGTGCGGATCCCGTCGACCGGCGGATGCTCGTCGTCCCAGGCGCTCACGACGCGCGGCACGACGACCGCCGACCCGCCACGCCCCTCGCCCAGCACCCCGAGCAGGTCGGCGTCGCAGACGATCGCGGTCGGCCGCTCGCGGTCGAGCACCGCCCGCATCTGGGGCTCGGCGAACCCGACGTTGAGCAGCAGCGCGTCCGCGCCCGCCTTGCTCACCGCGACGAGCGTCTCGACGAACCCGCGGTGGTTGCGCGCCGCGATCGCGACGCGGTGCCCCTCGGTGACGCCGCGGTCGCGCAGCGCGACCGCGAGCGCCGTGCTGCGCCGGTCGAGCTCGCCGTACGTCAGCGAGCGGTCGCCGTCGACGATCGCGAGGCGGCCCGGGTAGCGGACCGCCGCCGCGCTGTAGGCCCCGGCCGGCGTGGCGCCCCACCGCGCGAGCTGGCGGGCGATCGCCACGACCTTGTCGGGCCGCATCGGTCGCACGACTCCGCTGCGCACGAGCACGTCGCCCGCCCGCACGACCGTCGCGGTCGCCCGGCGCGGGCCGGGCGGACGGCGACGGGCCGTCTCGTTGAGCGCGATCCGCTCCATGCCGCGGAGCATCCGTCGGATGCGGGCGCGCAGCACCGGTCGGGCGAAGGCCCCCGCGGCGGCGCCCGCGACCCCGCCGGGCGGGTTGTAGCCCATCCGGACCTGCACCCGGGCGCCCTCGCCGTGCGGACGGATGCGCAGGCCGATGTGGAGGTCGATCCCGGTGACGCCGGACGCGACGAGGTCGCGGTCGGGGGTGTACTCCGTGACGACGAGCTCGCTCCCCAGCGCGGCGGCCCCGATCCGCAGGACGCAGCGCATCCGCGCGCCCTCGCGCAGCTTCGGGTCGCCGATCATCTCCAGCCGCTCCAGGCCCGGCAGCGTCCGGGCGATGACCTGCGGGTCGACCGCCACGCGCCAGGCGTGCTCGGGCGGCACCGGCAGGTCGATCCGCTCGACGAACCGCATGGTCAGCCCACCACCGGCAGCCGTCGACGGCGCTGCATGTCGGTGAGCGCCTCCTGCATCCGGTCGCCGACGTGGCGGTGGACCGCGACCGGGTCGGGCCGGTCGCCGAACCGGCCGCGGACGTCGATCGGCGGCAGCACCTGGATCGTGAGCTTGGCCGGCAGCGGGAGGTGACCGAGCGCGTCGCCGACGTTGACGCCCCACGGCGCGGCGAGCGACACCGGCACGGACCGTCGGCGGGGAGCCCCGTCCGACGCGGTTCCCCGCAGGGTCCGACGGCGCCCGAGGAAGAGCGCCGTCTCCTGCCCGCCGACGGCCACCACCGGAACGATCGGGACCCCGGCGTCGATCCCCACCCGGACCACCGCCGGATCGGCGCCCAACCGGACGCGACCGGACTCGCGGGTCGGCCGGTGCGCCTCCTCCTGCCCGCCCGGGTACGCCAGGACGCTCGCCCCGCTCCGCAGGACGTCGGCGGCGACGTCGACGCCGTCGGACAGGACGCCGAGTCGGCGGAGGAACCCGAGGCCGCGCAGGTCCGGCACCGGGCTCGACGACTGGACGAAGAACGCGCGCTCGGGGCCGAAGTAGCTCGCGAACGAGAGCGTGAACACCGCCCCGTCGACGTTGACGTTGCCGCCCGAGCGGTTGCCGACGAACAGCACGGGGCCGTCCGGGATGTGGTGCAGGCCGCGGACGTCGGCCCGGAACCAGCCGCTGGCCATGAGCCAGCCGAGCGGCAGCAGGTCGCGGAGCAGCTGGCTGTCGCGGTCGTCGGGATCGGCGGCGCGATCCGGGCGGCGGACGAGCGCGCCGGCGAGCGCGCGGGCGCCGCCGACGACGTCGCCCGGGACCGCCGCCAGACGCGTCGCGCCGTCGGCCGCGGTCCGCAGCAGGGTGCGGTCGGGCCCGGGGGTGCGACGGCCGACGGCGTCGGATCCGCCGCCCACGACCGCCCGCCTCGGCGGCTCGGCGGGTCCGGGGCGGTCGTTGCGGGAGAAGGCGGCGGGCATGCGGAGGGCACGGCCGGACGCGGCGCGCGCGCCCACGAATCTACCCGTCGGCGGGCCGGGAGTCGAGCGGTCGGCGGCGCGAGGTCGAGCCGTCGCCGGGTCGTGGGACGCACGGCGTCGGACCGCCCGGGCGAGCGCCGTCGCGCCAGCGTGCGACGGACTCGTCGGTTGGACTCGACGACGCCCTGAGTACGACGTATGCTGCGGCCGACCGGCCGGGCCCGCCCGGACCGGCCGTCCCACCGCTCGAGAGGTCCGCCATGCGACCCACGCCATCATCTCCACCCGCCACCGCCCCGCCCGCCACCGCGCCCGCACGGGACAGGGTCGACATCCGCCCCACCGCGATGCTCCTGCGCGACCACGCGTCCCGCTACGGCGTCGACGCCACCTGCCGTCGGTACCGGCTCTGCCGTCGCCGGCTCGGCGCGATCTCGTCGCTGCGCACGACCCGCGGCCAGCACGCCCACTTCCTCGACCGCGGCTGCGTCGAGGACGTCGTCACCCACGGCCCCGAGAGCTTCGGCGCGATGCACGTGCCGCTCGCCGGCCCGCTCCAGGAGCGCCTGGCGATCCTCATGGTCGATCTAGGGCCGGAGCGGATGGCCGCCGAGCTCGGGATCGACCTGCCGCGCGGCCCGCGCTTCGTCGAGCAGATCACGCGCGGACGGGCCGGCAACGGCGCCCGCGTGACGCACGTGTGCGCGACCGTCGCGGAGCGCGCCGGCATCGACGTCGAGTCGCTCGAGGACCACGCGATCGAGCGCTCGTGGTGCCCGACGTGCACCGAGCAGGTGCTCGTCGCCGGCGACCGCCGCTGCCCGTGGTGCGATACGGCGGTGGTCCTCCACGCCCGCGCCGGCGACGTGGCGCCCGACCCGACGGCCGGCCTGGCGGTCCTCCCGATGCCGCCCGCCAGGCGTCGCCCCGCGCCACGGGCCGCCGGCTGACCGTCGCGCGACGACGCCCCCGCGGGCCGGGCGCGGCGTCGTCCGGCCCGCAGGGTGGAATGCCCGGCGTGCACGACACCGACGTCCACGAGCGGCGGTTCCGCCGCGCCGGGCTCCCGCTGCTCATCGAGGACTACTCCGCGCGCGAGGACGTCTTCAACCGGGCGTTCCCGCTGCTGGCGCTCGTCTTCGTCGTCGAGCTGCTCGGCGCGCTCGACCTCGACTGGTCGTGGGTGGCGAACGTCGCCGCGGTCGCCGGGGCGGTCGGGGTGGCGCTCGTCGCGGTCGCCGCGGTCAACCGGATGCGCGGCCGTCCGGCGCTCACCGTGCCCGAGGACCTGGGGTGGCCGGAGCTCGCGGCGTTCGTCGTCGTGCCCGCGCTGCTGCCGCTCGTGTTCAACGGGCAGACGACGAGCGCGCTCGTCACCGCCGCGGTCAACCTGGGGGTCCTGGCGCTCGTCGCGCTCGGGTACGGGCTGGCGCTCGGGTCGATCCTCGTGTGGGCGTCGCGGCGGCTCGTCCACCAGCTGGCGGCGACCGTCGGCCTGCTGGCGCGGGCGGTCCCGTTGCTGCTCCTGTTCGCGATCGTCCTCTTCGTCAACGCCGAGATGTGGCAGGTGTTCGCGCCGATGTCGGGCGGGTCGCTCGTGGCGATCGGCCTGCTGCTCGCCGTGGTGGCGCTCGCGTTCCTCGCGGTGCGGCTCCCGCGCGAGGTGCGCGAGCTGGAGCGCGCCGCGGCCGAGGACCCGCGGGTGGCGGCCGCCCCGCCGCTACGGCGGTCGCAGCGGCTCAACGTCGGGATGGTCCTCCTCGTCGGTCACGGGCTGCAGGTCCTCGTGGTGAGCGTCGCGATCACCGGGTTCTTCGTCCTGTTCGGGATGCTCGCGATCGACGAGGACGTCGTCGCCGCGTGGACGGCGGAGGGCGGTGGCCGGGTGCTCCTCGGGCTCGACACGACGATCGCGGGCGTGCCGGTCCGGCTGACCGAGGAGCTGCTGCGGGTGTCGGCGGCGATCGGGGGCCTGTCGGGGCTGTACTTCGCGATCAGCGTCCTGACCGACTCCGCCTACCGCGAGGAGTTCCTCGACGAGCTCACCGACGAGATGCGCGAGACGTTCGTCGTGCGCGCCGACTACCTGGCGCTGCGCGCCGCGGAGGGCTCCGGCGCGGACGGGTCGTGAGGCCCCGGGTCGCGAGATCCGGTCGCCGCGTCGAGCCCCTCGGGCGCCGCGTCCCCCGACACCCGCGACGGGTCGAACCGGCGCTGCCCCGCGACGCGCGCCACGGCCGCCTCGAGCAGCTCCGGCGCGACCGCCCGGGCCGCGCGCAGGCCGTTGCCGGTGCGCGGGGTCACCGCGTAGGCGCGGGTGACGATCCCCTCGAGGATGAGCGCCGCGCCCTCGTGCGGACGGAGCGCCGGCACGTTGCGGTACGCGGCGGTCGGGGCGATCATCGGCGTGCGCACGAGCGGCATGTGGACGCCGGTGAACCGCACCCCGTCGGCGCGGACCTCGCCGGCGACGCACCGCGAGAACTCGTCGAGCGCGGCCTTCGACGCGAGGTAGGCGGCGAACTTCGGGGTGTGGAGCAGCAGCCCCTCCGACAGGACGTTGACGACGTGGCCGCGACCGCGCCGGCGCATCGTCGGCAGCAGGCCCATCGTCAGGCGGACCGCGGCGTGGTAGTTGATCTCCATCATCCGCTCGAAGTCGTGCAGGCGGTCGTGCGACGCCGAGATCGGCCGGCGGATCGACCGCCCGGCGTTGTTCACCAGCACGTCGACGGCGCCGTGGTCGGCCAGGACGGCGGCGACGAGCGCGTCGACGGCATCGGGATCGGTGAGGTCGCACGGGTGCGACGACGCGGCGCCGCCGGCGGCGACGATCCGGTCGCGGACCGCGTCGAGCTCGGCGCGGCGACGGGCGACGAGGACGACGGTCGCGCCCGCCTCGCCGAGCCGCAGCGCGGTCGCCTCGCCGATCCCCGACGACGCGCCGGTGACGAGGACGACGCGGCCGCCGACGACGTCGCGCAGCGACCCGGCCCGCGCGCGGCGCACGACGCTGCGCGGGGTCGTGGGGGTGCGCGATCCGATGGTGAGGACGCCGTGGCGCAGGTCGTCCCCGGCCCGCGCCAGGCGACGGACGGCGGAGCGGCGCCCCGGGTCGGAGGAGCGGTCGTCGGGCATGCCCCCGACGATACCTACTGACGGTAGGAATGTCGACGTCGCGTGGCGGGCGGTCGTCGAGGTCCGGCCCTGGTGGACCGGGTCGCGGCCGGCGCGCAAGACTGCCCGACATGAACGCCTCGCCGTCGCGGATCTTCGCCCCGGGCCTGCTCGCCGGACAGGTCGTCCTGCTGAGCGGCGGGGGCAGCGGACTGGGCCGCGCGGCGACGCTCGAGCTCGCCGCCCTGGGCGCCGACGTCACGATCTGCGGACGCCGCGCCGAGCCGCTCCAGGAGACCGCGGCGCTGGCCGAGGAGGCGGCCCGGCGGCGCGGTGCGGACGCGGACGCGGCGGGGGGCGACGATCGGGGGGCGGCTGCCGGTGGCGCGGCGGCGGGCGACGGCCGCTCCGCCGCGGTGGGCACGGTCCACGCCGCGGTCTGCGACGTGCGCGAGGAGGACCAGGTGGACGCGCTCGTCGACGCCGTGCTGGAGCGGCACGGGCGGATCGACACGCTGGTGAACAACGCCGGCGGACAGTTCCTGGCCCCGGCCGAGACGATCAGCCCGAAGGGGTTCCGGACCGTCATGCGGTTGAACGCCGAGAGCGCGTGGCTCATGTCGCACGCGGTCGCGACGAAGGCGATGATCCCCGACGGGGACGACGGCGCGCCGCGCGGCGGCAAGATCGTCAGCGTCACGCTGTCGCCGCACCACGGCCTGCCGGGGATGGCGCACAGCTCGGCGTCGCGGGCCGCGGTCGAGAACCTCATGCGGGTGCTGTCGATCGAGTGGGCGCGGTTCGGGATCCGGCTCAACGCGATCGCCGCCGGCCAGTTCGGCACCCGGACGTTCCTCACGAAGTACCCGCGCGAGATGGTCGAGTCGGCCGCCGCGATGGTGCCGCTGCAACGGTTGGGGACCGAGGACGAGTTCGCGTGGCTCGTCGCGTTCCTCTGCTCGCCGGCGGGCGACTTCTTCAGCGGATCGGTCCTGACGATGGACGGGGCCCGCGACAACCACCTGGGCCCGTGGCCCGACGTCATCGGCAACGCGGACGCCGACGGCAACCCGCTGCAGGAGGCGCGCCGGGCGAAGGGGTGACGATCGCGGGGCGCGGCGACGGGACGGCCCGCCGGGCGGTGCGGCATGCTTTCGGGCTGTCATGACGCATCCTGCCGCCGCGCAACTCGCCGTCGACGTCCGTGAGGCCGACGACGGCGGCGTGACCCTGACCGTCCGCGAGCTCCGCGACCGGTTCGGCCTGGCCCGGCTGACCCAGGCCGGCCGCGAGGCGATCGGCGGCGACCTGGAGGCCGCGGGCCTGCTCATCTCCCCCGCCCTGACCAACCGTGACGCCGCAGCGCTGACGTCCGAGGTCACGATCACCGCCGATCCCGAGTCGGACACCGAGATCGACGACGACGAGGTCGCACCCGAGGTGCCGCCCGCCAGCAGCCGCGGCCAGTTCCCGCCGCCGGGGCAGGCCGTTCCCGAGCCGTCGCGCGGCCTGGTGGCCACGGTCGCCCGCCCCGGGGTCCTGGTCGCCCTGGCGGCTCTCGTCGCGGCGCTCGTCCTGCTCGCGCGTCGCGGCCAGGATCGCTGAGACACGACGGCGACCCGCCCCACGACCGGACGCAGGTGTGGGTGCGATGCAGAACAGCGTCGTGGCATGGGCAGAGGTCGGCAGGCGCGGTACGGATCTGACGGGGCGTGGCGAAGCGAGCCGCTCGAGCGCGGATCGCGCAGTCGGCAGCGCGAGGTGGGATGCCACCCGGGAGCGTGAGACCGGCGATCAGGCCGCCCGAGGTGCGGTGACGTCCACCGTCACCTCACGGCCCGGAACGGCGACCGCCGCTCGGACCGCCGCGATGATCGCGGAGCCGTCCAGTCCGCACGCCGCGGCGCCTGCGCTCAGACGGTCCTCGTCGTCGGCACCACCCATGCCCACGAGCTCGATCATCACGGGCGCATCGTCCCGAAGTCCGACGTACACGCCGTCGGCGACCTCGCGGACGACACCATGCCGAGCGTCGGCGACGAAGATCACCGCGACAGCACGGGCTCGAGGGTCGTAGGTCGCGCGCATCACGCCAGCTCCATGACGGTGACGATCCGGTCGTGATCGTCCGTCTCGGTCACCACGACGATAGCGCGACCGTCCAACGCGAATCCGTGGTGACTCGTCGATCCGTGGCGGTGCATCACACGACGATGGGCGGTCGCGAGGACCAGCTCGACATCGCGAAGCGCGATGCCGCGTTCGGCGAGGCGGTCGAGGGCATGATCAGTGAGGTCCACCGGCGCGACTCACCGCGAGCGCTGCGGTCTCGAAGACCGTCCCAGCCCGACCGGTGACGCAACCAGGCCGAGAACGTGACGACTTCGTGCCGTCTCCGTCGAGGATCCGTGGCTCGAGGTCGCCGGCGCGGATCATCAGGCGCTCGCGCAGTCGGGCGCCCACCCGACCCGTACGCTGCGCGACGCCCGTTCGTTCCGATTCGCAGGAGCCGCCCCGTGTCCCGATCAACCGTCCTCGCCTCCGTCGCCGCCTTGGCGCTCGCCGTCCCGTCGATCGCGCTCGCCGCAACGCCCCGGGCGGGCACGTTCAAGGCGCCCAAGGGCCAGATCGTCCGCGGCTACGACCTGAAGTTCACCGTCGACCGCAAGGGCAACAGGATCAAGAACGTCGTCGCCCACGTGCTCGAGACCTGCGCGGGATCGTCGACGTCGCAGATCACCACCGTCGGTCCCGGCCTGACCTGGAAGGTCAAGGGCGGCAGGTTCAGCGGGCGCAAGAGGGAGACCGCCGAGGGCGTCACCGTCTACACCACGCTCAAGGGCCGCTTCACGAGTGCCACGACCGCCAAGGGCATCCTGCGCCAGGAGTCGATCGTCGCCGGATCGGTGTGCGACACCTACGAGCTGAAGTTCACCGCCAAGCGACGGTGAACGGTGGTGCGGGGGCGCCCCGCGTCGCCGGTGGCCAGGATCTCGGGGTCGCGTGGCTCACCGTGCTCGTCCCGCGATGGTTGATGCCGGCCGGCGTCGGCCGCCGCCTGTTGCCCCCTCCCCCGCCTCCACCTCAGCTCGTCGCGGACCCCGATGCCCCGGCTGCCACGTCGGCCAGGAGGTCGCGCACCCCGAGCCACGAGCCCGCCCACCTTCTGCGCGAGGCTCGAATTGGACGGTGCCCAACGGGCCTCCGACGTGCGCCACGCCGCGTAGCGGTACTTCGACCACGTCGCCGGATCGGGCGACGCGGCAACGAACTCGCGAGGCCGCGACCGCGGCGACGAGCTCGTCCGGCGTCTCCCTCATAGCCGCATCATCGTCGAGCGCGTCGACAGTGCCAACGCGAGTCGGTCATCGCCGGCCCGCCCTGGCGGGGCGTCACGCCTCGCGCGGCACCAGCCCGGCCTTGTGCAGCATCTCGATCAGCGACGGGCGCCGGCGATGGTGCTCGTGGAGCAGGACGAGGTAGGTCTCGAACTCCAGGACGAGGTCCGCGGTGGTCGCCATACCGCGAGCCGACCGCAGGATCCGGATGGCGCGGGCGTAGTGCGGGCGACCGGTCTCGATCAGCGTGCGGTCGGCGACCTCCAAGTACACGCGCAGGGCGTGCATCGGCTCGGATGCCTCGCGCCGCTCCGCCAGCTGCAGCCAGGTCCGATCGTCGATCTGCTCGGCCGCCGCCACGGCGGCGTCCCACGCCTCGTCGTCGTCGCCGTCGGCGAGGAGCGCGTGGACGTACCCGCGGACGTCGCGGTCGCGCAGCGCTGCGCGTGCGCCGTCCCGCTCGACCGGCCAGGTGTCGAGCGTCTCGGCAGCGGCCTGCAGCTTGGCGTACGTCGACGAGGATGCGGCCCGCTCGTGGTGCGCCCGCCGTAGCCGCAACGCCTCCAGGGGCGCGCCGAGTCGCTCGTGGGTCGCGCACGCCAGGTCGACCAGGCGGTCGATCTGCCACCCGTCGGCGTCGATCCCGCGGGACGTCCACTCCAGCACCAGGTCGGGGCGGTCGATCTCGTCCATCGCCTCCGCGACCGCCAGGTGCCGACCCCCGTGGGCCAGGTCACCGCCGAGCAGGCGCACGATCGCGTCGACGTCGCGGTCGACGATCGCCAGCCGCTCGCGGAGGTACCGCACCGCGAACCGGTCCCTCCTGGTGCCGGCGCCGGCCACCACATCGCCATCGGCGGCGTCGGCGTCCGTGCCGGTGGCAGCGTCGACATCGGTGTCGCCACCTGCGGCGGTGTCGACCGCCTCGCGGATCGCCCGCAGCCCACGCTCCCCGAGGGCGTCGGCGTAGCGGACGGGATCGGCGTAGAAGAAGTCCTGCGCATCCCCCAGGTCGAACTTGATGATCCAGCGGGCGAGCTTGCGCGGATCGACGACCCGGCCGTCGCAGGCACGGGCGTGGGCGTCGAGCAATTCGTGGGCCACGTCACCCATCTGCCCGCCGGAGTCGTCGGCGCGCAGGATCGCCTTGACGGTCCGGTCGATCGCCTTCTGGATCACGTCGACGAGCTCCGCCGACGGGGCGTCCGCCGCCAACGCCGTCAGCTCGGTGACGACCGGCCGCGCCTGCGCGGCCCACTCGTTGCTCTCTCGGTACCCCAGGAATCCCCGGACGCTGCGCAGGCCCTGCCGCGCCGCCACCTTGACCGGTTCCAGGTCCCCGGACGCACGCGCGGCAGCCAGCCGCACCTCGTGCTCGACGTCGCGATGTCGATCGGCCGCGGCGATCAGGAGCTCCACGACGCGCTCCTGCGCCAGCGCGGCCACGGTCTGGTCGATCGGCACGTCCTTGCGCTCGGCCACGGCCGAAGTCTCGCAGCGGCTGGGCGAACGGGCGCGCACGGTGGCGCGACGGTGCGGAGGGTGGAGGACGTCATGGTTGTCGACGTTCGACGACGCGTAGGGGTCGTCCACGTTCGTTGACGGTCCTACGATGTCGGCGTTCGGTGACATCGCGTTGAGAGGCAGCGCCCGACCGTCGCCGTCGAACCGCATGTACGTGACGGCACCCGCTCGCGTCATCCACAGCTACGCTGCGCAGGCGATGACGCACGCACCACCTCCCTCCCGGTTCATGCCGGGGCGCCTGCGCTGACCTCCGGGTGACGCAGGCGCGCCGGTCCACCGCGACCGGGAGTCCATCGTGCCTCGCCACACCCATCCGCGTCCGCGCCGCAAGCACGGACGCGATCACATCCGCTTCCAGCGCGACCGCTGGGCCACCATCCGTTGGGGCCAGGCCGTCGGCCGCTACGGCACCGCCGACTGGGACAGGGCCGCCCCGCATCCCGAGGACGTCCGCCGCGACCCCGGCGCCCACCCCTTCTCGTGGCCGTTCACGTTGCCGCGCAACGCCTTCACCCGCAACCCGTTCAACCGCTGCTCGTGCTGGATGTGCTCGCCGACCCGTGCGGAGCGCCGCAAGCAGCGCCGCGCCGACACGGCGCGGTGGCGGGCCGATGTGCGGCGGGACCTCGAGGAGGCATGAGCGGCGCGTGCGGGAAGGCCCTGGGTATCGCGTGAGGACCGCGGTCCTCACGCACCTTCGGGCGGGTCGATCAGCGCGGCGACACCCGCGCCAGCCGCGCTGCGGAGTCCGCGTCGGATTCTGTGGAGCGCCGCCGCGCGACCTGTTCAACCGGACGCGATCGGGACGTCAGGGCCGACACGGCGCCCCGCGCGTTCATCAGTCTCGCTCGCGGGCTTCGAACGCGACCGTGGGCAATCGCCCCGGATGGCGCGGGGACTATGCCAGCTGCATGATCGCCTCAAGCCTCGGCAGAACGATCGCTGCCGCCCGAGCTTGACTCGCGGAGTCCCCGCGTAGTGCGCCATGGATCCCGTCCTCGAACCGAGGCGACGCCATGTGCCGCCGGATCTCATCCATGATGAAGGCCCGCACATCGGGGTCGGCCGACCTTACGTCATCCACCGCCTCGGCCCGGCCGTCGAGCATGGCCACGACGTCACCGAAGTCACGGCTCCCGAAGTAGTCGGACTTTCCGCGCGCACGAAACGCCTCGAGCTTCGTAGCCAGGAACATCGCAGGGGCAATCACGGAGATCGAACGCCCTGACGGCAGGCGGTAGGTCGGCGGATCCCGCACCACCAAGGGATACCAGCGGCTCGCAAAGCCGAGGACCGCCGAATCGGAAGGCATCGCGTCCAGCACCAGCGGCAGATGACGCCGCCTTCGATGCCTCGGCGAAGCCTCGGCGTCGTAGGGCGGACTCGAACGCGGCGAAGCGCCCTCGAGTTGCAACGTCCACGACCACGTCTACGTCGAGCGTTGGCCGTGGTGCCGGCGCAGCTGGATCGGTGATCCACACGCCGAGGGTCGCCCCGCCGACGAACACGACGTCGTCCACGAGGGGGCCGAGTGCGGTCGCCGCAGTCTCCAACGGACCATCGCTCACGCCCGTACCCCGCCGAACAGCCGCTCGCGGAGAAGGTCAGCCGCCACCCCGCGGACCCGTGCGTCACCCAGTCGCAACGCATCGACAAGCGTCAGCTGCTCGTAGAGCTCGGGCCGGGCGACCGCCAGCGCCCCAGCCACGTCGTGGAGCGGGTCGACGGCGAACCCTCGCGCGGTGCCTGTCGGCGAGGGCCACACGGGCACGCCATCCGTGACGGCGAGCGCATCACTGAGCGGTGACGCACCCCAGGCCGTCGGGGTCCCACGTGTCTCGGCTCCGAGGTGCGCGGGGAACATGAACCGCGCGGCGTCGACGAACAGGCTCTCGGACTCCGACCGGTTCACCCGACGGGACGCCCCATCGAGCGCTGGCGTCGCCGCCAGCCGCTCGACCGCGCGCTGGACGCTGGCGGGGGGCAGGCCGAGCCCGCCCGCGACCGACCGCACCGTCCAGTCACGTCCAGGTCGGGACAGGAGGTCGAGCAGCACGATGAGGTCGACGCCTCGCATGACCCCAGTGTCTCACGTATCGATACGTGAAACAACGTCGGCGTGAAGGCGCGGATTCGGCCGTGAAACGGACAGGCGCCTGTCAGGATCACCCCGTCCCCCACGGCCTGATCCCGGATGACGACCATGCGCCCCGCATCACCGCCCACCCGCGAGGACCGCTACCGCGGCGCGCTGCTCGGCCTGGCGGTCGGTGACGCGATCGGGACGACGGTCGAGTTCTCGCCGCGCGGGACGTTTGCGCCGGTGACCGACATGACCGGCGGCGGGCCGTTCGGGCTGCCCGTCGGTGCCTGGACCGACGACACGTCGATGGCGCTGTGCCTGGCCGACAGCCTGCTGGACCGGCGCGATCACGACCCGGCGGACGTGCTGCGCCGCTACGTCCGCTGGTACCGCCACGGTGAGCGGTCCAGCACCGGCACGTGCTTCGACATCGGCAACGCGACCCGACAGGCGCTGGAGCGGTTCGAGCAGACCGGCGACGCGCAGGCCGGCACCGCGTTCCCGAACGCCGGCGGCAACGGCGTGCTCATGCGCCTGGCGCCGCTGGCGATGGCGTGCGGCTACGCGCGCGGTGCGGCGATCACCGCGACGATCGCCGAGTCCAACACGACCCACGGCCATCCCGCCGCCCGCGATGCGGCCAAGGTCCTCGCGGCCCTGCTCGTCGACGCGCTGCAGGGCGGCGACCGACTGTCGGTCCTTGGTCCCGACGCGCCGTTCGTCTCGGCGGCCCACCTGGACGGCCTCGTCAGCACGGTGACCAGCGGATCGTTCCGCGTCGACGCGCCCGACGTTCCCGCGCCCCCGAGCGCCCACGTCCCGCCCGGCATCGTCGGGTCGGGCTTCGCGCCCAAGGCGCTCGAGGCGGCGCTGTGGACGGTGTGGTCGACGACGACGTTCGCCGACGCGGTCCTCGCGGCCGTCAACCTCGGGGACGACGCCGACACCACCGCCGCGATCACCGGTCAGCTCGCCGGCGCGCTGTACGGGGCAAAGGCGATCCCCTACCGTCGGCGGGAGCGGGTGCACCTGGGCGACGAGTTCGTCGAGCTGGCCGACGCGTTGCGCGAGCTCGCCGACGAGCGCGCTATCGAGCACGCCCGGCTGCCGCGGTACCCGGGCGCGCCCGAGCGTGACCCGCAGCTGCCGAACGACGCGTTCTGGTTCCGGGAGCACGAGCTGCTCGCGGGGCCGTACCCGGGTGCGAAGGTCAAGGACGAGGCCGCCGCCAAGCTCGACGCGCTGCTGGACCTGGGCGTGCGGTGGTTCGTCGACCTGACCGAGGACGCCGACGGTCTGCGGCCCTACGAACGGTTGCTGCACGCGCGGGCGAAGGCCCGCGGGATCCCCGACGTGTGGCACGTGCGACTGCCGATCCGCGATGTCGACGTGCCGAGCCCGACGGCGATGCGGGTGATCCTCGACGTGCTGGCCCGGGCCCGCACCGCCGGTCGGATCGTCTACGTGCACTGCTGGGGCGGCGTGGGCCGCACCGTCACCGTGCTCGGTTGCGAGGCGATGGAGCACGGGGCGACCGTGGAGGAGGCGCTGGCGCAGCTGGCGGACGCACGTCGGTTCACCGCGCGGGCCCGGGCCGGCCGCGTCGCCCCCGAGACCGCCGCGCAGCGCGCGTTCGTCGCCGCGTGGCGCCCGCCGTACGTCGCGGCGAAGGGCGAGGACGAGCTGCTCGACGGCGGCGGCGAGCTGTCGGAGGCGGCCCAGATCCGGATCATCGCCTACCTCGGGGCGATGCTCGGCGCAGCGGGTGCGGCGACGCTCGTGACGCAGACGTCGAAGGTCGCGGGCCAGAACCTCGGCAAGAAGGTCGCGACCCAGGCGCTGACGAAGACCGCCTGGTACCCGCTGGTGAAGAAGGTCGGCGCGATCCTCGGGCAGAAGATCACGAAGAAGACCATCGAGAAGACGATCACGAAGGCGGTCCCGATCGTCGGCGGCGTCGTCTCCGGCGGTCTGACCTACGTCGCGTTCCGCCCGATGGGCGGCCGCCTCGCCGACACCCTGGCGGCAAGCCTCGACGGCGAGTTCGAGGACGAGCTCGAGCTCCGACCCGAGTTCGCAGCTCTCGTGGTTCCCGACGGCACCGTAGATGCGACCGCCGGGGCCGTGATCGGCGCCGGGGGCGACGAGCCCGACGCGGGTTGAGCGGGCGCGGGCGCACCGGGTCCCGTAGGCCTCACGCCGGCCCGGCGAGCAGCCGATCGATCTCGGGCGAGCAGCTTCCTGAGCAAGCGCGAACGGCCGGCAGCGAGCTCGACATCCAGCGCCGCGAGCAGCGCCGGTGATCGCGACGCTGTCGATCGCCGGCCAGCCCTCGCTTGCGCTCAGATCGCAAGCGCCGCGATGTGCGGCCGCAGCGCCTCGTCCAGCCGCGTCATCGCGTCGACCATCGCCTCGTGCACCTCGGGCCACCCTGTGGGATCGGTCGCCCACCCTCCGAGCTCGAGACGATGGGCGATGCGGCAGGCGCGGCGACCGTCCAGTGCCTCCCACGACAGCGGTCCGCCGAACATGCGCTCGATCTCCGCCGATTGGATGTGCAACGTGTCGAAGATCGCCCGGTTCTCGTCGTCCGCACCGCGACCGCGGTCGATGTAGAGCTCCACGGATGACCCCTCCTTCGTGACGCTGTAGTTCAGGCCCAGGCCACGGACCCCGGCGCTCGCTCCCACCCAGCTGTACTCGCCGGGGGTCACGCCCGCGTGCAGTGCGGAGCGGGCCCCGGCCAGGGCGATCAACGCCGTCCAGAACGCGAGGCGGCGCTCGTGGCGCTCCGAACGCTCGGCTCCCGCGCCCGCCGCGCGGACCCCGTCACTCACCGCGGCCGCCTGGTCGGCGTCCATCCAGATCCACCAGGTCCCGTCGCCGTCGAGGTGGATGCGCCACGGCCGGCGACCGTCGTGTGGCTTGCCGAACCGCGACTGGTACCCGCCGAGCACCGCGGCGAGCCGACGGCGTGGCCAGCCCAGGGCCGCTTCGACGTCGGCGAACCGTCGGCGGCCTCCGGGCCGCTCCGCCAGGTCGTCGAGCAGCGTCGCCAGGTACGACGTCGCGCCGGCACGGATATCGCGGATCGCGTCCGGGACGGTGAGGGCGTCCTCGGGCCAGCTCTCCGCATCGCGGGGCTGCCAGGACCGCGGCATGAACGCCTGCGGTCCCGGCCAGAGCTCCACGATCCGATCGATCATCGCGGCACCCCGAGCGTCGATCGACGCCTCCGTCCACTCGTCGCGCTGCGCCAGCTCCCGGTTCAACAGCAACAGGCTGTGTTGCGCGAGGGCGTCGCGCTTCGTCTCCCAGGCACCGTTCGACATCGACGCGTTCAGCGCACCCGCGACGAGGGTGAGGTTGCCGAGCCGATTGACGCGATCGGATCGACGGCGCACCGCCTCCTCGTCCGTGGGATCCACCAACGCCCAATGGGTCTGCCACGCCTGCGGCATGATGTGCTCGACCTGCAGCTTGTCGGGCAGCGTGTTGATCTGCTCGACCTTTCCGCGACGCGCGGCCAGCTCGATCTCCGACAGGACCATCACGACGCGGGACTGCTTCACCCATCCGTACACCGGCTGGTGCAGCAGGTGCTCGCGCAGCTCGTCGTCGGTCGGCCAGCGGGACGTGTCCGCCTGCGACTGGAGGAGCTCGTCGACGATCCGCTCGTCGACCCGGGCGAGGTCGCCGTTGGCCGCCGAGATCAGGCGCGCCGCGAGCTGCGAGTAGTTCTTCGTGGACAGGTACCGCAGCATCCGCCGGAGCAGGTAGCTCTCGATCGCGCGCAGCGCCCGTTCCCGCCGCGTGGGATCGATGCCACTGCGGAAGAGCAGCAGCGCAACGGGGTGCATCGTCGTGGTGTCGAGCTTGGCGAGCGTGCCGAAGAAGCGGTGCTCGTGGGTCCCGGGCGCGAAGCCGTCGAACGACCGAAGGGTGGCGGCGTCGGCGTTCAACTCCTGGACGAGCCGCACCGGGTCCGCACCCTCGGCCTGCAACACCCGCCGGCGGAAGAGTTCGAACAGGCTGTCGGCCGGGATCACCTCCCCGAGCTTCATCGCCAGCCAGTGCATGAGGAACGTCTCCGACCGTGGCACCGTCAGGCGACCGATCCGGTGCTCGGCGCTCCAGTAGGCATCGTCCCCCAGCTGCGGCGCCCAGTACCGATCGTGGATGTCGTCGACCGATGCGCCGGCCCGCTCGGCGGCGTCGAACAGCGCGTTCTTGACCAGGTCGATCGCCAACAGCGGGGTGCCGCGCGCGTTGAGCGTCTCGAAGATCACCTGCGCGGGATCCTCACGGTCGAGGCTGATCGTCACGATCTGCAGCAGGCCCGTGACGGCTTCGCGCAGCGCTGCGTACCGCCGCGCGGATTCCTCCCCCTCGGCGCCGTCCGCGTGGGCGTACTCGTGGGCCTGGTGACGGAAGAAGATCCACGCTTCGTGGACCGAGTTCGTCGGGTCGTCGTGGAACGCGTCGGGCCCGCCCTCCCGCGCGACCTGCCGGAACGCGTCGCGGTTGGCGGACGTCGGCCAGAACTTGAACCGCTCGTCGCCCTCGGCGTCGTCCTCGTCGTGGTGGACGAGCTTGCCGATCTGGCGTGCGTCCTTGGCGAGCCCGTCCTCGCGGGCCGCATCCGCCATCGCCACCAACAGCAGCTGCAACGTCGTGAGCCGCTGCTGGCCGTCGATCACCGACCATTCCGTGATCCCACCCGGTGGTGTCCGCTCCCGCCGGATGACGATCGCACCGAGGAAGTGGCGGGCCTCCCGCTCCTCGAGCCGCGCGTCCGCGATCCGCTCGACGTCCTCCCACAGCGGACGCCACTGCCGGTCCTCGTCCCAGACGTAGGGCCGCTGGTAGGCGGGCACGACGTAGCGATGCTGGTTGGCGAACAGGTCCTGAACTGACTTGATGTCGGCTTCCACGGCGACTCCTGACGACGACGGTCAGGACCATAGTCGGTGTCGCCGGGCGGATCTGACCGTGATTCCTGAGTAGTCGCCATCGATGGCCCCGAATCTGACGTATCGATCAGGTGGCTGAGAATCGAGTCGCAATCACGTCCATCCCGGGAGAAGCCGGTCCAGCTCGCTGAGCAGCTTCCTGAACGAGCGCGAACGGTCGGCGGCGAGCTCGACGTTCAGCTCCGCGAGCAGCGCGGGCTGGTCGGCCGTGGCGACGTAGCCGCGGGTCCCGTTCATGCGCCTGGTCAGTGCGCCCTTGGCATCCCGTACGCCCTCGGGATCGTCCGGCGGGCTCGCCGTCGGATCGATGCCGCGGAGCCCACGGACCGATTCGATGCCCGCAAGGATCCATGCCTCGGTCTCGGCGTTCGGTAGTACGACCCCGACCGGCAACTCGACCGCGGCGTCGGCTCGCTCCCTCAGGTGCCTGCCCAGCTCGGCCGGGCAGTCGTCGTCGGCGTCCAGCAGCACGAGGATCGACGACGCGCCCGGCCGGGCGCGCATTGCGAGCGCCAAGTGCTTCTCGAGCTCACCATCCCGGACCACCCGATGGCGCTTCACGCGAATCGGACGTGCGACCTCCACGTCATAACGGCCACGCGCGTGGAGCACTCTCCGTAGGAAGCCGCCGATCGAGCGTTCCTCGGACTGTCCCTCCACAATGGGGACGAGGACGGTCACCAGCTCAATCGGCAGCGATTCGCGCGGCGTCGATCGGCCCGAAGAGCCTCAGCTGGTTGGCTCGCTCGGTCGCGCCCTCCGTGTCGCCGGTCAGCTCACCGGACCGCATGAGCTCACCGGTGGTGAACAGGTGATGGCGGACCGCGTCGCGGCTGGTCTCCGACAGCGGTGCGATGAGCGTCGCGTTCTGCGGGTTCGTCACCACCCGCAGCCAGCCTTCGTCGATGCCCGCGAAGTCCAGCAGATCGGGGCTGTGCGTGGTCACGAGCACCTGTCGCAGACGCGACGCGTCGCGGAGGACCTCCAGGATCTGCTCGGTCACGGCGGGATGCACCGTGGCCTCGGGTTCCTCGATCCCCAGGACGGACACCGGCCCCAGCTGGTACACGGCGAGCAGCAGACCGAGCATCCGCAGCGTCCCGTCGGACACGTTCAGCGCGTCGAACGTCCATGGGTGCTTCTGGCCGACATCCTGCCGAAACTCGACCGTCTCGAACTGGCCTCCGAACGACTTGTGCTGCGCCCCTTGGATGCCGGGCACCGCTGCACCGAGCAGGCTGCAAACCCGCTCGTAGCGGTCGTTGTCGCCATCTTGGAGGCGCTTGAGGACCGCTGCGGCGTTCGCGCCGTCCTCGCGGAGCACGTCGCCGGCGTCCGGCGGCTGCAGGCGCCGGAGCTCGCTGGGGACGATCGAGTAGAGCTGCATGCTGACGAGGAAGTCGAAGAGCTCCCGGAACTCGTCCGTCGCCGATGCCGCGAACAGCGCGAGCCGGTCGTCCGCCACGCGCGACGTGATGCCGGCGATCTCGTGGACGAACTTCCCGCTGCGCCGCTCGAAGCGGCTGTCGTCGCCCAGCGCTCGCTGGATGACGCACCGTTCCCGGGCGACGGTGAAGCTCTCGCCCTTCCGGCGTGAACCACAGCCACGGGGCGCTCCGACGGGTTGGCCGGCGTATGCGTCATCGTCCCTCCCCTGGCCGGCCGGCTGTCGACCCCGGCGCGACGGCCTCGACCGCACCATCGGGCGGCCCTCCGGCGGCGGCCAGTGCCGTCCGCAGCGCGGCGACCTCGGCCGGCGACGGCGCATCCCGCTGCCAGCCAATGAACGCCGTCACGATGGCGACCGGCAGTGGCACCTCGACGAACGCTCCGGCGCCCTCGAGGCGAAAGGCGCGGCCGAGCCGGGCCAGGTGCAGGTATCGCCGGGTCGTCCGGTGCTTGTAGGCCTGGACGTGGTCGCCGTCGTCCAGGCGCGCCTCGTACGTCCAGTCGAACCAGGCGCAGAGCCGGGGATCCAGCAGCGCTTCGAGAGGCCCCCAGCACGGATGATCCGTCTGGGCGACCCCTACGTCCGCGTGAGCTCGTCGTGACACACCCGGAGCGTCGCCGCCGCGGCGGTGTCGACTCCAGCGTCAGTCCGTGCCGAGAGCGCTCCGGATCTGTCCCGACTTCGAGCAACGACGGTGCGCGGGCGATCCAGCGGCTCAAGCCGGGCGGGCGGGGCCGCCGCCGTTCCGCCCGCCACCGGGAACACCCGGGACACCGGCCGCCGATACCGCACCGGCACACCGGCCGCCGTCGTCCGGGAGCTACGCGCGAAGGAACTCGCTCCCTTCCCCCTCCCACAGCACCACCAGCTCGTCCCGCGCGCGCGTCGCCGCGACGTAGAACAGCGAGCGCTCGCGCTGGATCAGGTCGTCACGCTCGGCGTCGGGCACCGACTTGAGCAGGTAGGCCGCCGGGAGCAGCTCGGCGTCGGCGGCGAAGAGCAGCACGCGCGAGAACTCCATGCCCTTGGCGCGGTGCATCGTCATGAGCTGCGGTCGTCCGGAGGGGCCGGCGGACCGCGTCACCTGACGGATCGGCACCCCACGGTCCTCGAATCCCCGGGAGACGACATCGACCGTCGACTGGTCCCGGGCCAACACGCCGATCGCGTCGGGCTCGACGCCGTCATCCAGCCACCCACGGACGACCGCGGCGGCCCGCTCCAGCTCGTCGGTGAGCGAGCTCACGCCGATCCGGGTCGGCGTCGGTCCCCGGCGGGCGGAGCGGTAGCCGTCGACCTCGGTGATCTCGTCGTCGAGGTCGGCGTAGGACTGCCCGGCGAGCACGTCCGTGGCGAAGCGCAGGACCTGCTGGGTGGTGCGGTAGTTCAGCGACAGGCGGCGCGAGCGACCGACGATCTGGATCCCGTAGCGCCCCAGGACGGTGCGCTGGCCGTAGATCCGCTGCTGCGCGTCCTCGGCGATGAACAGGTCGTCCGGCCCCTCGGCCACCAACGACCGCAGGAACTGCCACTGCGGCGGGCTCAGGTCCTGCCCTTCGTCCACCAGCACGTGGTCGGCGATGCGATGCTCGGCGCGCTCGCCGATGGCCGCGGCGATCGCGCACACCTCGGCGAAGTCGAGCGTGCCGGGGATCGCCGCCGCGGCCCGGTAGGCGCTGACGACGTCCCACACCGCGACGCGCTGCCGCCGTCCGAGCGCCACGCCACGCCCCGGGCGGCGGACGCGCAGGTACTGCTCGCGCGACACGATGCGGTGCGGGAGCACGATCTGCTCGTACTCCGCCGCGAAGAACCCCGGCGACCGCAGATCGGGCGGCAGCGAACCGCCGGCGGCCGAGATCGCGTCGTCCCAGGCCTTCTTCGCGTTCGGTCGCTGCGTCGCCGTGCGGTCCCCAGCGATGCCCAGCACCTGCTCGACCGCCTGCGCACGCACGTCGGGGGTGGCGCGCGAGAGCACCTGAGCGGCCGCCGCGTCGACACCGGTCGGCCGTACCCCCGGGTCACCGAGACGCTCGGCCAACGGCAGGGTCGGATCAAGCGACCGCAGGTCGCGCTCGAGTGCGTCGGCGAGGTTCCGCGTGTACGTCGTGAGCACGACGCGCGCCGAGGGATGCTGGCGTGCCAGACGACGGGCACGGTGCAGCAGGACGACGGTCTTGCCGGTGCCCGCGCCACCCGACAGGCGGAACGGACCGCTGGTGCCCCGATCGACGTAGCGACGCTGCTCCGGGTGGAGGAAGATCCGCCACTTGGCGAACGAGCCGTCCTCGATCGCCCGGCGCAGCTCGTCGTCGTCCTCCAGCCACGCGAACTGCATCCGTGCGGCCGGCCTCTGCAGGCCCTCGAGCAGCTGGGCCTCCTCGTCCTCCGCGAGCACGGGCTTCGGCCCGTCGATGCCGAATGCCGCACGGACGTCGTCGATCGAGGCGCCGGCGGCCAGGTCCAGCAGCGCGAGACCCTGCCACTCGACGGCCCGCTCCGCCAGCTGCATGATCTCGTCGTCGGTGCGCACCGCGAGCGCCCGGCGGGCCAGGTCTGGATCGATGCCGAGCTCGTCGGTGAGCTGCTCGAGGGTGATGCCGGTGCGCTCCAGCAGCGGCAACGACGGAACCTGATGGTCCTCGCCGCCGGCCGCTCCTTCGCCGGTGGACGAATCGGTCCCGGGGTCGACACCTAGCCCCGCGGTGACAGCGTCCCCGGTCCGCGCCCCCGTGCCCACGACGGGGCCGGCGGAATCGGCCACCTGGTCGGAGTGCGGACCGGCGGAGGCCTGCGGCAGCGGCACCTCGGACGCGATCAACAGCTCGGGCAGCCCGTTGACCGGGTTGACCTTGAGGACCGACTTGCGGGCGATCTCGATCGCCTCGTCGTGGGGCCAGACCCCGGTGAAGATGTAGTGCGGGGCGCCGCCGGCGGCCTGGACCTTGAACAGGACCGCGCGGTACATCGCGTCGACGCGGCCGGTGCGGACCTTCGGGTCGATCGCGGCCTTGATCGGCTCGATGTGCAGGCCCGGAAGGGTGTCGTCCTCGAAGACCTTGCGGATGAACGCGTGGATCTTCTTGCCGAGCGACCCGTCGTGCAGGCCGTCCTTGTTCGGGGCGTAGATGACGACGGCCATCAGGATGCTCCTTCGAGTGCGGTCCGCACCGCTTCGGGGTCAAGGGCCACGACGGTCCATCCGGCGGCGCGGAGGGCCGCCCGCTCGGCGTCGTCCAGGTCGAGGTCCAGCGTCACGCGCGCCGTGGTCCAGGTCGGGCCGAGCGGGATCCCGTCGACCTCGGGGCCCTCCTCGGGGGCGGGCAGGCCGTCCCCGGCCAGCGCCTGGAGCACCGGTCGCTCGGCGTCGGTGGCGTCGGCGAGCACCGCCTGCCATTCGGCGTCGACCCGCGGCAAAGCACCGTCGGTCGCGTCACCAGTACCGACGCGTGGCGACCGCACATCGCTCGCCACGCGGTCCCCTTCGGAGGGCCGCTCGCGAGTCGCGCCGGTACCGGCCTCCGCGCTAGCTCCGACCGGCGCCTCGGCAAGCGAGTGGACCGTGACCGCCGCCGGCAGGGCCCGGAGCCCCAGCAGGTTGGCCAGGTGCAACCACGTGCGCCACCCCTGCTTGGTGCGCTCGGCGTCGGCGACGGACTCGGGCCGATCGTCGAGGACGAGGGCTACCGCCACGGCGTCCGGGTCCTGACCGACGGGCAGCCGGGCGACGAGCGCCACCGGACCGTCGGTCCACGCCCACGCCGGGCTGCTGCCCTGGTTCGGCAGGGGCGCACCTTCGAGCAGGGCTGCAGCGCGGGCGACGAGATCGGCAGCGTCGTCCAGGCCGCCGCGAGTGGCCTGCGTCGGGTGGGCGGCCAGCACAAACGGCACCGCTCTTCCGAGCGCTCGTAGCCCGTCGGGGTCGGGCTGTTGGACCCAGCTGACCAGCAGGTCGAGCGGCCCACGGCGAGCGAGGTCGAGGTGCCCGGGCTTCAGTCCGAACTGGCCGGTCGCCAACAGCTTCGACGCCACGTCGTCGCCGAGCCACGGCGCGATCGCCGGCCCCTCGGCGGGCTCGAGGTCCGCCCAGACGAGGCTCAGGACGACCCGGCCGGACTCGCGCAGCAGCTGCCGCTTGACGGCGTCGTCGTGCAGGCGGTTGTGCTCGGGACTGGCGTGGTAGCGCCAGCCGTCGCAGAAGATCGCGATCTCGGGGATGCTCGGATCGTCGCTGCGCAGCAGGAAGTCCGGCCTGCTGTTGATGACGTTGACCTGCGGCATCAGCGTCCAGCGTCGCCCGGAGCCGACGTTGATCTCCCATCGCTCGCCGGCCGCCAGCGGCGTCGACTTGACCGTGGCGCCGATCGTGGTCAATCGCTCACGCAGGACGGCCCGGAACTTCTGCTCCATCTTCGACTCGGGGTCGACGTCGATCACGGCCTCCCGGGTGATCTCCCACGACACGTCGTGGGGATCGGCGTCCGCGCGTCCGGCGGTGAGGATGTCGTGGAGCTGCCGCTCGGCCTCGATGGTCGAGACGAGCTGCCCCCGGCCGAACCGGGTGAAGGGCAGCAGGCACCGGTGGCATGCCGGTCGTCCCTCCTCGCGGCATGCGCAGTCGCGGACGACCTCGTACGCGCGGACGAGGATCTCGCGCAGGATCGCCGGATCGGCCAGCTCGGCCAGGTATCCGGTGCCGCCGGGCACCACGTCGTGCAACAGGATGGCGTCGGTCCCGCCGTTGTCGACGTCGGCGACGAGCTCGACCGACAGATGGTCGGGCGCCCCACCGATGTACTCCCGCAGGCCGAGCTGGATCGCCGCGACGATCGACGGCACCGCGTACGGGTTGCCGAGGTCCACGAGCGGCGGGAGCCGCACCAGGAGCCCTTCGGTCTCCAGCGACCGGCTGAGCGCGACCGAGACGGTGCGCTCGTCGTCGGACTTGCGGCGCCCGCACCAGGGCCGGTGCTCGTGCGGGCTGTTGCGGCCGGTGCGGCCGTCGAGCTGCCCGCACTCGGCGCAGACACGGAACAGCTCGGCGGGGACCTCCCTCCCGGCGATCCGCCGGGGCGCGCCCTGGCCGCTGGCGCGGCCGAGGTTGAGCCACCGGATCTGCAGGCCGCGAACGTGACGGACGCCGAAGCCGTGATGCTCGACGTACCACTCGTCGGTGACGTTCTCGGGCACGACGTCGGCGGTGACGGTCACCTCGAACCGTTCGCGTTGACGCTCGTCCCGGGCGTCGTCGATCGCGGCCTCGTCTCGTCGCATCGTCGACGAGACCCGTTGGAGCTCCACGGTCTCGAGGCGTTGGCTCACGTCGGCGATGCCCGGGCTCTGGCAGCGGGGGCAGGACGCCGGCCCGTCCTGGTCGGTGACGTCCGCACCGTAGCCGCACTCCGGGCACTGGGCCCAGGTCCGGACGGCGTCGCCGCCGCTGCCCAGGTCGACGGCGTTGATCTTGATCTGGTGTCCGCCGGCGTAGAAGGTCGAGCCGGGGGCGAACTCGCGCAGCGCGAGCGACGCGCTGCGCTGGTAGGCGTGCGTGTCGGTCTCGAATGCCCCGGAGTCGGGGTGCTGCCACGACAGGCCGACGTCGAGGGTCACGTCGTCGCCGAGCAGCGTGTAGTTCGGGAAGAGGCCCAGGCGCTCCAGGACGGAGATCCAGTACTCGCCCCGCAGCTCGGCCCGCTGCTTCTCGGCCAGGCGGATCGACGCCTCGGCCGTCTTGCGGGCGTGCTTGTCGTCGTCGGTCGCGGCCGGGAGCTCTGCGAGCCGCTTGAGATCGGGCAACGCCTGCTGGATGGCGGTGATCCGGTGACCCAGCTCCTCGACCTGCTGGGCCCACCGCTGGGCAGCGGCGTAAATCCGTAGGGCGAGCCCGCTCGTCCCGGGGCCGTCGGCCGGTCGCACCCACGCGCGGAGGGCTTCGGCGCTCTCGGGGCGCAGACTGGGGAAGGCGGAGAGGAAGCGGTCCAGCCGGTCCGCGTCGTCCTCGGCCCGCGCGATGAGCGACGCCAGGTACGAGCGGGGGCCGGTGTCGCCGATCGCCTGCTCGGCGTTCGTGGGGTGGTTGCCCCCGGGGTCGCGGGCCTCGTCGTCGGCGACGGCCGCGAGAAACTGCCGGCGGAGGATCTCGGCGGCGTCGAGGTACGTCGCGGGGGGCCGCACCGTCCCGTTGATGAGCGACGTCGGTTCGCCGAGCAGCGGCAGGTGCTCGCCGCGGCCGGTGACGAAGGCGAGGTTCAACGCGCTGCCGCTCAACCGTCCGGCGCGCCCGATGCGCTGCACGTACCCGGCGACGGTGCGGGGGAGCGACGCGAGCATCACCGTCGACAGATCACCGATGTCGATGCCCATCTCCAGCGTCGGCGTGGCGACCAGGACGTTGGGAGCCTGGGGCTGCTCGCTGCGGCCCTTGAACCCGTTCTCGTGCTCGAGCCGCAGCTTGTCGTCGAGCATCGACGTGTGCTCGCGGGCGATGACCCGCTGCACCTCGTGCGTGCTGAAGAACCGTCGGTAGAAGTTGTCGGGCTCTCCCGGGTCGCGGACGAGCGTGCCGCTGCAGCGGGTGACGAGGCACGCCGCACCGTCGAGCTCGTCGACGACGCGCGCGGTGCCGGGCACCTCGCTGCGACAGGTCCGGCACACGAGCCGTCGCCGCCCGGCCTGCAGGGCATCGGTCGGCACGGGCTCCAGCAGCACGCTGCCGGATCGCAGCGCGAACACGTCGGCCTTGGCCTCGTTGGTCGTGACCTCCAGCAACTCCGCCTTCGCCAGCTCGTGCAGCAGCAACCGCGAGAGGACGCCGCCCTCCCGGGCGCTGACCCCGAGGACGCGGGTGGCCCACTGGGCGTACCAGCCCTGGGCGCCGGTGGCCTGGTCGAGCAGCTTCTCGCGATGCTTGCTCTCGGGTCCCACCCGGGCGAACGCCGGGGCGCTCCGTCCGATCGGGAAGGCGGGCATGCCGTCGGTCCGGCGCCGGCCGCGCCAGATGCGGAAGCGACTGCCGTCCTCCTTGACGTACGGATTGAGCCACTCGTGCTCGATCGCGCCACGCTGCCGCAGATGCTCCAGCACGCCCCGTACCCACGCGAGGACGGTCGCGTCGGTGGGCGCGCCGCTGAGCGTGAGCTGCTCCTGCCCCTCCTCCAGGGCGTGTCGTCCGGCGGAGACCATCGTGGGGGCGGGGGCCTGCACCTCGGCGGCGATCGTGCTCGTCAGCTCGAGCGTGCGGCCGATTCGCGACTGCAGGCCGAACTCGAGCTGAGCGTCGAAGAGGATCCGTCGGCGTACGCGGTTGCGCACCCCGACCGGGATCGCCTTCAGCGTCTTCTTCTCCCAGAACGGCGAGAACTCCGGGCGCTCGACGAGGTCGGGCGGCAGGATGCGGTACCGGGCGGCAGGGTCGTCGCCGACCCGTTGCAAGACGCGCTCGGGGAGCTCCTCGAGGGTGCAGGGGTCGTCGCCGACCGCTTCGCGCAGCACCGAGCGGACGGTCAGGCTGTGGGAGCGGGCCTGGATGAACCCGGCCCGGTGCGCAGCATCCTGGACGCTGTCGGTGAAGACGAGGGTCTTCTTCTCGCGCGCGTCGATGTTCGTGCTGCCGAACAGGCTCGAGAGGGCGACCGAGAGCTGGGTCGCCACCGCCGAGCCGAGGAAGCGGATCCCGTCGCGCTGTCCACAAGCGGGGCAGTCGTCGTGGCGGCTGGCGTCTGCGGCGTCCAGGCCGACGTGGGTGAGCACCGGCAGGGCCGTCGGGCGGTCGTCCGTCGGCTCGGGCTCGCTCACGAGCAGTCGGCGCTCGGTGACGTGGAACCATCGCAGGCCGGTTTCGTCGCTGTCGCCGCTGTCAGCCGGGGCGGTGGTGACCTCGTGCCCCCGGGTGGCGTGGATCAGCGGCCGGAACCGTCCGCTGCTCTGCGCGTGGTCGCGTCGGATCGCGTCGTCGGCGGTGTCGAGGTCGGCGCCGCCGGCCGGCGACAGGGTCACGCCCCAGCCGGAGCGGCCACAGTGCCGGCAGTAGAGCGCGGGGAAGACCGGTTGCGTCTGCGCGGTGCCGTCACCGTCGACGGCCGCGCCGAGCGGCACGCCGCCGTCGTCGCCCCACGCGAAGGCCGGCGCGGGGGCGGCCTCGCGGTCGATGCGCGTCAGCTCGCGCACCCACAGGTGGAGCTCGACCGACGGCATGCCCCGCCCCGCCGTGGCCCGCAGGTGGCTCACGACCGCGGCGTAGATCTCGAGCGCGGTCTGCGCGTCGGCGGGGGCCGGGTCGGGCAGCACCGTCCGCGCGACGGTCGCCAACGGTGCGGCCTCGCCGCACGCGGCGAGCAGGCGGCGGGTCAGCGGGTGGGCGCGGACGAGGTCGACGAGTGGTGCGTCGCCGGTGTCGCCGTCGTAGAGCACCGGCGCCACGGCCGCGGCGAGCACGTCGGGCTGGGGGTCGTGACCGCAACCGTCGGCCGCGGCACGCAGCGCCTCGACGAGCGCAGCCCCGTCGACCGGATCGGCGGCCACCGCCATGTCACCGGCGTCGACCCATTCGTCGATCGTCAGGCGCGACTCGGTGACGACCGCGTCGTCGGAGAACGGCACGCCGAAGACCGTCTGGGCGAACGAGAGCATCGCGGTCGGGTCGCCGCCGTCGCCGAGCGTCGCAGAGGTCGCCACCGGGGTGACACCGGCGAGGGGACCGTCACCCTCGCGACCGTGGGCGCGGAGCGCCAGGCCCAGGCGGCGCAGCAGCATCGCCACGTCGGTGCCCTGGGCGCCGTCGTAGGTGTGGAACTCGTCGAGGACGAGGTACTGCAGCGACGTCGCGCTCTGGCCCCACAGCTTGCGGTCCGCGTGCCGCAGCAGGAGCTGGTCGAGCATCTTGTAGTTCGTCAGCAGGATGTCCGGCGGGCTGCTCTGCAGGACGGAGCGATCGGTGATGAGGCTGTCGGCGCTGACCTTCGTGCGCTTGGACCCCTGCTGCCCGGTGTAGAGGCCGGCGGTGACGCCGGCCAGCGACGGGTGGCTCGTGAGAAGTCCGGCCAGGCGCTGGGCCTGGTCGTTGGCCAGGGCGTTCATCGGGTACAGCAGCAGCGCCTTCATGCCGCCCACGCCCTGGCGCTTGGCCCGCAGCACGTGGTCGAGGATCGGGTACAGGAACGCCTCGGTCTTGCCCGATCCGGTGCCGGTGGTGACGAGCGTCGGCTGTGGTCCGGCCGGTCCGTCGCCGCGGTCGAGCGAGCTGAGCCGCGCGAACGCCCGCGCCTGGTGCCCGTAGGGCGGGAACGCCTGCGGGTCGTCGTCGGTCGGGTGCCAGCCGAGGGTCCGGCGCCACCCGTCGGGTGCGGCACGGAACGGCAACCGCAGCCGCAGGTAAGGCCCCTTGACGATCCCGTCCTGCGGGTGCGCGAGCAGCTCGGTCAGTGCCGCCCGCGCATCCTGGTCGGCCAGCGCGAACGTCGTGTCGAGGTACTCCAGCAGCCCGTCGCGCACCCCGCGCGCCGCGAGCGTCGGCAGCAGCTCACCCACCGTCGCGCTCCTGCAGCACCCGCTCGAAGTCCGCGTACGCCTGGCGCATGTCCGCCTCGCGGTCAAGGGTCACGAACGGCAGCTCGTAGACGTACGTGTTGCCCGCCGCGTTGGTGTGGGTGCGCTCGTCCTCGCTGATCCGCTCGCCCTTGGTGCGCCAGACCTTCAGCACGTCCTGCGGCACGAGCCGGCCGTTGGCGTCGTAGTGGTCACGGTGACGGTCGTAGCCGTACAGGACCGGGAACTGCGTGCGGTAGATCGTGCACAGGTCATCGATCGAGACGCCGAGGGCGAGGGCGACAAGGGCGTCGATCTCAAGCAGGGCTTGGCGGCGGTCAGAGGCGCGGCGGAGGGGAGTCTGTGAAGACCACGCCGATCCGACCTGGGCAAGTGGGGTACGACCGGGATAGTCAAGGCCGCCGGTCCAAGCATCACCCATCGTGTCCTCGAACGGGCCCGCTTCGCGCCAAAGCCGAGCATAGGCGTCTGACATACAACCCAGACGTAGAGCGCGTCGGGCCAACGCCCCCTCCACGGCGGCCCCGAGCCGTGGCTTCGCGAGCCTTCCAACAGCAGAGGGCAAGATGTCCCCCATGGGAACGACGCGAACGAGGAAGTCAGAGATCAGACTCGCCATGACCCCACTCACGGCAGCAACCATGCGCGCATCGCTTGACCCAGCGACGTAGACCGCGTTGATGTGGGCTGTGCGGTCTGGAATCAGCGCCGGAATCAACGTCCGCTCGCCCGTGTTCGCCGCCATTCGCCGCCACGCCACCCGGTAGAAGTCCCGCGCCGAGCCGCCGCTCCACTGCGTGTACGACTTGTCGTACTTCGCGCGGTCGCCACGGGGCTTGTAGGACGTGACCGGGATCGCGTCCGGTTCGAGCGTCTCGAGGTCGACCGGCGACCAGTCGAGATGGTGCTGCATCGCTGGGTTCGGCGACTTGTAGAACGGGTTGCCGACGAACAGGTGCGGACCCTGCAGGATCACATCGTCCCACGACGCCGGACGGCCCCACTCGACGTCGAAGAACCCCTTCTTGCGGTCGATCGATTCGTCCCAACCCCGTGAAAACTCAAGGCCGAGGTCGCGGATCCGCGGCTGCGTCGCCAGGTGCGCCAGCACCCGCGCACTCGTGCGGTTCACCGTGTAGACCATCCGGGTCTGCTCGACCGGCACCGTCTCGTCCTCGAGCAGGTCATGCCAGGTGGTGAGCATCGCTCGGTCGACGGTCAGGATCCGGTCACCGTGGGGCCGGAGGTCCCAGTAGCCGTCGGGGTCCTTGATGCCGGGCTCCTCGCCTGACCCGTCGTGCGCCAGCGACCGCAGGACCGTATCCGGGTGATACAGCGACGTCGCCATCGCGAACGCTGGCTCAGATCGCATCGCCCCGTAGACGTGAACACCATAGGTCTTCTGATGCTGAATCTCGAAGAGCTGCAGCTCGTTGATGAACTGCCAGTGCCGCCTGAGCCGCCGATACGTCGCCGCACGAAACACCCCGGCGTTCGCGTCCGTGAAGTGCGTCTCGGGATGGATCAGCACGCTCACCCCGCTCGGTGCCTGGTGCCCCCAGGCGGCGGCCATGAAGCAGCGGTAGAGGTTCGGCTGCAGGCCCGCCAGCAGCGGGTACTCGGTCACCGCCCCAAGCACCTCGGCCGCCACCACGATGTCGACCGACGCGTCGACCGCGAGATCCCGAATCGTCTGCTCGTCCCCCCCGGCGCTCGACACGGGCAACTCGAGCGTCATCGCCCGCCGCTGCTGCTTCTGCTCCTGCGTCGGCTTCACCGCCAACTGCCACCACGGGTCACCCTCGGCCAGCAGCCCCTCGACGTCGGTCCGGGGCCGCACCCACGGCGGGTTCCCGACCTGCAGGTCGAAGCCGCCGCGCCGGGCGAACACCGGCGCGAAGTCCAGGTGCCAGTGGAAGAACCCCTGCCGCTCGGCGACCTCGGCGCAGATGCCGAGCCACGGGTGCTCGGCGCGCGTGTCCGCCGTCGACCGAGCGGTCGAGAACTGCAGGTCGCGAGCCTCCGCCCCTTCGAGCTCGTCCCATGTCGTGGCTTCACCCATGCCGATCTGGCCTGGACGTGCGCCCTTCTCGCTGTGTACCCCCAGCAGCATCTCGAGCGCGTCGATCCACGCCTCGAGCTCCGGCGGCTCGGCCTGTTCCACGGTCAGCGGCCAGAACCACAGGGCGCACCAGGCGTCCATCACCCGGCGCAGGCGCTGGTAGGCGCCGTCGGGGTCGGCGAGGTTCGCCTCGATCTCCTCGCGCGTGACGGGACGTCCCTCGACCGTGAGCGCGGCGTCGTCGGCCTCGCGCCCCCAGAGCGGGATGTCCCGGCGGGTCTGCGCCTCGGCGATCTCGAGCCGGCGGGTGGCGATCGCCCACAGCCGCTCGACGCGGTGGCCGAGCGCGACGAGCCGGTCGAGCTGCTTCTTCGTCGGCTTCTTGCGGAACTGCTTGCGCCAGTCCTTCAGGGCCTGCACCGCGTCGGGCGCCAGGTCCTTGATCTCCTTGCCGACGTCGGCCGCCGCGCCCCAGCCCTGGGCGGGCAGCAGGAAGTGCGGGATGCGCCCGGCGATCTCGGGCGCGTCGTCGTCGCCCGGGCCGACCGGGGTCGGCGGGGTGGTCAGCCAGTCCTTGCTCGTGACGTCGCCTCGGGCGTAGACCGCCTTGCGCGCGCCGATCAGCGAGTTGCCGCGCCGCAGGTGCAGGCCGAACCACGGGGCCTGCAGTCCCTCGACCATCGTGTCGAGCCAGAGCGAGATCTCGGCCAATTCGACCGCGGTCGCGTTCAGGTCGACGCCGTAGGTCTGGTGCAGCGCCAGGTACGCCTTGACCTTTTGCAGCTCGCGCGGGTAGTCGTCCGGGTCGATCGTGGCGCCGGTCTCCTCCTGCCGGCGGCGCAGGTACTGCTCGGCCAGCTGCCGGACCGCCTCGATCGCGAACGCGCCCGACCCGAGCGCGGGCTCGCAGACCGTCAGCTGCAGGACCTCCTCGGCGGTCGTCGTGTGGTTGTCCTGATCGAGCAGCTCCTCCAACGCCTGCGAGACGACGAACCGCGTCAGCACCTCGGGCGTGTAGTACGACGCCGACTGCTGCCGCTCGCGCCCGGCCAGGCGGAAGACGAAGCTGCCGCGCTCGTGGACCACCGGGCGTTCCTCGCCGGTGACGTCGTCGGTGACCCGCACGAAGTCGCTCGCGCTCAGGCCCTCCGCCCGGTCGATCGGCACGACCCACGAGCCCTTCTCGGGGTTGCCGTTCTTGGCGACCTCGTACAGGTCCTCCTGCGCGAAGGTGCCGGTGTAGGACATCAGGCCCTCGTAGACCGCGCCCAGCTGGTTGATCCCGAGCTCGGCGTAGGAGATGAACCCACGGTCGCGCTTGCCCGACGCCTTGCTGAGCAGCAGGTGCTCCAGGACCTGCTGCATCGCTGCATTGCCGAGGCCGACCGCAGCGATGTGGGCCGTCGCCTCGGGCCGGAAGAGGTCGGCGCGCAACGACCGGAAGGTCAGGTGCTCCCCCTGCGCCGCATCCGTGTCGGTCCCCTGGGCGGGCTCATGCCCCTCGTCGACCATGCGGAAGAGCACCGCGAGCGAGTCGTACAGGTGCGTGCCTTCACGGGCCTGCGGGGTGCTGAGCTCGACGAGCGTCAGGTCGCGCAGGCGGTCGAGGCTGTAGCCGCGCTCGTACTCCGGGGCGCCGGTGGGCAGCACGCCGAGCTCGGGCGACGCCTCGGCGTAGAGCAGGAAGAGGATGCGGTAGAGGAACCGCAGCGCCTGCTTGGCCAGCGGCTGCGCCTCGTCGGCGGGCAGCGGGGAGAGGCCCTGCGCGCGACGTCGCCGGACGACCTCGTTGCCGATGATCTCGATCGACAGGCGCACCCCGTCGCGCAGGTCCTGGCTGACCCCGACGGTGTGCTTGACCGACGCCTCCAGCACGCCGTGCCACCAGATCGCGCCCTCGGCATCCGGGGCCAAGGATTCGGCGTCGACGCAGGTCAGCGCACGGTCGACCTCGCCACCCTTCTTGTCGTCGGCGCGGTCGAGCACGAGCTGCAGGTCGACGGTGAGGTAGCGGCCCTCGGGCCAGCGCTCGCGCTCGGCGAGCAGCAGGCGCGATCCGGCGAAGACGAGCACGAACGCCGGGCGGGCGTCGTCGCGGACGAAGAGGGTCGACAGCAGCCGGGCCACCGACGTGAGCTCCGTCGTCTCGTCGACGGCGAACGGCTCCAGCAACGTCTGGGCGTCCTTGGCGACGAGCTCCTCGACCGCCGCGACCGGGCGAGCCTCGACGAGCGCGATCAGCGGCTCGGGCAGGCCCGCGCTGTGCAGGAAGGTCACCGGGCCCCGTCGGTCGCGGGTGTAGCCGCCGGTGCCCGCGAACCCGAGGATCGTCGCGAGGTCGTCGTGCAGCGCGCCGACCTCGGCCGGGTCGGTGTCGGACGTCAGGCGGGCGAAGCGCGACGCCAGCTCGCGGCGGGCCGCGGTCCAGCGGGTGCGGGTCGTACCGCGGTCCTTCTCGGCATCCCACGCTTTGCGGCGCTCGAGCACGCGGGCGAGGAACGACTCCTTCTTCGCGTCGGTGGTGAAGAAGTGCTCGCTGATCCAGTCCTCGACGGGAATGATCGCGTCGGTGACCGTGCGGGCGTCGGTGGTGGCCATCAGGCGTCCTCTCCGTCAGGGACGACGAGCAAGAGCGGCCGCACCGTCCGCTCGCGGGGGCGCATCGCCTCGGCGAGGCCGAGCTCGTCGGCGACGGCCCCGCGGCGCGCCCGGAGATCCTGGCGCTGGAAGAGCTCGGCGGCCTGCTCCTCCCACTCGCCGACGCGCGCGATCCAGTCGCCGACACGCCGCTCGACGTCGTCGGCCGCCGCCTCGAACTGGATCTCCAGGAAGGCCCGTGCCTCGCGCACTCCCGGGGCCACGAAACGGCTCAGATCAAGATCCTCAGGGAGTGACCCGGTGTTCGCCAGGGCGCTCGCCACGCCCAGCGCGTCGAGGGCGCCTCGCAGGCTCTCGAAGGGCTCGGTCATCACCCGGTCGGGACGCGCGGCGTCGAGGAAGTGCATCACCAGGTGGCTGGCCGCGACGACCTGGCCGCGGGCGTTGGTCAGCGTGCCCTGGACGAGGAGCGCCGGGGCGGTCGTCCCGGGCACCGCGACGGCGAACACCTCGTTGCGGCCCAGTGACGCCAGCGCGCGGTCGGCCGCCCAATCCAGCGCCGGATGCAGCGGTGCGAGGAAGTGCACCTCGGGCCACAGCGAGCTCGACTCGGCGCTGCGTCCCGCGTCGAGGGCCTGCTGGCCGCGGGCCTTGGCGGTCGCCAGGCGCAGCCCCTCGGTCACCCGTCGGTCCCGCAGGTAGGTCTGGGGCAGCACCTCGAGTCGTTGGCGCAGATCGGCGCTCGGCTCGAACTCCACCACCTGGTGCTGGGCGTGCTCGCGCCAGCCGACGCCGCCGGCCGCAGGGGCGGCAGCCGGGGTGGTGAACGCGAGCTCGAGGGCGTCGCGGAGGAACGGCAGCGGTTCGTCGTACACCCCCGGAGGCGGATCCTCGACGGTCGGCGCGGTGGTCGTCGGCGCGTCATCGGCCGGGGCCATCAACCGTGCCAGCAGCCCCTCCAGCCCACCGTCGTCCCTGACCTCGTCGACCGACCGCACGACGTCGTCGAGATCCTGCTGCCCGGCGAGGACCTCGCGGATGGCGTCCTCCTCGGCCTGCACGTCGTACTTGCCCATGAGCGACGCACTGTCGCCGAGCGCCTTGTGTGCCTCGTGCTCCTTCTCCACGAGCCGCTGCAGCACCCGCAGGTCACCGCCGAACACCTCGGTGGCGGGGCTCAGCAGCAGCGTCGTGATCCGCGGCGAGTGCTTCTGGCCGTACCGGTCGATGCGGCCGTTGCGCTGCTCGATCCGGATCAGGCTCCACGGGATGTCGTAGTGGATGAGCTCGTGGCACTGCAGGTGCAGGTTCACGCCCTCCGACGCGACGTCGCCGGTCACGAGCACCCGGATCGGGGTGGAGGCCTGCTTGAACGACTCGACGATCTCCTGCTGCTCGACGTCGGTCAGACCGCCGTGCAGCACACGGATCTGGTCGTCCTTGAGCTTCAGATCACGCTGGAGCCGGTCGTGGAGCCAGGTGAGCGTCGCCACCCGTTCGGCGAAGATCACGACGCGGGCGTCGCCGGTGCGCTTGATGCCGATCCGGTCGAGCTCGCGGCGCAGCGCGTCGTACTTGGCGCTGCCGGCCTGCAGGTTGCGCTCGGCCAGGTCGGCAAGCCGGTGCAGCGCGTCCTCCTCGCGCTCGTCGTCGACCTTGCGCAAGCGCTCGGCGACCGTCGCCTGCAGCGCCGCCGGGCTGCTGAGGAACGCCTTGGCGAGCGTCCACGGGAAGAGCCGCGCGCGCTTGCCGCTGAGCACGGATCGCCCCGGCTCCGGGTGCAGCCACGACGACTCCAGCTCGCCGGCGACCGCGTCCTCGGTCGGGTTGGCGGGCACCAGCACGTTGCGGGGCTCCTGCCGCTCGGCCCAGTCCGCGCCGACGGTCGCGGCGACCTCAGGGCTGTGGCGGTGGCGCCGGATGATGAGCCGGCGGACCTCGTCCTCGATCAGCTCGCCGTTGGGCCGGACGGCGCTCGGCTCGAGCATCCGGATGAGCTCCGCGAACGACTCGGCCTTGCCGTTGTGCGGGGTCGCGCTGGCGAGGATCAGGGCGTCGGTGCGGCGGCTGAGCAGCCGGGCGACGCGGTTGTTCTGGGTCTCGTTGTTCGTGACGTTGTGCGACTCGTCGATGACGACGGCGTCCCACGCCTGCTTCTCGAGGTGCGCCAGATACCGGTCGCCCTTGAGCGTGTCGATCGAGATGATCGCCCGCTTGAAGTACGCGAACGGGTTGCGGTTGGCGGGCAGGCGCCGGCGGATCCGCTGGATGCCGACCGAGTCGAGGCGAACGAACGGCAACGCGAACCGCGTCCACAGCTCGAACTGCATCTGCTCGAGCACGTGCCGCGGCGTGACCACGAGGATCCGCTCCCCACGGCCGCGCCGGACGAGCTCGCTCAGGATCATCCCGATCTCGATCGTCTTGCCCAGCCCAACGGCGTCGGCGAGCAGGATCCGTGGGCGGAGGTTCGCCGGATCGAGCGCCTGCCGACAGGCGGCGACCTGGTAGGGCAGCGCGTCGACGAGCCCCTGCGTCGCGACGGTCAACCTGGGGTCGGTCAGCGGCACCGACGACTTGCGGCGCGTCGCCTCGAGCCACAGTCGCGAGTCACGGAACCGCGGGCTGCGATCGACCTTGACCGTCGCCTGCTCCGGATCCAGGGCGACGATCTGGTCGATCGTCGAGGCGAAGGTCGCATTCGTGCCGCGGACCAGGTCGCTGAGGCCCTGGACGTCGACGAACCAGCCACCGTCACCGGCGCGCTCGGACCGCTCGACGAGCCAGAGCTCGTCGCGGACCTCGACGAGGGTGCCAGGTGGGAAGTGGTCGGGGGTGGTGGTCGTCGCCGCCGTGGTCACCGTCTGTGTCTCCGTCGTCATGCGTCACGCCCCAGGACCCGGTCGGCGAGGACCGACAGCACCACCGTGTCAGAACCAGGCGCCAGCCAGTAGTCGGGGCCGGGAAACGCCTCTTGGGTCGTGCCGAGGGCCGACGTCATGATCACCCGGGTCAGCTCCGAGACGGAGTAGAGCTGGTCGTCCGCAAGCCACCGGAGCGCGCGCCCTCCCGCTTCGCCGGTCCAGACGGCACGCCCGCGATCGCTGTCCTCCGCGATCCACGCTGCCACCGGTGGACGGCGCTTGGGCCCGAGCGTGTCGACGGCGAAGCGCAGCTCGGTGCCCGCCTCGATCTCGTCCGCGTCGATCAGCACGTTGACGGTGCGCGCGCGACGGCGCCCGGAGGCCCGCGCCACGGCCTCGGCCCTTTCCTGCTGCTGACGCTTGACCAAGAAGGCCTCCGTAGCCGGTGGCGGCACGAGCAGCCGCGGCGAGACCGCGACGCTTTCGGCGTCGATTCGGCGAACCGTGAGCTGCACGCAGCGGACGTCGATGTCGCGCTGGCGCAGGAACATCGCGGTGGTCGTCAGAGGCGCGGTGAACGCCTCGGCGACCAGCACGATCCGGACCGCCCCCATCTCGGCGAGCGGCGTGGCAGGGCTCGCGGCGTCGACGTGGTCCGCGATCGCCGCCCGAGCCTCGTCGACCGTGACGCCGAGCCGCTTGGCCAAGAGGTCCTCGACGTCGTCCGGCGTCAACGTCGACGCGTACGCCGCGTAGCGCAGTGCCTGCAGGTCGGTGAACTCGTCAGCGGTGCCGCGCTTGAGCTCCACGATGACCGGGCTGCCCGCGGTATCGAGCAGCAGGAGGTCGAGCCGGTCGGCGTGCCGATGGCCGCCGTGCGCCCAGCCCGCGAACTCCTCCGTGATGAGCAGAAGCGACCCCGCCAGGACATGGCCGTCGCCGATCTCCGGCGAGCCGACCACCGACTCGAGCAGTCCGTGCGTGCCCGACGAGCCGCCGACGTCACGGAACTCCTCGACGAACCACTGCTGCAGGTCCTGCCGCTCGCGAAGCCCGAGCGCCTCGAGTCCCTCCGGCTCCCACACGGTCGTCTCCCGGGTATCGAGCTGGACGCGAAACATCGGCTCGAGGCCGAGTGCCGGACTACTCATCGGTGCTCCTGCGGCAACGATGGGCCACAGCGATGGTCATGTCCGCCTCGATGCATGGTGCGCAGGTCTCTCCACACACGGACAATCTGACAGTCCAACCGCCTCACGCCTCTTCCGCGCCTGCCCCAAGGCCCACGGCTTCCCGGACCTCGCGTGGCGCTTCGTCCACCCCAGGCACCACCGGCAGCTCCTTCGCGCTCTTCGCGTCCAGCTCCTCCAGCCGCCGCGCCTGTGGCAGGACCCGGCCCTCCAAGGAGCCCACCGCGGCGTTGTACCTCGTCACCGCGGTGTTCAGGTTCCTGCCGACGCTCGCGAAGTGTTCGAGGAACACCACGATTCGGCGGTGCAGCTCGGTCCCCGCCTGCGCGATCTCGCGGGCATTGACCGCGATCCGCTCCTGAGTCCAGCCGTAGTTCACCGCACGAAGGAGCGCCACGAGCGTCGTCGGGGTCGCGATCAGGACGTTCTGGTCGACGGCGAAGTCGAAGAGATCCCGATCCGCATCGAGCGCGCCGTGGTAGATGCCCTCGTTCGGCAGGAACATCACGACCAGGTCCGCCGTGTTGTCGAACTGGTCCTGGTAGCGCTTCGTCGCAAGGGTCTTGATGTGCTCGCGCACCTGTCGCGCGTGCCGGCCCATCGCCACGGCGATCGCATCCTCCGTCTCGGCCTCCTGTGCGGCGAGGAACGCGTCGAGCGGCACCTTCGCGTCGATGACGATGAGCTTGTCGCCCGGCAGACGCACCAGCACGTCCGGGCGGAGGCGGCGACCGTCGCCGTCAGTCACCGTGGTCTGCTCCGTGAAGTCGCAGTATGCGTTCATGCCCGCGCGCTCGATGACGCTGCGCAGCTGCAGCTCGCCCCAGGCTCCACGGACGTTCGGCTTGCGCAGCGCGTCGACCAGGTTGCCGGTCCGCTTCCCCAGATCGTCGACGCGTAGGCCGAGCGCCTTCAGGTGCTCGAGGAACGAGCCGTCGAGCGTGCTGCGGGCCTTCTCGGCCTGCTGGACCTTCGCGTCGAACTCCTTGAGCTTGTCGCCCACCGGCTTGACGAGCGCCTCGATCTTCTCGGTGCGGCGGTCGAGCTCGGTCGTTGCCGCCTGCTGATCCCGCTTGCGCTGCTCTGCGAACTCCTCGCGCAGCTGCTTGGTCGTGCCCTCGAGGACCTTGCTCGAGACCGACTCCATCGCCGTCTGCAGGCGTTGCCCCTGCTCACGCGCCGCCTTGAGCTCGGCCTCAAGACGACTGATCGTGCTGCGCGCCTCGGCGCGCTCGTCCGCTGCCTCCGCGCGGGCGGTGGCCAGTTCAGCGTGGGCTTTCACCGCATCTGCGCGTGCATCGTCGCGTTCCCTTGCGACGCTCCCGAACGCCCGCTGGGCCAAGAGCCACCCGAGAACGAGGCCGGCGGCCACCGCGACTGCTCCGACGATCACTTCCATGCCGTTGCCCCTTCGATCCGCTGCATATGAACACGGGTCGCAGGGAGCGCGGTGGATCTGACATCGCGAGCGGCCTCCTGCGGACGGGCGGGTTCCCGGAATGCTGAGTGCGCAACCGGGTCGTCGATCTGCTGGGTCATGCCCCCACCCACCGGCCGGTCCCCTCCACCCGTACCAACCGCCTGCTCGCCCGTCCCATGACCAAGCACGCCTTCAACCGCTCCTGCGACTGTGGCGTCAGCCGCCGCTGATCGAAGATCGCCAGCGTGGCCCGGAACATCGCCTCGTCGTCGGTGAGCACCTGGTCGGCGACCACGGCGGCCATCGCGTTGAGGATCTCTTCGGGCGCGATCTCGCCGAGGGGACGACCGAAGCCCTCGGGCGTTGTCCGGTAGCCGCGCCAGGTGCCCGGGTCGAGGGTTGCGGGCCAGGCGAAGTCGCCCAGATCGGTGCCGCGAACCAGATCAGACGGAACGTGCTCGAGGATGAACGCGCGGCGGGGCGTGCTGACGCGATCGAGCCCGAACCTACGCCCGATCGACCGCGCCAAGCGGGTCAGCTCGATCGGGCCCTCGACCTCGATCGTCTCGCGCACCGCCGCGGTGATCGTTGCGCGAACCGTCGGCGAGGACGTCCGCGCCAGGTCGTCCCGGGTGCCCAAGGCGGTGGGCGGTGTCTCGGCGTAGGGCACGCCACAGGCGTGCGGGTCGCGCTCGGTGGGCGCGACGTCAGGGGGCGGCGGATCGGCCCCTCCCGCCACGAGCGGCCTGGTCTCGGCCGTCGCAGCAGAGGGATGCTCATCGCCGGCCGGCACGAACGTCTCGACCTCGATGAGGTCCTCGTCTGCGGGAGCTTCCGCGGTGTCGTCCTCCGCCTGGGGTGGCTCCGCGTTCGCCGCGCGCTCCCGCTCCGCAGCCAGCTGCTCCTCACGCTCCTGCGCTCGATCCACCGCCTCCTCCACGCGTCGCAGCACCGCGTCGCGGTCGTCGAGCCACTGCGGCAGCCATACGCGCAGCGCAGCGCCCCAGTGCATCATCGGCTCGAGCAGGCGGGGCGTCAGGTCACGGTCGGCGGCGGTCGGCCGGTCCCGCCAGCGAGGACCGTCGAGGAGGATCGCGACCTGCCAACGCTCCCGGCCGGGGCGACGCACCACGAGGTCGAGCGAGAAGTCCGACAGTCCGTAGTCCGACTGCACCTCGAGGCCACGCTCGCGCAGCGCCTCGGCGATCGCCTCGCGTACCTGGTCGATCCCGACCACCGAACGTCCCGAGACCGGCTCCAAGGACTGTGCGCCGTGAGCCGCGACCTCGAGGTACGCGCGCAGGTGAGCCATGCCCTTCGAGCTCGTGCGCGCCAGGTCGATGTCGGCCGGGTCGAACGACGCGAACAGCACGACCTTGCGCCGTGCCCGGGTCACTGCGACGTTCAGGCGCTTCTCGCCGCCGGTAGCCGTGAGCGGCCCGAAGTTCAGGGGCAGCGGGCCGCCATCGGGCTTCTTCGAGAATGCGACCGAGAAGAGGATGACGTCGCGCTCGTCGCCCTGCACGTTCTCGAGGTTCTTCACGAAGATCCCCTCCGGAGCATCCTCCCGCAGCTGCCGCGCCACCCGCGGGTCGTCGCACTCCTCCAGCAGGTTCAGCACCAACTCGCGCTGCTGCAGGTTGAACGTCACCACCCCGATCGACTCGGCGGAGCGGTGCGGATCGGCCAGCCGCTCGCGGATCTCGGCGACGATCGCCTCGGCCTCGACCCGGTTGGTGCGGAACCCGTCCTTGCGGTCCTCGCGGTTGAAGTGCCCGTCGACACGGCGCAGCTCGACCCCCGCCGTCGGGTCCCCGCCCGGTGACGGCAGGCTCGCCAGGCGGCCCTCGTAGTAGTGGGCGTTGGAGAACGCGATCAGCGATTCCTCCTGGCTGCGGTAGTGCCACGACAGCCAGATCCGCGGTAGCTGCGACTCGACGCACTCACTGAGGATGCTCTCCAGATCCTCCAGCGGCACGTCCTCCTCGTCGTCGCCGTCGTGCCCGGTGCCGTCAGCCGCCTGCTCCGTCGCCTTGACCTTTCCGACCGACGTCGGCGGCATCTGCTGCGAATCACCCACGACGACTGCCGAGCGTCCCCGTCCCAGCGCACCGATCGCCTGGGCGACCGTCACCTGTGACGCTTCGTCGAAGACGACGATGTCGAACGTGATCGCTCCGGGGGCCACGAACTGGGCCAACGACGCGGGACTCACGAAGAAGCACGGCGTCGCCTGGACGATCAGGTCGCCGTAGCGTTCGATGAGCTGACGGATCGCCAGCCCGCCACGCTTGGCGTCGAGCCGCCGACGCAGCTCACCGACCCGGCCGGTGAGCCGGTCGCCGCGGAACGGCCGTTGCTCCAGCAGACCCGCCGGCAACGCGACCGTCTGCTCGCGGCGGGAGTCGGCCGCAGCGGTGGCGTAATCCTCGACCTCACCGTCCCGCAACGCGCCGTCGAACCCCTGCAGCCCGGCCGCCTCCCGCCGCTCGCGCAGCGACGTCGTGGCCACGCCCCGCATGTAGGCGACCTCGGCCTCGGCCGCGTCCAGCTCGGTGGTCAGCAGCTCGACCCGCAGCGCGTCCAGCCCGGCGTCGTGCAACGGGTCGAGGAACGCGACCATCCGACTCCAGCGCCGTACCGGGGCATCGGCGCTGTCGGCCGTCTCGCGGGCCCAGACCGGTCCGTCCTGCGCCCACGCCTCGGTCCACGGGCGCCCGTCGGCCCACTGGCGGAGCTCGCCGTCGTCGGCCCCCACGAGCCGCAGCCACCTGTTCCACCCGGCAAGGACGTCCCGAAGATGCCCGACATCCTCGGTCGCCGGCACACCGGCCCGCTCGACGATCTCCCACAGCTCGGGGTGCTCACGCTGAAAGCGGTCACTGCGCTCCAGACGCTCGGTCGCGGACGCGAGCGCGGTCGCGGCGTCCGCCCGCAGTGGCGTCCATCCGCCGGGCACGAGGTCACCGAGAAGGTCGCGCGCCTGCCCGGTGAGCTGCTCGGCGTGCGTGCGGGCCGCGTCCAGCCCCATGAGCAGGCCCGGCACCTGTGGCGGATCGAGCGTCGCGCCATCGGTGAGCAACGGCGTCACGGTGGCGGCGAACTGCTCGGCGCGCTTGCGCTTGCCGAACATCCCCTTCTGGGCGACTTCGGCCGCCGCGACCAGTCCTGAGGCATCACCGTGCTCGAGGAACGCCGGTGCGAAGGTCGAGAGCACCACTCCGTGCTGTTCGGGAAAGCGCACGAGCTCGTCGGTGAGCTGCCGGCGGCGCGTGCGCCAGGCAGACGAGCGCACCTCGTCCAGGCGAGCTCGATCGGGGACCGTTCCCGCAACCCGGTCGTCGAGGTGGGGCAACAGCGCGTCGAGCGCCCGCGGGCCCGGCAACGCCTCCAGGAGCGCCGGGGCGACGGGCGCGCCGGACAGCCTGCGACGAGCCTCTTCGAGGCCCTGCGCCGCCGTCACGAGATCCGTGGCGTCCAGATCGTCGCCGACGCGTCCCACGATCGCCCACGGGTGGCGCGGGCGCAGCCCGGCGGTGCGGGCCGCACGGGCGAAGTCCCGCAGCGCGTCCTTAACCGGCTCCTCGTCGCGCTCGGTCGCGACGTAGGCCGCCGGGATTGGCGCGATGGGCCCGTCACCGTACTGGCACAGGTTCTCGTAGGCGCTCCACAGCGACACGCCGACGCCGTTGCGGGCATGGACGCGGTCGGGGTACTCCGCCAACGGCGCCAGCCGCGAACGGACCCGCGCCTGGATCGCGTCCCACCCTCGTCGGTCGTACGCGGCGACGTTGTCGACGGCCCGCTTGAGCTGCGCCCGAATCTCGACCGGTCGTTGACTCCGCCCGTGCAGATCGAGCGAGAAGTCCGCCAGCCCGACCTGGTCCAAGCGCTTCTTCACGACGTCGAGCGCCGCCTGCTTCTCGGCGACGAACAACACGGACTTGCCGTGCTCGAGGGCGTGGGCGATGAGATTGGTGATCGTCTGCGACTTGCCCGTCCCGGGTGGTCCCTCCAACACGAACGACCGGCCCTGCGCTGCGAGGGCGACCGCGCGCAGCTGCGAGCCGTCGGCCGGGATCGGGACGGGGAGCCGGGCCTCGTCGACCGGCACCGCGTCGAGTGGCACGTCGTCGTCTTCCTCGACCTCGGGATCGCGGAACGTCTCACCGGGCCGGAGCGCGAGGTGCTCGACGACGGGACTCTGCGCCAACAGGTCCCAGTGCTGATCGAGATCGCGCCACATCCCGAACGTGCTGAACTGGCAGATCGCCAGGGTGGCGACCTCGTCCACCCGCAGGTCCAGGTGGTGCGTGAGCAGCGCGTCGCGGATCGCCGGCAGCACGGCGACCAGGTCGATGCCACTGCGGTCGAGCTTCGGCGTCTCCAGTGCCTCGATCTGCACGCCGTGCTTGGCGCGCAGCCACTCGACGAGGCAGAGATTCGGCGACGCGACGTTGCTGCTGTCCAGGCGGATCTGGAACGGTTCCCGCCCTCCGCGCCCCTCCACCTTCACCGGCAACAGAAACAGCGGGGCACGAGCCTCCTTGCCGGTCGGGGTGCGGTGCACGAGCGCGCCGAACGTCAGATACAGGTTGGCGTTGCCGGTCTCCTCCAGCATCGTCCGGGCGGTGCGCTGCAGGTTGCGCATCCGCCGCGCGTAGGCGGCCTGGGTCACCGCCACGAACGCCGTGCGCTCCCGTCCCTGGAGCAGGCCGGTCAACACGTCCACGTCCAGGTCCTGCGCGCGCCGCGCGCCCTGGAGCTGGTGCAGGTCGCTCAGCTCGTCCTGGGCCAACAGCGTGATCGCCTTGTCCGCGTGCACCAGGTCGTCCAGCAACGGGAGCGACCCCGGCGGCACGTGCACGTCCACGACCTCGTTGCCGGGTCGCAGGTTGAGCAGCCGGTTGCGAGTGCTGAGGTCGAGCAACGCTCGCTTCCACTGCTGGACCCGTGGTGGAGCATCGTCTCGACCGTCGAGCAGAACGTCGTCTTCATCGGGCCGCGCGAGCAGCTCCGGCGGCAGATCCAACGCCGTCGTGTCTGGCGACGCGGCCCCGGCCGTGGCGCCTGGCTCGCCCCCGCCGCCGCTCGCATGAGCCGGCGTGGCGTCCGAGCTGGGCAGCGGGCGCGTGCCCGAGCGGTGGGCGTACCGCACGTCGATGGCGCCGTGCAGCGCGTCGCGCTCGTCGAACCGTCGTCGGCCCGCGGCAACGGCCGCTGCGAACGTTCCCGTCGCCTCCTGATCGTAGAAGTGCGCCTCGACCGGTACCACGCGCCCGGACTCCACGAGGTTGGCCAGCGCATTGGTCTCCACGACGACCGTGCGTCCGATGGTCGCCTCATCATCGCGCAGGTATCCCGCGAAGGCGTGCCCGTCGACCAACCACAGCACCGGGTTCAATCCGGCCTGCTCGAGGCACGCCGCATAGGCCACCGAAAGGTCCAGGCACGTCCCGAACCGCTCGTCGAGGACCTGTGCGACGGTGCGGATCTTCTGCCCCGTGCCCTCGAACGACGCCGGTGGGTTGATGTAGCGAATCGTCCGGTTGCGCAGCGACTCGTACACCGCCGCGGCGATCAGCGACGCGTGCTCCGGCCCCTGCTGGTAGCCACAGAGACTGCCGCCGCCGGGACGTTGTTCGAGCAGCGTCGCGGCCCCGTCGAGCACGTCGGTGACCGCCCGGGTGTTGGGCTGCGCGAACGCGGCGAGCGACTCGTAGAACAGCGGGTCGTTGAACCACTCGTTGTGAGCCAGGACCTGCACCGGGACGGCGAGTGTGAGCGGATCGCCCCAGCGGTGGGTGAGGGTCGCCGTGACCGTCGCCCGGTGGCTCTCGTTCAGTTGCTCCAGGTGGTCGTACGCGGGGACCAGATCACCGAGGTCCCTGAGCCCACCTGCGTCGGCCGGGCGGGTCCCGGACACCGTGCCGGGCATCCATGTTTGCTCATCGCCCTCGGCGAGTCCCTGGACCAGGGTCGCCGTCCACGGCTCGACGAGCCCGCGCCCTCGACCGTCGAGCTCGACACGGGCACTCACGTCCTCCAGCGGACGACCGCTGCCGTTGACGACCTGGACCGCCTGGACGAGCGGCACCGCGTTGTGCACGAGGGCCAGGTTGACAGCAGGCTGCACCAGCAGCCGCAACTGCACCCCGTCACGCTCGGCCCGGTGCTCCTCCCAGACCGGGGCCCCAACCTCGGAGCTCACGACTGGCCACCGGCGATCCGGTGGCGCGTGGCAGTCGTGTCTGCTCGTCGGCCCGCCGCGACGTGCTCTGCGAGCGCCGTCCGCGACGTTCCGCCCCAACGGCGGACCGACGATGATCGGGCCTTGGTGCTGTCCACCTCATCATCCTCGGCGCACGGGGCCAGAAACTCAAGGCCGATCTGTTCGATGGGCAAAGGAAGGGGCCCGTGCTGCCCAGATCGACGCGCCGCCGCCCACTCGGTCACCCCAAAGCGGGACCACCTGTCGTGCCACGGGCCAGGCCCCTTCCCCGCCGCCCCGTGCGGGATGATCGCCCCGCTGCCTTCCCGACCACCGACCCCACGAGCCCTTCCACGCCCATGCCGCTCTCCGTCATCGATGTCGTCCTGAAGCACGGGGACCCGGTGCAGATCGGCGGCGCGACGCCGCTCGGGCTGCTCGCGCCGATCGTCCACCAGCCGCACCTCGGCGAGGATCGCGAGCAGGTCTTCGCGATCGCCGGTGCCGAGGGGCAGCGGCTGCTCGCATGGCGAACGGCAATGCCCGGCAGCGACGGGCAGGGAGCCACGCGGTTCGTCGTGCGGGCGCTCTCCGCCGACGAATGGCGTGATCTGTTGGACGAGCGGCTCAGCGTGCCGCGCGTCCTGGCCGACGACGGTCCGGCCGCACGTGTGACGCTCGCCCGGGGCGCCGAGAGCGGTGGCGTGACCGTCGAGCCGACGACGGTCCGGACCGAGCTGCCCGTGGACGCTCTCCCGCCCGAGAGCGTCACCACCGACGACGGCAAGGAGCAGCGCCACCGCGCCGCATGGCTCGGGCTCGTCAAGGGCACCGTGCTGTCGCCGGACAACGACGACCACGCCGACGATCTGGCCACGGTCGAGCGACAGGGCGAGCAGGCCCCGTCGCTGGAGGCGACGGCGGAGGACGGGAGCACGCTGGCCGCCCACGGGTCCTACGTCGTCACCGTCGCGCCCGACGAGACGCGCACGGTCCGCCGCTATCGCCGTCAGATCGACGCGCTCCTCGCGGTCGAGCGGGCGGGGTTGCGATGAGCCCGCACCTCGCACGGCCGATCGAGGAGGCCGAGTTCGCGGTCGTCGATCTGGAGACGACCGACTTCCAGGGCGAACCGGTCGAGATCGGGGTCGTCGTGGTCGGTGGGGACGGCGAGACCCGAGACGAGTGGTCGACGCTCGTGCGCCCCGATGGACCGATCGCGCCACGCGCATGTCAGGTCCACGGGCTCCGCGACGACCACCTCGTCGGGGCGCCGACGTTCGACGAGTTGCTCGGTGACCTCGACGTCCTGTTCGCTGACCGTGTCCTGGCCGGCCACGAGGTCGACTTCGACCTGCGGGCTCTGCGATCAGCGTTCGCCCTCCACGGACACGAACGGCGATGGCCTGCGGTCTGCACCCGACGGATGGGCTTCGCGGGCGCCCTCCAACGCGAGGCCGCCACCCTCGAGTACGTACCGCCCGAGGGCGCATGGCACCAGGCGCTCGCCGACGCCCGCGCCACCGCGGCACTCCTCGGCATCGCCCTCGACCGTGCCCGCAGCGCCGGCATCGAGACGCTCGACCAGCTCGCCGCACATCACCCGGACCTGGGTGACCTGCTCAGCCCGTCGCCGGCTCCGGGGTCGGGCCTGACCCCCAGTGGCCGGACGTTCACCCGCCTCCAGCGCGCTGGCGCGGTCGCCGACGGACTCGAGCTCGTCGCGCGGACGATCGGAACGCTGCCGGCCCCGCTCGTGAGCGGCGATGGCACCGCCTACGCCGAAGAGGTCTGGTCCGCCCTGGCCGATCGGCTGGTCACCGGCGATGAGATCCGACAGCTCGTCGCCGTCGCGGCAGGCTCCGACCTGTCGGAGACGGCCGTGCGGGACGTGCACCGGAGCTGCTTCCGGCGCGCTGCCGAGGCCGCCGCAGCCGATCACATCATCACGCGCCCGGAGCAGCGTGACCTCGCCTGCGTCGCGGCGTTGCTCCGGATCGCGCCGGACGACGCCGACGCCATCATCCGCGAGGAGCTGGCCCGCGCGATCGGGCACGCGACATCCACCCCCGTCGGTCCCGCCGCTGCCCTCCCCGAAGGCACGCGGGTCGTCATCACCGGCGAGGTCCCGTACACCTCGGGCGGACGGCCGCTGTCGCGCACCGACATGGCTGCCCTCATGACGAGTGCCGGCCTGGTCCCGAAGAAGGCCGTCTCCGGGCTCGTCGACCTCGTGGTCGTCTGCGACCCCCGCAGTGGTTCCCGCAAGGCCGAGGAGGCACGAACCAGAGGCATCCGCGTGATGGTGATCGAGGAGTTCCTCGAGGCGCTCGGAGTGGTGACGGACTGACGTCGACGGACCTCCGGAGCCTCCATGCCGGCAGCCAGCGGCGGTCAGCGTGAACGGCCGTCCGGACAGGGTCAGTCGGATGGTCGCTGCCCGGCCCTCCCGCCGAGTCCCTGCACCGGTTCCACCGAATCGACAACCACGTGCGTGCCATGCGCCAACCCTCGCTCACACGCGCCGCCGAAACTCAGAACGCGCTCTTGCTCTCGAGCCGGTCGGTGTTGATGTCGAAGCACAGGTGGTAGCCGGCCAGCAGCTCGCCCTTGCGGCCGTAGAGGACGCATCGTGATCCGACCGGCTCGTCCAGGCCCTCGATCTCGCTGGAGAACTCGTCGGCGCTGGCGGGCTCGCCCAGGCGGTCCACGACGGCATCGTGCCGCTCGCCGATCTGCACGTCGCGGTACTGCTGTGGGGTGATCGCGGTGCGGTCGCTGTCCTTCTGCACCTCGTCGGCGGCGCTGTCCAGCAGCGCGGCGCACCCGCCGATCAGGATGACGACGGCCAACAGGACGCCGAGGGTGACCTTCAGGACGGTCTTCACGATGCGCTTCTCTCTCGTAGGAACATGCGGATTGCCGGCCCGTACGGGCCGGCACGAGCAAGGTCGACCGAGAAGGCGGTGGTCTGACGAGCCCTGACGAAGGACCCGGCGGCGAGCGCCACCGGAGGATCGCCTCGGAGTCCCGCACCGCTGCTAGCGTCGCGCCACCATGCGCCGCTCAACGGTCCCCTCATCGATCCTCGGTCTCGTGGTCGCCTGGTTGGCTTGGGGCTTGGTCCTCGGGGCACCGGCGTCCGCGGCCACGTCGCCGTCGTGCGCACCGCCCGCCGGCCCGGCGCCCGGCATGCACTGGTTCGGCGTCGGCGGCGGGACCGCGTGCGCAACGGCGGGGCTCGGCGAGCGCGCGGGCCAGCTGACGCACAGCGCGAGCCGCACCCGTAGGTGCGGCAGGTTCATCATCGGACGTGCCAACAGCACCGCCTACCCGGGCATGCGGTTGCCGGCCACCGGGCGCGTGCGGAACGCCGCGTGCTCGACGCTCCGTGCGATCGGCCGCCGGATCTACCGCGGCCGCGCGCGGATCCCCCGGATCGCGGTGGCGCCGGGCTGGGGCCGTGCGGGCGCGGTCCGTGTCGGTCGCCAGACGTGGCGCTGCGCGGGACAGCAGCGCGGTGGATCGGGACCGACGTTCGGGCTCCGCTGCTCCCGCGGCGGCAAGCGGATCACCATCGACGCCGGCTAGGGACTCGCTGGTCGGTGGGGCTCCGGCTCCATTCACGGGCGGGAGGTGTCCCTGGCGGGCGTCAGGTGGCGCACCCCACGATCCGCGGTGCGGTCCTCCACCTGAGCGTCGCCCGACGGCGGCCAGATGGATCGCCCGTTCGCAGGATCAGGGGTGATCCACCCCAGCCCCGCCCCTTCCACGCCGGCGGCGCGACGACCTCCGGAACGGCGTCCACGCCCACACGGACGCGGGCGCCCGACAGTTCGGTCCGGCACCTGGCGACGCGGCATGGGCCGATCGCCGAGTCGCCGTGTCAGATCCACCCACTCCCGCACGACCTACCTGTGCCCCCCTGCTCCGCGTCCCGCGAGGTTCTCCGTTGCCCTCACCATCCGTCCGTCCGATCCTGCGCCTGTCGTACGACGAGGACCGCGAGTTGCTCTCGGCGCTCGAGCTCGGGCGCACGACGGAGAATCAGCCGGCGGGTTGCTGGCAGGACGTGGTCGGCACCGTGAAGCTGCTCCACGACCGGCCCGGCGGACGGTGCGTCGGGTTCATCGTCCACACGTTCGAGAGCTTCGATCCCGACGACAGCGATCTGCCCGACCAGCCGCGCTTCGACGTGCCGCTCCTCGCGCTCACCGACGTGTCGCTGGCCACGATCATCCGGACGTTCACCGACCGGATCGGACCCTCCGACACGCTCGACCGGACGATCTTCAACGACGCGATCGACCCGGACATCGGCCCCGCGGCCGCCGAGGGCCGGTGGCGTGCGTGCCTGGAAGCCGGCGAGCCGATGGCCCACCACGGCCTCGGCTACACGCTGCTCGACCTCGGCCGCCCTGACGAGGCGCTGCCGCACCTGCGCCACTACGCCACGATCGCGCCCGCCGGCGCCTGGGCCTGGTGCCTCTACGGCCGTGCCGCCCACGCCACGGGCGCCCACGACGAGGCCCGGGCCGCCTACAGGCGCGCCACCGAGCTCGACGCCCAGCAGGACGACCCCGACAACCGCTCCGACGCGGACGAGGGACTCGCCGCCCTCGAGGCCGGCCTGCCCGCACCGCACGTCGGTCATGCGGCGCAGGACACGCGAGGGGCGCGACCCGATGACATCGACGCGATCTTCACCGACGAGCGGATCGTCGGTGAAGATCGGCACTGACGCCCCACGAACCCGTCACTGAATCTGCACCGGTTCGGCACGAACGCCCCCTCGTTGCGTCACACCGCAGCGCGCGAGGGTCCCGGGCGACCCATGCCCGTGGACAACCCCGACCGCCGTTCCTACGATGACCGTGACGATGCCGATCGCCGCCCGCCTCAGCCGCGAGGAGTACCTGGCGCTCCCCGAGTCCCCCCCCGGGGTCCGGTTCGAGCTGCTCGACGGTGAGCTCGTCACGATGAACGACCCGCTGCTCGACCACCAGGACGCGGCCGGGATCGTCTGGGCGGCGTTGCGCGCGTGGTGTCGCGCCGCAGCCGACCGCGGACGCGCGACGCTGTCGATCGACACCGAGGTCGGTCCCGACACGTTCTTCGGTCCCGACGTGCAGTGGTTCGCCCCCGACCGCGATCTGCCGTCCAAGCGCGAGCGCCCGTGGCCCGTCGGCGACATCGTCGTCGAGGTCGCCTCCCGGTCGACCGCCCGCTACGACGCCGAGACCAAGACCGGGCGCTACCTCCGGGCGGGCGCCCGCGAGGTGTGGCTCGTCCGCACCGACCCCCTCGGGGCCCGGATCCACCGCCGGGCCGTCGACGGCACGACCGTCGCCGAGGGACCCGCGGCCGAAGGCGTCATCGGCACCGTCGCGCCGTCGGACGACATCTCCACCGTCACCATCGACCTGACCGCCGACGACGTGCTGACGTCGCCGTTGCTGCCTGGCTTCGCACTCGCGCTGGCGGATCTCGACGGGTAGCCGACACGCCACGGAGCGTCAGCCTCGCCGCCGAGGCGCGCCTCCGTGGCGAGTCGGGCGCGACCGCCGCCATGTCCGCCGCGAGCGCGACAACCTCGTTCGGGCGCTTGATCGCCAGCGCGACCTGTGCAGCCCAGAACGCCAATGCCTGGCCGCCCACGAGAACGACGTGTCGATCGGCGACGACGTCCCTCATTCGGGCCAGAAGGTCCTGGACCTCGTCGAGCTCGAACGGCGGAACGCCCGACAACGTTTCGCGTGATCAGACGCTACGCCGCGCCGAATCCCACTGGACCTGCGCGACGGCCGGTCCGAGGGCGAACACTTCGTTCTCGCGCTTGACCTGCTCAAACGGCTCGGTGGCGTCACCGCACCCGCACCGTCTGCACCTGCAGGCGGTCGAGCGCTCGCACGCCCGCGAGGGTCGTGAACCGGTGGGTGTAGCGGTGCGTGTCGCCGCAGGGGACGCGGAGCGTCCGGACGCCCGGGTGGCGTTCCCGGTAGGTGCGCATCTGGGTCGGCATCACCAGGTCGTCGCAGACGCTGTTGCTCAGGAGGACGCGGCGTGGGGCGATCCGCAACGGCAGCGTCGCGGGAGACACCCGCGCCAGGTTCGGGCCCCACACCTCGCGCGTGCCCTCGACGAGGTCTGGGCGCAGCCCGGGACCGGCCGGATCGGTGATGGCGCCCTCGACGAGGACCGCGAACGGCGTCGACCGGCGCGCCGCGACCATCAACGCCAGATGGCCACCGGCGGACTCGCCGGTGACGATCACCCGTCGGTACCGACGCTTGAGCCGGTCGTAGACGGCCAGCACGTCGGCCAGGCTGCGTCGGCCGGTCGTGTAGCCGGTGGAGTGGACGACCCACCCCCGTGCGGTCCAGTGGGGCCCCACCCGCGACGCGTACTCCGCCACCAGGCCCGGGTCGCTGCGCCACCCGCCGCCGTGGAGCCCCAGGACGATCCCCTTCGGCCGGCCCGCCGGTCGCTGGACGTTGAACGGATGCACCGGCGCGACGACCGACGCGTGCGCTCCGGTCTCCACCGCTGATCGGCCGGGGTCGGCGGCCGCGCTGCCGGCGAGCAGCAGCCCGATGGTGGTGGTGAGCGATGCGATGGATGATCGGCGCAGCATGTTTCGTCCCGGTGATCGGCAGGTCCAGGCGGGACCGTGACCGGGAACGGACGGTCCGCCCCGGCACGGAAGCGGGCGACTTTAGCGATGGCGTCATCACCAGCCGGGGCCCGCGCGCGATCACCCCCCGAGCCGCCAGGTGTACGAGCCGTCCTCGAGGCCCGTCGTGCGGACCACTCAGCGCGTCAGCAACATGAGGCCCTCGCGCGCCGCGGCGGCGTCGAGCTCGACGTCGAAGCTCGCGAACCGGAGGGCGGGGAGGTCGCGCACGTCGAGCGCCGCCGCGAGCTGCATCGCGTCGTAGCCACGCAGGCCGTGCCGCCGGGCGAGGGCGGCCGCCCGCACGACGACACGGTCGACGATCGGGACGACTGCCACGTCGACCCACAGCTCCTCGAACCCTGCCGCGAGCCGCTCCGCCGCGTCCGCGTCGACGCGGCCCCCGCGTCGCATCCGGGTCAGCGTCGCATGCGTCTCGACGAGGGCGAGATGACTCGCGACGAGCACCGACGACGCCTCGGCGGCGTCACGAACGGTCCGGCTGTGCTCCTCCTCGACGAGCAGCTTGACCAGGGCGCTGGTGTCGAGGAACAGCGTCACCGGGGCCCGCGGTCGTCCAGCACCGACTCGGACGCGGTCGGGCCCGGACCGGACAGCGCGATCGGCTCCGGCAGGCGGGGTCGGCGTCCGCTCCACCGCAGGCCGCGCTCGGCGAGCGCCGCCCGCACGGCGCCGTCGGCCCCGCCGATCGGGTCCCCCGCCGGGACGACCCGAGCCACGACGCGACCGCGGCGCGTGACGGTCACGTCCTCGCCGGCCTCGACGGCCCGGATCACGCCGGACGCGTCGCCCTTGAGCTCCCGGATCCCCACCGACCTCGCCATGTGGCCACCGTAGCACCGTATGTGGACACATCGGTCGAGGTCGTCGCCCCGCCCGGCCCCGCCCCCGCCCCGGGACCGCTGCTCGGCGGTCCGCGAGGGGCGGGTACCCTGGGTCGGTGCCACCGAGCAGTCAGGCCCTCGCCGGCGCCCGCCGCCGTGCGGGGACGCAGCAGGACCTGCTCGCCGCGACGGTGCGGTTGCTCGAGGGCGGCGCGCCGTTGGCGACGCTGTCGATCGCCGACATCGCCCGCGAGGCCGACGTGTCGCGGGCCACGTTCTACGCGCACTTCCGCGACCGCACCGCGCTGACCGAGGCGCTCGCGCGCGAGCAGCTCGCGTGGCTCACCGCGGCCGGGCGGCCGTCGGGGCCGCGACCGGGCGGGCCGCTCACCCGTGACGCGGTGCGCGGGTCGGTGCGGGAGCTCGTCGACGGGTGGCGCGAGAGGCACGTCGTGATCGGGGCGATCATCGAGATGGCCGAGCAGGACCCGGCGATCCGGGCGCTGTGGGTCGGCGGCATCCGCGAGGTCGCCGACGTCGCCCGCCGCGTGTTCACCGGGCACTGGGAGTCCGGCGCCGCCGACGCGCCCGACCACCCCGACGTCGTCGCCGAGTCGCTCACCTGGATGATCGAGCGGACCTGCCACCAGATGCTGGACGGTGGCCATGACCCGGACGCGCTCGTCGACGCGCTGAGCGAGACGGTCTGCCGGGTCGTCGGCGTGGCCTGACGCCGCCTGCCGCCGACCCGGCGCCACCCGCCGATCGCGGGCGGTCCCGGCGCGGTCGGGGTGACGCCGCCACGTGCGGGGCGACGCCGCTCCGCCGCCCGGTCAGCGCGACGGCAGCAGGTAGCTCGGCAGGTCCGCGGCGCTGTCGCCGACGAGGCCCAGCCAGTTGAACGGCAGGTGGTAGACGAGGAAGAACGCCGTCATCGACGCCCCGATCACCGCGAGCCAGCTCGCCGGGCCACGCCACCGCGGCGCCAGCCGCTCGACGCCACGCTCGGCCCACGAGCGACCGTCCGGGCTGTCGCGGGCGCTGAGCAGCAGGTTGGTGAAGAACACCCCGAGCGCCGCGACGAGCACCATCTCGTACAGCGGGAACTGGTACTGCGACCCGGCGAACAACGTCACGCTCTCCGGTGCCTGCGCGTAGGCATAGCCGTGGTCCAAGCGGATGAAGACGTTCTCGACGACGAAGTCGAACACGCACGCCGCGACGAACACGACCGACAACGCGGTCCCGTTGCGGATCCCCGGCCAGCGGCGGCGCATCCGCTGGATCGCCGGCACCGCGACGAGCGCCACCCCGATGCAGAAGTACATGTACATCGGGGTGCCCCAGACGATGCCCTCCGCGTAGCGCGACTGGTGGTCGGGGTCGGCGAACGGCAGGAACGACGACCAGCTGCCGACGTTGATCGAGTGCTGGTTCCACGCGAAGAGGTACTCCTGCGTGTTGAGGAACCCGTCCGACACGCTGCCGAGGAAGCACCCCAGGGCGATCTTCGCCTCGATCCCCAGCCGCCGCGCGCGCCGCCACGGCCGGATCGCGACGAGGTACACGATGGTGCTCATCTCGACGACGCTCGCCACCTCGGAGATCCGCAGCAGCACGAGCCGCCAGGTGGGGAACTCGTCCGGGCCGAGGACCTCGACCCGGCCGAACTCCTCCGACGACAGGATCCAGCGGCCCCACGTCGTGAGCGCGAGCGCGGCGAGCAGCACCCCGACGAGCGCCCAGATCACCACCCCGCCACGGTGGTCGGGCGGGCCGGGCGGGGTGGTCGGGGCAGCGTCCGCTCCGGCGGCGGCCGTCGTCGCGGACGTCGCCGAGGGCGTGACGGCGGCCTCGTCCGTGGAGGCGCCCCCGACTCCGACGGACGAACCGCCGCCGGCCGTGCGACCGGTGGTCGGGGTCGCCATCACGCCACCCCGTCGAGCGCCCGCTCGCCGACCGTGACCGGGACGCCGGCGGGCGGGGAGGCGTCGGCGCGCAGCAGCGGCAGCAGGTCACGGACGGCGCGCTCGCCGGAGCAGGTGGCGGTGCAGATGTTCGACGACGACCAGAAGATGCCGCCGAGCTCGATCCGGCTGCCGCGCGGACGACGGCGGACGAACTCGCCCAGCTCGCGGTACAGGCCCGGCCGCGAGTAGACGATGACCTCGTTCCAGCGCGAGATCCGGGTGTGGTCGACGGTGTCCGACAGCCCGGGCAGGACCTTCTCCGCACCGCGTAGGAACCACTCGCGCACCGTGTCGTCGTCCTCGCGCACGAGCCGCTCGGCGTGCTCGGTCATCGCGAGGAACGCGAGCAGCCCGTGGCCGTCGGGCACGCGACCGGGGGCCTTGTTGTGCTCGCAGGTGAACCCCATGACCCCCGGGTCGATCGACTCGGGGATGTTCGACACCGACGCCCGCACCCCCGGCGGCGGGGTCGTCACGCCGACGTTCATCACGACGCACTTCGTGTAGCGCAGCGACCGCAGGAACGCCTCGCACGACGGGTCGGTGAAGTACCCGGGCAGCAGGTCGGGGATGCGGTCGCCACGGATCGTGACGACCGCCGCGGCCGCCTCCTCGACGTGGTCGCCGTCGGCGTCGGTGTAGCTCGCGCGGACCCCGTCGGCGGTCTCGACGAGCTCGCGCACCGTCGCCCCCAACCGCACCTCGTGGCCGGCCGCGAGCGCCTCGATGTACTCCGAGTAGCCGTTGCGGAACGCGTAGAGCGTCGTGCCGAGGATGTTGTTGATCATGAAGAACAGCTCGACGACCGAGATCGTGTCGCTGCGCACCCCCAGCACCCCGCGGACGGTGGAGTCGATGAGGTAGTCGTACGCCTCGCCCGACAGGCCGAGGTGGCGCTCGCAGAACCGCTTGGGCGTCTCGTGGTCCCAGCGCCCCGCGGACGACAGGTCCTCGTAGCTCAGGTGCTTGCCGATCCGCGCGTTGACGAGGCCGAGCTGGGCCAGGGCGAGCTTGGACCGGGCGCTGACGATCGGGCTGCGGACCGCGTCGCGGAACAGCGCCTCGGACCGCAGCTCGTGGACCTGCCCGTCGCGGGCGAACCCGACGCGCGACCCGGCGGGGATCAGCGCGTCGTGCAGGCCGAGCTCCTCGACGATCCGCAGGACGGGCCGGTACGCCGACGGCAGCAGCGTCGCGCCCTCCTCCATGAGGTAGCCCGCCTCGCGGCGCGTGCGGATCTGCCCGCCGACCCGGTCGCGCTGGTCGATCAGCACGGGATGGAACCCGGCGCCGCGCAGCCGGTGCGCGGCGGTGAGCCCCGAGGGCCCCGCCCCGACGACGAGGACGCGGGGACGGTCGACGGACGCGCTCATATCAGTTTTGTACAACATGTCGACTTCATCGCGCAAGCGCCGACCCCCACGTCCACGAGTCCACCTCCGTTCCTCCACGATCGACCGGTCGTTCCGGCACAGGTTCAGCGTCGACGATCACGGCATGACCGACGACCAGATGCTCCACGCCACGATCGACGACCACGGGCCCGACGACGCCGGATCCGCGTTCCTCGACGCGATGTTCGAGCTCCTCTGCGAGATCTCGGACGAGGCCGGCATCCCGCGACCGGAGCGCAACGTCCGGATCGACGTGTCGACGGGCGAGGTCATCCGCCCGGAGCGCCCCGAGAAGGACCACGACCCGGCGCGCCCGCCGGCGGGCCGCTGACGCAGGGACGCCCCGGGCCGGCCCACCGCGGCGCCCCGTCCTTCACCCGCTACGGCAACGGCCGCACGTGCGGCCACTGGGCCGTCACGCCGTCGAACGTCCACGGCTTCTGGGTGATGCACGGCGGGGTACCGCCGAAGGGGGGCAGCAACGTGGCGTTGCTCGTGTGCCGGCAGTCGAACGCCTCGAGCGTGCCGGATCTCAACGCGTTGAGCGCGCCCGGGGCGGGGTACTCGTTGGAGCGGAAGTACGACGGGCGCTCCCCCACCCCGTACAACGGCGACGCGGGGATCGTCATCGCCAGGCGGATGTAGTGCTGCTTGCGGCCGCCGACGCCGACGGTGGACGCCTGCGTCATCGCGCCGAGCTTGCCCGTCCACGACACGAGCTGGTCGTCGTACGCCTCGAGGATGCGGAAGAACGACGGCATCCGTCGGGTGACCTCGCGCAGGTCGGGGAGCAGCCCGGGGAACCGGTCGGTGATCCGCTCGACGTCGGGCAGCATCCGGCCGATCCGCACGAGCTCGGGCCGGGCCGCCTCGAGGAGCGATGCGAGCGCCGGCACGAGCCGGTCGACGCTGCGGACCGTCGCGGGGAGCACCGTCGAGCCCTCCCGCAGGCGCCGCGCGACCGGCGCGCCCGAGCGCAGCACGCGCCGGGCCACCGCGAGCGTCGCCTCGGTCTCCTCGGTCAGCCCCGGCAGGCCGTCGATCGTGGCCCGCAGCGCGTCGTCGCGGGCGGCGGTGTCCGACACGATCGTCGCCGCGTCACGCAACAGGCCGCGCAGGTCCGCATCCGACCCGTTGACCGCCGCGAGCACCCGGTCGGTACGGCGCAGCACCCGCGCCACCGTCGGGCGGCTGCGGTCGACGACGGCGCTCAGCCGCTCGAGCTCGCGCGTGACCTCGGGGGCGCCGGCGAGCAGCTCGTTGAGGTCCTGCCCCCGGTCGCGCAACGTCCGCTCGAGCGTGCCGGTGAGCCTCCGGATCGACCGGCGGGTCGGCTCGTCGAACATGTCGAGCACCTCGCCGACCGTCGGGGCGACCTCGACGCGGGACGACGACAGGCGGCCGCCCTCGGGGATCGTCGGGCCGTCGACCGTGCCGGGCGACAGCGCGACGTACCGCTCGCCGAGCACCGACTTGTTGCGCAGCATCGCCCGCGTGTCGCGCGGGAGCGGCGCGAACTCCGGGTCGATCTCGACCAGGGTGTCGGTGTCGGTGCCGGCGGCGGTCACCCGCACGACCCGGCCGACGACGACCCCGGACAGCTGGACGTCCGCGCCACGGACGAGCCCCGTGCCATCGGGCAGGCGCACCGACACCTGGTACCCCCGCGCCTGGAACGGCACGCCGCCGTCGGCGCGCACCCACAGCGCGATCGCGACGACGACCGCGACGAACGCGGCGAGGATCATGCCGAGCAGCACCCGGCGCGGCGGCAGGCTCGTCAGCACGTCGTCCTCCCCGCGATCGTGGTGGCCGGCACGTGGTCCACGGCGATCACGGCTCGCACCCTCCGACGAGCGGCCCGAGCAGCGGCTGCAGCACCGCGGCGAGCGCGGGATCGCTCGCGAACGGGCCGCAGTCGACGAGCGGCAGCAGGCGCCACCCCGCGCCCATCGGGTCGGTGGTCGACAGCATCGAGTTGGCGTTGTGGAAGAACCACGAGCCCCAGAACAGGTAGCCCTTGCGGTCGTCCCCGGGGTCGGCGACGAGCTCGTTGAACGCGTAGGTCAGCACCGACAGGATCCGCCGGGCGGGCGGGGTGATGCCCTGCATCGCCGTGAGGACCGGCAGCGCCTGGCGCGCCAGCGGCGTCGCGTCGCGCACGAGCGGTCGCACGTCGCGCCGCAGCAGCGGCTCGACGCGGTCGAGCAGGCGGGCGGCGTCGCGCGCGGTCGCCGGCAGGGTGCGCAGCGCGGGGCGCAGGGTCCGGGCGGTGCGGGCGGCGGTGCGCGACAGGCCCGCGGTGCGCCGCACCGTCGCGCCGACGTCGCGCAGCGTCCCCGGCAGCCGGTCGAGCGACGCCCGGACCGCGGCGTCCTGGCGACCGACCGCCGACAGGGTCGTGTCGAGCCCGGCGAGGATCTCGTTGATCGCCGGGGCGTCGCGCGCCGTCTGGCCGGCCACGAGGTGCGTGTCGCGGACGAGGCGTCGCACGAGCCGGTCGCGGTCGGCGAGCGCGGCGGTGATCCGCCGCAGCTGGGCGGTCGTGGGGCCCAGGCCGCGGAGCGCGTCGCCCAGGTCCTCGCCCCGGCCCTCGGTCCCGCGACCGGCGGTGAGGAGCAGCTGCTGGAGGTAGAGCCGCGAGTCGGCGTCGAGCACCGCGAGGATCTCGTCGACGTCGATCGTCGTGCGGGTGCGCGACGCGTCGAGGATCTCGTCCGGGCCGAGCGCGGGCTCCGAGCGGGTGCCCGGATCGAGCTCGACCTCCATGTTCTTCAGGGGCGTGATCGGGGTGAGGAGCGCCCGCGCGTCACGGTGCACCCGCGGCAGCCGGTCCGGGTCGAGCGACAGGGTGACGATCGCGCGGCCCCGCTCGAGCTCGACGCCCGAGACCTCGCCGACCCGCACCCCGGACACCGACACCGGCTGGCCGGTGTTGGGGGTGAGCGACTGGGCGGTGACGAACGCGACCCGCACGTCGTAGCGGTCGGTGAACGGCAGCCGCAGCCGCTGCTGGCTCAGCAGGTAGCCGGACACGACGAGCGCCGCGGCGATGAACCCGACGATGACGAGGATCCAGCGCCCGTTCTCGCGCCACGCCCGCGCCATCTAGCGGCCCTCCCCCGCGTCGCCGGTCGTCGCGGCGCCCGCGCCGCCCACGCCCTTCCCGGTCGTCGCCCCCGAGCGGTCGAGCGCCCGCTGCAGGCGCCGCACCATCGAGCGCGCGTCGGCCCGGTCGTCCGGGACCGGCACCGGGGCGGTCCGGCGCGCGGTGCGGGTGCGCGGAGCCGGGGCGGACGCCGTGCGCAGCGACGGCAGCGGCTGCTCGTGGCAGGGCAGGTCGGGCCGGAACGGCGGCAGGCCGCGGGTGCCGTACCAGACCGGTCGCGCGCCCTGGATCGCCTGACCGCTCGTGGCGGTGAACGGCCCGACGCCGTCGGCGGCTCCGGCGCTGATGACCGACGTGCCCGCGGTCGGCGCCAGGCGCACCATCGCGCCGTTGGCGTCGAACGCCCCGCCGCTGGACGCCAGGCCGACCGACATCGACAGCAGCTCCTGCAGGACGTCGTGCCCCGTGGTGTGGTCGCCGTCCTCGATCTTCGCGGTGAACCCGGGGATGAGCCGCTCGTCGAGGCAGCGCAGGAGCGGCACGGCCTGGCCGAGCGTCGCCCGGCCGGCGTCCGCGAACGCCGGCAGCTCGTCGAGCAGCGGACGGGCGGCGCGGACGAGCGCGGGGATCTCGGACGGGCGCGACGCGAGCTCGGCCTGGCGGAGCGTGCCGCGGGCGGCGCGCAGCAGCGCCGGGGTGGCGCGCAACGTCGGTCCCAGGTCGGCGATGAGCCCGTCCAGGTCGGGGAGCGCCGCCCGGACGGCCCGCAACGCCGCCGGGCTCTCGCGGGCGATCCGCGGCAGCTCGGCGAGCACCGCGCGCAGCTCGGCGTCCTCGCCGGCGAGGGTGCCCATGACGGTGCGCAGCCCGGACAGCGTGCCGCCCAGGCGGTCGCGACCGGCGGCGAGGGTCGCGGTCAGGCGCTCCGCGTCGCGCAGGAGCTCGCGCAGGTCGCCCGGCTCCTCGCCGCGCAGCGCACGGGTCAGGCGGGTCGCGTCGCGCAACGTCGGCGGCAGGTCGCGGACGAGCGGCCGGGCGGAGCCGCTGCGGGCCAGCGCCGCGTCGAGCTCCTCGACGGTCGACGTCAGCAGGGTGCGGGCGTCCTTGTCGAGCGCCCCGACGACCGACGGCAACGACACCGACAACGACGTGTCCTCCAGCGGCACCGTCGCCCCGTCGGCGAGCAGCGGACGGTCGGGCGGTCCCGGTTCGACCTGGACGATGTAGCCGCCCTCGAGGAACACCCGCGGGCGGACCTGCAGCCGGGTGCCCTCGCGCAGCGGGGGCGCATCGTCGTCGAGCGACAACGTCACCCGGGCGGCGCCGTCGTCGGCGGGATCGACCGCGTCGACCCGGCCGACCTGCACGCCGGCGACGCGGACCGGGGACCCGACCCGCAGGCCGGACGTCGACCCGAAGATCCCGTGGACCCGGCGACCGTCGCGCCCGCCCGGCAGGCCGCTGCCGGTGACGATGAGGGCGACCGCCAGCGCCAAGACGGCGACGCCGATCGCGCCGATGACGAGGTACGGCGGCCGGCGGCGGTGCACGCGGGGGGCGATGAGCCTCATCGGTCCGTCCCCTCGTGTCGGTCGAGCAGCCCGGCGCGGCGGGCGCGCTCGGTCGCCTCGGCGGGGGCGCGGATGTCGAGCACGGTGTCGTCGGCGTCCGCCGGCCCGACCCGACGGCCCTCGGCGTAGCGCGCGTTGCCGGCGGCGCAGCCCCCCGCGTCGGCGCGCGGGTACGGGTCGACGTGGAGGTTGCCGTGCTGCGTCGCGGCCGGCAGCAGCGCGTCGGGGTCGAGGAAGAGCAGGCCCGACAGCCACGCGCCGGTGCGGTCGCCGCCGTTGACCGCCGCCGGCAGGTTGCGGCCCATGAGCCCGGCCACGCCACAGTGGATCTGGGCGTCGCCGAGGGTGCGCACCACGCCCTGCAGCGGCGCGTTGACGAGGTCGAGGTCGGCGAGCACCCGCTCCAGCGGCGCCCGCTGCGCCGCCAGCCCGCGCAGGATCCGACCGCCGCCGGCGGCGGTCTCGACGATCCGGGTGGCGGGCGACAGGGTCCGGTCGGTGGCGGCCAGCAGCCGCTCCGCCCCGGCCACCGTGCCGGGCAGGCGGTCGGCGACCGGGGCCAGGCGCGACGCGACGACGCGCAGGTCGCGCAGGACCGGGGTGGCCTCGCGCAGCGCGGTGGCGCCGGTGGCCATGAGCCCCGGCGCGCGGGCGAGGGTCCGCTCCAGCGCGGGACCGGACGCGTCGAGGGCCGCGAGCACCCGCGTCGCGTCGTCGAGCAGCGACGGCAGCACCGGTCGCAGGTCGTCGAGGAGGCCCATCGTCGTGTCGACCCGCACGAGGAGCGACTCCAACCGATTGGCCGGGTCGGCCATGAGCGCCGAGAACCGCCGCAGCCGCGGCAGGAGGGTCGTGGCCGCGTCGACGAGCCCGGCGATCTCGTGCCCGCGTCCGGCGAACGCCGTGCCGGCCTCGTCGAGGATCCGACGCACGCGGGCGGCGAACGTCGGGTCGACGTCGGCGAGGATGTCGCTGAGCTCGACCATCGGCCGGGCGCGGTCTACGGTGAGCGCACCGTCGTCGGGCACCGTCGTCGTGGACCGGCCGCGGACGAGGTCGACGTACTTGTTGCCGAAGAGGTTCACCGGCGCGACGGTCACCGTCGAGTCGACCGGCAGCGGGCCCTGGCCCGGGTCGAGCTGGAGGTCGAGGCGCGCGATGACCGTGCCGTCGTCCTGCGTGTGCGGCGCGATCCGCTCGAGCCGGCCGACGCGCGCCCCGCCGATCCGCACCTCGTCGCCGCGGACGAGCTGCGCCGCGTCGGGGACGAGGACCGACACCCGCTGGTAGTCGCGCCACGGCAGCCCCCGCGACGCGCCCCACGAGATGCCGAACACGATCGCCGCGACGAGGATGATGGCGACGCCGAAGGCGCCGGCACGCGCCTCGAGCCGGTCGAGCGGGTCGCGGCGGCCGATCGTCGGCGGGCGGCGCGGCGCGGGGCTCATCGGGCGCCTCCACGGGCCGCGGCGGCCGGTCCGGGGCGCGTCGGCGTGCCGGCCGCCGCCTCGTCGCGCTGCCACGCCGAGCAGCCCTCCACGGGCTGGTGGGCGAAGATCATGCAGCGGTTGAGGAGGATGTGCCCGCCGAAGAGGTGGCCGTTGACGTCGTACCGCGACAGCGCCGACCCGGCGTAGTAGAGGAACGACCACAGCCCCTCGAAGAACCCGGCGTCGCGCAGCGCGACGAGGGTGCGGTCGCTCTCGGTGACCGTCGGGGTGGCGTTGCGCAGGCCGCGGTCGGCGACCGGCAGCAGCGGCGCCAGGTCGCGCATGCCGGTGCGGACCTCGCGCAGCGGCCCGGTGATCCGGCGCAGCGTGCGGTCGGCGGTGCGGATGACCGGTCCGGCGCGCCGGCCGAGGCGCACGAGGCCCGGCGCCGCACGGTCGCCGGCGGCGAGCAGCGGCTCGGCGCGGTCGCTCAGGACGTCGAGCTCGCGCAGCGCCGGCGCGGCCGCGTCGAGCAGCGCGGGCATCCGCCGCAGCGTCGCCTCGAGCTCGGGGGCGCGCCGCGCCACGCGTCGGGTCACCGCGCGGCCGGTCGTCGTCAGGCGGTGCAGGCTGCCGCGGCGGTCGGAGAGGACCGCCATCACCCGCTGGGTGCGCTCGACGGTGGAGCGCAATCGCGACCGCTGACGGTCGAGGATCGCCAGCAGCCGGTCCGCCTCGCGCATGGCCGGGTTCGTGCGGCGCAGGATCCGGTTGAGGTCGTCGCCGGAGGCGCTGAGGCCCAGGCCGAGCTGGCTCACGAGGACGCGGGCGCGCTCGCCGGTGGGGACCGACCACAGGTTGAGGAGGTCGGCGAGGTTGACCGGGCGGGTCGTGCCGTCGACGGGCACCGTCGGCACGCCGTCCGGGCCCTCGGCGAGCGGCCCGGCGCCGGGGGTGCCCGGGTCGCAGTCGACGAAGTTCTCGGCGATGAGCCCCTCGGGCCGCACCCCGCACTCGGCGTCGCGGCGGAACGCGCCGACGTCGCCGTCGACGAGCAGCGACACGCGGGCGTGGCGGTCGTCGGTGAGCGTGATGGCGGTGATCCGGCCGACCCGGGCGCCGGCGACCTTGACGAGCGACCCCTCCTGGAGCCCGCGGGCGCTGTCGAAGACGACGTCGACGCGATGCCCGTCGTCGCCGCCGTCGCGCAGGGCGAGCACGGCGACGACCGCCACGACCGCCAGCAGCGGCAGGATCATCCACCGGGTCACTGGTCGTGCCCCCGGTCGCAGGTGATGCCGGACGGGACCCACGGACTCGACCCGTCGGCCGTCGCCGGGGCGGCGGCGCCGGGGCAGCGGTTCGTCCGGCCGGTGCGGAACCCGTCCTGGGCGAAGAGCCCCGGCACGATCCCCGGGTCGGGCAGGCCCTCCAGCAGCCCGCCGCCGGCGTTGAGGCTCACCCGCGCGTACATGCCGTTGGCGTCGTAGTAGCCGCCGGACGCCCCGGCGAACGCCGACGTGAACCCGGCGAGCACGTCGGGGACGTACGGCGCGATCCGGGTCATGAGCGGCCGGACCGACCGGAACGTCGTGTGCGCCTTCTGCAGCCCGTCGTCGATCTCGGGCAGCATCGCCGGCACCCGATCCAGCAGCGGCCGGGCGCGCCGGACGAGGTCGCGGCCGCCGTCGATCGTGCGCAGCAGCGCCGGGGTGGCGCGGCGCAGCCGGGCGGCGACGTCGAGCAGCGGGTCGACGAGCGGGCCGGCGGCGGCGATCGTCGGCTCCAGCGCGCGCAGCGTCGGGCGGGCGCGGCGCAGCGTCGCGGTCGCCTCGCGCAGCAACCCCGGGGCGTGGTCGACGAGGTCGGCGAGGTCGCTGCGCCGCTCGACGAGCGTGCGCGCCACTCGGCGCGTCGACGCCAGGCCGGAGCGCAGGTCCTCCTCGTGCTCGACGAGCGTGCCGGTGAGCGCGTCGGTGCTGCGCAGCAGCCGGTCGAGCGTCTCCTCCTGCCCCGACACGTCGCGCAGGACGTCGCGGACGGCGTAGAACGCAGGCGAGGCCTCGCGAAGCGCCGCGTTTCCGCCGGCGCCGGTGCGGGCGAGGTTGCCGTCGGCGCGTCGGATCATCCGAGCGAGCCGCTCGCGGGTGTCGTCGTCGAGGCTCGCGAGCAGGTGGTCGAGGTCGACGATCCCGCGGACGTTGGCCGGGTCGATCGCGCCGCCGTCGGGGATCGTCGCCGCGGACGCGCCGTCGGTCGTCGGCGGGATCTCGAGCGCGACGACGCGGTTGGCCTGCCCGGCCAGGCCGCCGGGGGCTATCGTGGCGTGCACCGTGCGGGGCAGCGGCCGCCAGCGCGGCTCGTCGATCCGCAGCTCCACCTCGGCCCGGCGGTCGCGGGCCAGGCGCACGGCGGTGACCTGCCCGACGGGCAGTCCGGCGACGGTCACGTGGTTGCCGACGACGAGCTGTCCGGCGTCGGGCGTCACCATCGTCACGCGGTACCGCTCCCCGCCGGTGAGGAGCACGACGGCGACGACCACCGCGACGAGCGCGAGGAGCACGGGCAGCGCACGGGCCGGACGCAGCACGTCAGGCGCCCACCACGGGTCGCGGGGCGTCGCCCCGGCACGGAGGACCGGTCATCCGCACGTCAGCCGCCCACCGGGGATCGTGGGTCGCCGCCCCAGAACAGCTGGGTGGTGAGCAGCCCGATGGCGTGGATGCCGACGATGTTCACCGCCATCGACCGTGCCGTCGCGGTGCCCACCCCCACCGGTCCGCCGCTGGCGTTGTAGCCGAAGTAGCAGGCGACGAGGATGACGAACCCCGACATCGTCATGCCCTTGACGAGCGAGAAGACGAGGTCGGTCGGGGTCTGGAACACCCAGAAGATCTCGAGGTAGGCGGCCGGTGACACCCGCGCGATCTGGATGACGACCGCCACGTAGGACCCGGCGAACGCGACCCCCATCGCGATGACGAACACGAACGGCAGCACGACCATCATCCCCAGCAGCCGCGTGGCCGCCAGGAAGTTGACCGGGTCGAACCCCATGACCTCGAGCGCGTCGATCTCGTCCGAGATCCGCATCGCTCCGAGCTCGGCGACGATGCCGGTCCCGACCTTCGCCGCCATCATGTACCCGAACGCGTACGGCGCGACCTCGCGCAGGTTGCACAGCGCGGTGAACGCCCCCGACACCGACGGCGCCCCGACCGCCTGCACCCCGTAGGCGGCCTGGATCCCGCACTGCAGGCCCAGCGCGAACACCATGAGGAAGATGACGCCGACCGACCCGGTGATGAAGACCCCGGCCTGGCGGACCGCCTCGCCGAAGAACCGCAGCACCCGCCCGGTCAGGACCCGGACGATGATCGACCACGAGAAGTGGAGGATCTCGCCGACGAGCTCGATCCCGTTGCGCAGCGCGAGCATCAGCGGACCGCCGACAGCTCGGGGCTGATCGCCAGCAGCGTCTGGGTGAACGCGTAGTCGACCAGGCCGATGGCGAGGAAGGTCAGGACGACGGCCTGGTTCACCGCGCGGCCGACGCCGGCCGGCCCTCGGCGTGCAGGCCCTTGTAGCAGCAGACGATCGCGATGATCCCGCCGAAGATCGCGGTCTTGAGGAACGCCGCGGCGATCTCGAGCGCCGCCGCGTTGTTGAAGTACGCGTGGAAGAACACGCCGGGCGTGGAGTCGTTGATGACCGCCACGAGCACCCCGGCGAGGGTGCCGAACACCAGGGCGTAGACGTTGAGGACCATCGTGACGAAGACGAGCGCGAGGAACCGCGGCACGACGAGGTTCGTCACCGGGTCGACGCCGAGGACCGACAGCGCGTCGAGCTCCTCGCGGACCTTGCGCGCGCCGAGGTCGGCGCACATCGCGGTGCCGGCCACCCCGGCGACGACGATCGCGCAGACGAGCGGCGCGAACTCGCGGATGACGGTGATCGCGAACAGGCCGCCCAGTCGGTCGATCGCGCCGAAGAGGTTGAGGAACCCGGCGGCCTGGATGCCCGCCGGCCCGTACGACATCGCGACCGCCGCGAGGACGAGCGGCATCCATCCGACGCGCAGCGCGAACGCGATCTGGGCGGCGAGCTCGGGACCGAACGCCGTCGGGGTCCGGATGATCGCCCGGACCGTGCGCAGGGTCAGGACGCCCATCGACCCGACCGTGCTCGGCAGCTCCGTCAGCGCTCCTCTCCCCACCGCCGACGACGCCATGTCAGTGCGCCCCCCGTGACGTCACGGGCGCCCGGCCACGGATCGTGGTCGAAGCCCGGCGCGTCCGCGGGCGACGCCGATGCGGACGACCGGGGTCACGGCCGGGACGACCCGGGGGTCTCGATGTCGAGCGCGACCCGGTCGACGGCGCGGCTGCGGGTGGTGCGGCCGCGCAACCACAGGTACCACGGCCCGGCGGAGCGCAGCGGCGGGGTGAGCATCATCGGCAGCGACGCGGCCCGGCCGAGCGCCCCGACGACGCGGAACGCGCGCTGCCGGGCCGGCCCCCACGGGATGCCCAGGCGCGAGCGCAGGTCCGGGTCCATGAGCCCCCCGGTGACGATGAGCATGAGCTCCCCGGCCGGCGCGCTGACGAGCCGCCAGAGCGGTCGCGGGATCCGTCGCGACGGTGGCGCGGGCCCGCGCAGCAGGGTGAGGACCTGGTCGACCGCCTCGTTGTGCCCGAGCCGCTCGGCCACCATCCGGTCGCGCAGGACCTGGGCCTCGGCCCACGTCTCCGGCAGGTCGCGGTCGCGGATGCCGAGCAGCCGACCGGCCTTGCGCCAGTCGTGCCAGAGCGCCTCCTCCTGGGCGGCGCTCAGGCGTCGGCCCATGTGGCGGTGGGCCTGGATCATCCCCTCGCCGAGGGTGAGGTGGACCCAGGCGTACGCCTCGGGCTCCAGCGCGTGGTACCGCGTGCCGTCCGGCCCGACGCCCTTGATCCGCTTGTGCGACACCCGGATCTTGCGGCCCATCGCGGCGGCGTGCTCGGGCCGGCCGTTGCCGATCGTCGTCGCGTAGTCGAGCGTGCGCAGCAGCCGGCCCCACGGGTCGGTGAGGAACGTCGAGTGCTCGGCGACGCCGGCGCCGACGGTCGGGTGCGACACCTGGAGCAGGAGCGCGTAGACCGACGCGGCCATGACGCGCACGTCGCTGCCGTGGGTCCAGACGAGCGACCCGCGGCCGGGCGCGTAGAGCGCGGCGTCGGCCGGGTCGGGGATGAGCGGGTCGGCCGACGGGCGGTCGGCTCCCGCGTCGGCCCGGCCCGCCGCGGGCGCCACGTCGTCGTCGACCGCGCCGTCCGGCGTCGTCCGGCCGTCGGTGTGGGACCCGTCATGCACCGTGGACCTCCCTGTCGCCCTCGCCACCGCCGGACCCTACCACCGGTCGGCACGCGTGGTACGAAATCCGTCGATCCGTACCACGACGGGTCGTGCGGGTACCGGCTCCCCGGTCGCGACGGACCCACGGGCCGCCGGTCATGCCGTGGCCCCGTCGGCGTCGGGCACGGCGTCGCCGGCCTCGATCCGGCCCAGCTCGGTGACCGGCGCCTCGTCGAAGATCACCTCGCGACCGATGCGGAACCAGTTGTTCGTCGCCCGCAGCTGGCCGAGGATCCCGAGCACCAGGCCGAACGCGCGCAGGGTCACGAGGTGGTCGGCGGGGAGCGTGATCCGGCCGAACCCCTCCTTCTCCATCTCGGCCTGCTCGAGCACGACCTTCGTCACCGTGTCGGGCTGCAGCGTGACGTCCTCGTCGCGCATGAACCACCAGGTGACCGCGTCGTACTTCTCCAGCAGCGGCTGCACCATCTCGCGGCCGCCGGTGATGATCCCCTCGCGGACGGTGATGTCGTACAGCGTGTCGGCGTCGCGGGCGTAGACGGCGCGCAGCAGCTCGAGCTGCACGTCGATCTCGGACTGCGTCTGGCGCTTGAAGAACCCGAAGTCGAGGAACGCCACGCGGCCGTCGTCGAGGAAGATCGCGTTGCCGGGGTGCGGGTCGCCGTTGAGGAGCTTGGACCGCAACGGGGCGTTGACGTAGAACCGGAAGAGGATCTCGCCCCAACGGTCGCGCGCCGCGTCGTCGTCGTGGACGACGTCGGTGAACTTGCGGCCGTGGACGAACTCGGTGACGATGACGCGCTCGCGACAGAGCGACGAGACGACGTCGGGCACGACGAAGAACGGATGGTCGCGGTACTCGCGGGCCATCGCCTTGTGGTTGGACGCCTCGAGCTCGTAGTCGAGCTCCTCGCTGATCCGCTCGCTCACCTCGTCGGCGATCTCCCGCGAGTCGAACCCCGGCATGAGCTTCGACGCGAGCTTCAGCGCCATGCCCATGTTCTTCATGTCGGCGCGGACGACGTCGGCGATCCCCGGGTACTGGACCTTCACCGCGACCTCGCGCCCGTCGGGCAGCACCGCCCGGTAGACCTGCCCGATCGACGCCGCGCCGATCGGCTCCTCATGGAACTCGGCGAAGAACTCCGCCAGCGGCCCACCGAGGTCCTCCTCGATGACGCGGCGCATCTGCGCGAACGACACCGTCGGCGCCATGTGCTGGAGCTTGGCCAGCTCGGCCTGGACCTGGGCGCGGTGGGACTCGGGCACGACGCCGACGTCGATGACGGACAGCGTCTGGCCGAGCTTCATCGCCGCGCCGCGCATCGTGCCGAGCACGCGGACGAGCCGGCGCGCGGTCTCCAGGTGCGCCTCGCCGATCGCGTGCTGCTTGGCGTCGTCGTCCTTGCCGAGGGTCCGCGTGCGGGTGCGGGCCTCGCGCGCGGCATGGCCGGCGGCCAGGCCGCCGAGCTTGGCCGCCCGTCCCAGACGTGACTTGGCCATCCGGCCGGTGCGCTTCTCGCCCATTCCTCGTCCCTCGTGGTCGTCGTTCTACAGGCCGAGCGTGCGCCCGATGATGTCGCGCTGGATCTCGCTCGTGCCGCCGTAGATCGTCGACACGACCGTGGCCCGCAGGTGACCCTCCATGTCGTACTCCCGCGCGTAGCCGTAGCCGCCCATCATCTGCATCCCCTCGAGCGCCACGTGCTTGGCGACCTCGGTCGCCTTGAGCTTGACCATCGAGCTCTCGCGGGCGAGCATCGCCGACGGGTCGGCGTCCACCCGCTGCGCGACGTCGTAGACGAGCAGCCGCGTGCACTCCAGCTCGGTCGCCATGTCGGCCAGCCGGTGCTTCAGCGTCTGGAAGCTCCCGATCGGCCGGCCGAACTGCCTGCGCTCGCGGACGTAGCGCAGCGTGTCGTCGAAGGCGCGCTGCGCCCGGCCGAGCATGAGCGCGGCGAGGATGAGCCGCTCGGTGTTGAGCCCGGCCATGAGCTGCGTCCACGCGCCGTCGACCTGCCCGACGACGGCCGAGTCGGGCACGAACGTGTCGGTGAAGAACATGTCGTTCTGCTCGGCGCCGCCCATCGTCTCGATCAGGCGCATGTCCAGGCCTTCGACCTTCGACGGCTCGACGTCGAGCATCGTCAGGCCCTCGTGCTTGGCCCCGCCGGGCGTCGACCGGGCGACGAGCAGCACGTGATCGGCGATGTGGGCGTTGGAGATCCAGGTCTTCTGCCCGTTGATCCGCCAGCCGCCGTCGACCTTCTCGGCCCGGCAGGTCAGCGCGCCGACGTCGGATCCGGCCTCGGGCTCCGACATCGCGATCGCCTGGTTGCGCCCGGCGACGACGCCCCCGAGGACCGCCCGCTTCTGGTCCGCGGTGCCGAACCGCTCGAACGCGCCGCCGACGATCCAGGTCGGGGCGATGCCGCCGATCGGGGCCAGGCCGCGCTGGGAGTGCTCCAGGAAGAGGCACATGTCGACCGCCCCACCGCCCAGGCCGCCGTGCTCCTCGGGCGTCGACACGCCGATCCATCCGAGCGCGGCCATCTTCTCGTAGAGCTCCTGGCTGTGGGGCTCGCGGCCGCCGTGGGTCAGCGCGTCGCGCTGCTCGCGGGTCCCGCACTCGCGGGCGCAGAAGTCGGCGATGGCGTCGACGAAGGCCTGCTGCTCGTCGCTGAGCTCGAGGGGCATGGAGGCTCCGGGGTCGAGGGGCCGACGGAGCGTAGCACCGATTCGAGAGTTTGATACGAGATTCGTCGATCTGTACCAAATGACTCACGTGCGCCATGCACCGCTACGGGTCACCGCCGGCACCGGCCCCTCGTCCCCCGTCACCGAACGCGCGGGGCCGCGGAGCAGGGCTCAGCCCGTACGACGGGCGATCGGCAGCAGGTGCTCGCGGGCGAAGGTCCGGACCGCGTCGTCGTCCGACAGGTCCAGGACGACCGCCGGGGTCAGCAGGAGCGACATGCCGATCCGGCCGATGATCTCGGCGGTCTCGTCCAGTCCGGCGTCGGGATCCGGGTCGCCGGCCGCCACCCGCACCGCGCGGACGAACGGCCGCATGAACGCGATGCTCCCCGCGACGAACGGCTCGGCGCGCGTCGTGAGGTACGGCAGCAGCAGCTCGGGCTCGAGCTCGAAGAGCCGGGTGAGCAGCGAGTTGCCCTCGACCACCCGCGTGGCGGTGGTGAACGCCTCGATCAGCCGCGCCTCCGCGCCTTCGGTGTCGCGGACGGCGGCGAGGATCGTGGCCGCGTTCTGCTCGAGCTCGCGGCGGATCACCGCGGTGACGAGCTCGTCACGACCCGAGAACCGGCGGTAGACGGTCATCCGCGACACGCCGGAGCGCTTGACGACGTCGTCGATCGTCATCCGGCGGATCCCGAAGTCGACGATCACGCTGCGGGCCGCGTCCAGCAGCGCGACGGTGCGCTTGTCGTCGGGCACCGTCGGGCCGTCGTCGGGGGCGAGGGGATCAGGGAGCGCCATCGGAATCAGGGATCGCCACGACGGGGCCGCGACGCCTGGGCGGACACTATCCGGGCGACCGCCGACGGCGACGGGCAGCGACGACGGCCCCGTCCCTCCGCCCGAGGGCGATGCCGTGGGGCGCCCACCGCGGGCCCGCACCGCCAAACCGGACCGCCCGTCCCGATCGACGCGCCGGCCCGAGGTGGCGCCGCCCCGACGGCGTCGGCCATGATGGGCCATGCCGCTCTACGCCCCGGTCGACGCGCCCCCACCCGCGCTGCGCGTCCCGGCCCCCGCGCTGGCTGCGTCGCTGCGGTGCGGCGCCGACGTGGACGACGCGTCGCGCACGCCGGTGCTGCTCGTCCACGGCACGAACGTCACCCCCGAGGCGAACTGGTCGCACACCTACGAGCCGGGCCTGCGCGCCCACGGCGTCCCGACCTGCACGGTGCGCATCCCCAACCGCGCGACCGGAGACATCCAGGTCAACGCCGAGTACGTCGTCCACGCGATCCGCGAGACGCACCGTCGCGCTGGCCGGCGGATCTCGATCGTCGGGGCGAGCCAGGGCGGCATGATCCCGCGCTGGGCGCTGCGGTTCTGGCGGGACCTGCGGCCGATGGTCGACGACCTCGTGGGGCTGGTGCCGTCCAACCACGGCAGTACGAGCCTGGATCGCTGCGATCCCGGCTGCAGCCCGGCCATCCACCAGCAGTCGGCGGGGTCGGCGTTCCTCGATGCGCTCAACAGCCACCAGGAGACGTTCCCGGGGATCTCGTACACCAACGTCTACACCCGGACCGACGAGACGGTCCAGCCCAACCAGGACGACACCGGCAGCTCGTCGCTGCACGGCGGCGGCGGGCGGATCACCAACGTCGCGATCCAGGACGTGTGCGCGCTGTCGACGTCGGAGCACATCCTCACCGGCAGCGCCGACCCGATCGCCTTCGCGCTCACCGTCGACGCGCTCGCCCACGACGGCCCGGCGGTGCCGGGGCGCGCGGCCCCCGTGGGGTGCCTGACGGGTCCGATCCCCGGTGCCGACCCGGTGGGGCTGCTGGCGCGCGTGCCCGACCTGCTCAGCGGCGCTGACAGCGTCGAGCCGACCGACCAGGAGCCGCCCCTGGCCTGTTACGTCACGGCGTCCTGCCTGCCGGCCGTCGCCCCCGCGCCGGCGGTCGCCCCCTCCGGTGGCGTCCTGCGGGTGCGCGTGTCGCCACGACGCCCGGTCGCCGGCCGCACGGTGCGCCTGCGCCTGCGGGTGCACCGGCGCGAGGACGCACGGTGGGTCCCGGTGCGCGGCGCGACGCTGCGGATCGCCGGGCGCCGGGCGCGGAGCGACCGCCGGGGCCGGATCGCCGTGCGGGTCCGCTTCGCCCGGCCGGGCCTGCGCGGCCTGCGCGTGCGCGCCGCCGGATCGCCGGCGCGCACCGTCCGGGTCAGGGTGGTCCGTCCGCGCCCGAGGGGCTGACGCCGACGCCCGATTCCACGGCCGTGCGGCGGCTTTGACGCCGAACCGTCGCGAAAGCCCACTGGCTCCGCCGCAGGTCGGGTCGCCACGCTCCGGCCATGAACGACCAAGCCGCCTGCAAGCAGATGACGCAAGCATGATCCGCTACCGTCCGGCCATGGCCACCCTCCATCTGCGCAACGTTCCGGAGGATCTCGACACCGCCACCTGTTGCTCGACGCGTCCGCCATCGTCGAGCTCCTGATCGACGGGCGCCACCGCGAGGGCGCCGATCGGGTCCTCGACGGGTTCACCGGCTCGGAGGACGTCGTCCTGATCACCGCGGCCCACGGCCAGGTCGAGGCCACGCACGCCCTGCGTCGCCTGGTCCGCCGAGGCCACCTGGACGCCGACGCCGGAGCAGCGGCCGTGCGAACCCTGCGGCACCTGGACTTCGCGCTCGACGCCACCGGCCCACGCCTGGAGCGGATCTGGTCGTTGCGCGACACCATGAGTCCCTACGACGCCGCCTATGCGGCGGCCGCCGAAGGGTTCGCGCTGCCACTGCACTCCACCGACCGGCGCCTGGTGCGCGCCTGCGCCGCGGCCGGCATCGAGGCGATCCACCTCGACGACCTGGCCTGACCGCGACGCGCCGCCTACGCGTAGTGCGCGGCGTTCTTGGCGATGTAGGACTGCAGATCGCCCGGGACCTGGTCCTCGGAGTAGATCGCGTCCACCGGGCAGGCCTCGACGCAGGCATCGCAGTCGATGCACTCGTCGGGGTCGATGAACAGCTGATCGGCCGCCTCGAACCCGCCCTCGTCCGGCGTTGGATGGATGCAGTCGACCGGGCACACCTCGGTGCAGCTGCTGTCCTTCGTGCCGATGCACGCCTCGGTGATCACGTAGGCCACAGGGCCCTCCCCTCATACGGATTGTACGGACAGTATGTCCAAACGACCTTCGTCATGTAGAGCGAGCGGCGGCGCGCCCGCGGCCCGCCGGCATCGGTGACGACACCGCTCACGTCAGCCCACCAGCGCATCGCGCAGGCGCTGCAGCTCTTCCTCACTCGCCCCACCCCGCAGAAGGTACGCCTCGGCGCCGCCGTGGGCTTCCCGCAGGTGGGTGAGCGTCTCGGCCATCGCCGGGGCCGGGGCGTCCATGGCGACCGCGAGCAACTGCGTCGCCAGGCCCGCCTCGATCGCCTCGCGCTCCAAGCGATCGCGGACGTCGCCGGAGAGCAGCCTGGCGGTGAAGCTGTAGTCCTCGACGATCTGCTCGTCGGGCACCCCGGCCAGGCTCAGGCTCAGGGCGACGACCATCCCCGTCCGATCCTTGCCGGCGGCGCAGTGCACCAGCGCCGGCAGCGCGCCGGGCGCGGCCAGACGCCGGACCGCGGCCGTCAGCCCCTCGGCGCAGCGGTCGAGCAGCGCGCGGTAGAGCACGCCGATGTCGGCGAGCCTGTCCATGTCGATGCCGAGCTCGCCCGCGACGGCGAACACGGGGACGTGGTGGCGCTCGGGCCCGTCGTCCGGCAGCGCGCTCGGATGTTGCTCCGCCTCGCGGGCCTGGCGCAGGTCGACGACCGTCCGCACGCCGAGCGCGGCGAACGCGGCCCGGCCGTCGTCGTCGAGGTTCGCCAATCCATCGGACCGGAACAACACCCCGGAGCGGACCGGCCCGGCCGCCGTCGACAGCCCCCCGACGTCGCGCAGGTTGAACGTCCCGGGGATGGCGATGCGGCGCCGGGGCGCCGGGGCGGTGAGCTGCGCGTCGTGGTCGGGCATCCGGACCATCGTTTCGCATTCGATCGTCCGGCACGTCCCCACCGGGTGTTTCCGGCGGGGACGTACCCGGACGTGGCCGCGGCCGGTCAGGCCGCGGCGGGCACCTTGTCCGTGTAGACCTCGCCGGCCTCGGCCTTGGCGACCAGCGACGCCGGCGGCGCGAACCGCTCGCCGTACGCGGCGGCGAGCTCGCGGGCCCGCTCGACGAAAACCGCCGGGCCGACCGGCGCGTCGTTGCCGGCGCCGGGGCGCTGGTAGCCGTTGACGTACTGCAGCACCCCGCCGGTCCAGGCCGGGAACCCGATCCCCAGGATCGACCCGATGTTCGCGTCGGCGACCGACTCCAGGACGCCCTCGTCGAGGCACTTCACCGTCTCGAGCGCCTCGCGGAAGAGCATCCGCTCCTTGAGGTCCTCGAACGGGATCGCCGCGGCCGGGTTCGTCGCCGGGTCGGCGACGCCGCCGAACGCGTCGACGAGGCCGGTCCAGAGCTTGCCGCGCCTGCCGGACTCGTCGTAGTCGTAGAAGCCCTTGCCCCCGGAGCGGCCCGGGCGCTCGAACTCCTCGACCATGCGGTCCAGGACGGCGAACGCCGGCTCGGCCTCGAACGTGCCGCCCTCGGCCTCGACCGCGGCGACCGTCTCGTCGCGGACCTTGCGGAACAGCGTGAGCGTCAGCTCGTCCATGAGCTGGAGGATCGGGGCGGGGTAGCCGGCCTGCGCCGACGCCTGCTCGATCGACTGGGCGGGGACGCCCTCGGCGAGGAGGTTCATGCCCTCGTAGAGGAACGTGCCGATCGTGCGGCTCGTGAAGAACCCGCGCGAGTCGTTGACGACGATCGGGGTCTTGCGGATCTGCTTGGCGAGGTCGAGCGCGCGCGACGTCGTCTCCTCGGACGTCTGCTCGCCGTTGATGATCTCCAGCAGCGGCATCTTGTCGACCGGGCTGAAGAAGTGCAGGCCGATGAAGTCCGCCGGGCGGGTCACGCCCTCGGCGAGGCCGGTGATCGGCAGCGTCGACGTGTTCGACCCCAGCAGCGCGTCGGGCGCGAGGAACGGCTCGATCTCGGCGAACACCTGCGCCTTGAGCTTCGGATCCTCGAACACCGCCTCGATGACCGCGTCGCAGCCCTTGGCGTCCTCGGCCTTGTCGGTCGCGAGGATGCGGCCGAGCAGCGCGTCGCCCTGCTCCTGCGTCGAGCGGCCGCGCTGGACCGCCTTGGCGACGAGCTTCTCGCTGTACGCCTTGCCCTTCTGGGCGGACTCCAGCGACACGTCCTTGAGGACCACGTCGATGCCGGCCTTCGCGCAGACGTAGGCGATCGCGGCGCCCATCATCCCGGCGCCGAGGACGACGACCTTCGTCGCCTTCCACGGCTCGCGGTCCTTCGACCGGCCACGCGCGCCGTTGACGGCCTGCATGTCGAAGAAGAACGCCTGGATCATGTTCTTCGCGACCTGACCGGTGAGCAGGTCGAGGAAGTACCGACCCTCGATCGCCAGGGCGGTGTCGACGTCGACCTGCGCGCCCTCGACGGCGGCGGCCATGATGTTCTTCGGCGCCGGCATGTTCGCGCCCTTGAGCTGCTTGCGCAGCGTGGCGGGGAGCGCCGGCAGGTTCGCCGCGATCTTCGGGTGCGACGGTCCGCCGCCCGGGATCTTGTAGCCCTTGACGTCCCACGGCTGGACGGCCTCGGGGTTGGCCGCGATGAACGCCTTGGCGGCGGGCAGCAGCGCGTCGGCGGAGTCGACGAGCTCGCTGATCACGCCGACCTCGAGCGCCTTGGCGGGCTTCATCCGCTGGCCCTGCAGGAGGACCTTCATCAGCGCGTCGGTCAGCCCGATGAGCCGGACGGTGCGGACGACGCCGCCGGCGCCGGGCAGCAGGCCGAGGGTGACCTCGGGCAGGCCGATCTGGATGCGCGGGTCGTCGACGACGATCCGGTGGTGCGTGGCGAGCGCGAGCTCCAGGCCGCCGCCGAGCGCGGCGCCGTCGATCGCCGCGACGACCGGCCGGCCGAGCGTCTCCAGGCGGCGCAGGTCGGCCTTCATCGCCGCGACGCGCTCCGTCATCTCGACGGCCTGCTCACGGGTGACCGAGATGAGGTCGTTGAGGTCGCCGCCGGCGAAGAACGTCTTCTTCGCCGACGTCAGGACGACGCCCTTGATCCGGTCCTTCTCGGCCTCCAGGCGGTCGACCGTCGCGGTGATCGACGCCATGAAGTCGGCGTTCATCGTGTTCGCCGACTGGTTCGGGTCGTCGAGGACGAGGTTGACGACGCCGTCGCCGGCGTCCTCCCAGCGGATGGTGTTGGTGAAGCTCATGCGTGTCTCCGTCGGTTCCGCGAGGGGCTCAGATCGCCTCGACGACGGTGGCGATGCCCATGCCGCCGCCGACGCAGAGGGTGGCCAGGCCGTACTTCTTGCCGCGGCGGTGCAGCTCGTCGATGACGGTGCCGAGGATCATGCCGCCGGTCGCGCCGAGCGGATGGCCCATCGCGATCGCGCCGCCGTTGACGTTCGTGATCTCGGGGTCGATGTCGAGGTCCTTGATGAGGCGCATCGCCACCGACGCGAACGCCTCGTTGATCTCGACGAGGTCGAGGTCGGACGCCTTCAGGCCGGCCTTCGCCAGGGCCTTCTTCGACGCGGGCCCGGGGGCGGTGAGCATGATCGTCGGCTCGTCGCCGCAGACGGCGGTCGCGAGGATCCGCGCGCGCGGCTTCAGGCCGTGGCGCTCGCCGGCGGCCTCGTTGCCGATGACGAGCAGCGACGCGCCGTCGACGATGCCCGAGCTGTTGCCGGCGTGGTGGACGTGGTCGATCTCCTCGACCCAGTGGTACTTCTGCAGCGCGACGGCGTCGAAGCCACCCATCTCGCCCATCGCCGCGAACGACGGCTTGAGCTTGCCGAGGACCTCCATCGTCGTGCCGCGGCGGATGAACTCGTCGTGGTCGAGGACGACCTGGTCGTTGAGGTCGCGCACCGGCACGACCGAGTCCTTGAAGTACCCGGCGTCCTCGGCGGCGGCGGCCTTCTCCTGCGAGCGCAGCGCGAACGCGTCGACGTCCTCGCGGGTCCAGCCCTCGAGCGTCGCGATGAGGTCCGCGCCGATGCCCTGCGGGACGAAGTGGTTGTCGTAGCCGAACTCGACGTCGCTGAAGAGCGCGCCGCCGTCGGAGCCCATCGGCACCCGCGACATCGACTCGACCCCGCCGGCGAGGAACAGGTCCTCCCAGCCCGAGCGCACCTTCTGCGCGGCGGTGTTGACGGCCTCGAGGCCCGACGCGCAGAAGCGGTTGAGCTGGACGCCGGTGACGGTCTGCGGCAGCCCGGCCTTCAGCGCGGCGGTCTTGGCGATGTCGCCGCCCTGGTCGCCGATCGGCGACACGCAGCCCAGGATGACGTCGTCGATGCCCTCGGGGTCGAGGTTGGCGTTGCGCGCCAGGGTCTCGTGCATGAGGCCGACGACGAGGTCGACCGGCTTGGTGCCGTGGAGCGAGCCGTTGCTCTTCCCCTTGCCCCGGGGGGTCCGGATGGCGTCGTAGACGAGGGCTTCGGTGGCCATGGGTGGTTCCTGTGGGTCGATGTCGAGGATCGGACGGTGGTGCCCGGCGAGTCTCGCGCGTCGCCGCCGGGGCGTCATCGTGCGACCGCCCCGGATCGGCGTGCCGACCCGGGCGGCCCCACGAGGTGGGGTGGTTCAGTCGCGCGCCGACGCGGGCTCGCGCGCCGGATCGGCGGCGGGGACGACGGCGTCGTCGGACGGCGCGGCCGCGAGCTCCTTGGCGGGCTCGGGGGCGGCGATCCGGTTCTCGTAGCCGGCGCGCGCGGTGCGGTCGATCTCGAGGAACGTCCGGTCCGCCTTGATCGCGCGGTTGAGCGCGTCGCGGACGCCGCGACCGACGAACTTCTGCGCCGTGAACATGCCCTTGAGCGTGCCCGGCACGTAGATGTCGGGGCGCGGGTTCTCGATCGCGTCGACGATCGCCGCGGCGACGTCCTCGGGCTCGGCGTTCTTGAAGAACCGGGTGCCGTTCGTGCCGGCGATGAGGTCGGTGTTCGTGAACGACGGCATGACGCAGGTGAAGTGGATGCCGCGGTTGCGGTACTCCACGCGCGCCGTCTCGGTCGCCGACACGATCGCGGCCTTCGTCGCCGCGTAGGTCAGGCCCCCGGGGACCGGGGTCTTGCCGGCCGCCGACGCGGTGTTGAAGATGTGGCCCCGCCCGCGGGCGAGCATGCCCGGCAGGACGGCCTTCATCCCGTTGAGGACGCCCAGGACGTTGATCGTGAGCTGCCGCTCGGCGGTCTCGGGCGTCTCCTCGAGGAACGGCCCGATCGGCATGATCCCGGCGTTGTTGTCGAGCACGTCGACCGGCCCGAGCGCGTCCTCGGTCGCGGCGATGAACGCGGCGAACGAGTCGAAGTCGGTGACGTCGACGAACGTGCCGAACGCGCGGTCGCCGAGTGAGGCGGCGGCGGCCTTCGCCCCCGCCTCGTCGATGTCGGCGATCGCGACCTTCGCGCCGGTCGCGTACACCGCCTTCGCGGTCGCGAGCCCGATACCCCGGGCGGCTCCGGTGATCGCGACGACCCGCGATCCGGTGATGAGCTTGGTGGCCATGAGCTCCCCTTCGACGGTCGGCCGGATCCGGAGATCGTACAGACTATCCGGGCAGACCGTCCAGCCCCGTAGGATGGCCGCAGGGCCGGTCGGGCCGACCGGCGTCCCACGAGAGGAGAGCCCGTTGTCCAACCCGTCGCCGTCCCAGCTCCCCGCCGACACCTCGACGCCGCTGCGCGAGGGCACGGTCGGGGACCTGCTCCGCCACGCCGCCGCGGAGCGCCCCGACGCCACCGCGCTGATCACCGCGCCGCCCCCGCCCGCCGCCGAGGAGCGGTGGACGTTCGCCGAGCTCCTCGCCGAGGCGGAGCGGATCGCCCACTGGTTGCTCCAACACGCCGAGCCGGGCGAGCACGTCGCGATCTGGGCCCACAACGTCGCCGAGTGGCCGCTCGTCGAGTGGGGGGCCGCGCTCGCCGGCCTCGTCCTCGTCGGGGTCAACCCGGCGCTCGGCGAGCAGGAGGGCGGCTACATCGTCGAGCACTCCGACGCCGTGCTGCTGCTCCACGTCGAGCGGCACCGCGACAACGAGATCGGCGCGCACGCGCGGACGCTCGCCGACCGCGCGCCCAAGCTGCGCAAGGTCATCGAGCTCTCCGGCGTCCGCGCCGCCGCCGCGGACGCGCCCGTGGTGGAGCTGCCCTCCCCCGGCCCGGACGACCCGGTCCAGATCCAGTACACGTCGGGGACGACCGGTCGGCCCAAGGGCGTCCTGCTCGCCCACCGGACGTTCGTCAACGTGCCCGAGCTGTGCCTGGGCCACGGCGGCGTGCCGACCGGCGGGCTGTTCGTCAACCCGCTGCCGATGTTCCACACCGCCGGCGGCGGGATCTGCAGCTACGGCCCGGTCGCGCGCGGGACGGGGATGCTCCTCGTCGAGCAGTTCGCGCCCGACCACGTCCTCGACCTCGTCGAGCGGCACGGGGCGACCGCGCTGGGCGCCGTGCCGACGGTCCTCATCGCGCTGCTCCAGCACCCGTCGTTCGCCGGGCGCGACTTCTCGGCGCTGCAGGCGGTGCTCGTCGGCGGCGCGGCGGTCCCGGCTGCGGTGGTCCGCCAGGTGCAGCGTGACACCGGCGCGACGGTGGCGGTGCTCTTCGGGATGACCGAGCTCGGCGCGACGGTCTGCCAGACCCGTCCGGACGACTCCCCGGACGACACCGCCGAGACGATCGGCCGTCCGCTGCCGCACGCCGAGACGAAGCTCGTCGACCCGGCGACCGGCGACACGGCGCCGATCGGCACGGCCGGCGAGTTCTGCGCCCGCGGCTACCAGCAGATGATCGGCTACTACAAGGACGACGACGCGACGGCGCGCACCGTCGACGCCGACGGCTGGCTCCACACCGGCGACCTGTGCACGCTCGACGAGCGCGGGTACTACCGGGTGACGGGCCGGGTGAAGGACATGATCATCCGCGGCGGCGAGAACATCGCCCCGGTCGAGATCGAGGGCGTGCTGCACGCCCACCCGGCGGTCCAGGACGCCTACGTCGTCGGCGTGCCGCACGACAAGTGGGGCGAGGAGGTGTGCGCGGTGGTCCAGGTCGCGCCGGACGCGTCGCCGTCCGCCGACGAGCTGGCCGCCCACTGCGCCGAGCACCTGGCCCGCCACAAGCGCCCGGTCCACTGGTACGCCGCCGACGGGTTCCCGTTGACCGCCAGCGGCAAGGTCCAGAAGTTCCGCCTGGTGGAGATGGTCGCCGCCGGCGACCTGCGACCGATCGCCTGACGGGGCGGCGGGGGCCGGTCAGACCGCCCGGCCGGCCGCCGCCTCGTCCTCGCGGGTGCGTCCGAGGAGCACGATGAGGTCCTCGTGCAGCTCGAACCACACGGTGTGGAAGCTGTCGGCGAGCGGGGCGGCGAGCATCGACTCGTCGCCCGCCGCGACCGCGTCGGCCGCGGCCTGCAGGCGCCGGGGATAGGTCTCGAGCACGGGGCTGAGCGTCGCGAGGTCCGCGACGAGCGGCGCGACGTCCGCCTGCAGGCCGGCGAGGTCGCGCAGCACCGCGTCGCGGGCGGCGGCCTCGTCGGCGTCGTCCCCGCGGGTCTGCCAGCGGGTCATGAGCTCCTTGAGCCGCGAGTTGGGCTCGTGGAACCGCTCGTACCCGTCCTCGAGCGCCGCCCCGTCGATCCGTCCACGGGCGGCGTCGAGCGCGGTGGCCATCCAGGTCCGACCTTCGGGGGTCAGGCGCACCGCGTCCCGCACCGCCTTCGCGCGGCCGTCGGCGACGAGCCGGTCGAGGACCTCGCCGACGACCGCCGGGTCGAGCGCAAGCGTCGTCGCGACGACGTCGGCCCCGGCACGCCCCTTGAGCCCGAGCAACCGCACGACGGCGATCTCGACGGGGTCGGGGTCGGCGACGGGGTCGGCGTCGGCGACGGCGACGGCGACGGCGTCGCGGTCGGCGACGGCGTGGGCGTCGGCGACGGACCCGTCGTCGTCCGCGGGGCGGGCCGGGGCGTCGTCGTCGGCGCTGGTCGCGGTGGCGGCCACGGGCTCGAGGATCGTCACGACGCCGGCGGATCCGTCGACGCGCACCCGGTCGCCGGTCCGCAGTCGGACGCTGCCGTCGTCGGTGCCGATGACGCACGGCAGGCCCATCTCGCGCGAGATGATCGCGGCGTGGCTGCCGGGGCTGCCGATGTCGACGACGAGCGCCGACACGAGCGGGAACGCCGACGCCCAGCCGGGGTTCGTCGCGCGGGTGACGAGCACCTCGCCGGACTCGAGCGCGTCGCACTCCTCCGCCGACCGGCAGACGCGGACGATCCCCTCGGCGACGCCGTGCGACGCCCCGGTGCCGCGCACCTCGGTCACGCGCTCCACGTCGGCGTCGGCGGCGATCCGCACCGGCTCGGGCTCGCCCTGCCAGGCGCGCGGCACGTCGACCCGACGGTACGCGTCGCGCAGCGCGCGACGGTGCTCGATCGTCGCGTCGAGGTCGGTGGGCAACGGCCCGTCGACGATCTCCTCGAGGGTGAGGAGGAAGACGTCGTCGACGTCGCGCAGCACGCCCTGCGCGACGAGCTCGGCCCCGCGGTTGCGGGCGGCGGAGCGGGCCCCGTCGAAGCCCTTGTGGAGCGCGGCCTTGCCGACCTCGCGCAGCGGGACGTAGCGGCGCGACAGGCCGATGAGCGCCCGTGCGCGGGCGCGACCGACCCGGTCCAGGCCGGCGAGGACCCGGGCCTCGGCCCGCTCGCGCAGCTGCCGTTGGGCCCGCTCGCGATCGCGCGGGTCCGGCTGGCCGGGCGCGCGACGGTACGCGTCGACCATCGCCTCGACGATCGACGGCTGCTCACGCCACGAGCGGACGGAGATCTCGCCCTCCTCGGGCCCGTGGAAGCCGTACTCGGCGAGGAAGTCCTCCAGCCGGTCGCCGCGGTGGGCGACCCGCCACAGGCGGTGGACCATGTCGGTCTCCTCCATGTCGCCGTAGCCGGTGGACAGCTCGAGGTGCGCACCGGGATCGCCGGCGCGTCCGGCGAGGTCCTCGAGCGCGCCGAAGAGCCCCTGCGACACGAACGTCGCCAAGACGTGGACGCGCATGGCGTGCTCGGTCCGCTCGACGGCGAGGCGGAGCTGCGCCCGCCCGTCGCCGACCGGCGCGGTCACCTGGCGACGCCACCAGGCGTGCGTCTCGTCGGCCATCGACCGCATCCGGCGGGGGAGCAGCGCGACGGACGCGGGGGCGCGGACGGCGATGTGGGGCCAGCGGGCCTTCGTCGGCCGGCCGACGCCCTCGCGCGCGGACCCGAAGATCTGGGTCTCGAAGTCGTCCCCGGCCGTTCCGGGGATGCGGTCGGCGAACCGCCGGAAGGTGTCGACGTTGGCGACGAACCGGCCGAGGAAGATCGACGACACGCGGTCGTCGGGGTGGTCGGGGATCGTCACCTCGTCGGCGGAGAGGACCCCCAGGTCGGCGAAGCTGCCGCGGGTCCCGCGCTCGCCGAAGGCGAGGAAGAACGACCAGCCGAGCGGGCTCATGACGCCGGGCATCGTCTCGGCGGTGTTGACGCTCGTCCACGTGGTCCGGGGACCGGTGGGCAGGTGCATCGGGTTGAGCTGGTGCAGGTCCGGCTCGACGGCCATCGGGGTCCTCCCTCTCGGTGTTGCGGCGCGGCCGGGCATGCGCTCGCGCATCCCGTCGCCGCGTTCCTCCCACGCGCCTCCCGGCCCGCAAGTCCACGACGTGGACCACGGTACACGCCGTGGACTTCCGTGGGAAGGGTCGGGCGCCGGGCGGCCATGCGGGACCGGCGGCCGGTCAGGCGTCCGCACCGTCGAGGTCGAGGGCGTAGCCGCGGACCATCCGTCGCAGCGCGCTACGGAACCGCGGCCCGGCGGTGTCCTCGGCCAGGTGCGGCGCGACCCGCGCGAGGGTGGGCAGCGCGTCGGGCGGGAGGCCGTCCCCGGTGATGGCCTTCCACTGGTCGTGGAGCGGTTGGCCGGTGCCCGGCAGCGCGGCGCCGAGCGTGTAGTACGCCAGGGCGACGACCGCCTCGACCGCGACGTCCTCCGCGAACCCGACCTCGAGCAGGAGCGCGATCGCCCGGTCGGCGTGTCGACGGAAGTTGTCCCCCGCGACGACCTGCTGGGCGACGACCCGGGCGACCGCCGGCTCGGCGACGAGCAGCTCGCGGAAGGCGACGAAGAACTCGAGCAGGGCGTCCTGCCAGGGCACGTCCCGGCGGACCTCGGGCAGGCCGGACAGCGCGTGGTCGGCCAGGAGCTCGAGGACCGCCTCCTTGTTGTCGACGTGCCGGTAGAGCGCGCGCGGCGTGCAGTCGAGCCGTTGCGCGAGCGCGCGCATCGTCACGGCTCCGAGCCCGTCGGCGTCGGCGATGTCGCGCGCGGTGCGGGCGATGAGCGCCGGGTTGAGGAGCCCGCGGCGCCGACGCGGTGGCGGCGTCGCCTCGGCCGTCGGGGTGCCGGCGGTCATGCCGGGGAGCGTAGACCCGCGGATCCCACCGCCGCCTCGAACCCGTCCCACCCACCGCCTGGCGCCCGCGGTCGACGCACGAGCGCCACCCCGCACCGCGGTGCGAGCGCAGGCCAGGACGACGCCGGCCGAAGTCGAGCGCCCCACCGCGATCGTCGCCCACGTCACGAAGCAGAGGCGATGCCCGACGGCGATCTGCCGTGGGCGTCATGCCGAAGACGCCCGTCCGACGGCGACATGTCCTCCACGTCATCAAACATGACCTCGAAGGCATACCGCTGCGAGACGTCCGTAACTGGACGCCGACCGCCGCGACGCGGGACGACGCCGGCGTGGATCACCGCGAAGCGCATGAGAAGGCGATCCACCTGAGCGTCGCCAGGCGTCCCCCGCGTGGGGCACCCCGAATCGAAGCGCGCGGTGCGCCACCCCAGCGCCGACTGACGCCCCGGTTGCTAGGTACCACCGGGCGCGGCGAGGCGCACGAGCGGCTGGTCGGCTGCGACCGCGGCGCCCTCGGCCACGTGGAGCTCGACCACCCGACCGTCGTGGGGGGCGGTGACGTGGTTCTCCATCTTCATCGCCTCGACCGTGACGAGCCGCGCCCCGGACGGCACGACGTCCCCCACCGCGACGTGGACGGCCAGGATCGTGCCGTGCATCGGACTGACGACGGTCCCGGAGCCCGCCGCCGGGGCCGCGGCCGCGCTCCTGCCCGTGGGCGGCGACGCGGGCCGGGCCGGGCCCGGGGCCGCCGGGGTCGCCGCCGATGCCGAGGCCGCAGGCCCGCGGCGACGGCCCGACGACGCTCCCCGGACGGAGGCCCGCCGGCGGCGGTCCGTCGATGCCCCCGGGACGGAGCCCGCCTGGCCGCGGTCCGGTCCCGGGACCCGCGCCGGCAACCGGACGCGACGCCCGGCGACGACGACCGACGGCGACACGTCCGGGGGCGACGGGATAGTCGACTCCGCGTCGGTCGGGTCCGGGACGGTCACGTCCGGGGCGATCCGCTCAGCGTCGGCCGGGCCCGCGCTGGCCGGGTCCGAGGCGGCCGGATCCCGGGCGGGACGGGCGCCGTCCGGCGTGCCGGCCGCGGCCACGAGCGCGTCGGCGTGCTCCTCGAACCACGACGTGTGGACCGGGCCGGCGGCGAGGTCCGGATGATCGAGCACCGCGGCGGCGACCGTGGCGGTCGTGGCGATCCCCACGACCCGCAGGTCGCCCAGCGCGGCGCGCAACCGCGCGATCGCGACCTCACGCGTCGGCCCCCACGCGAGGAGCTTGCCCACCAGGCCGTCGTAGTGGACCGGCACCTCGTCGCCCGCCTCGTAACCACCGTCCCACCGCACGCCCGGCCCGGCCGGCACGTCCAGACCGTCGATCCGTCCGGGAGCCGGGACGAACCCGCGCGCGGCATCCTCGGCGTTGATCCGGCACTCCACCGCATGCCCGCGGGGCGCGAGGTCGGCGGGCGACGCCGTCACGCCGACGACCGACGACCGACCGCCGGCCCCGACCGGCGGCGTCCCGGCACGATCGGCCGACGCCCCCGCGCCCGCGATCCGCAGCGGCGCCCCACCCGCGATCCGCAGCTGCTCATGGACCAGGTCGACGCCGAGCACGAGCTCGGTCACCGGGTGCTCGACCTGGATCCGCGTGTTGACCTCGAGGAAGAAGAAGTCGCCGTCGGCGACGAGGAACTCGACCGTGCCCGCGCCCTCGTAGCCGACCGACCGGACCAGGCGAACCGCGGCGTCGGCCATCGCCGTACGCAGGTCGTCCGGCAACCCCGGCGCGGGGGCCTCCTCCACCAGCTTCTGGTGACGGCGCTGCACCGAGCAGTCACGGTCGCCGAGCGCCACGACCGACCCGTGACGGTCGGCCAGCACCTGCACCTCGATGTGCCGGGGACGCTCGAGGTACCGCTCGACGTGGACGAGGTCGCTGCCGAACGCCGCGGCCGCCTCACGACGCGCCGCGTCGAGCGCCGCCGCCACGCCGTCCGCGGAGCGCGCCACCCGCATCCCGCGCCCACCGCCGCCACGGGTCGCCTTCACCACCACCGGCCAACCGTGCGCGTCCCCGAACGCGACGACGTCGGCCGCCGCGAACCCGCCCGACCCGGGCGCCGCCGACCCGAACCGGTCCGGGGCGATCCCCGGCACCACCGGCACCCCGGACCGCACCGCCAGCTCGCGGGCGCGGGCCTTGTCGCCCAGCGTGGCGATGACGTCCGCCGACGGGCCCACGAGCACGAGGCCCGCGTCGGCGACCGCCCGGGCGAACGTCGCGCTCTCGGCGAGGAACCCGTACCCGGGATGCACGGCGTCGGCGCCCGCCGCCACCGCCGCCGCGACGAGCGCGTCGACGTCGAGGTACGCGTCGCGCGGCGCGGCGCAGGGCACGTCCACGACCTCGTCGGCGGTCCGCAGATGCAGCTCGTCCGGCGCCGGGTCGGCGTCGCGCACCCGCGGCCCCACCGTCGGATCCGCCGCGGGCGCCGACGTGCCGTCGGCCGCCGCGTCGGGGCGCACCGCCACCGACGCGATCCCCAGCTCCCGACAGGCACGGGCGATCCGGACGGCGATCTCGCCGCGGTTGGCGATGAGGACCCGGCGCAGCACGACGGGTCAGATCGGCGAGATCGTCCGGCGCTTGCCGGGGACGCGGGGCGGACGGCGCGGCGCGACGCGACCGAGCGCCTCGACGAGCAACGGTCGGGTGCGGGACGGCTCGACGACGTCGTCGATCCCGAACCCGTCGGCCGCCGCGTACGGATCGATGTTCGCCCGGAACCGCGCGATGAGCGCGTCGCGGTGCGCCGACGGATCGTCGGCGGCCTCGACCTCGCGACGGTACGCGATGTCGACCGCGTTCTCGACCGGCATCGCGCAGATCTCGGCGGTCGGCCACGCCAACGCCAGATCGGCGGCGTAGCCACGCCCGCCACCCATCGCGATGTACGCGGCGCCGTAGCCCTTGCGCACGGCGATCGTGAACCGCGGCACCGTCGCCTGCGCCATCTCGTACGCCAGGCGGCCACTGCGGCGCGCCAGCTGCGTCGACTCGGCGGCGGTGCCGACGAGGAACCCCGGCAGGTCGATGAGCACGACGAGCGGCAGCCCGAACGCGTCGCAGACCGCGATGAAGTGGGCGGCCTTCTCGCACGCCCCGCTGTCGAGCGCCCCGCCCAGGTGCAACGGCTGGTTCGCGACGACCCCCACCGGGCGCCCGTCGATCCGGGCCAGGCAGGTGACGACGTTCGGGCTCGCCGAGCGGCGCAGCTCCAGCACCGTGTCGACGTCGGCCAGGCCGACGACGAGGTCCCGGGCGTCGTACGCCCGGCGCATGTCCGCCGGGACGACGGCGTTCAGGTCGACGTCGCCCGGCGCGTGCGGACCGTCGATCCGCGGTGGTGGCGCGTCGGCGCTGGAGGGCAGGAACCCGAGGAACGCGCGGATCGCGTCGAGCGCCTCGTCCTCGTCGTCGGTCGCCAGGTCCGCCACGCCGTTGCGGGCCTGCACGTCGGCGCCCCCGATCTGCTCGTTCGTGAGCCGCTCGCCGGTGGCCGCCTCGACGAACGGTGCGGCCGCCATCCCGAGGGTCCCCATCCCCCGGACCATGACGACGAAGTCGCTCAGCGCCGCGAGGGTCGTGCCCACCCCGAACCCCGGCCCCATCATCGCCGAGACGACCGGCACGAGCCCGGACAGGTCGACGAGGAGCTGGAACAGCGGCGACCCCGGCGCGGCGTGGCGGGAGTCCAGGCCCTCCTGCATCCGGTGCCCGCCGCCGTCGCAGAGCAGGACGAGCGGGATCCGGTCCAGCAGCGCCCGCTCCGCGCACCGGGCGATCTTCGCCATGCCGACGACGCCGTTGCTGCCGCCCAGGACGGTGAAGTCGAACGCCGCGACGACGACCGGGCGACCGTCGACGTAGGCGATGCCGGTGACGACCCCGTCCGCCGGCGCCTCGAGCGGCGGGCTGCCCGGCTGCGGCGGACCGGGGCCGGCGAGCGCGCCGAGCTCGAAGAACCGGTCGGGGTCGGCCAGCCGGGCGATCCGCTCGCGCGCGGTGCGCTTGCCGCGCCGGTGCTGCCGCTCGACCTGCTCCGGCCGGGCCGCGTCGGCGACCGCGTCGTGACGCGCCCGGACCTCGCGGAGCAGGTCGTCATGGTCGGGCTGCGCCATCGGGTCCGCTCGGCGTCGGGTCGTCGTCGGGTCGCCCTCGCCGGTCAGGCGATCCGCTCGAAGACGGCGGACATGCCCTGCCCTCCGCCGATGCACATCGTCTCCAGGCCGTAGCGCCCCTCGCGACGGTCGAGCTCGCGCAGGAGCGTCGCCATGATCCGGGTGCCGGTCGCGCCGACCGGGTGCCCGAGCGAGATGCCCGACCCGTTGACGTTGACCCGCGCGAAGTCCGCGTCGGTCAGGCCCCACGCCTTCGTGCACGCCAGCGCCTGCGCCGCGAACGCCTCGTTGAGCTCGATGAGGTCGAGGTCGGCCAGCGTCAGGCCCAGGCGGTCGAGGACCTTCTGCGTCGACGGGACCGGGCCGATGCCCATCCGGTGCGGCTCCACCCCGGCGACCGCCCAGCCCGCCAGGCGCGCCAGCGGCCGCAGGCCCAGCTCCTCCGCCCGCTCGGGCGTCGTGACGATGCACGCCGACGCGCCGTCGTTCTGGCCGCTCGCGTTGCCGGCGGTGACCGTCGACGCCGGGTCGACCCGACCCCGGATCGGCTTGAGTCGCGCCAGGCTCTCGGTCGTCGTCTCGGGCCGCGGGTGCTCGTCGCGGTCGACGACGACAGGATCGCCCTTGCGCTGCGGCACGCTCACCGACACGAGCTCGTCCGCGAACCGGCCCTCCTCGTGCGCGGCGATCGCACGACGGTGCGACTCGAGCGCCAGCGCGTCCTGCTCCTCGCGCGTGACCGCGTACTCCTCGCGCAGGTTCTCCGCCGTCTCCAGCATCCCGCCGTCGACGGGGAAGTCCCGGCCGCCGGCGGTCACGCGCGCCCGGGCGAGGCGGTCGTGCAGGACGATCCCGTCGCCCTTGGCGCCCCACCGCATCTGCGTCGAGTAGTGCTCGACGTTGCTCATGCTCTCCGCGCCACCGGCGACGACGACGTCGCACGCCCCGGTCTGCACCTGCATCGCGGCGATGACGAGCGCCTGCAGGCTCGACCCGCAGCGCCGGTCGATCTGGAACCCGGGCGTCTGGATCCCCAGCCCCGCGTCGAGCGCCGCGACGCGACCGATCGCCGGCGACTCGCCGCTCGGGTAGCACTGCCCGAAGATCACGTCGTCGACCTGGCCCTCCTGCAGGCCGGCGCGCGAGACGAGCTCGCGCAGCACGACGGCGGCGAGGTCGGTCGCCGACAACGACCGGTAGACGCCGCCGTAGCGCCCCACCGGGGTACGCAACGGCTCGCAGATGACGGCGGGGCGGAGGGTCTCGGACATGACGTGGGCTCGATTCGGACGGTCGGGATCGGAGGGTTCGGTGGGACGGGCGGGCCGGCGGCGACGCCGGTCAGCGGCCCTCGTAGCGGGGCTCGCGGCGCTCGATGACGGCGGCGAGGCCCTCGCGCGCGTCGTGGGTGCCCGACAGGCGCGACACCGTGCTCGCCTCGTCCGGCATGCGCGCCTCGGCGGTGCCGTCCAGGCCCTCCCACATCAGGCGCTTGGCCTCGCCGTAGGCGAGCGTCGGGCCAGCGGCGATCTTCCGCGCGAACGCCAGGGCGTCGTCCACCAGTCGGTCGTCGGGCACGACCCAGTTGATGAGCCCGTCCTCGAGCGCCTCCTCGGCGGTGAGGACGCGGTCGGCGAGGACGATCTCCATCGCGCGGCGGAACCCGACGATCCGCGACAGCGTCACCGACGTGCCGGCGTCGGGCGCCATGCCGGCGCGGGTGGCGGCGGACATGAACTTCGTCCGCTCGCCGGCGAACACGAGGTCGGCGGCGCAGACGAGGCCGAGGCCGCCACCGCCGGCGGCGAACCCGTGCACCGCGGCGATCACCGGCGCCTGCAGGCGCATGAGGCCGGACGCGGCGGTCTGCAGCAGGCTCGTCGCGACGCGCAGGTAGTCCGGCAGCCCCTCGCCCTTGGACGCGAAGTCGCGGATGTCGCCGCCGGCGCAGAAGTGCTTGCCCTCGCCGGTGAGCAGCACCGCGCGGACGCGCTGGTCCTCGAGGCAGCGCAGGATCGCGTCGTTCAGCGCCTGCAGGAACGGGACGCTCATGCCGTTGGCGGCGTCCGGGCGGTTGAGGCGGATCCGGGCGACGCCGGTCGACTCGAGGTCCAGCAGGACGGCGGCGTCGGTGATCAGCGCCTCGGTCGTGATCTCGTCGGTGCTCGCGGTCATCTCGGGTGCTCCTGGTCGTCGGGTCGGAAGGGGTCGGCCGGGGATCAGCCGCGGGCCTTGAACGCGCCGATGCCGGCGGCCGCGCCGTCGCCACCGAGGTGGTCGAGGACCGTCTCGAGCTCGCGGTCCAGGCCCTCGGCGAGCGTGCCGTCGAGGCCGCCGCGGACGAGCGCCTTGGTGCGGGCGATCGCCGCGCGGTCCTTGCCGGCGAGCTGCTGCAGCAGCGCCTCGACGGCGTCGTCGAACTCCGCGGCCGGCACGGCGCGGTAGACGAGGCCCCACTCCTCGGCCTGCCTGCCGCTGAGGCGGTCGCCGGTGAGGATGTGGCCGAGCGCGCGCGGGCGGCCGACGAGCCGGGCGAACCGCTGCGACGAGCCCCCGCCGGGGACCTGGCCGAAGTTCGAGTGGTTGTCGGCGAGCTTCGCGTCGTCGCGCACGATCGCGATGTCGACGGACTGCGTCAGCTCGAACCCGCCGGCCATGGCGTAGCCCTCGACCGCGGCGACGACCGGGACCGGCAGCTCGGCGATGACGTCGCACGCGCGACGGAACGCGACGAACAGGCCGCGCAGCGCCTCGCGGGCGGGCGGGTCGACGCTCGTGCGCAGCGCCTCGAGGTGGTGGAAGTCGCCGCCGACGGAGAAGCAGCCGTCGGCGCCGCGGATGACGATCACCGCGATCGACTCGTCCCCGCCGAGGTCGCGCAGCGCGCGCTCGAGCTCGACGCCGACCTCGGTCGTGATCGCGTTGCGGGCGGCGGGGCGGTTGAGCGTGATCCGGCCGATGCGGCCGTCCCGCTCGGCGAGGACGACCGGCTCCGCCGGGGTCGCGGGGGCGCTGTCAGCGGACATGACGCGCATCCTAACCGCTGCGCGCACATCGTCCATACGTCCTGTCCGGACGGCATGCCCGGTCAGGCCGCCCGCGCGACGGTAGGATCGGTCGAGGATCTCCGACCGCCCGTCCCGGGCAGAGAGGAAGCGCCCCGATGCCCGACCCCGTCCCCCCGATCGACGAACGCCGCGCCGCGCTGGAGGCGCGCTTCCCCGGGTGGCGCCCGCGCACGCTCGACGCGTTCCTCGAGGACTGCGCCGCCGAGTTCGCCGACCGGCCGTTCGTCATCACCGACGATCGCACGTTGACGTACGCCGAGACCGAGGCGTGGGCGCGCCGCCTCGCGGACGGCCTCGTCGCCGCCGGCGTGCGGCCCGGGGACCACGTCGGCCTGCTCATGGCGAACCACCTGGAGTTCGCGCCGTTGAAGTTCGCGATCGCGCGGGCCGGAGCGGTGGGCATCCCCTTCAACTACCTCTACCGCCAGGAGGAGCTGGCGTACGTCCTGGAGCAGTCGGAGTGCCGGGCGCTCATCACGATGACCGGGTTCGCCGGGCTGGACTACCTGGGGATGCTCGACGCCATCGCCCCCGGCTGGGCGTCCAGTCCGACCGACGCGCTGCCGCAGCTGCGCACCGTCGTGCAGATGGAGACCGAGCTGCCGGCGCGCGAGGGCGTGCCGACGATCGACGACCTCGCCGCCCGCGGCGACGAGCACCGCGGTGCGTCCGACGGCGCCCGGCGCAACCCGGACGACGTCGGCGACATCCTCTACACGTCCGGCACGACCGGGTCGCCGAAGGGCGTCCTCGTCACCCACGACGCGGTGCTGCGGACCGCGTACGGGTCGGCGCTCACCCGGGCGTTCGAGGACGGCCGGCGGATCCTCTTCTCGCTGCCCTGCTACCACATGTTCGGCTACGTCGAGGGCATGCTCGCGGCGATGATGGCCGGTGGCGCGATCATCCCCCGCAAGACGTTCGCGCCGGTCGACTACTTCGCGTCGATCCAACGCCACCGGGCGACCGAGATGCTCTGCGTGCCGACGATGACCGTCGCGCTGCTCGAGCACCCCGAGCGCGACGCCTACGACTACGCGTCGCTCGTGTCGATCCTGTCGGGCGCCGCCCCCGCCCCGGTGTGGCTGTGGGAGCAGGTGGAGCAGGCGTTCGACGTCACCGAGATCGTCACCGGGTACGGGATGACCGAGACCGGTGGCGCGATGACGATGACGCTGCCCGAGGACGAGCGGACGCTGACGTCGGAGACCGTCGGCCGGCCGAAGCTCGCCGGATCGGCCGGCCTGCCGGACGAGGGCGGCGCGCTGACGCACTACGAGACGCGCGACCCCGAGTCCGGCGAGCGCCTGCCCGCCGGGGCCGAGGGCGAGCTCATGTCGCTCGGGCCGACGAACATGCTCGGGTTCTGGGCCAAGCCGAAGGAGACCGCCGAGGCGATCGTCGACGGCTGGGTCGTGTCGGGCGACCTCGGCGTCGTGCGCCCCGACGGGTACCTGCAGATCACCGGTCGCAGCAAGGAGCTGTACAAGAGCGGCGGCGAGCTCGTCATGCCCAAGGAGATCGAGGAGCTCCTCAGCGCCCACCCGGCGGTGAGCCAGGCGTACGCGATCGGCGTGCCCGACGACCGCTGGGGCGAGGCCGGGTGCGTCTGCATCGTCCGTCAGCCCGACGCGACGCTCGAGGCCGACGAGGTGCTGGCGCTCTGCCGCGAGCACCTCGCCCGGTTCAAGGTCCCCAAGCACGTGCTGTTCCTCGCCGCCGAGGAGCTGCCGACCACCCCGACCGGCAAGGTCCAGAAGTTCCGCCTCGTGAAGCACGCGCAGGGCGTCCTCGCCGGCGACGCCGCCTGACCCGTCCGGCCGGACACGACGACCGCACAGCGTGTTCGGCCGGTACGCTGCGCCCATGGCCTCCACCCCCACCGCCGCCGTTCCCGACGTCATCGCCGTGATCGGTGCGGGGACGATGGGCGCGGGGATCGCGCAGCTCGCCGCCCAGGCCGGCGCGCGCACGTTGTTGCACGACCCGGTGCCCGAGGCCCTGGAGCGCGGGGTCGCCGGGATCGGCAAGGTCCTCGACCGCCTGGCCGCCAAGGGCAAGATCACCGCCGAGGACGCCGCCGCGATCCGCGGCCGGATCGAGCCGGCCGCGACGCTCACCGACCTCGCCGGCGCCGGCATGGTCATCGAGGCGGCCCCGGAGCGGCTGCAGATCAAGCTCGACCTCTTCAACGAGCTGGCCGGGATCCTCGACGACGACGCGATCCTCGCGACGAACACGTCGTCGCTGTCGGTCACCGAGATCGCGGCGTCCACCCCCAACGCGTCCCGGGTCGTCGGGCTGCACTTCTTCAACCCCGCCCCCGTCATGCGGCTCGTCGAGGTCGTCGCCGGCGAGCACACCTCCGACCGCGCGGTGGCGATCGCCCGCGCCGTCGGCGAGGCGATGGGCAAGCACGTCGTCGACGCCGCAGACGTCGCCGGGTTCCTCGTCAACCGCGTCAACCGCCCCTACTCCCTCGAAGCGCTCAAGCTCCTCCAAGAACAGATCGCCACCGTCGAGCAGATCGACCGCATCTGCCGCCAAGCCGCCCGGTTCCGCATGGGCCCCTTCGAGCTCATGGACCTCATCGGCATCGAGACCAACCACGCCGTCGCCGAGAGCTTCCACCGCCAGAGCTACGGCGAGCCGCGCTACCAGCCCTCGCCGCTCGCCGCCCGCAAGATCGCAGCCGGCACCCTGGGCCGCAAGACCGGGTCCGGCTGGTACGCCTACGCCGAGGGCGCCGCGCACCGGCCCGACGACGTCGACCCGCCCGCCACCGGCGGGGGCAACGACCGCACCATCGCGATCGTCGGCGACCTGCCCGTCGCCGCCGAGCTGCGCACCGCCGCCGGCGACGCCGGGTTCACCGTCGGCGACGACGACGCGTGGCTCGTGCTCGACCTGCGCACCGACGACGACGCGCCCCTCCCCGCCGGGCCGCGCGCCGTGTCGCTGCACCGCGGCTCGCTCCACGCCATCGCGCCGACCGCGGCCGGGTTCCACGCGCTCGCGCCCCTCGCCGCCGCCCAACTGATCGAGACGACGACCACCGCGACCACCGACCCCGACGCGATCGAGCGGCTGACGGCGTTCATCGCCGCGATCGGCCGCCACCCCGAGCCGGTCGCCGACGCGCCGGGCCTCGTCGCCGGACGGATCGTCGCCCAGCTCATCAACGAGGCGGCGTTCCTCATCGGAGAGGGCAACGGCACGCCGGAGGACGTCGACGCCGGCCTGCGGCTGGGCGTCAACCACCCGCAGGGCCCGGTCGCCTGGGCCGACCGCCTGGGCGTCGCCCACGTCGTCGCGATCCTCGACGCGCTGCACCGCGAGCTCGGCGAGCCCCGCTACCGCGTCGCCCCGCTCCTCCGCCGACGGCTCGCCGTCGGCGGCGGGCTCGCGTAGTCCGCCAGGCCGGACCCGGCCGGCGGGCCCACCACCGGGCCGGCGCCGGGAGCCCGGGCCGAGGCCGACCGCACGAGGCGGGGCCCGGCCTCGTGCGGCCCTCATCGCGCGTAGTGGTACCGGGCCTGAAGGATCACCAGATCGTCGTCACGCACCTGGTAGACGAGGCGGTGCTCCTCGGTGATCCGTCGCGACCACGCGCCGCTGATCCCGTACTTCAACGGCTCCGGCTTGCCGATGCCGTCGGTCGGGTCGCGCAACGCGTCGTCGATCAGGCGGTTGATCCGCTTGACGATCGCGCGATCGACGCGTTGCCAATGCCCGTAGTCCTCCCACCCCTGCGGGGTGAAGACGAGCCTCACCCGCGATCGAGTGGCCGCTCGACCGTGTCGCCGCGCTCGGCGGCGTCGGCGGCGTCGAGCAACCGCCGCGCGTTGGCCGGCGACCGGAAGAGGTAGGCCGTCTCCTCCCAGGCGGCGTAGTCGTCGGCCGACATCAGCACGGCGTTGCCGCGCTTGGACGTGATCTCGATCGGCGCCCGATCGTCGTTGACCTGCTCGATCAGCGGAAACAGCGTCCGCCGTGCCTCGCTGGCGGTGATCGCCATCATGACCTCCCTGGTGGTACCAGATACCGTACCACGACTCGACCTCGACCCGTCAGTCCTGCGCGACGAACGCGCGCCGTCGGCCGTCCCACGCCCACGCGGCGAGGAACGCGGGCGGGTCCTCGCGCAGCGCCCGGGTGTCGGGGCGGTACCACGACGTCACCGGCAGCCGCTCCACGACCCGCACGACGTCGGGCCGCCCCGTGGACGGCCGACCGGCGAACGCCGCGTCCAGGTCGTCCGCCGTCAGCTCCTGCCCGGAGCGCAGCTGGACGACGGCGACGAGCCGGGGCGGACGACCGCGACGCACGCGGCCGGTGGCGGTGAGCTCCCGCTCCGAGTGCACCGCCGCCCCATCCACGGCGGACAGCGCCTCGAGCGTGTCGCGCACCTCCAACGGCGACCGGGGGCCGTCCTTGCCCGGCACGAGCATCCGCGCCTGGTCGACCATCCAGAACTCGCCGGACGCGTCGCGCCGCACGAGGTCGCCGGTGACCATCCACGCGTCGTCGGGGGCGAAGACGCCGCGCAACGCCCTCACCGCTCCGGTGACGACGAGCGCCCGGTCGGCCTCCGCCAGCAGCATCCCCGTCTCGCCCGGGACGGCGGCGATCGCCATCCCGCGGTCGTCGAGGACCGGCGCGTGCGCGTCGAGGTCCCAGCGGACGACGCGCATCCGGGCGCCCCCGGGCAACGGCCGACCGAGCGCGCCGACGTTGCGACCGCCGAGGTTGACGAGCACCCCGTGGGTGTCGGCGGCCGAGTAGAACTCGACGACCCGCGCGGGCGCGAACCGCTTGAGCACGCGACGCCACAGGTCCGGCGTCATCCCCGACCCGACGAACAACCGGATCGGATGGCGCTCCTCGCCGCGATGATGCGGGGCGTCGACGAGCTCGCGCAGCATCGTCCACGTGTACGTCACGACCGTCGCGCCGTAGCGACGAACCTCGGCCCAGAACGTGTCGACGTCGAACGACGACGCCATCGCCAGCCGCGACCCGCCGGCGATCGCGCCCCCAAGGCCCACGAGCAGCCCCGACGGGTGCGACGGCGGGGTGAGGCAGTACACCGTGTCCTCGACGGTGAGCGACGCGGCCGACGCGGTCCCGAGCGCGCTGAGGAGCCAGCGGCCGTTCGTCACCCGGTTGACCCGCAGCGACGAGCCGTCGCCGGTGAAGAGGATGAACGCGAGGTCCCGGGCCTGCCCGGGGTTGGGTCGGTACCAGGCGGGCGGGACGACGGTGGTCTCGTCGATCCGCTCCATGTCGATCACCCCGGCGGGCAGCTCGCGATCCCGCCCCCCACCGGACCCGAGGACCGCCACCGGCAGCCCGGTCGCGCGGGCCGGGTCGAGCAGGTCCGGCGCGCACACGATCCGGTCGACGCGGCCCAGCGACGCCTCGAGCGCGGTGTCGCCCTCGGGCCGCAGGAACACCGCCACCGCGCCCATCCGGTTGAGCGCGACGGTCGCCGCGATCGCGCTCGGCCGGGAGCGCATGAGCACCCCCACGTGCTCGCCACGCCGGATCCCCAGGCTCAGCATCCCGTACGTCACCGCGTCGAACCGGTACTTCGCCTCCGCCCGGGTGTGCACGCGGTCGTCGAAGAGGAACTGCGACCGCTCCGGGTCGCGGTCGGCCTGCTCGTCGAGCAGCAGCGCGAGCGAGCCGCGGGTGCCGGGCCGGACCTGCTGCAGCAACGACAGCCGCGGGAGCTGCTCGACCGCCTCCTCCCCCAGGCCACGCAGCCTCCGGGCGGTCCGGGCGGTGCCGGTCGCCAGCAACCGCGCTGCGTCGACCGTCGCCTCGACGAGCGACTGGCCACCGACCCCCAGGCCGAACGCGGCCGGATCGTCCTCCGGCCCGGCCGACAGGCTGCGCAGCACCGCCGGACGGATCCCCTCGCCGTCGGTCCAGTGGATCCACTCGGCGACGACCGGCCACACGTCGGCGTCGGCCCGCGCCCCGGCGACGAGCCCGACGTGGCCCGTGCCGACCGTGTGGCCCCACACCTGCGCCCCCGGCGCGGCGCGCGCGATCGGACGCACCGACGCCGCCGGGGCGATCGCGTCCGCGGCGCCGTCGACCGCGAGCACCGGCACCGTGAGGTCGTCCAGCCCGACCGGATCCCCGGCCACGGGGAGCGGTCCCGCGAGCACCGCGTTCTGGGCGGCGAACGCCCGGCCCGCGGCGATGAGCGCCGGCCCGGGGAACGCGAACGACCGGTCCGCCTGCAGCAGGCGCCGGGACCCCTCGCGCGGCAACCGTCCGTCGCGGTCGCGCAGGCGGACGACGAAGTCGACCCGTCGCTGGGTCGTGCGGCCCGGGTCGACGAAGCGGAGGAACCGCCGGCCGGCCCAGCCCGGGATCCGGACGCCCACCTCGAGGAGCGCCGCGATCTCGGCGACGACGCTCGCCGGGGTGTCCTCGCCGGGCACGCCGAGCGCCTCGGACGGGTCGATCGGAGCGCCGAGCGTCACGACCGACGCGACCCCCTGCGACGAGCGGTGCGCCACCGCGAGGTAGGCGAGCAGCCCACCCTGGCTGTAGCCGACGACGTGCACGCTGCGACCGGCGACCGCGATGACGTCGTCGATCGCCGCCGACACCGCCTGGACCCGCCGACCCAGCATGCCGGGCACGTCGTGATGGTCGTCCCGCGGCGGGGCGAGCTCGACGACCCACGGGTCGACGCCCCGGTCGGCGAGGCGCTGCACCGCGGAGACGTCGCTCGTGAGGTCCCACACCTCGCCCGTGAGGACGAGCGGGGCGACGAGCAGCGCGGGCGCACCGGTCGGCGGGACGTCCGGGAAGTACCGGCGCAGCCGGTACTCGGCGCCCCGACCGACGACCGCGTAAGGCGCACGGTGGGCGGCGACCTCGGCCGTGCCGACCCGCGACAGGGCGAGGGCGTCGCGGGCGAGCGCCAGCGACCGCGCCGACCACGTTCCCGCGGCGGCCGCGGCGGACGGCATCCCGGGGCGGGGCAGGCTGCGCATCGACCGGACTGTACCGGGGGTCCGGGGCGCGGTACGGCGCGCCGCGAGGTCGCCGCGCGACGGACGGGACGTCCGCCGACGGACGGACGGCAGGCCGCCGGGGCGTACCATGCCGTTGATGGCACGGACCGAGCCCCTCGCGGACCGCGAAGCCACCGACCCCGCCGACCCCGTGCGCGAGCGTCGGACGTCGGTCTTCGGCTACGAGACGCGCGAGCTCTCCGTCGACGGGCGCGGCCCGGCGGTGGTGATGATCCACGGGTACGGGGACTCGGCCGACACGTGGCGACCACTCATGCGCCGGTTCGCCGCCGCGGGCCGGGCCGCGGTGGCGATCGACCTGCCGGGGTTCGGCCGGGCGTCGCGGTTGAAGCGCGGCGCGCTGCTGCCGCAGTGGGACGACTTCTGCGGCGCGGTGGTCGAGGCCACGGCGAAGCGCACCGGCGGGGACGTCGTCGTGGCGGGCAACTCGCTCGGCGGCCTGCTGACGCTGCGGCTCGCGCAGCGTCAGGACCTGCCGATCGCGGGGATCATGCCGTTGGCCCCGGCCGGGGTGCAGGTGCCGCCGTGGAGCGCGCTGTTGCAGCACGACCCCGCGATCCACCGGGTGCTGGCGATGCCGGTGCCGCTGCCGCGCCGGATGGTCGCCGGTGGGGTGAGCCAGGTGTTCCGGCGGGTCGCGTTCGCCGAGCCCGCCGCCGCCGATCCGCAGATGATCGAGGGGTTCACCCAGCACCTCAGCACCCGCGGGTCGTTGACGCGGCTGCTGGACATCGGCCGCGCGCTCGTCGCGGAGATCCTCCCGGGCGGCCAGCCCCCGATCGCCCCGGAGCGGATCACCTGCCCGACGCTGCTCGTGTGGGGCACGAAGGACCGCCTGCTCGCCCCCGAGGGCGCCGCCGTCCTCGGCGAGGCCCTGCAGCACGGCCGGACGGTGATGCTCGAGGGCTGTGGCCACTGCCCACAGCTCGAGGCCACCGACCGGGTGATGGAGCTCGCCGAGGAGTTCCTCGACGGGCTGGGTTGATCGGGCGTCGCACAGGGTGACCGCGTCACCACCATCACCGACATGTCGTGCGCGCCGATGGGTTGGTCCGCCTCCACCCCTATGATGGTTGGGCGACATGAGCACGCCGCCCCGCACCACCCAGAGCCCGCGTGCGCTGGGCGACGACCAGGCCCGCCGCCTGTTGCGGTCCGGGCTGGAGCGCGCGCTCGAGCATGAGTCCGCGACCCAGGTGAGCATCGACCGGCTCACGCAGGAGGCCGGGGTCGCGCGGTCCACGTTCTACGTGTACTTCGAGGACAAGGGCGACTTCGTCAGCACCCTCGCGGCCGAGGCCCACGCCGAGGTCATCGGGTCGGCCGACTACTGGATGGGGCTGTCGGCCCCGATCACGAAGGACGACGTCCGCGAGGCCGTCGAGCGGATGGTCGACGCGTTCCGCACGCACTACGCGGCGTTCGTCGCGGTGCAGGAGCTCGCCGCCGCCGACGCGCGCGTGCGAGAGCGGGCCGCGGCGTTCCTCGACGACGCGAGCACGACGATGACGGCGCACATCACCCGGGGCCTCGCCGAGGGGTTCGTCCGGCCCGGCGTCGACGCCGGCCGGGTCGCGCTGTGGCTCACGCTGCTCCTGGAGCGCGGGCTCCACACGCTCATCCTCCCCGCCGACGCCGACGAGACCGACGACTACGTCGCCGCGCTCGTCGACATCGTGTGGAAGTCGATCTACGCGGGCGCCGCATGAGCTCCCGGGAGCAGATCCGGTCGGGCGCGCGTCGCGAGACGCGGCGCCGCGAGATCGCCGCCCGGCTCGAGCAGGCCGTCCGCGAGCTCATCGCCGCCGGCGAGCCGTACGCGACCCTGAGCGTCGAGCGGATGATGCGCCAGGCACGGCTGTCGCGCTCGACGTTCTACGCCTACTTCGCCGACAAGAGCGCGCTACTGCGGTACTGGGGCGCCCAGGTCCACGGCGAGGTCCGCGAGACCGCCGGCGGCGCCTGGTGGCTCATCGGCCCCGGGGTCACCCGCGACGACGTCCGGCGGGCCCTGACCGAGAGCGTCACGATCTACGTCCCGCACTCGCCGCTCATGGCGATCGTGTCGCAGGCCGCCGCCTACGACGCCGACCTGCGCGAGCAGCTCGACGCCGAGATGATCGACCACATCGCCCAGCTCGAGGCCCACATCCGGTCCGGGCAGGAGGGCGGATGGATCGACCCGACCCTCCTCCCCGCCCCGACCGCCGGGTGGCTCATCCGGATGGCCGAGCGCGTGAGCGACACGGTGCTCGTCGACGTGCCGCCGGGCGCCGAGATGGACGCCCAGATCGACGCGTTCACCGAGATCGTGTGGAGCACGCTCTACGTCCTGCCGGACGACGCCGCCTGACCGTCGCGCCCACGCGCACGGACCGTCCGCGCCGGCGCACGGCCGCGCCCGGGCTCGGCGGTCGGCGGGGCGCCCCGCCGACCGGGAGCGGTCACCGCGTGGTGGCGAAGTGCTGGGCCTGCTCGTCGGCGACCGGGCCCAGCTCGTCCGGCAGGTCGCCCGCCGGCCACGCCTGCCACGGGTGCTCTCCCCGCGCCTTGCGGCGGCGGTACGTCAGTCGGCCGTGCGCGTTCATCGCGTACCACGCGGCGTACGTCGACGGGGTGACGAGCGGGATCCAGAACCGGTTCGCGAGCGGGTCGAGCGGCGCGACCGCGCCGGGCGTCACCTCGGCGCCGACGTGGCCCTCGCCGTCCTCGAGCGTCATCCGCGCGAGGATCGTCCCGTCCGGGGCGCAGATCTGGGTCTCGCCGAGCATCTCGGTGCGCCACGGCACCCGGCGCGCCAGCGGCGTCTGCGACTCGACCGGCCCGACGTGCGCGGCGTGCGCGACCGGGGCCCCCACCAACCGCGCCACCTGACGCGGCAGCTCGCGCTGGGCCTGACGCCACAGGCCGTGCTCGCGCGTCGTCCAACGCCGCAGGGGGCCGCCCCAGTTCAAGGGGAACGACGGCCAGCACATGCCGCCGAGGACGAGGTCCACCCCGCGCAGCCGGCGCGACGTGCGGTACCGCATCCACTCCCAGCCCGAGCAGACGCCGACGTCGAGGCCCAGGCCGGCCAGGTGCGTGCGGCCCTCGTCGTCGCCCCCGACGTAGTAGTGGTGCTCCCAGGCGCTGGGGATGTCCTTGTCGTGCAGGTGCGCCCGGCCGTCGGGCTCCGCCAGGACGTACGTGCCGTACGTGTCGCCACCGCGCCGGGCGAGGAACCCGCCGCCGACGACGCAGTCGAGCTCGCGCGACAGGCGGGTGAGGAGCTGGAACGGCGCCCCGTCCACCGGTCGGGCGACCCCGTCGAGCCGCTCGTGGAAGACGTTGGGCGACGTCATCGCCTCGGGCACGACGATGACCTGCGGATCGTGCTCGCGGTGGGCGTCGCGGATGAGGTCCTCGATCCGGGCGAGGTTGCGCTCGACGGCGCCGAGCTCGAGGTGGGCCTGGACGGCGGCGATGCGGAGCGGCTTGCGGGGGCTCATGCGGGTACCTGCTCGGGGGTCGGGGACGGGGTGGCGGCGGACGTCGCCGGGATGTCGGCGCCGGGCACGGGGGTCGTGGGGCCGCCGGGCCCGGACGCGGCCGCCGTGGCGGCGGGGGTGGGCGCGCACGCGTCGACCGTCGGACGGCGTGGCGTGGCGGGCCACGTCCAGCCGGGGTGCTCGGATCCGGCGATCGGGCGGGTGGAGCGGAACCGGCCGCGGCGGATCTCGGCGCGGATCGCGAGGTCGGTGCGCAGGTCCGGCAGGGCGGAGCGCAACACGTCGCGGGCGTGGCCGGGGTGCCGGGCGATCGCGCGGGCGGCGCCACCCATGAGGCGCGGGAGGGTGAGGACCTCCTGCTGGTCCCGGATCCGGGCGAACATGTCGCCCAGGTCGGGGTCGTGGCGCCCCTGGGCGCGACGCGCGATCTCGACGAGGACCGGCGACTGCGGCTGGATCCGCGTCTCGTTGTTGGCGAAGTGGTACGCCGACAGGCACTCCTGGTCGCGCTCCTGCTCCCACCGGCGCAGCGCCGCGTCGAGCGCCGCCGGGTCGTCGAGGACCGGCTCGGCCGCCTCGCCGAGCGTGCGGCCCATCCAGAGCGCGTCGCGCTGGCCCTGGCCGATGATGGGGTCCTTGAAGTGGCCCGCGTCGCCGGCGAGCGCCCACCCGGGGCCGCTGCTGGGCCGGAAGTACGCCGTCGTGTCGGCGGTCGAGCGGAGCTTGCCGACGTTCGTCGCGCCGGCGATGCGCTCGGCGAACCCGGGATGGCGGCGCAGGAACTCCGCCCAGGCGCCGTCCGGGTCGCGGCGGGCGCGGTGGACGTCGGCGGCGGGCCCCATGACGAGCGCGACCGCCCGCGGTCGCGGCGCGCTGGGGAAGACCATGCAGATCGACGTGCCGTCACGCCACTGCGACAGCGTCTCGTTGAGCCGCGTCCCGGCCTGCGGATCGTCGAGGTAGCGGAAGACGAGCCCGCGGCCGTTGCGCGACGCGCGGTACGGGCGCCACGCCCCCACCCGGGCGGCGACCGTCGAGCGGCGACCGTCGGCGCCGATGACGAGCTTGGCCCGCAGCTCGCGGACGTCGCCGTCGGGGTCGCGGTAGCGCACCCCGGCGGCCCGGCCGGCCCGCCACAGGACGTCGAGCAGCTCGCAGCCCTCGCGGACGTCGGCGCCGTGGCCGCGCGCGACGTCGACGAGCACCGCGTCCTGCTCCGGGCGGGGCACGCAGAGCACGTAGTCGGACCGGCCGTTGGCGCCCCACCGCTCGTGGACCTTGACGTCGGGCCCGAAGTGCAGCTCGACCTCGCGGAGGAACGACGGGTCGAGCGCGGCGATCCGCTCGAACGCCCCCATCCGACGGATCTCCTCGATCCCCCCGCCGAAGAGGACGTGCGTCGACAACGTGTCGGACGGGAACCGCGCCCGGTCGAGGACGACGACGTCGCGCCCCTTCCGTGCGAGGGCCGACGCGGCGGTGGTGCCGGCCAACCGGCTCCCGACGATCACGACATCATGGTCGGTCATGGCGCGACCCTAACCGCGCCGCGCCCGCAGATGCAACAAGATTCAAAGATGAACGCGCCTCCAACTGAGACGCGCCGCCCGGCCCGTGGCGCCCGCCGCGCCGCCCGCACGCGGGCGGCGATCCTCGACGCCGCCGAGCGCGCCTTCCGCACCGGGGGCTACCGGGGCACGCGGATGGAGGACGTCGCCGACGACGCCGACGTCGCCGTCGGGTCGATCTACAGCCACTTCGGCAGCAAGGACGGCCTGTACCACGCGCTCGCCGAGCGGTCGGTCGAGCTCTTCGCGGACTACATGGCGCGGGCGTACACCGACGACCGCACCCCGCTGGAGCGGGTCCTCGCCGCCGGCGACGCGTACCTGCGGTTCCACCTGGAGCACCCGGGCGCGTTCCGGTTCCTCGCGTTCGACGGCGTGGAGGCCGGCACGACGATCGAGGACGCGGACGTGCGGGCGCGGATCACCGACCGGCTCGACGAGCTCATCGACGAGTTCGCGGCCCGCATCCAGGCCGCCATCGACGCGGGCGAGGCCCGGCCGATCGACGCCGGCGAGCTGTCGCGGTTCCTCTGGGGCGCGTGGAACGGCGTCGTCGCGCTGACGATGCGCCCGGACCGGATGGCGCTCGACGACGCGGCGCTGGAGGCGTGCATCCTCACCGGGCGCCGGATCGTCCTGGAGGGCCTCGTCGCCCCGGAGGCCCGCGACGCCGCCGGCGACGCCCGCGCCCGGCTCGTGCGGATCACGTCGCCCGATCCGGCGCCACCGCGGGACCCAGCGGCATCCGACTGATCGCCCGCGCCTCGGACGCCGCGACGCCGAGCTGCAGCAGGGTGAGCTCGGCGTGGACGCGGTCGGCGTCGGGCGGGGCGCGGTCCTCGAGGATCGCCCGGATCGTCGCGACCGCGCCGCCGCAGAGGATGTTCAGCGCGACGTCGAGGTCGGTGACGCGGAACCGCCCGGAAGCCAGGCCGCGGTCGACGATGCGGCGGACGTACGGCTCGATCGCCCGGAGGAAGACCGAGTCGCTGTGGCCCAGGTGGACGAGGAGCCGGGCGAACGCCGGGTCGTCGTAGGCGATCCGGATGAACCGCCGGTCGGCAAGGCTCGCGGCGACCGCGGGGTCCTCGTGGTCGTCGACCCCCTCCTGGGTGCGCGCCGCCAGGGCGACGATGCTCTCGACGACGACCGCCTCGACGAGCTCGTCGAGCGACCCGAAGTGGTTGTAGAACGACCCGCGTCCTACGCCCGCCGTGTCGGTCGCGTCGGCGATCCGCAGCCCGGCGACGCCGCGCGCGGTGATGAGCTCGCGCGCCGCCACGACGATCCGGTCGCGGGTCGAGGGTCGGGCGGGGCGCCTTGACGTGGAGACCACGGTCTGAATATATATTCAGCACGAGGGGAGATGGGGAAACCGTCGGCGACGCCGACGGCACGCCGCTCCCCGCCGAGACCCGAGGACGCCGTGACCGATCCACACCTGACGATGACCCGCGCATGGGCCGCGGTCCCGCTCCTGCGCGAGCCGGACCCGCTCGACCACGCCGTCGGCCCCGGGTCGACGTGGACGACGGTCAACGCCGCCGAGGCCCTGCCCGGCGTCCTCACCCCGCTCGGCGCGTCGGCGTGGATCGCCGGCAGCGAGGTCGGGATCCGTCGCTGCTTCCACGAGCTGGGCGTGCTGGCGCGGTCCGAGGTGCGACTGCCCGACGACGCCGACCAGCGCTTCTCCGGCGTGCTCGTCGGACGGTACGCCGCCAACCTCGACCGCCTGCGCGCCGTCGCCGACCGCACCCCGGGCACGTCCGGCGACGCGTTGGAGCGCCAGGCGTTCGGCAGCGTGCGACCGGGCGTTCCCGCGTCGCGCGCGTCGGTCGGGCGGTACCCCGCGATCGTCGTCAACGCCCCCCGGTCGGTGCTGCGGCTACGCCGCCGGATGCGCACGCAGGCCGCCGCGCTCGACGCGTGGTGGCGCGACCGCACCCGCGAGGAGATCGACGACGTCGCGCTCGCCCGCCGGCGCTTCGACGAGGGCCTGCGCGGCTTCACCGACGCGATGGCCCCGCACTTCATGGCGACGATGGTCGTCCAGGGCCTGCTCGACCGACTTCGGGACGTGTGCGACGCGGCGGGCCTCCCGGGCCACGAGCTGCTCGTCGCCGGCGGTGGAGAGGAGCTCGAGGAGGAGCGGCTCGTCGCCCGGCTCCTGCAGGTCGCCGCCGGTCGGCTCGACCTCGACGCGGTCGTGACGGAGTTCGGGTTCCAGGGCCCGGACGTCGGAGAGATCGCCGGCCGGCCGTGGCGCGAGGACCGCGCGCCGCTCGAGGCGATGGTCACCGCCTACGGGCGCCTGTCCGACGGCCGCGGCGGGACGAGGGCCCCCGGGCGGGGCGACGGCGCCCGACGCGACGACGCGTTGCGCGAGCTGCTCGCCGCGGTCCCCCGGACCCGCCGCCCGCTCGTCGCGCTCCTATCGCGGACCAGCGCGGCGATGCTGCCGCTGCGCGAGGTCGGCAAGGGGTCGTTCCTGCGGGCGCTCGACGTGTCGCGTCACGCCGCACGGGCCGCCGGCCGGCTGCTCGCCGCCGACGGGGCGCTCGACGATCCCGAGGACGTCTTCCTCCTACGCACCGACGAGCTGCTCCACGGCCCGCCGGCCGGGGTCCGCGACCTCGTCGCCGCGCGCCGCGCGCAGCGCGAGCGGTACGCCGGGCTGCGCCTGCCGGAGCTGTGGACCGGCCCCACCGCCGGGATCCCCGCCGACGCACCGTCGACCGGGGCCCCCGACGCACGCGACGCGTTGCAGGGGATCGGCGCGTCCCCCGGGCGGGTCACCGCCCGGGCCCGGGTCGTCGAGCGGGCGGTCGACTGCGACCGGCTCGAGCCCGGCGAGGTCCTCGTCGCCGCCGTCACCGACCCGAGCTGGGCGGCGGCGTTCCCGCTCGCCTCCGCGCTCGTCACCGACATCGGCGGCGCGGTGAGCCACGCCGCGATCGTCGCCCGCGAGATGGGCCTGCCGTGCGTCGTCAACACCGGTGCCGCGACCCGGTCGATCCGCACCGGCGACCTGCTCGTCGTCGACGGGACGACCGGCGAGGTGACGGTCGCCGAGCGGGCGCACATCGACGTCTCCACGCCCGCCCCCGACGAGGACCCGACGATGACCGACGGCACGACCCCCGCCCCCTCCTCCACCTCCGACGTCGACCCCGACGCGCTCGCCGTGCTGCGCCTCGTCGGGCTGAAGGGCCGCACCGCCCGCGAGGTCCTGTGCGAGGCGCTCGGGCGGCCCACCGCCGACGTCGACGCGGTCCTGGACCCGGCGATCGCCGCCGGCGACGTGAAGGAGGCGCGCGGCACGGTGCGCCTGACCCCCGAGGGGCGCGAGCGCCTCACGGCCCTCCTCGCCGAGGAGCGCGCCGGCGTCGACGGCGCGCGGATCGCCGCCGCGTACGAGCGGTTCCACGCGCCGAACACGCGCCTGAAGGAGCTCATGACGCGGTGGCAGACCCGCGACGGCGGGCCCAACGACCACACCGACGCCGACTACGACGGGGCGATCGCCGCCGAGCTCGCGACGCTCCACGACGACGTGCGCGACCTCATCGCCGAGATCGCCGCCGCCGCGCCCCGGCTGACCCCGTACGTCACGCGGCTGCAGCGCGCCGCCGACGCCGTCGCCGCCGGCGACCACGCGTACTTCGCCAAGCCGCTGCTCGACAGCTACCACACGGTCTGGTTCGAGCTGCACGAGGAGCTCATCGACCTGCTCGGCCTGTCCCGCGAGGACGAGGCCCGTGCGGGGAGGGCCGTCTGATGCCGGTGATCCTCGACGGATCGCGCGAGCTGGACCGCGCCGACGTCGGCGGCAAGGCGTGGGGGCTCAACCGGATGCGGGCGATGGGCCTGCCGGTGCCGCCGGCGTTCGCGCTGCCGACGACGCTCTGCGCCGAGGTCGCCGCCGCCGGCGCACTGCCCGACGCGGTCCGCGAGCAGCTGCGGCGCGGCGTCGCGTGGCTCGAGGGCGAGATGGACCGCACGTTCGCCGCCGGCCCGCGGCCGCTGCTCGTGTCGGTCCGCTCCGGCGCGGCGAACAGCATGCCGGGGATGATGGACACCGTCCTCAACCTCGGGATCACCGACGAGCTGCGCGGCGCGGTCGCCGCCGAGACCGGGGACGCGGCGTTCGCCGACGACGTCGCCACGCGGTTCGCCCGCCAGTTCGAGGAGGTCGTCGGGACGCCGGCGCCCGCCGACCCGTGGGCGCAGCTCGAGGCGGCGGCGCTGGCGGTGTTCACGTCGTGGACGTCGCCGCGCGCGGTGACCTACCGCGAGCACCACGGCATCCCCGACAGCGGTGGCACCGCGGTGACCGTCCAGGCGATGGTGTTCGGCAACGTCGGCGACCGGTCCGGCACCGGCGTGCTCTTCACCCGCAACCCGCTCACCGGCGACGCCGCCCCGTTGGGCGAGTACCTGCCGGGCGGTCAGGGCGAGGACGTCGTGTCGGGCCGCCACGACCCGCTGCCGCTGACGGCGATGGCCGAGCGCGAGCCGGCCTGCCACGACGAGCTGCTCACCGCCGCCCGGTCGCTCGAGGCCGACGCGCGCGACGTGCAGGACATCGAGTTCACCGTGCAGGAGGGTCGCCTGTGGTTGCTGCAGACCCGCGCGGCCAAGCGCTCCCCCGACGCGGCGATCCGCCTGGCGGTCGCGTTGGCCGAGGAGGGCGTGATCACGCCCGCCGAGGCGCTGGGCCGGGTGTCGGCGAACGACCTGGCCGCGACGCTGCGCCCCCACGTCGACCCGGTCGCGCGGCGCGACGCCACCGTCCTGGCGACCGGTGAGCCGGCCTGCCCGGGCGTCGGGTTCGGCGTCATCGCCGACGACGCCGAGGCCGCCGAGGACCTGGCCGACGAGCGCGACGTCGTGCTCGCCCGCCCGACGACCGACCCCGACGACGTCCACGGCATGATCGCGTCGTCGGCGGTGATCACCGAGCTCGGCGGGTCGACGTCGCACGCCGCCGTCGTCTGTCGCGAGCTCGGCCGTCCGTGCGTCGTCGGCTGCGGCGCCGGCGCCCTCGCCCCGCTCACCGGACGCGAGGTGACCGTCGACGGCGCCGCCGGCGAGATCCTCGACGGCATCCTGCCGCTCGTCGAGCGCGACCCGTCCCAGGACCCCGACCTCGTGCGCCTGCGCACATGGGCCGCCGATCATCCCGACGCGGCGGGGCACCTGGCCGGAAGGCTCTGACCGGTCGGCGTCGGGGCGGGGTTCGGCGTCTCGGCTTCGGGTGCGCCACGGTTCGGGTGCGTGATCGCGGGGAGGGGCGTGCAGCGCGGCGGACGTGAGGCGCCGGCCTGACAGCGCACCCCGGTCCCCGGATGCCTGGGGTGTGCTGCGCGGCGGACGTGGGGCGCCGGTCCGACAGCGCACCCCGGCCCGCCCCGCGCCGCCAGGGTGACGCGGGGGCGCACGCCTCGGGCGTCGCCCAAGTGCCGCACCCCACCCCCCCGATCCGGGCCGCTCCACCGCGACGACGCCAAACGACGGCCAGGTGGAGGACCGACCCACGACCGTGCCGGTCATCCACACCAACGACGCCCCGCCAGGCGGCACGGCGACCAGCAGGCCACCGAGACGAGCGGCAGGCGGAGGGCGACAGGCGACGACCGTGACCTACGGGTCGCCGGCGATCCCGGCCAGCAGCGCGGCCTCGAGGATCCGCAGGTGCTCGTGGACGTCCGCGTCGTCGGCGAGCACCCCGGGGGCCTGGGCCCGCAGCTGGGCCAGGCCGAGGTAGTGCCCGTAGGCGAGGACCGCGCGTTGGCGCGCGGCGGTGGCCGGCAGGCCCAGGTCGGTGAAGATCCGGCCCAGGAGGTCCAGCCGAGCGGTGGCCGCACGGTCGAGGATCGCCGCCACGTCGGGGTCGTCGACGGCGGCCATGAGCTGCAGGATGACCGTCGGCGCCTTCTCGACGGTCGCGTAGGCGAGGAGCCGGTGCAGGCGCTCGCGGGGGTCGGCGATCGCGTCGAACGCCTCCCCCAGCTCGGTCACCTGGCGGCGCTCCCAGCGGTTGAGCGCCGCCCGCAGCAGCGCGCGGCGGTCGGCGAAGTGGTGGTAGAGCCCGCCCTTGCTCACGCCGAGCCGGCGGGCGACGGACTGCACCGACAGCCCACGCACGCCCGCATCCTCGATGTCGTCCAGCGCCGCCGCCGCCCACGCGTCGGGCGACGTCAGCGCCGGACGGCCGGCGGGGCTCACCGGCACCGCCCCCGCTGCCCGCCATGCGGGCGCCGGCCCTCGCGAACGGCCGGCGCCGGACCCACGCCGACCGGAGCCCGACGCGGGCCGCGCGGATCCCGCGGCCGGGCGCCGGCCGCGGCGCCCGGTCGGACCTGTGACCCTCGGGCGACGGTCACACCGTCAGATCGGTGGGGGCCCCCGCGGCGAGCCACCGCACCCGATCGGCCACCGGCGATCCGCCGAGGATCGCCTCGGCCTTGCCACGGCCCTGACGGAAGTGCTTCCAGCCCTCGAAGTGCAACGGCACGATCGTCGTCGGGTCGAGCGCCCCGCAGAGCTCCACCGCCTCCTGCGCGTTCATCGTGTAGCGCAGCGGCCCCGACAGCCACGGGAAGGCGACACCGCCCATGTGGACGATCACGGTGCCGACGTCGAGCTTCTGCGGGACCTCGCGCACCCCGTCGTAGAGGACGGTGTCGCCGGTGATCCACAGCACGCCGTGCTCCTGCCCCGCCCACTTCAGCGCAAAGCCGACGACCTCGCCGACGATCGGCTTGGACCCGGGCGGCCCGTGCCGGCACGGCGTGGCGGTGATCTCGATCGTCTCCTTGCCGTCGGCGGCCAGCGTCGTCGTCTCCCACGGCTGCAGCCCGAGCGCGTCGCCACCCAGCCGCTTGGCCCCGGGGGCCGTGGTGATGATCCGGCCCATCCGCGGCAGCAGGTCGCGCCCGGTCGGGTCGAGGTTGTCGCCGTGGTGGTCATGCGAAAGCAGCACCGCATCGATCGGCTCCAAGTCGGCGAACGCGACCGCCGGTCCCTGGAGCTTCTTCGACGCCGTGCCCCAGCCGAAGAAGTACCGCTTGCCCGGCGGGTCGAAGGTCGGGTCGGTGAGGATCCGCCACCCCCCGACCTCGATCAGGACGGTCGGGCCGCCCACGTAGGTGATCTTGACGTCGGTCACGCCGTCCGCTCCTCGTCCCGGGATTTCATACTGGTGCGAATGGTATCGGCGGGTCGCGCTCCGCGAGGGATTTCTCGGATGCGATGCCGCGGCCGACGCACCGCCATGCGCTTGTCGCGGACCAGCCCGAATCGGGTCGGCACGTCGCCGCGGTCAGCTCAGCTCGATGAGCCGGCGCCCCGCTTCGACCATCGCCACGATCTGGTCGACCAACGGGTCGAACCAGCCGAGCAGTGCGCTCCGTCGCGTGTTTCCGACCCGGACACGACGACGGGCGCGGGCTCCAAGAGCAGCACCCTGTCCGAGAAGTCCTCGTCCTTCGTGACGAGCACCGCGCCGTGCTCCACGGCGTAGTTCCACAGCTCGCGGTCGGGTGCATCGCCACGGGTGATGTCGACCACATGCTCGGCCTCATGCCCGCGCGCCTCCAGCATCCGCGCCAACGCGGGCGGCAGCTGGGCGTCGACGAGGAACCTCACCTATGCGGCGTTCACGATCGCGTGGTCGGCCTGCGCCGCCGCGTAGTGCAGGCACGCAGCGATGTCCTCTCTGGCGAGGTACGGGTAGTCCTCCAGGATCTCGCACTCGGAGGCCCCGGCCGCGAGCAGCGACAGGACGTCGGAGACCCGCATGCGCGTGCCTCGCACCACCGGACGACCGTGCGCGACATCGGCGTCGACCGTGATCCGCTCCAGCAGCGACATACCCCGAGGATAGACCGGATCGCGCACTCCCCCGCGAAGTCCGCCGACGACCATCGGGCGTTCCGCCCACCGGCGGTGTGCGGTCGGCCCATGGACCGGCCCGACGCGCGGGGCTAGGGTCGGGTCGGGGTCGATGGGCGACCGTGGCCCCGCGTCCCGCCACCGACCGAGAGGTTCCGCATGCGCATCGCCGTCGTCCAGCTCGAGCCGTCGATCGCCGACGTCGCGGAGAACCTGCGACGGTGCCGCGCCCTGGGGGACGAGGCCGGCGCGGCCGGGGCCGACTGGATCGTGCTGCCCGAGTTCTTCAGCACCGGGATGGGGTTCGACGACCGGATGGCCACGGCCGCGTGCCCGCCCGACGGCGCCCCCATGCAGCTCCTGCAGGATCTGGCGCGACGGCATCACGCCACCGTCGGCGGATCGTTCGTCTGCCGGGACGCGGACGGCCAGAACCGCAACGCGTTCTTCCTCGTCGGACCGGACGGCCGGGTGCTGGGCCGGCACGACAAGGACCTGCCGACGATGTGGGAGAACTGCTACTACGCGCCCGGCGCCGACGACGGGGTCCTCGACGCCGACGGCACCGCGGTGGGGGTCGCGCTCTGCTGGGAGTTCATGCGCACCCAGACGGTGCACCGGCTCGTCGGCCGCGTCGACCTGGTCGTCGGCGGGTCGGCCTGGTGGTCGATCCCGCCGTGGCCGCCCGCGTCGGTCACCCGCCGCCTGGAGGCCGCCAACCAACGGACCGCTGCCGGGATCGCGCCGGCGATGGGCCGGGCGGTCGGGGCGCCGGTCGCGCACGCCGCCCAGTGCGGTCCCGTGGAGTGCGGGCTGCCGCTGGCGCCCGGCGTGCCGTACCGCGGCCGGTTCCAGGGCGGGGCGTGCATCACCGACGGCGCCGGCGGCGTCCTGGCCTGGCGCGGGACCGACGAGGGTCCGGGGGTCGTCGTCGCCGACGTCGAGCCGGGCCGACGCACGCCGACGCTCGAGGTCGCCGACGGGTTCTGGCTCCATCCGCGGGGCGCCGTCGCCGCCGCCCTGTGGGCGTACCAGAACCCCCACGGTCGCCGCTGGTACCGCCGCCACGCCCTCGCCGCCCCGGCGGAGGAGCGCACGCTCGAGCAGCTCGTGGGAACGCCGTCCGCGGCGCCCGTCACCGCGTGACGGACGAGGCGAGGGCCCGCGCGCCGCAGGCGGTCGCCGAACGTCTGGGATGCTCTCGCCAGCACGTCCGCCGGCTGGTCGACGCTGGAGAGCTCGACGGCCATCAGCTCCCGAGCTCGCGGTACTGGAAGATCCCGCTTGCATCGGTTCTGGCGTTCGATGCCCGGCGCGCAGCCGCAGCGCGTCGAGCCGATGCGTTCGCGGCCGAGCTCGATGCGCTCGGCGCTCCCGCTGAATGACCAGCGGGCTGCCGCCCCGCCTCGTCCTGGACTCCAACGTCCTGTACTCACGGGTGCTGCATGAGCTGTTCGGCCGCCTCGCCGGCGAGGCACGCACGTTCACATCACCTGGAGCGACCAACTCCTCGTCGAGAGACGTCGAAGTCAACGTCCGGTGGCTCGGCGTCGCTAGTCCGCGCCGGCAGAAGCCGCACGGAGCGTCACGACGCGGACTCGTTCGCCCCCAGGTGCCCAACGACCCGCGGCAGGCGTCTCGGGCGGCGGCTCCTGATAGCTGACGCGAGCGGTAGGCGCAACGCTCTTACCGGACTCATGATCGCCCCGGGAGTGCCACCGGGTCCTCACGCGATAGCCAGCTCGTTGCAACAACCGGGTCGCATCCTCCACCCGGAGCCCGAGCACCCCGGGAACGCGGAGGACTCGAGCCGACTCCTGGTGGGCCGCGTCCGTCATGGACGAGGGAAGCCGAGCCCCGGGATCGTGGCCGCGGCCCACGATCACCCGCCCACCGACCGACCTGCTCAATCGCACCGTCTCGAACGTCCCGGCCATCGCGGTGCCGATCACGCACTCCCGACGATGCAAGCGCGGCTCGAGCTGCAACTGCTCCGCCGAGTCCTCGACGACCTCCGCACGCACCTCGTCGCACGACGAGTCGAACGTCGGCAGCCAGATCCGCAACGACCGTCCGTCAACGCCGGTGCCGACCACCGTCCACCGGATCTCCTCACCGCGATCGGCCCGCAACACCATCAGCGTCCCGACCGCGACGATCCCGGCGACCGCGAGCACCGCAACGACCCTGAGCCATCTCCACCTCATCGGATCGAATCGTCAGCCACGACGGATCCGAACTCCCAGGGCCCGTTCGGCACCCCTGGCACTCGAGTAATAGACGGTACAACCGTCGTCATCAGCCCCCGCGATGAGCCCGTAAGCGACATGGTCTTTATACACTGGGCCGCCACTGTTGCCGGGCGCGATGCCACCCTGACCGTTGACGCACACGTCGATCACACCAAGATGTCCAATCCTGGAGTTGACCGTCTTGAACTTGCCACTGAACCCAAGCCGCTTCAGCTTTCCACATCGCTGCTTGATATCGAAGTTCACGGCGCTTCCCTGGAAAGGGTTCGTCCCCGTCATACAAAGCACGAAGTTCTTGCGTTTGTCGGGGTTCGGAGAGTAGCGCACGTCGTTGATGCGGTAGTGAGGATCCCGAGTCGTTCCGGCGTTGGGATCGGAGTAAACCCTGATGATGTTCGACTTCGACTTTCGCCAAGTCAGCTTTCCATTGATCTGAACATAGCCGAAGTCTCCATCCTTGTCGACACGACTTATGATCTTGTCCGAAAGTGCGTTGATTACCTTCCACTGGTTGCTTCCGTTCGGTGCGCTCCACGTCGCGACTTCATCGGTCTCGGTGTGACCGGGGTCGGAACGCAGGCAGTGCCCAGCGGTGAGGATGACGGGAGCCCCATCGGAGTTGCGGCGGGCCACAAATCCGGCCGTGCAGTAACCAACGTCGCCGGTAATCATCTCACCTTTCAGGGCCAGTCGCAGCCGAAGCGACCGGACCCAGCACACGCGAGCGGCTCGATCGAGAACTCGAGTGCCGGGTCATCGACGACGTGGCTCGGTACATCGATACCGGACAGGGACGTCGCCACCAAGGCCCGCTCAGCCACATCCAAGGAACTGGCCTGCGTGACGATGACCCTTCCCCCTTCCGGGTCGAGCTCGACTTGAACCTTGCCGGATTCGATCAGGGCCAACAAGTCCGCGTCCACCGTCTCCAGGGCTGTTTGCAACTCGTCCCAGGTGTTAGGGCGGCGAACGACGTCGACCTTTCCGACCAGGTCCGCATCGCTAGCGGCGTCGGTGATCGCCGAAGTCGGAACGTCGTCTGTCACCGCCACGGTGATTCGTCCAGCCGCTTCGTTCGGCCACATCCCGGAGTACTCGTTGGGAAACTCCTCGTCCAACGCACGGTGGAGGTTCTCGGACTTGTTCTGGACGTCGAGCGCGTGGGTGCTCTGAACGCCGGTGAGACCTTGGTCCTGTAGGTACGTTGCGGCTGCCGCCTGGACACTAGGGTTCTCAGGTGGGAGTAGCGTCGGGGGTGTCTTGACGAGGAACTCGGCTGCCTTTTCGGGCGCTCCTGACGTAGTTGTGGGTCCGGATCGTCGTTTAGCGGCCAGGGAGGGGCGGGCAGAGGCCGCCGAGCTTGAGCATCCCCATCGCGATCATCGCCTCACCTGTGTGGAACCCAAACGCGCGG
>JALNWQ010000010.1 GCA_023230855.1 Solirubrobacteraceae bacterium
AGGCCGCCTCGTGACCACCGAGAGAGCCAACCAGGCCCCCAACCCCGTGTTTCGGGACATCGACGGGACAACGAGCCCCCGCAAACCGGGTACGGGCCGCCCCGTTGTGTCTGTTCCCCCCACTGCCACCGAGGGCCCCGCGACGCGGGGCCCTCGCCGTTTCGCGGGTACGCTGCGGCGGTGCTCCGCACGGTCCAGGCCACGCGCTACGTCGCCCCGCTCCGCGAGGGCGGATCGGTGCCCGCCCTCGTCGAGGCCGACGACGAGGGGCTCTACGTCGTCAAGCTCCGCGGGGCGGCGCAGGGGATCAAGGCGCTGATCGCCGAGGTCCTCGCCGGCGAGCTCATCCGGGCGGTCGGCGACGTCCACCCCGACCTGGGGCTGCTCGTCCCCGACGTCGTGCTCGTCGACCTGCCCGCCGCCCTGTCGGTCGCCGAGCCCGACCCGGAGATCCAGGACCACATCGCCGCCAGCGCCGGGATCAACGCGGGGCTCGACCACCTGCCCCGGGCGCTGCCGTACGCCCCCGACGGCCGGACCCAGCCGGCCGCCGACACGGCCGCCGCGATCGTGTGGCTCGATGCGCTGCTGGAGAACGTCGACCGCACCCCGCGCAACCCCAACCTGCTGGCGTGGCACGGTCGCGTGTGGCTCATCGACCAGGGCGCGTCGCTCTACCGGCACCACGCGGGGCTCGACCCGGCGCGTGCGACCGGGCCGTTCGTCGCGATCCGCGATCACGTGCTGCTGCCCCGGGCGTCGTCGATCACCGACGTCGACCGACGGATCGCCGACGCCGCCGGTCCGGCCGCGATCGCCGGCGCCGCCGCGCTGGTCCCGGACGCGTGGATGGCCCTCGTCGATCCCGACGGCGACGCCGCCCGGGCGCGCGCGCTGTACGTCGCCGACCTCTCGGCGCGCCATGCGGGGCGGACGGCGTTCGTGGAGGAGGCGGAGCGTGCCCGGACCGCATGACCGCGAGCCCGGCGGCCGCCGCGACGGGTCGCCCGGCGCGGCCGCCGACCGGCGCGCCGCGGCGGCCGGCGAGCCCGGCCGCGGCGAGGTCTTCCAGTACGCGGTCCTGCAGGTCGTGCCGTCGGAGGAGCGCGGCGAGGCGCTGAACGTCGGCGTCGTCCTCCACGCCCGCCGGCACCGGTTCCTCGCCGTCCGGCACCTCGTCGACGGAGACCGCCTCGCCGCGCTCGACCCGCGGTTGGAGCCCGACGTCGTCGCGGCGCACCTCGACGCGGTCGCCGCCGTCGCCGACGGGCGGGGGACCGGTGCGATCGCCGCCCTCGAGCGCTCCGATCGGTTCGGCTGGATCGCGTCGCCCGCCAACACGCTCGTGCGACCGGGACCGGTCCACACCGGCCTCTGCGACGACCCGCGGGCGGCGCTCGACCGGCTCTTCGCCCGGCTCGTCCTGCCACCGTCGATCGACGGGTGACGAGCGAGCCGTCGGGCTCGGATACCCTGCCTCGCCATGCGCGCCCTCGGTCGGCTCCTGCTCCTGCCCCTCGTCCTCGTCGTGGGGGCCCTCGTCGTCGCCGGCTGCGGCGACGAGCGCACGTCCGGAGAGGTCTCCGGGGGCGGCGGGGGCGGTGGTGGCGCCGGCGTCGAGGCGCTCGTCGCGGCGGTCGGCGACGACGTCGAGGTCGCGCCGAAGGTCATCGCCGCCGAGGGCGAGCCGCCGGCCGAGCTCGTCAAGCACGACCTCGTCACCGGCACGGGGACCGAGGCGAAGGTCGGCGACACCGTGCGGGTGCGGTACACGCTCGTGGCGTGGGGCTCGACCGACGTCATCGACTCGTCGTGGACCGCGGGCGCCGCCGACGGCGGCCTGCCGCAGCCGGTCGCGTTCCCGCTCCAGGAGGGCGGCCTCATCGACGGCTGGATCAAGGGCATCCCGGGGATGCGGCCCGGCGGTCGCCGCGTGCTCGTCGTCCCGCCGGATCTCGGCTACGGCTCGGGCGGCAGCGGTCCGGTGCCGCCGAACGCGACCCTCGTCTTCGTCGTCGACCTCGTGGGGACGGGCGACGCGGCCGGTCGCTGACGCGGCGGTGCGGCGGCTCGCGAGCCTCGACGCGGTCTTCCTCGCCCACGAGGGCGAGCGCACCGTCGGGCACGTGTCGCTGCTGGCGGTCCTCGACCCGTCGACCGCGCCCGGAGGGGAGCTGACGCTCGGGGCGCTGCGCGACCTGCTCCGTGATCGGATCGCGCTGCTGCCCCCGTTCCGCTGGCGGCTCGTCGAGCTGCCGCTGCGGGTCGACCACGGGTACTGGGCCGAGGATCCCGACCTCGACCTCGACCATCACGTCCGCGAGGCGTGGGTCGAAGCGCCCGGTGGCGACGCGGAGCTGACCGCGCTCGCCGGCCGGCTCTTCGCCGAGCGGATGGACCGCGCGCGACCGCTGTGGCAGGTGTGGCTCGTCCGGGGCCTCGCCGACGGGCGCGTCGCGCTCGTGTCGAAGGTCCACCACGCGCTCGTCGACGGGGTGTCCGGCGCCGAGATCCTCGGGGCGATCTTCGACCTGGGGCCCGAGGGGCGCGACGCGCCGGACGGCGCCCCGGTCGCGCCGTCGTCCCTGCCCCGCCGGACGCGGCTGCTGTGGGAGAGCGCGCGGTCGCTGCCGGAGCGGGCCCGGACGAGCGCCAGGGTGCTGCCGGGCCTGGCGGCGCACGTCGGTGGGCTGCCCGGGTCGGGCTGGATGCCGGGCAGTCGGGCGGCGGGCCGGATCGGCCGTCGCCTGTCGCGGGTGACGACCGGCGACGACCGCCCGCTGCTGGAGCCCCCGGTGGGGGCGGCCCCCGAGACCCCGTTCAGCGGGCGGCTCTCCGGCGAGCTGCGGTTCGTGCGGGCCCGCCTGGACCTCGACGAGATCAAGCGGGTGAAGTCCGCGCTCGACGCGACGGTGAACGACGTCGTCGTCGCGCTCGCGTCCGCGGGGGTGCGCTACTGGCTCGAGGCGGTCGACCGGGCGCCGGACGAGCCGTTGCTCGCCCTCGTGCCCGTGTCGGTCCGCACGCCCGAGCAGTTCGGGACGTTCGGCAACCGCATCAACGGGATGGTCGTCCCGTTGCCGACCAACCTCCGCGAGCCGGCGGAGCGGCTCGCCGCGTCGCGGGCGACGATGACGACCGCCAAGCGACGGCAGCGCGCGACGCCGGCGGACCTCCTGCGCGACGTCACCCGGATGCTGCCGGCGGTCGCGTTCACCCCGTCGATCAAGCTCGCATTGCGGGCGTTCGGTCGGGCCGGCATCCGGCCGCCGATGAACCTCATCGTGTCGAACGTCCCCGGTCCGCAGTTCCCGCTCTACTGCGCGGGGGCGCGGATCGAGACGCTCGTGCCGCTGTCCCCGGTGACGCACGGGGTCGGCATGAACATCACCGTCATGAGCTACTGTGGCCGCGTCGACGCGGGGATCGTCGTCGACCCGACGCAGGTCCCGGGCGTCGAGCTCGTCGTCGACGGGATGCGCCGCGAGCTCGCGGCGCTGCTCGAGCTGGCGGCCGACGCGGAGGCCACGGACGCGTCGACGCGCTGAGCGTGGCCGGGTGGGTCTCCGTCGACCCGCGGTCGGCGGCGTGGCGCCTCAGCCCGACGTGACGCGGGCGCGCAGCTCGTCGGGGCGGCGGGTCACGAGGCTGTTGCGGACCTTCGCCTCGACGTCGCCGCGCAGCAGCATCCCGAAGGTGAACCCGGGATCGATGTTCAGGGCGTAGGTCACCTCGGTGCGGCCGTCGCCCAGGTCGCGGAGCGCCCACGATCCCTCGAGCGACGGGACGTCGCCCCGCTCCTGCCGCCACGCCAGGCGGGTGGGGGCGTCCGCGGTGAACCGGACCGTCGAGCGGAGCGTCTTGACCTTCGCGTCGGTCGCCATCCGGGCGGTCGCGGGCAGGCCGGCGGCGTCACGGTCGGTGACGACGATCTCGCCCAGGTGCTTCTGCCACGTCGGCCATGCGTCGACGTCGGCGACGGCCGCCCACACCGTGTCGATCGGCGCGTCGATCTCGCCCGTTGCCGTTCCCGTGAGCTTCGCCATCCTGGCGCGCACCGTAGCGCGTGGACGGGACGGTCCGGGTGACGGACGCGTGGCCCGGCCGCCGGGCGCCGTCGCCCGGCGACGCCCGCGGAAACGACGAAGCCGCCTGGCGTGCAGGCGGCTTCTCCAAGCCCTCTGCCGGACTCGAACCGGCGACCCCTTCCTTACCATGGAAGTGCTCTACCAACTGAGCTAAGAGGGCGGGAGTGGGAAGAGTAGCGGGCCCCGTCGGAGCGCGCCGCTCGACCGTCCCGCCCGCGTCGCTCGACCGTCCGGCCCGGGCCCTCTACCGTGGCGGGGAGTGCACGACCTGCGACTCGGACTCCTGCAGATCCACCCCGTCGTCGGGGACGTCCGCGGCAACGCGCGGCGTCTCGCGGCGATGCTCGACGACGCCGCCGCGGCCGGGTGCGACCTGGCGATCAGCGGCGAGCTGGCGATCTGCGGCTACCCGCCGCAGAGCCTCATCGTCGACGAGGGGATGCTGCGGGCGACCCACGCGGCGCTCGCCGGGATCGCGGACGGCCTGCCCGACGGGCTCGTCGCGCTCATCGGCGCTCCGCGCGCGACCGCGCACGGGCGCGGGGTCCACAACGCGGTCGCCGTCCTCACCTCCTGCGGGATCGTCGGCTGGGCCGACAAGCAGCACCTGCCGACGTACGCGCTGTTCGACGAGGGCCGGTACTTCGTCCCGTCGCGCGACTCGTTCGTCGTCGAGCTCCCGCACGCCCGGGTCGGGGTCATGGTCTGCGCCGACCTGTGGGAGCCGGAGCCCTCGGCGGCGTGCGCGTCGATGGGGGCCGACCTCCTCGTCGCGCTCAACGCGTCGCCGTACTCGCCCGGCATGCAGAGCCGGCGCGAGGCGACGACGATCACCCGCGCGCTGGAGCACACCGTGCCGGTCGCCTACGCCAACCTCGTCGGCGGCCAGGACGGGATCGTCTTCGACGGCGGCAGCCACCTCACCGACCACGCCGGGTTCGTCGTCGCGCGCGGGCCGGCGCTCGACGAGGCGCTCGTCGTCTGCGACGTCGACGTGTCGCTGTCGCGCCGCTCGGCCCGGGCCGAGCCGCACCGTCGCGCCGCGACGCGGCCCGCGGCCGGCCCGGTGCGCACCGTGCCGGTGCACGTCGAGCCCGCTCCGCGGTCCGCGGACCGCCGGGACCGACGCCCCCCGGACGGCATCGCCACGTGGCCCGGCGACGAGGAGCACCGGTGGCGCGTGGGGGAGGTCGCGCTGCGCGACTTCACCGCCGGGCTGGGGGCGGAGCGCGTGCTCGTCGGCCTGGACGGGACGCTCGGCGCGGGCCTCACCGCCCTGCTGGCGTGTCGGGCGCTGGGCCCCGACCGCACGCTGCTCGTCGACGCCCTGCCGGCCACGGTCGACGCCGACGACGACCGCCGGACCTGGACCGACCGGGTGATCGCCGCGAGCGGGCACCCCGGCGCGCTGCCGTTGCCCCCGGTCCACGTCCCGCCGCCCGACCCGGTCGACCCGCAACCCGACGCCGATGCGGTCGCCCCGCCCGACCCGGACGCGGCGCCCGAGGCGGTCGTCCCGGACGAGGATCCCGCGGTGCGCCTCGTGGCGAGCCGCGCCACGCTCCTCGCGCTGCGCCTGTGCGCCGACGGGCACGACGCGATGCTCCTGTCGTCGGCGGACCGCACGATGCGGGCGCTCGGCGGCGGCTGGCCGCACGAGCTCGCCGGGGAGTTCGCGCCGCTCGGCGACCTCACCCGTGGCTGGCTCCTGCGGATCGCCGCCTGGCACGGCTGGGCCGCCACGCCGCTCGACGTGCCCCCGTCGATCCTCGCCCGCGCCCGGGAGACGATCGGCGGCCCGCGACCGCTGCGCGAGCCGTGCGCGCTCCTCGACGAGGTCGTCGAGGGCTACATCGACGAGAACCAGCCCCGCGACGCGCTCGCCGAGCGCCGCGGCCTGGACCGGGCCCTCGTCGCCGAGATCTGCGAGCGGATCGACGGGGCGGAGGCGACCCGGCGGCAGTTGCCGATCGCCCCCCGGGCGTCGGGTCGGGCGTTGAGCGACGACCGTCGGATGCCGGTCGTGTGGCGGCGCGGCTGGGACGACGGCGGTCGGTAGCGCCGGTCCGGACGGCGCAGCAGATAGCGTGTCGCTCGCGCGTCACGCGCGCGGTGCCGGAGCCCGGTGCGGTCCGGGCCCCGCCCCGTCCGTGACCCGCCCCGGCGACCCCGACGCGAAGCAGGCCCGCAGTCCCATGAAGCTCATCTACACGTACACCGACGAGGCGCCCGCGCTGGCGACGCACTCGTTGCTGCCGATCATCGAGGCGTTCGCCGCCAAGGCCGGCGTGGCCGTGGAGACCCGCGACATCTCGCTGGCGGCGCGGATCCTCGCGCAGTTCCCCGACCGGCTGGGCGACGCCGCCGTGCCGGACGCGCTCGCCGAGCTCGGCGAGCTGGCCAAGACGCCGGACGCGAACATCATCAAGCTCCCGAACGTCTCCGCGTCGATCCCGCAGCTCAAGGCCGCGATCAAGGAGCTGCAGGACGCCGGCTTCGCGATCCCCGACTACCCGGAGGACCCCCGGACCGACGACGAGCAGGCCGCCCGCGCGGCCTACGACGCGGTCAAGGGCAGCGCGGTGAACCCGGTCCTGCGCGAGGGCAACTCGGACCGTCGCGCGCCCGCGTCGGTCAAGGCGTTCGCCCGCAAGCACCCGCACTCGATGGGCGCGTGGTCGAAGGACTCCCGGTCGCACGTCGCGACGATGTCGGGTGGCGACTTCCGCAGCTCCGAGAAGTCGGTGACGCTCGAGCGCGACGACGACCTCCGGATCGAGCACGTCGCCGCCGACGGCTCCACGACGGTCCTCAAGGCGTCGACCCCGGTGCTCGCCGGCGAGATCGTCGACGCGGCGGTGCTGTCGAAGGCCGCGCTGGCGACGTTCCTCGCGGAGCAGGTCGCCGACGCGAAGGCGCAGGGCGTCCTCTTCTCGCTGCACATGAAGGCGACGATGATGAAGGTCTCCGACCCGATCATCTTCGGCCACGGCGTCCGGGCGTACTTCGCCGACGTCTTCGCGCGGTACGGCGACGACCTCGCCGCCGTCGGGGCCGACCCGGCCGACGGCCTCGCGTCCGTCATCTCGGCGCTCGACAAGCTGCCCGCCGACAAGCAGGCCGCGATCGAGGCCGCGATCACCGCGACGTACGAGTCCGGCCCCGACCTGGCGATGGTCGACTCCTCGCGCGGGATCACCAACCTGCACGTCCCGAGCGACGTCATCATCGACGCGTCGATGCCGGCCGCGATCCGGTCGTCCGGCCAGATGTGGAACAAGGACGACGCGCAGCAGGACACGAAGTTCGTCATCCCCGACTCGAGCTACGCGGCGCTGTACGCCGAGACGGTCGACCACTGCCGCGAGCACGGCGCGTTCGACCCGACGACGATGGGCACCACGCCCAACGTCGGCCTCATGGCGCAGAAGGCCGAGGAGTACGGCTCGCACGACAAGACGTTCGAGATCGCGGCGGCGGGCGTCGTCCGCGTCGTCGACTCGTCGGGCACGGTGCTGCTCGAGCAGCCGGTCGAGGCGGGCGACATCTTCCGCGCCTGCCAGGCCAAGGACGCCCCGATCGTCGACTGGGTGCGCCTGGCCGTCGACCGTGCCCGCGCGACCGGCGCCCCGGCCGTCTTCTGGCTCGACGAGGCCCGCGCGCATGACGCCGAGGTGCTCAAGAAGGTGCGCCGCGAGCTCGACGGGCTCGACACCGACGGCCTGACGATCGAGATCAAGGACGTCGCCGCGGCGACCCGGTACACGCTCGAGCGGGCCCGCCGTGGCGAGGACACCATCTCGGTCACCGGCAACGTCCTGCGCGACTACCTCACCGACCTGTTCCCGATCCTCGAGCTCGGCACGAGCGCGAAGATGCTCTCGATCGTGCCGCTGATGAACGGTGGCGGCCTGTTCGAGACCGGTGCGGGCGGCTCGGCGCCCAAGCACGTCCAGCAGCTCGTGAAGGAGAACCACCTGCGGTGGGACTCGCTCGGCGAGTTCCTCGCCCTGGCGGTGTCGCTGGAGTTCCTCGCCGACAAGACCGACAACCCGCGCGCCCGGCTGCTCGGCCAGGCGCTGGACCGGGCGACCGGGACGCTGCTGGAGGAGGGGCACTCGCCGTCGCGCAAGGTCAACGAGCTCGACAACCGCGGCAGCCACTTCCACCTGGCCCGCAACTGGGCCCGGGAGCTCGCGTCGCAGACCGAGGACGCCGAGCTCGCCGCGGCGTTCGGGCCGATCGCCGATCGCCTGCAGGCCGACGCCGACACGATCGTCGCCGAGCTCAACGGCGTGCAGGGATCGCCGGTCGACCTGGGCGGCTACTACCACGTCGACCGTGACAAGACCGACGCGGTGATGCGCCCGAGCGCGACGCTCAACGCCGCCCTGGCCTCGCTGTAGGGCCCGCCGGGGCGGGGCTCGGACGTCGAGCGCGTCCGGGCCCGCCCGCCCGCGGATCCGGCCGCGTCAGGGTCGCCGCAACGCCGGCACGACGATCCCCGCCAGCCCGCGGAGGGTGGCCACGGTGATGTCGGCCCAGTCGAAGTAGTCGCGCCAGAGCGTGACGCGGCCGTCGTGGACCTCGAACGTGCCGCAGACCCAGAAGCTCGTGCGCAGCGGCCCGATCGTCAGGGTGTCGGTCCGCTCGGTGAGCACCACCGGGCCGTGGCCGGCGATCCGGTGGGTCTCGATCCGGAGCTCGCCGCCGGTGCGCACGAACCGCCGGAGCAGCCGGCCGAGCGCGTCGCGTCCCCGGACCGTCGGCAGCGACACGTTGGTGTAGACGACGTCGTCGTCGACGAGCCGCAGGGCGCGGTCGACGTCCGGCAGCTCGAGCGCGGCGAGGAACGATCGGACGACCGCCACCTCGGGCGTCTGGGCGGCGAACACGTCGTCGGTCGCGGAGGAGGGCGGGGTGCGGGCCATGCCCCGACCATAACGGCGCGCCGGGATCGCGCGACGCGGTCAGTCGGCGGGCGCCGGGACGGATCGGGCGCCGGTCGTGGGCGCGCCGTCCTCGTCCTCGTCGGCGGGGCGGTCGAGGCGCTCGCGGCGGGCGGTCGCCGAGCCCGTCCCCGGATCGACGGCGACGAGGTCGGCGGCGAGCGGGGTGAACCGTCCGTCGGTCATGCGGTAGACCAACCGCGCGATGCCGATCGCGGCCGAGGCCTCGGCCAGGCCACCCGACCCGCCCGCGCCGATGCTGCCGCCGTTGACGATCGTCACGGGGCCCTCGCGCTCGAGCGACGCCCGGTGCGTGTGCCCGACGACGAGCACCGGCGCCCGTCGCGGCGGGTCCTCGCGCCAGCGCTCGCGCAGCACGTCGAGCATCGCGGGCTGGTGGACCATGATGACGTCGGCGCGGTCGGCCAACCGCTCGGCCCAGTCGGCGAACGCCGTCTGCTGCGCCTCGGTGGGGCCCGCGTCGTCGTAGCGGTCCCGGAACCCCTCGGCGCGCCGTCGCTCCGTCGGGTCGGCGTAGCCCGCGATGCGGATGCCGTCCACGCGGACCACCCGGTCGGCGTCGGATCGCGGTCGGGGCGGGTCGCCGTCGCGGTCCAGCGGCCCGTCCTCGGTCAGGACGATCGCCCCGCGACGGGCCAGCGACCGGGTGAGCGTGTCGGAGTCGTGGTTGCCGCTGACGAAGAGGAAGGGATCGCCGAGGTCGACGACGCGCCGGAGCAGCGCGGCCTCGACGGCGGAGCCCCGGTCGGTGAGGTCGCCGACGAAGAGCAGCGGCCCGCTGCCGGCCACGCGGCCCAGCAACGACGTCGCGAGGACGTTGTTGTGGAGGTCGGACGCGATCGTCAGGTGGGGCGCGTCGCGGAGCGGGGTCCGGGACGCCGGGTCGGACACGAGCCGCGCGAGGCCGACGAGCTGCTGGTCGAGCTCCTGGTCGAGGACGCCGGTGGAGCGCTGCAGATCCTCCAGGACCTGCAGCGCGCGGGGGATGTCCGGCCCGTACGCGTAGTACTGGGGCTCGTCGAGGTCGCCGCGCGGGGGGAGCAGCGTGACGAGGAGGACGGCGACGAGGAGCGACGCGCCGGCGGCGACCGCCGCGGTGACCCGGAGCGGAGGGCCGCGGCGGCCCCGCACCGCGAGCGCGACGAGCAGGCCGAGCAGGAGCGCGCCGAGCGTCGTGACGACGATGGCCTGCCGGAGGTACGCGGCGATCGCGTCGCGGGCCTCGTCCTGGACCCGTCGGACGTCGATCGATCCGCCCTGCGCCAACCGGACCGCGGCGCGACGATCGACGGTGCGCAGGTCGACGTGGAGCCGGGCGGGGAACCGGATCGACTCGTAGCGGATGCCCCAGTCGACGAGGGGGACGTAGACGTCGAGCGCCCCCCGGTGGCCGGGGTCGATCGACAGTCGCACCTGGCCGACGTCGAGGTCGACCGTGCGCTGGTACGCGGACAGGGCCGCGACGGCGCCGGCGAGCGCCGCCACGACGACCGCGAGGACGGTCAGCGCACGTCGCAGCCGATCACCTCAGGCCGCGTCCCCGGCGACGGCGGCGTTGGCGACGTCGAGCATCTCGTCGATGCGGGTGAGCTTGACGCGGGGGCGGCCCTGCGGCTCGCCGAGTGCCTGCTCGTGCTCGTCGATCGCGCGCCACCCCGACCAGTCGATGTGCCGGGGCTGCTTCGCGGCGACGAGCTCGGTCAGGTCGTCGTCGGTCACCGTCGGCTCGGGGAGCGTCCCGGCGTTCAGGTCCTCGATCAACGAGTCGACGGTGCCCTGGGCGCACTTCTTGTTCGTGCCGATGATCCCCGACGGGCCGCGCTTGATCCACCCGGCGGTGTACAGGCCCGGGATCGGCTCCTCGGTGCTCTCGTCGAGCGCACGGCCGGCGACGTTCTTGATCGTCGCGCGCTGGTCGTCGAACGGCACGTCGGGCAGCTTGGACCCGCGGTAGCCGATCGAGCGCAGCACCAGGCCGCACTCGATGTCCTCGGTCTCGTCGGTCGGGCGGGCCGAGAGCCAGCCGTCGGCGTCGGCGACGAGCTCGTTCTTCACGATCCGGATCCCCTCGACCCGGTCGGTGCCGAGGATCTCCACCGGGGAGGCGAGGAACCGCAGCACGATCCGGCGCTTCTTCCCCTCGGGGGTGCGGGTGGAGTACTCGGTCGCGATCTCGACGTTGCGCTTCTCGCGCACGTCGGCGCCGTCGCGCTCCAGCCAGGTGCGGCTGTGCTCGTCGAGCGCGACGTCGGCGGGGTCGACGACGACGTCGCAGTCGGCCATCTCGCCGAGCTCGCGCAGCTCGGGGTTGGTGAACGCCGCCTGCGCCAGCCCGCGCCGGCCGATCATCACGATCTCCTCGATCTCCGACGCGATCAGCGCCTCGATCGCGTGGTCGGCGGTGTCGGTCTCGCGCAGCTCCCCGGCGTCTAGGCCCAGCATCCGCGCGACGTCGACGGCGACGTTGCCGTTGCCGATCACCACGGCGCGCTTGACGCCCAGGTCGAACGTCTTGTCGCGGGCGTCGGGGTGGCCGTTGTACCAGGCGACGAAGTCGGTCGCGGGGTGCGATCCGGGCAGGTCCTCGCCCGGGATCCCCAGCCGCCGGTCGAACGCCGCGCCGGTGGTGTAGATCACCGCGTGATGGCGGGCCGCGAGGTCGGCGTGCGCCACGTCACGACCGACGTGCACGTTGCCGAAGAACCGGAACCCCGGCAGCTTCGCCGTCTTCTCGTACATCCGGATCACCGACTTGATCTTCGGATGGTCCGGCGCGACCCCGAACCGCACCAGGCCGAACGGCGTCGGCAGGCGGTCGAAGAGGTTGACCTCGACCGGCCGATCGATCCCCTTGCCCGACAGCAACTGCGCCGAGGCGTAGAACCCCGCCGGACCGGCGCCGACGATCGCGATCTTCAGGGGCGCGGTGGAGGCAGGCTGGTCGGTCACGGAGGGTCCTCGGGTCGGGTGGGTTGCTCGGGGCGACCATGCGGATCGCCGTCTCCGGTCGTCGAGGGAACGCCGGGCGGCCGTCAATGGTACGAACCGCCAAGGGTCGGAGGGAGTATCACCGACGAGACCCGACGATCGGGTGGGGATTGCCCGGTCGCTATGTGTGGACAGTATGTCCGGCCCGGGGCGAGGGCGCAAGCCGGCCGCGAGCGGTCGCGCGGGGCGTCGCTGCCCGCCGGCCGGCGACCGCTCCGAACGGCGGCCTGCTCCGCCCGGGGTCAGCGCGTCGGCGTGTCGCGCGCGAAGGCGTCGGCGGCGGGCAGGTCGAACGCGCCGTGGTCGCTGCCCAGGCCACCCGCCACGAGCGCCGCGGTCGCCGACCCGAGCACCGCCGCGTCCCGGAGGGATCGCCCGAGGGCCAGGCCGCGCAGGTAGCCGGCCGAGAACGCGTCTCCGCAGCCCGACGTGTCGACGACGTCGATCGCGAACGCGGGGACCTCGATCGTCTCGGTCGCGGTGACGACGACCGCTCCGGCGCCGCCGCGGGTGGCGGCCACCGTGCCGACGCCTCGGCCTACCAGGGTGCGGCACCCGGCGACGAGGTCGTCCTCGCCGGTGAGCCCGCGGACCTGGGCGTCGTTGGGCAGCAGGTGGTCGAGGTGGGGGAGGGCCGGGGCGATCCACTCCAGCAGCCCCGGATCGCCGTCGGCCAGCACGTCGGCCGACGTCACGGCGCCGCGCTCGCGGACGGGCCGCAGGAGCTCGGCCGCGGCCTCGCCGCCCAGGAACTCCGGGCCGCCCAGGTGCAGGTGGGTGGCGTCGGCGATGACGTCCGCCGGGGCTTCGGCGACGCCGTACGTGGCGTTGGCGCCGATGACGTGCAGCGCCGGTCGGTCGCCGTTGGGCCGGATCGGCAGGACGCTCGCCGACGTCTGCGTGCCGTCGCGGCGCAGCAGGTGGGTGGTGTCGACGCCGTGCTCGGCGAGCATCGCCACGAGCACGTCGCCGAGGTGGTCGGCGCCGATCGCGCCGGCCGTGTGGACCGTCGCGCCGAGCTTGGCGAGCGTCACGGCGGTGCCGCCGGCGGTCCCGGCCGGGGCCAGGCGGATCTGCTCCAGCAGCTGCGAGCCCTGGCCGGCGGGGATGTCCTCGACCGGGCGGGCGAGCACGTCGAGGACGTGCACGCCGAGCGTGACGGCCCTCATCGCGACGACTCCCCGGGCGTCGGTGCGGCGTGGGTCGCGCCGTAGCCCCGCGCGATCGCCGCGGCCACGACCGCGTCCTGCTGGGCGGCGTCGAGCGTCCGGACCCCGTCGGGGCCGGCCGCGCCGGCGGCGCGGAGGTACAGCTCGCAGAACCACTCGGTGCGGTGCGTGTTGGCGACCGCGGCGTCGAGGTCGGCGCCGACGGCGACCAGGCCGTGGTTGGCCAGGAGCGCGGCCTGGCGGCCGTCCAGGGCGTCGGTGACGAGGCCGGCGAGCTCCGGGCTGCCGAACGGGGCGAACGGCGCGACCCGCACCGTTCCGCCCAGGAGCAGCATCTCGTAGTGGACCACGGGGAGCTCGGTGAGGAGGCAGGCCACCGCGGTGGCCGCGATCGCGTGGCTGTGGACGACCGCGCCGACGTCGTGGCGTCGGTACGCCCCCAGGTGCAGGTCGCGCTCCGACGTCGCCGCGAGCGGACCGTGCCGGTGGACGCCGTCGAGGTCGATCACCGCGACGTCCGCCGCGTCGAGGTCGCCCAGGCGGGCTCCGGTCGGCGTCACCGCGACGAGCTCGCCGCGGCGGACGCTGACGTTGCCGCCGGTGGCGGACACGAGGCCGTCGGCGGCCAGCGCGCGCGACGCCTCCGCGACGGCATGGCGCTCGGCGTCAAGCATGGGGCGTGCGCTCCGGTCGGTCGGTCATGCGGTGCCTTCTCGTGCGGGGGCGGTCGGGGTGTCGTGCGGCGTCGCCGTCCGCTGGACGGCGGCCACCACGACCACTATAGTGAAACACATTCACGTTCTTGGATCGTCCGCGGGTCGGACGATCCGCCGGGGGAGTCCCTTGTCGTACCCGTCGCCGCGCACGCCGGCCCCTGCCCGCCTGCGCCGCCAGCCACAACAGGAACGCAGTCGACGACGGCTGCAGGACGCGCTCGACGCCGCCGACCGCATCGTCGCGCGGGAGGGCGTCGAAGCCTTGACCACCACCCGGATCGCCCGTGAGGCCGGGACGTCCGTCGGGTCGCTCTACCGGTACTTCCCGGATCGCGACGCGATCGTGTCGGCGCTGGCGCTGCGGTTCCTCGACGCGTTCGAGGACCTGATGGACGAGGTCGTCGCGGCCGCGTCGCGGGAGCGGTGGGACGACCCCGCCGCGGTCCTGCTCGACGCGTTCGTCGCCCGCTGGCGCGCGGAGCCCGGCTACCGGGCGCTGTGGCTGGGCCGCCACCTCACCCCGCCGCTCCTGGACGCCGATCGCGAGAACAACCGGATCCTCGCCGACGGGATCCGCCGGATCCTCGTCGCCCAGGGCCACGCCGACGACGGCGAGGACACCGCCCGACGCTGCCTCGTCGCGGTGCTCTGCGCCGACGCCGTGCTGCACGAGGCGTTCCGGATCGACCCCGACGGCGACCCCCGCCTGCTCGAGGACGCGACGGTGCTGCTGCGCTCGTACCTCGCGACTTTCGCCCCCACGTCCGCCCCCCACCCCGACGATCCGTCGGCCCCGCTCCCGACGAGGACCACGCGATGACCCCTCCCTCCCTCACCCGTCGCGGCCTGCTCGGCGTCGGCGCCGGCGCCGCCGCGCTGGCCGTCGCCCCGGGACCGGCCGCCGCCCGCCCGGCCCCGGCCAAGAGACGTCGGCCGCGCCGCCGCACGGTCGACGTCGCCGTCGTCGGCGCAGGGCTCTCGGGCCTGACCGCCGCACGCCGGATCGCGGCCGCGGGTCGCTCGGTCGTCGTCCTCGAGGCCCGCGACCGCGTCGGCGGCCGCACGCTCAACCACGACGTCGCGCCCGGCCGGCCGGTCGAGGCCGGCGGCGAGTACATCGGGCCGACCCAGACCCACATCACCCGGCTCTGCAAGGAGCTCGGGGTCGGGATCTTCGAGGCCTACACCAAGGGCGACAACGCCTACATGGCCGACGGCCGCGTGCAGCGCTACACCGGCGACATCCCGCCGGAGCCGACCGCGCTGCTCGGGCTCAACGACGTCCTCACGTCGCTCAACGAGATCGCCGCGCGGATCGACCCGAGCGCACCGTGGAACCTGGGCGGCGCGGCCGATCTCGAGGCCTACACCGTCGACGGCTGGCTCCGCGGGCGCGCCGAGCTGCTCGCGCCCGAACGGGTCCGCCAGCTCGTGGAGTGCCTCATCGAGCCGAGCTTCGGCGCGTCCAATCGCGAGGTGACGATGCTCCTGGCGGCCCGGTTCGTCGCCGGCGCCGGCGACGAGCACCACGTCGGCACCGCCGAGCGCATGCTCGGATCCAAGGGCGGGGCGCAGGACTCCCGCATCCTCGGTGGATCGCAGCTCGTGTCGACCGGGATGGCCGACCAGCTCGGCCGCGGACGCGTCGTGCTCGGCGCCCCGGTGCGCCGGATCGTCCAGGCCGGGCGTCGCGCGACGGTCGTCACCGACGGCGACACCTGGACCGCCGGACGGGTGATCGTCGCGATCCCGCCGCCGCTGGCCGCGGCGATCGACTTCGACCCGATCCTGCCGCCGGAGCACCGGATGCTGCTGCAGCGCTCGCCGATGGGCGCCCTGATGAAGTGCGAGGCGGTCTACGACCGGCCGTTCTGGCGCGAGGACGGCCTGAGCGGCGCGGCCGTCGCGGCGAACGATCCCGGCCCGATGCGGGTGATCTTCGACAACACGCCGCCCGAGGGCTCCCCGGGCGTGCTCTTCGGGTTCTGCGGCGGGGACCACTGGCGACGGTTCAGCGGCGTGAGCCCGTCGCGGCGGCGCCGCGCGGTCCTCGAGCAGTTCGCGCGCTTCGCCGGCCCGCAGGCGCTGGAGGCCAAGGACTACTTCGACATGGACTGGGGGCGCGAGCCGTGGTCGGCCGGGGGGCCGGTGGCGCTCCCCGGACCGGGCACGCTCAGCGGGTTCGGCGCGTGGATGCGCCGCCCGCACGGGGTGGTCCACTGGGCTGGCACCGAGACGTCCGACTACTGGGCCGGGTTCATGGACGGCGCGGTGCGGGCCGGCAAGCGCGCGGCGCGCGAGGTGCTCGCATGAGTCGCCGCCCGATCCGCGGCGGGCTCGCCGCCCTGGTCGCGACCGGCGCCGTGTTGCTCGCCGCCCCGGCCGCCCACGCCCACAGCGTCGCCGCCGCCCACGACGAGGAGCGCGCCTCGCGGGCCGTTCCCGAGCGGCCCCGTGCCGTCCCCCGCGGCGCGACCGAGCGCCGGGCGGCCGCCGCGACCCCGCCCGCCGCGTCGTACGAGCCCACCGGCGCGGTGCCCGCGCCCGCCAGGGGCGTCACCGCGGACGGGCTCCGCGCCGGCGTCGGTCGGTCCGACGTCACGCCGCCCCAGACCGGCTACTTCCTCGGCGGCTGGACCCGGGCCGACCGGCTCGGCCGCGGCGTGTCGACGCGCCTGACGACGAGCGCGATGACGCTGCGCCGCGGCGACCGCCGGATCGCGCTCGTCGCGTTCGCCGGGTTCGCGGTCCCGCAGGGCCTGCTGCAGGGCGTCGCGTCGCAGGTCCGCGACCTGGGGCTCGACGAGCGGTCGATCGTCGTGTCGGCCACCCACACCCACTCCGCCGCCGGCGGGTTCTCGCCGAGCGAGACCCTGAACACCGCCGCGCCGGGCATGGAGATGCTCCTCGCCGATCCGACGACGGTCGCCGACCTCGTCACGCCGGCGCCGGCCGATCCGCAGCTCTACGGGTTCCTCGTCCGGCAGATCGCGCTCGCGATCCGCCGCGCCGTCGCCGCCGAGGGACCGGCCGTCGCCGGCTGGGGGCACACGACGCTCAAGGGGCTGACCCGCAACCGCAGCCTGCCCGCCCGCGCCAACGACCTGGGCCTCGACCCGTCGCAGGTGCCGTACGAGCGGACGATCAACCCCAACGTCGACGTGCTGCGCGTCGACCGCCTCGTCGGGCCGCGGTGCGCCGGCGAGGTGCGCCGTGCCGGGGGCCGCGCGTCCCGCGCCGAGCGCCGCGCCCGAACGCTGCGCCGACGCGCCACCCGTGCGCGCCGCGTCGCCGCCGGGACCCGCGGCCGGGCGCGCGTGGTCGCCGACCGCCGTGCCCGGACCGCCCGCCGCCGGGCCACGCGACAGCGGCGCACCGCGACCCGGCTGCGCCGCAGCGCCCGACGGTGGGCCCGCTACGCCTGCGCGAAGGACGGCCGCCTGCCGCTCGGCGCGTGGACGAGCTTCGCCAACCACGGCACCGTCGTGAAGAGCAGGTTCGAGCACTACAGCGCCGACCACGGCGGGGTGGCGGCGCTGCACCTGGAGGAGCGGATCCGGCAGGCGGCGGACGTCCCCGACGACCAGCCGGTGATCAGCGTCTACGGCAGCGCCGACCAGGGCGACCAGTCCGCCGGCCTGGAGTTCGACGGTCCGGCCGGCGCCGACCTCGTCGGCCGCACCGAGGGCGAGGCGATGTTCACCGCCTGGCGGCGCGCCGAGCCGGAGCTGCGGCCCGATCCCGCGCTCGACCTGCGCTGGACGCGGTTCTGCTTCTGCGGCCGGGCCACGAGCGACGGTGGTCGGGTCGCCGACAAGCCGATCATCGGCCTGCCGTTCATCACGGGGTCGGAGGAGGGCCGCGGTCCGCTCCACGACGCGCTGGGCGTGTCGCTCGAGGGCCTCAGGCTGCCCGACCTGGACCCGGTCCAGGGCGGCAAGGTGCAGGTGCCGATCGGGTCGTGGTCGGAGGCCTGGCCGATGGCCCTCGTCCGCGTCGGTGACGGCGCGATCGTCACCGTCCCCGGAGAGCCGACGATGGGGATGGGCGAGCGGCTCCGCGCGACGGTGCTGGAGCGCACCGGGGCGATCGGGGTGCGGCGCGCCGTCGTCGCGGGGCTCGCCAACGACTACCTCAACTACATCACGACGCCCAAGGAGTTCGACGCCCAGCAGTACGAGGGCGGATCGACGGTCTTCGGTCGGCACTCCGGCGTCTTCCTCGCCGACCGGGCGGCCGACCTGGGCAACGCGCTGGCGGGCATCGGCGGGCCGCTCGAGCAGCGCGACTACGACGCCACCAACGGCCTGAAGCCCGACGCGCCCGGGTACGGCGGGGGCGCCGCGTCGGGCACGATCGTCCAACAGCCCGGCGCCGTCGCCCGGCTCGAGCGCGCGGAGCTCACCTGGGACGGCGGCGCGTCCGGATCGGACATGCCGGTCGGCCGGGCGTTCCTCACCGCCGAGCGTCGTGACGGCGACGGCAGGTGGACCGCGGTCGCCAACGACCTGGGCACGTCGTTCGCCTGGCGGGCCGAGGGCCGCCGCTACCGGGCGCGGTGGGAGCCACCGGTCAACGCCCCGATCGGCACCTACCGGATCGTCGTGACGGCATCGCGCTACCGGCTCGTCTCGTCGACGTTCACCGTCGGTCGCAGCGCGGCGCTGCGGGTCCACGAGGTGGCGGCGCCGGAGGGCCGGCGCGCCGTCCGGGTGGGCTTCGCGCTCCCGCGCGAGAACGTCGACCTGACCGCCCGGCCGACCCTGGCCCAACGCGCCACCGTCGAGCTCACCGTCGACGGCCGGACGGTCACGGCCCGGACCGGTGACGACGGCGTGGCGACGATCGACGCGCCCGCGGGCAGCACCGTCACCGTCGCGGCCGGCGGCGCCCGCGACGTCGACGGCAACCACAACGGCCGGGCCGTGGGCCTCGGCGGAGGACGATGACGATGCTCCGGCTCCCGAGGCTCCTCGCCACGACCGCGACGGCGGTGGCCGTCGGCACGGCCCTGTCGGTCGCCGCGCCGGCGTCGGCCGCCGAGGTCGGCGCCACGACGGTGTTCGCCCCGATCGAGTCGCCCGGCTACCCGGCCCAGGTCTACGTCCGGCCCGACGGCCGGGTGTACGAGGGCACCTACATCAACCCCGACGCCGCGGGCGTCCCGTCGAAGGTGCTGGAGTTCGGACCGGAGGGGGGCGCTCCGACGCGCCGGTGGACCGTCCCGGGGCAGGACCTGCACGCCGACCACGGGGTCCAGGTCGCCACCAGCGACGCCCGCGGTCGCCTGATCCTGCTCGACCGCACCCCCGGCCGGGCGCTGCGGCTGGACCCCGAGACCGGGCGGTTCACCGAGTACGCGACCTTCCCCGACCTGCCGTCCTGCAACCGCGTCCCCTACCACGAGGACTGCGAGCCCGGCGGGCGGGACGAGACGCCGATGGCCAACTACGCCACCTGGCTGCCCGACGGGCGGCTTCTCGTCACCGACCACCACCAGGACGTCATCTGGCAGGTGCCGCCCGGCGGTGGGCGGGCCACGGTGTGGCTGGGCGGCGACCGGTTCCGGTCGCAGGAGCTCGGGCTGACCGGGATCGTCCTGGCGCCGGAGCGCGACGCGGTCTACGTCACGCTGGCGTCCAACCTCGACAGCGACGAGCCGGACCCGGCGTCGGGCAAGCTCTTCCGGATCCCGCTGTTGCCCGACCTCGAGCCGGGCACCCCGCGGGTGCTCTGGACGTCGGGGCTCATGGAGCTGCCGGACGGGTTCGCGATCGGTCGCAGCGGCACGTTCTACGTCGCGCTCGTCGGCCTGTCGGCGCAGGTGGCGCGGATCGGTCCCGACGGCCGCGAGCAGGGCCGGTTCGGGCTGGCGGTGCTGGGCCTCAACGGCGGGCCGGCGCCGTTCGACTCGCCGTCCAACGCGCGGTTCCACGGCACCCGGATCCTCGTCGCCAACCAGAGCTTCCTCTTCGGCAACGCGGCCAACCAGGCGATCCTCGCCGTCGAGACGGGGGAGGAGGGCGTGCCCGAGCACATCCCCGCGGGGGCCGGAGACCGACCCACCGCCCCGCCCGCGCCCGACGACGGCGCGCCGACCACGCCCCGGCTGCGCCTGACCGTCGCCCCGCGACGGCTGACCGCCGGACGCCGGAGCGCCGTGCGGGTGCGGGTCACCGCACCGACGGGACCCGGCGGTGCGCGGCGCAGCGTGCGCGGCGCGACGGTGCGACTCGCCGGGCGGCGCGCCCGGACGGATCGACGCGGTCGGGCCCGGCTGACGGTCCGGGCGGCCCGGCCGGGGACGCTGCGGGCGATCGCCACCCGCAAGGGCATGCGGCGCACCGAGGTGCGGGTCACGGTCCGGCGGGCGACGCGGACGGGGTAGCCCCGCCGCCCCGGTGGGGGCGTGCGGGCGCCGGCGGAGGGGGCGCGGGCGCCGTCGGGCCCGGCGGCGCCCGGCGGCCACCGGACCACGCGCCGACCGCCCGGCTACCGATCCCGGTCGATCAGCGGCAGCCACACCTCGGTCCGCGTGGGGAAGGCGGGGACGCAGCGGTCCAGCACCTCGAGCGGCACGCGGGCGGTCACCGCGATCGTCGCGGCGTGGAGCTGCTCGGCGACCCCGGCCCCGGTGAACGTGACGCCTGCCAGGACCCCCGCGTCGCGGTCGACGACGAACCGCGTCGTGCCGCCCGCGCCCTTGCCGACGAAGCTCGCCCCGGCGTTGCCATCGGTGGGCACGTCGATCGCGTCGGCGGCGATGCCGGCGTCGCGGGCCGACGCCAACGTGTGGCCGACCGCCGCCACCTGGGGCTCGGTGAACGTCACCCGCGGGCTGTGCAGACCGTCGGGCTCGTCCGGGTCGAGGGCGGCCGACCGCCGACCGAGGACCCGGTCGGCGACGATCCGCGCCTGCCGCTTGGCCTGGTGGGTCAGCAGCGCCCGGCCGTTGACGTCGCCGACCGCGTAGAGCCAGTCGCGGCCGCCGACCCGCAGCGCCGCGTCGGTGGCCAGGTACCCGTGATCGCCGGGCGTGACGCCGACGCTGTCGAGCCCGAGCGCACCGGTGTTGGCCTGCCGTCCGGCGGCGACGAGCAGCTCGTCGCCGGTGATGGCCTCGCCACCCTCCAGGGTCGCGGTCACCGGACCGTCGTCGTCACGGGCGACCGATGCGACGGCGACCCCGACGCGCACGTCGACGCCGGCGGCCCGCAGGCTCTCGGTGACGAGCTCGGCGGCGAACGGCTCCTCCTTGGCCAACAGGCGCGGCCCGGCCTCCAGGAGGGTGACGGTGGAGCCCAGCCCCGCCCAGGCCTGCGCCAGCTCGGCCCCGATCGGTCCGCCACCGAGCACGACGAGGCGGTCGGGGACGCGGTCGGCGGTCGTCGCGTCGCGGTTGGTCCACGGCGACGCGGCGGCGAGGCCGTCGACCGGCGGCAGGGCCGCGGCGGTCCCGGTGGCGACGATCACGGCTCGACGGGCCCGGACCCGTTCGACCGCTCGACCGTCGCCGTCGAGCAGCTCGACGAGTCGCTCGCCGACCAGTCGCCCCGGTCCGCGGTGCAGCCGCACGTCGCGGTCCTCGATCCACGGCAGTTGGATCGCGTCGTCGAGGTCGCGGACGACCTCGTCACGGCGGTCGAGCACGATCCGCGGGTCCGGGTGCGCCCCGGTCAGCAGCTCGCGGGCCCCGGGGATCCGCCGCAGCTCCTCGATCGCCTCGAGCGGTCGCAACAGCGCCTTCGACGGCATGCACCCGTAGTAGGCGCACTCGCCGCCGACGAGGTGCGGCTCGACGAGCAGCACGTCGAGCCCCTCCTCGCCCAGCCGGCCGGCGACGACCTCGCCGCCCGGTCCGGCGCCCAGGACGATCACGTCGGCGTCGCTGTCGTGCACGATGGCTCCTCGCGTCGGGGACGGGACCGGCTGGTCCGTCCCGCGACCCTAGAGGATCGTCACCGCGATCCCGCGGGGCTACTTCAGGCCGCGGAACGTGCTCCAGGCCTTGCGCGGCGTGCCGTCCTTCTCCTGCAGGCCCGAGCGCCAGATCTCGTCGTCGCTCTGCGGGTCGCGGAGCTGGTACCAGATGAACGCGCGCGCCTTCTGCTTCTCGGCGATCTTCCACGCCCGCTTGAGGTAGGTGCGGGCCCGCGACTCCGAGATCCGGTCGCTGCCGGCGTTCTTGTAGGCGAACTCCGTGAGGTAGATCCGCTTGACGGCGGAGGAGGAGATCCGCTTGGTCCGGGCGGCCTTGCGCAGGTCGGACTTGGCGTAGCCCAGGTTGGCCTGGGTCCACTGGTCGCGGTCCTTGCGCTTCTTGTTCGGGTTGGCCTTGAAGTCGTAGGTGTGCAGCGACACCCCGTCGGCCTTGATCCGGTACGTCGAGCGCTTGGTCCCGCGCTTGGGCTTCCAGTTGGACTTCAGCCCGAGGACGTCGCGGACGAAGTCACCCGGGTCGATCGACTGGCCGTGCGGGTAGTTCTTCGTCCTCTTGCGCCCGTAGGGGGCGAGCTCGCCGAAGAGGACCTTGGCCTTCTTGTCGACCTTCTTGATCTCGTCATAGGCGATGTTGTGCAGTCGCCGGTAGTGCGCCGCCCCACCGCGCTTGGGCATGTTGCGGTACCAGTTGGGCTCGTTGATCGGCGCGTAGTACTTCGTGATCGGCAGGTCCTTCAGCGACGTCGCCAGCGACCGGATGTACTTCTTGTAGCGCGTGCGGGAGAGCTTCGACGCGGCGGTCGGGCCCTTCTTCCTCCCACGGGGGTTCCAGTCGGCGCTGTTGGCGTACGGCGCGATGACCATCGACGTGATGCCGTGGGCGCGCGCGGCGTTGGCCGTCGCCTGGATGCCGACCACCTGCTCGAGCGAGGGCTCGGTGGCACGACCGTCCCAGCGGGTGTTGAACCGCGTCATCGAGACCTTGGCGGACTGCGCCTCGGTGAGGAACGTGGCGCGCAGGCCGGGGTGGTTCACCGTCATGTCCTGGTCCTGCAGGCCCTTGGCGACCTTCGCGGACGCCGGGCTCGCAGGCGTCAGGGCCAGCGCGGTGATCGTGGTGGTGGCCAGGGCGGCCATCGTCGTGCGGTGCTTCGTCATGCGGGTCCTCGATCGATCGGGGACGGGACGGGACGCGACCGGGCGTCGCCTCGGCGGCGGACGCTCCGGGTCGTCGGCCGGGGCGCTTCACGGCCCCGGCTCTGAGTGCACCAACACGGTCATGGGTCGAACGGAGCGGTGGGGGGCGGGGTCGGTCGCCGGACGACGCCCGACCGCCCCCACCGCGAGCGTCACTTCAGGCCGCGGAACGTCGTCCACAGGCGGCCGCCGTCACCCTCGCGGGGCAGCAGGCCGGACTGCCACGTCTCGGCGTCGTTCTGCGGATCCCGGAGCTGGTACCAGAGGAACGACCGGACGCCCTGCTTCTTCGCGATCTTCCAGGCGCTCTTGAGGTACGACGCCGCCCGCGACTCGCTCAGCCGGTCGGCGGCCGGGGCGTTGCGGGTCTTGTACGCGAACTCCGTGAGGTAGATCCGCTTGACGGCGGAGGAGGAGATCCGCTTGGTCCTGGCGGCCTTGCGCAGGTCGGACTTCGCGTACGACAGGTTGGCCTGGGTCCACTTGTCGCGGTCCTTCAGGCGCTTGCTCGGGTTCGCCTTGAAGTCGTACGTGTGCAGCGCGACGCCGTCGGCCTTGATCGTGAACTTCGAGCGCTTCGTCCCGCGCTTGGCCCGCCACTTCGAGTCGAGGCCCAGCACCTCGCGGACGAAGTCGCCGGGGTCGGTCGCGCGGCCGACCGGGTAGTTCTTCGACGCCTTGCGGGCGAACGGGGCGAGCTCGCCGAAGAGGACCTTGGCCTTCGGGTCGTTCTTCTTGACGATCCGGTAGGCGTCGTTGTGGAGGTTGCGGTACATCGTCGCCCCGCCGCGCCGCGGGATCGCCGAGTACCAGTTGGGCTCGTTGATCGCGGTGTAGAACTTCCGCAGCGGCAGGTCCTTGAGCTCCTTGGTCAGCGCGTCGAGCCAGGCCCGGTACGCGGAGCGCGAGATCTTCGATCCGGCGGTCGGCCCCTTGCGCGTGCGGCGCGGGTTGAACGACTCGCCGCCGGGGATGTACGGCGCGATCTCGACGTCCTTGATCGAGCTGCCGGTGGCGACGGCCTTCGCCGCGAACGCCTTGAGCTGCGCGATCTGCCCGGCGTCGGGCACGCGCGACCGGCCGTCCCAGCGCGGGTTGAACCGCGTCAGCCGGACCTTGGCCTCGGTCGCCCGGAGCAGGAACTCGTCCTGGAGCTGCGGGTGGTTGAACGCCATGTCCGCGTCCTGCAGCCCCTTGACGGGGGCGGCGGTCGAGGTCGCCGGCAGGGCTCCGGCGGCGAGGGTGGTCAGGACCAGGGCGGTGGTGGCGCGGGCTCGCGTCATCGGGTGGGACCTTCGGTGGGGGGACTGCGGGACTCGGCCGTCGGGGGATGCGGCCGCGGGCGATCGTAGCGTCCCGGTCCCGTGCCGGCCGCAGGTGATCGTGCGTCGACGCGGGGCGACGCGGGCGGGCTCGTCGCGGCGCGACCACGGGGTGACGGCTCGCGGGGCGGAGTACGCTGGACGGCGATGCCCGAGGCGCCCCGTCAGGCCGACGTGCCATCCGCCGCCGAGCAGGCGTCGGCGGCGCTCAACGTCTTCGTGCGGACGATGGGGGGGCTCGAGGAGGCCGATCCCGAGAGCGCCACGACGACGTTCTACGACCGGCTGTGCGAGGCGGTGTGCGGCACGATCCAGGTCGACCGCGCGGTGCTGTTCCTCTACGACGAGGGCCGCCGTCGCGTCCGCGCCGTCGGGACGCACCGGATCGACAAGTCGCGGTTCCCGTCGGAGGGCGTCGGGATCGAGGACGCGCCGCTGTCGCGGGTGGCGCTCGAGGAGGACCGCGTCGTCGACGGCCTCGAGCAGGGCACGGCCGACGAGGTGCGCCACCCGGACCTCGCGATGCTGCCCGAGGGGGACCTGGCGTACGTGCCGGTCGTCGCGGGCGGGGTGTGGTCCGGCGTGCTCATCGTCGAGCAGAGCACCGGCATGCCGCTCGGCCGGGCGGAGCGCGACGCGCTCTACATCGCCGGCAAGGTCGTCGCGCTCGCGACCGTCGCCCGCCGCGCGACCCGGCACCAGGAGCAGGCGCGCCAGCTGCGCCACCACCTGGCGCTGGCCCGGGCGGTGCACGACGAGGTCATCCAGCGGCTGTTCGGGGTCGGGCTCGTGCTGGCGTCGGACGAGCCGTTGGACGGCGAGGTCCGCCGGCGGATGCGCGAGGAGGTCGAGGCCGCGCAGGCCGACCTGCGCCAGATGCTCCACGGGCCACGGCTGACCGTCGCCATCCCGACGCGGATGACGCTCGCGGAGGAGGCGGAGCGCCTGCGTCGCGCCCACGACGGGGTCGATCTGCACCTCGACCTCGAGGACGGCATCGCGGTGCCCGCCGCGCACGAGCCGCTGGCCCAGTCGGTGCTCGGCGAGGCGGTCCAGAACGCGCGCAAGCACGCCGGGTCGGAGCGGCTCGACGTGTCGCTGCGACGGATCGACGACACGGTCGCGCTGACCGTCGACAGCCACGGGCGACAGGACGGGCGATCCCCGTCGGGCGGGACGGGCCTGGGCCTGCGCCTGGCGGCGGTGGAGGCGTTGCAGGCCGGTGGTCTGCTGGAGTTCGGCCCGCAGGGCGAGCACGGGTGGCGCGTGCGGCTCCTGCTGCCGATCGACGACGACGCGGAGGAACGATGAAGCACGAGCCGGGACGCACGACGGTGCTCCTCGTCGACGACCACGAGGTGGTCCACTGGGGCCTCCGTGCGCTGCTGTCGAGCCAACCGTGGGTCGGGCGGTGCCTCAGCGCCCGCAACGGCGACGAGGCGCTCCAGCTCGCCCGGCGCTACGAGCCGCACGTCGCGCTCGTCGACCTCTTCCTCGGCACGGAGTCCGGGGCCGAGCTCTGCGAGCGCCTGCGCGCCGCGGAGCCCCGCACGCGGGTGCTGCTGCTCTCCGGCGCGGGCCGGATCTCGGGCGCCGCGGCCCGTGCGGCGGGTGCCTCGGGGTTCGTCCCCAAGGACTGGCCGGCCGCCGACGTCTGCCGGGCGGTGCGGGCGGTCGCCCAGGGCCAGACGGTGTTCGACGGGGCGGCCGCCCCGGCCACGCCGGCGGGGCTGAGCCCCCGCGAGCGCGAGATCCTCGGCCTCGTCGCGACGGGGGCGACGAACCCCGAGATCGCCAAGCGCCTGCACCTCTCGCCGCACACGGTGAAGGAGCACACGAGCTCGCTCTACCGCAAGCTCGAGGTCCGCAACCGGGCCGAGGCGGTCCGGGTCGCCGACCAGCTCGGGTTGCTCTGACCGACGGTCGTCCCGGCGTTCCGGGCGCTCCCGCGGCCCCGGTCCTCGGGCTTCGGAGCATCGCCCCCCGGGGAGGGGGTGGTACCGGGGGCGGCGCGGCCGACGACCCGCGGGCGTGAAAGGCTCCCGGGTCGTGAGCACGAAGACCGTCATCCTCCTGCCGGGTCAGGGCACGCCGATGGAGGGCGCCGGCGACGAGGTCCGCCGCCTACGCCCGGACCTCTTCGACGCCGTCGTCGAGGCGGTCGGCGAGGACCCCTTCCCGCGCGTGGCCGAGAGCACGCGGTTCGCCCAGCCGGCGATCGTCGCGTCGTCGCTGGCCCGCCACGCCGCGCTCGAGCCGCTCGGGGCGGACGCCTACTTCGGCCACTCGCTCGGCGAGATCGTCGCGCTCGCGCTCGGGGGCGCGATCGACGAGCTCGGGGCGCTGCGCCTGGCCGCCGCCCGGGGCGCCGCGATGGCCGACGCCGATCCCGACCGGCTCGGCAGCATGGCCGCGCTGCGCAAGGGCGGGATCGACGCCGCCCGCGAGCTCGCCGACGCGCACGGCCTCGTCGTCGCGTGCGACAACGCCCCGGGCCAGGTCATCCTCGCCGGGGCGATCACCGGCCTCGACGCGGCCGCCGACGCGGCCAAGGCCGCCGGCAACCGCCTGCGGCGCCTCGACGTCGCCGGCGCGTTCCACTCCCCGCTGATGGAGCCGGCGATCGCCGGGCTGCAGGCCGCGATCGACGCGACGACGTTCCGCGAGCCCCGGGTCTCGGTCTGGTCGGCGGTGACGGCCGCGCCCGCCGAGGACCCGCGCCGCCACCTCATCGACGGGCTGACCCATCCCGTCCTCTTCCGGCTGGGCCTGCTGGCGCTGCACGACGCGGGCTTCCGGCGGTTCGTCGACGTCGGCCCGGGGGACGTCGTCGCCGGGCTCGCCCGGCGGACGTTCGCCGACCTCGCCGACGACGGACCGGACGCGGTGACGATCGAGGCGCCACCGACGGACGGGGCCGCGGACGGGGCGGGCCGATGACGCGGTACGCCGGGGGCCCGTACGCCCCACCGGCGCGCGTCGCGCCGATCGGGCTCGGCGCCGCGCTCCCCGACACCGTCGTCACCTCCGCCGAGATCGAGGAGCGCCTGGGCCTCAAGCCCGGGTGGCTCGTGTCGCGCACGCACATCGAGGAGCGGCGGATCCTCGGTCCCGGCGAGACGCTCACCGAGCTCGCCGCCGACGCGTCCCGCCGCGCGCTGGAGGACGCGGCGGTCGACCCGGAGGAGGTCGACCTCGTCATCGTCGCGTGCCTGCAGGGCGACGACATCGCCCCGTCGATGTCGCCGGTCGTCGCGCACCTCATCGGCGCCCGCCGCGCCGGCGGGTTCGACGTCGCGTCCGGCTGCAGCGGGTTCGTCGCCGCGCTCGCCACGAGCACCGCGCTCGTCGAGACCGGCCGGGCCCGCACCGTCCTCGTCGTCGCCGCCGACGCGATGAGCCGCATCACCGACCCGATGGACCGTGCGACCGCCGGCCTGCTCGGCGACGGCGCCGCGGCGATGCTCATCCGCGGGACCGACGACGACGGCCCCGGCCGCGTCGGCCCGTCGGTCTACGGGGCCGACGGCGGCGCGGGGGGCACGATCTGGGCGAAGACGAACGCGCCGTCGGTGTTCGACGGCGGCGACGGCGCGTCCCGGCCCGGCCTGCTCCACATGAACGGGCACGACACGTACCTCACGGCCCTGCAGCACTTCGCGGAGCTCATCCGCGACACGCTCGCGGCCGACGGCACGACGATCGACGACATCGACCTGCTGGTGCCCCACCAGGCCAACGGCCGGATCCTCGAGGCGGTCCGCAAGCGCCTCGACCTGCCGGAGGAGCGGATGGTGAACGTCATCGCCCGGATGGGCAACACGTCCGCCGCCACGATCCCGCTCGCCCTCTGCGAGGCCCGGGCCGACGGACGCCTGCGCCGCGGGTCGCGGCTGCTCCTCGTCGGGTTCGGCAGCGGCCTGGCCTGGGCCGGCATCAGCGCGACCTGGGAAGGACCCGCCGCATGAGCAAGCAGATCACCTGGCCGCCGACGCGGCCCGAGGGCGGCTGCGCCCTCGTCACCGGCGCCTCGGGCGCGATCGGGGCGGCCACCGCCCGGGCGCTCGCCGCCGATGGCTGGCCGGTCGTCGTCCACTACGGGGGCAACGCGGACCGCGCGGCCGCCGTCGTGGCCGACATCGAGTCGGCGGGCGGCGCCGCGACGGCGATCGCGGCCGACCTCGCCGATCCGGCGGCCCCCGCAGCGCTCGTCGCTGCGTCCGTCGAGGCGCTCGGACCGGTCCGCGTGCTCGTGAACAACGCCGGGATCACCGCGGACGGCCTCGCGCTCCAGATGGACGACGACGACTGGCAGCGGGTGATCGACGTCGATCTCAGCGCCGCGTTCCGCGTCCTGCGGGCCGCGCTGTCCGGGATGGTCCGCGGCCGTTGGGGCCGGATCGTCAACGTCTCGTCGGTCAACGCGCTGCGCAACCAGGCGGGACAGGCGAACTACGCCGCCGCCAAGGCCGGGATGCTCGGCATGACCGGCTCGGTCGCCGCGGAGGTCGCCCGGCGCAACGTCACCGTCAACGCCGTCGCCCCGGGGTTCATCGAGAGCGAGATGACCGAGGGGCTGCTCGACGCGATCGTCGAGCACATCCCGGCCCGGCGACCCGGCCTCCCCGAGGAGGTCGCCGCGACGATCGCGTTCCTCGCGTCGCCGCAGGCGTCCTACGTCACCGGCTCGACGCTCGTCGTCGACGGCGGCCTCGGCTAGCCTCGACCCCGGCCACGGGACCGACGCGACGACCCGCCGGGGCGCACCCCCCCGACCGCCGGGCGTCCACGGTCCCGACCCCCCCCGGATGGTGGTATCCCGGCCCGTGGGCCCGTAGCGCGCCGTGCCGCCGGTGTACCACCGTTCTGACCCCGCCCTTCCCGCACGAACGCAACCGACCGCAGGAGACCACCAACGTGTCCACCGTCACCCGTGAGGACGTCGAGCAGCTCGTCCTCAGCTCGCTCGAGGAGCTCGGCGCCGAGGCCGACGCCCTGAGCCCCACCGCCACCTTCGAGGACCTCGACGTCGACTCGCTCGACCTCGCCGAGCTGTCCCAGATCGTGCAGGAGAAGTACGGCGTCAAGCTCGAGGGCGAGGACGTCGCGAAGCTGCAGACCGTCGCCGACGCCGTCGACCTCATCCACGAGCGCGCCGCGGCGTGACCCGCGCGGCGATCACCGGGATCGGCGCCGTCACCCCCCTGGGGGTGGGCGTCGACGCCTTGTACGACGGCTGGACCTCCGGGCGCAGCGGGATCGTCGACGGCGAGGGCGCGTGCCGCGACTTCGTCCCGACGGACCACCTGTCCCGCAAGGAGGTCCGCCGCGCGGACCGCTCGAGCCAGCTGCTGCTGGTCGCGGGCGACGAGGCGCTGGCGCAAGCCGGCTGGGGCGGCCCGTCCGACGAGCTGCCCTACGCCGCGCCGCGCGTCGGCTCGGTGATCGGCAGCGGGATCGGCGGGTTCATCACCCTCACCGAGAACCACGCGGCCATGCTGTCGGGCAAGCCGGTGTCGCCGCTGGCGATCCCGCTGCTCATGGCCAACGGCCCGACGGGCCAGATCGCGCTGCGGCACGGGCTCCAAGGCCCGAGCTACGGCACGGTCAGCGCGTGCGCCGCGGGGGCGCACGCGATCGCGGCGGGCCTGCGCGAGCTGCGTGCGGGCACCGTCGACGCGCTCGTCGTCGGCGGGACCGAGGCGGCGCTCGTCGACCTCGCCCGTGCCGGCTTCGGCGCGATGGACGCCCTGTCGACGACCGGGCGGTCGAGGCCGTTCCACGCCGATCGCGACGGGTTCGTGCTCGCCGAGGGCGCCGCGGCGCTCGTCATCGAGCGCGAGGACCTGGCGCGGGAGCGTGGCGCGACGATCCTCGGCTACGTCCGCGGGGCGGGGTCCTCGCAGGACGCCCACCACCTGACGGCCCCCACGCCCGACGGGTCGGGAGCCGCCCGGGCGGTCACCGCGGCGCTCGCCGACGCGGGGATCGAGGCCACGGACGTGGACTACGTCAACGCCCACGGCACCGGCACGCCGTTGAACGACCGCTCCGAGGCGGGCGCGATGCGCGTCGCGCTCGGCGACCACCTGTCGTCGACGCCGATCTCGAGCCTGAAGTCCGCGATCGGCCACTCGCTCGGCGCCGCCGGCGCCGTCGAGGCGGTCGCGACGGTGCGCGCCCTCGCCGACCGGGTCGCCCCGCCGACGCTCGGCCTGGACCGTCCCGATCCCGAGCTCGACCTCCTGCACGTGCGCGACGCCCCGATGCCGTTGCGCGACACGCCCGGCCGGGCGCCGCTGGCCCTGTCGACGTCGTTCGGCTTCGGCGGCCACAACGCCTGCATCGTCCTCGGCGGCGCCGCGTGAGCCTCGGCCGCCCCGCACCCCAGCCCTCCTCCTGAGTCAGGCCCTCGTCATGAGCAGTCGCACCGGTAGCCCCACCCTCGTCCGGCGCTCGCCGCGTCGTGGGTCCGCGTCCCACGCCCTGCGGATCGCCGAGCCGGGCCGCGTCCCCGAGGGCGTCGAGCTCTCGCCGCTCGAGCGGCTCGAGGCGCTCTGCGATCCCGGGTCGCTGCGGCTGCTGCGGACGGCGGTGGTGTCGCCGTCGCTCGGCGAGCGCGCGGCGCCCGGCGACGGCGTCCTCGCGGGCCTGGGCACCATCGGTGGCCGGCCGGTCGCCTGCTACGCCGAGGACCAGTCGTTGCTCGGTGGGAGCCTCGGGCAGCGCCACGCCGACACGCTCTGCCGGCTGCTCGAGATGGCCGGGGACGCCGGCATCCCCGTCGTCGGCTTCGTCGCGTCCGCCGGAGCCCGCCTGCAGGAGGGCCTGGAGGCGCTGGCCGGCTACGGCCGGATCTTCGCGGCGCTCACGCGCCTGTCCGGCCAGGTGCCGCTGATCTCCGTCATCTGCGGCACGTGCGCGGGGGGCGGCTCCTACGCCCCGGCGCTCACCGACGTCACGATCATGACCCGCGGGTCGGCGATGTTCCTCACCGGTCCGGGCGTCGTGCGCGACGTCACCGGCGAGGAGATCAGCGCCCAGGACCTGGGCGGCGTCGACGTGCAGGAGGCCAACGGCGTCTGCCACATGGTCGCCGAGGACGACGCCGAGGCGGTGCGCCTCGCGCGGGACGTCCTCGACCACCTGCCGCAGCGCTCCGGCGAGGAGCCGCCCCGCACCCGTCCGGTCGCGCCGCCGCCGGTGCAGCCCGGCGCGTTCGTGCCGCACGAGCAGCGCCGGCCGTACGACGTCCGCGACGTGGCGTCGGCGGTCGTCGACGGCGGCCGCCTGCTGGAGATCTCGCCGAAGTGGGCGCCGAGCGTCGTCTGCGCGCTCGCGCGGATCGACGGCCGCCCGGTCGGGATCGTGGCGAACCAGCCGCGGCAGCTCGCCGGCACCCTCTGCGCCGAGTCCGCACAGAAGTCCGCCCGGTTCGTCCGCTGGTGCCACCTCTTCGGCGTGCCGCTCGTCGTGCTCGTCGACACCCCCGGGTTCCTCCCCGGCAGCACCCAGGAGTCCGGGGCGGTCATCCGCCACGGCGCGAAGCTCGTCCACGCGTTCGCCGAGGCCGACGTCCCGAAGATCACCGTCGTCCTGCGCAAGGCGTTCGGCGGCGCGCAGATCGCGATGAACAGCCGGGCGCTCGGCGCGACGCTCGTCCTCGCGTGGCCCACCGCGCAGATCGGCGTCATGGGCGCCGAGCAGGCGGTCGGGATCACCGGCCGCCGCGACATCGCCGCCGCCGACGACCCGGTCGCCCGCAAGGCCGAGCTCGCCGCCGAGTACGCCGAGGAGCACCTGTCGGCCGAGGGCGCCGCCCGGATCGGCGTCGTCGACGAGGTCATCGACCCGGCCGCGACGCGCGACCGGCTCGTGTGGGCGCTCCAGGGCCTGCACCGGCCGTCGGCCGGCGAGCACCGCGCCCGCAACATCCCGCTCTGAGTGGCGGCCGGCCGGTCGCGGCCCCGCGCCGCGGACGACGTCCCGTCGGGCCGTCGTCCCGCGTGGTCCGCGACGATGGCCGGTGCGCCACCGCCCCTGAACACCCCTCCGACCCGGAGTCCCCGATGAGCGTTCCCGTTCCCTCCGACCTGCTGGCCGGCCGTCGCCTCCTGATCACCGGCGTCATCACCTCCGACTCGATCGGCTGGCACGTGGCCGCCCGTGCCCAGCAGGCCGGGGCCGAGGTGCTCCTCACCGGGTTCGGGCGCCCGCGTCGGCTCACCGAGCGCGCGGCCAAGCAGCTGCCGACGCCGGTCGAGGTCCTCGAGCTCGACGTCAACGAGCCCGACGACCTGGCGGCGGTCGCGGCCGAGATCGACTCGCGCTGGGGCGTCCTCGACGGGGTGCTGCACGCGATCGCGTTCGCGCCCTCCGACGCGCTCGGCGGCAACTTCCTCGAGACCCCGCCCGACAGCGCCAAGGCGGCGTTCGAGACGAGCGCGTTCTCGCTCAAGGCGCTCGCCGCCGCGCTGCTCCCGTCGCTGGCGAGGTCCGAGCACGGCGGGTCGGTCGTCGGCCTGGACTTCGACGCCCAGGTCGCGTGGCCGATCTACGACTGGATGGGCGTCGCGAAGGCCGCGCTCGAGGCGACGAGCCGCTACCTCGCCCGCTACGCGGGGCCGCAGGGCGTGCGGTCCAACCTCGTGTCGGCCGGACCGCTCGGCACGATCGCCGCCCGCGGGATCCCCGGCTTCGCGCGCCTCGCCGACGGCTGGGACGCGGCGGCGCCGCTCGGGTGGGACATCGCAGACCCGACCCCGACCGCCGACGCCGCGCTGTTCCTGTTGTCGCCGCTGGCGCGGGCGATCACCGGCGAGATCCTCCACGTCGACGGCGGCGTGCACGCGTCGGGACCGGTCGACGCGGGCCCCGCGCCGGAGGCCGACGACCCGGCCTGATCCACCGGTGGGCGGCCGGTCCGCCAGCGCATAGGATGACGGCCGATGTGCGGCCGCTACACCACCGGGACGGTCCGCCCGAGCGAGCTCGACTCGCGGTTCGGCGCGTCGGGGGCGGCCGACCTCGCGGCGGCGCTCGGCCGCTACAACGTGGCCCCGTCCGAGGCGGTCGCGATCGTCGCCGCCGATCCGTCCGGGGCGGATCCGACCGGCCGGCGCGCCACGTCCGCGCGTTGGGGGCTGCTGCCGCCGTGGGCGCGCGGCCTGCGGGAGCGGGTGCGCCCGATCAACGCCCGGGCCGAGACCCTGGCCACGACGCGGACGTTCGCCCCGCTCGTCGCGTCCGCCGAGCACCGCGTCCTCGTCGTCGCCGACGGGTGGTACGAGTGGCTGCGGTCCGAGGCGGCGGCCGGGACCGCTCCGGGCCGGCGGACCGGGGCCCGGCCGAAGGTCGCCCGGACGCCGTTCCACCATCGCGTCGACGGCGGCGAGCCGTTCGCGATGGCGGGCCTCGTCCGCACGGCGTGGCTCGAGCGCTCGACGGTCCCCGACGACGTCGTCCCGGCGACCGACCGCCGCGACCGAGTGCCGGTCCCCACCGTCGCCATCGTGACCTGCCCCGCCAACGCGGTGGCCGCGCGGCTCCACGACCGGATGCCGGCGATCCTCGCCGGCCCCGACGAGGAGGCGGCGTGGCTGTCGGACGACACGACGGCGGACGACGTCGGCGCGCTCCTCGTCCCGCTGGCGGACGACCGCGTGACCGTGGCCGCGGCCAGCCCGCTCGTCAACGACGCCCGTGCGGGGCGCGACGGCCCGGAGCTCCTCGATCCCGAGGCGCGGGCGGCCGACGACGCGCCCCAGCTGTCGTTGCTCCCCGGCGATCCCGCGGCGCCGTGAGGCCGAGGGGCCGGGGCGCACGAGGCGGAGCCGATCCCGAGGACGGGACCGGGCCGGTCGGGCGCGCGCGCGTGCGCGTCCGGGCGCGCCGTCCACGGCTGCCCGCCGCGATCGCGGCCGACACCCCGGCCGCCGAGTACGCCCGGTCGGTCGCGCCCGCCGCGGGGACCGCCGTCCAGCTCTGGCACCGGGTGCGGTTCCAGGCGCACCAGCTCATCATCGGCCTCGGGCTCCTCGGGGGCGCGCTGCTCGTCGTGCAGCTCGGTGGGCTCGTCCTGGCGTTCGCCCTCGTGCTCTTCGTCATCCCGGGCACGGTCACGCCGGGAGGCGAGGACCCGCTCTGGGCCAACGCCAGGATCACGATCGCGTACGTCGTCGTCGGCCTGGCCGCGATCGCGGCGTGGGCGCGTCGCCGGCTCCGCGGATGGACGTGGCTCCAGGCCCGCCGCCCCCCGACCGCCCGCGAGCAGCAGGCGGTCCTGCGCGCCCCGCTGCGGATCATGGCCGTGTCGGGCGTGCTGTGGGCGGGCGGCACCGCGGTCCTGTTCGCCACCAACCTCCACTACGACGCCGAGTGGGCGGTCCGCATCACGATCACGGGGGTCATGGTCGGGATGGGGACGTCGGCGGTGAGCTACCTCATCGCGGAGCGGCTGCTGCGACCGATGGCCGCGCGGGCGCTCGAGGCACGGCCGCCGGATCGCTCGATCATGCTCGGCACGGCGCGCCGCCAGATGCTCGGCTGGTTGCTGGGCACCGGCACGGCGCTCGTCGCGGTGATCGCGGTGGGGGTGAAGACGCTGGCCGGATCGGGCAACGTGTCGGCCGACCGGCTCGCGGTGGCGATGATCGCCCTCGGCGGCCTGGGGTTCGTCATCGGCCTGCTCGTCGAGGTGATCGTCTCGCGTGCGGTGGCCGATCCGGTCGGGAGCCTCCGCGTCGGGTTCGAGCGGCTCGCGCGCGGTGAGCTCGACGCGCGGATCGTCGTCTACGACGGCACCGAGCTCGGCCTGCTGCAGGACGGCTTCAACCGGATGGCCGCCGGGTTGCAGGAGCGCGCGCGCCTGCGCGACCTCTTCGGCCGTCACGTGGGGGAGGACGTGGCCCGGGCCGCGGTCGACGGGGAGATCCGCCTCGGGGGCGAGACGCGCGACGTCTGCGCGCTGTTCGTCGACATCGTCGGGTCCACCGCGCTGGCCGCGGGGCGACGGCCGCAGGAGATCGTGGCGCTCCTCAACCGCTTCTTCGCGATCGTCGTCCAGGAGGTCGGCGAGCACCGCGGCTGGGTGAACAAGTTCCAGGGCGACGCGGCGCTCGTCGTGTTCGGCGCGCCGGTCGACCAGCCCGACGCCCCGGACCGCGCGTTGCGGTCGGCGCGGGCGCTCGCCGACCGGCTCGCGGCCGAGGTCCCGGAGCTCCGCGCGGGGATCGGGGTCAGCGGTGGCCTGGCCGTGGCGGGCAACATCGGATCCGAGGAGCGGTTCGAGTACACCGTCACCGGCGACCCGATCAACGAGGCGGCGCGCCTGACCGAGGTGGCGAAGGAGTGCCCGGGACTCGTGGCGGCGTCGGGGCGCCTCGTGGCGCGCGCGAGCGCCGAGGAGCGAGCCCGCTGGCGCCTGCTGCGCGAGGTCACCGTCCGGGGACGGGACGCCCCGACCGCGGTGATGGTGCCGTCCGCGGCGGCCGACGAGCCCGCCGGAACCGCGCCGTGACGCGTCGGTCGCGGGTCGATCGCGGACCGCGGCGACGCCCGCGACCGACGTCGCGACCGACCCGGATGACGGCGTCCCGACGGATCCGCTACTGTCCCTCGCCGGTCCTGCCGAGGCAGGACCGTCTTGTCGAGGCGCACCGTGCGCCCCGACACTAGATCCTGACCGCATCGACGACCGGGAGCCCCAATGGCCCGCGGAGATGTCCGCGTCGCCGTCACCCTCGCCTGCGAGGGCTGTAAGCGCCGCAACTACCAGACGAAGAAGAACAAGCGGAACACGCCGGACAGGCTGACGATCAGCAAGTTCTGTCGGTTCTGCCGTTCTCATACCTCCCACAAGGAGACGCGGTAGACGGTCGACCCGTCACCGACGACACGCCACCATGGCCGCCGAAGATCACGATGACGAGCGCCCGCGCCTGACCGCCTCCCCGGCGTCGGGTCGGGGTTCCGATCGCGACTCCGGCGAGGTCGGCGCCTCGGCGACGAAGCCCGCCAAGGGTCGCGGACTCGCCCGGTTCCCGGGGTTCCTCCGTGCGTCCTGGGCCGAGCTCCGTCGCGTCAAGTGGCCCGACGGTCCCGAGGTCGCGCAGGGCACCGGCGTCGTGATCGTGTTCTGCATCCTCGCCGGCCTGTTCCTGGGTGGCGTGGACAGCGCGGCCGCCGAGCTCGTCGACTTCGTCATCTGACCTCCGTCTCCCCCTCTCTCCTCTCATTCCATGTATCGCTGGTACGTCGTCAACACCTTCTCCGGCCACGAGGCCAAGGTGAAGCAGAAGCTCGAGCACCGTCTGGTGACCCTCGGGCAGCGGCGTGCCGTCCGGCAGATCGTGGTCCCGACGGAGACGGTCACCGAGGTCAAGGACAACCAGAAGGTCACGTCCGAGAAGCGCACGATGCCCGGTTACGTGCTCGTGCAGATGGATCTCAACGACGACTCGTGGCAGCTCGTCAAGGGCACGCCCGGCGTCACGGGGTTCGTGGGGGCCGGCGACGAGCCGATCCCGCTCACCCAGGACGAGATCGATCGACTCCTCAAGCGGGCCCAGCAGCCCACCAAGGCGCAGGCCCGCGCCCAGTTCACCGTCGGCGAGTCCGTGAAGGTCATCGCCGGCCCCCTGTCCGACTTCTCGGGCGAGATCGCTGAGGTCTCCCCGGACGCCGGCAAGCTCAAGGTTCTCGTGTCCATCTTCGGCCGGGAGACCCCGGTCGAGGTGGGCTTCGATCAAGTGAAGAAGATCTGAGATGGCGAAGAAGGTCTTGACCCAGATCAAGCTGCAGGCCCTCGGCGGTCAGGCCTCCCCGGCCCCGCCCGTCGGCCCTGCGCTCGGTCAGCACGGGATCAACATCATGGAGTTCTGCAAGGCGTTCAACGCCCAGACGCAGCAGGACGCCGGCACCGTGATCCCCGTCGTCATCACCGTGTACGAGGACCGCTCGTTCACGTTCATCACGAAGACGCCGCCGGCTGCGATCCTCATCAAGCAGGCGCTGAGCCTCAAGAGCGGATCCGGCGAGCCGCACAAGACGAAGGTCGGCACGCTGTCGGCCGACCAGGTGCGGCAGATCGCCGAGAAGAAGCTGCCGGACCTGAACGCCAACGACGTCGACGCCGCGATCAAGATCATCAGCGGCACCGCCCGCTCGATGGGCGTGGAGGTGGAGGCCTGATGTCTCGTCACGGACGCAAGTTCCTGTCGGCCCGCGGCAAGGTCGACCGCCTGCGCGAGTACCCCGCGAACGAGGCCGTCGCCCTCGTCAAGCAGCTGTCCCGCGCGTCGTTCGACGAGTCGGTCGAAGTCCACATCCGCACGGGCCTCAACGTCCGTCACGCGGATGAGCAGCTGCGTGGCACGATCGCGCTGCCGCACGGCCTGGGCAAGTCGGTGAGCGTCGCGGTGTTCGCCGTCGGCGACAAGGCCCGCGAGGCCGAGGAGGCGGGGGCCGACGTCGTCGGGTCCGACGACCTCGCCAAGCGGATCCAGGAGGGCTTCAGCGACTTCGACATCGCGATCGCGACGCCCGACCAGATGCCGCTCGTCGGTCGCCTCGGCCGGATCCTCGGCCCGCAGGGCAAGATGCCGAACCCGAAGGTCGGCACCGTGACCGTCGACGTCCGCAAGGCCGTCGAGGAGGCCAAGGCCGGCAAGGTCGAGTACCGCACCGACCGCACCGCGATCGTCCACCTGACGATCGGCAAGGTGTCGTTCCCGACCGACCAGCTGCAGGAGAACCTCGCCGCGGTCGTCGACGAGGTCGTCCGTGCGCGCCCGTCGGCGGCGAAGGGCCGCTACATCCGGTCGATCACCATCGCCTCGACCATGGGTCCCGGCGTCCGGATCGACCAGGCACGTGTCCGTGAAGGCGTCGAGGAGGGTGTGCCGGCCGCCGCGTAGCGCGCGCCACCACACCACCCTGACGCCCCCGAAGACCCTCGGCCGGACCGCCACCATGGCGGCCGTAAGACCGGGACAGGAGGCTCATGAACCGGGAACAGAAGTCCGAGGCGGTCGCCGAGATCGCCCAGAGCATCGAGGAGTCGGAGGCGGTCATCGTCGTCGACTACCGCGGGCTGACCGTCGACCAGGCCGGTGAGCTCCGTGGCCGCCTCCGTGAGGCGGACACGTCGCTGACGGTCGCGAAGAACACGCTCACCGGCATCGCGGTCGACCGCGTCGGCGAGCGCGCGGAGCCGCTCCGGCCGTTCCTCGCCGGTCCGACGGCCCTGGCGTACGTCAAGGGCGACGTCGCGGCCGCGGCGAAGGCGATCACGACCTTCGCCAAGGAGAACGGCGACCTGCCGGCCTTCAAGGGCGGCGTGCTGTCCGGCAAGGGCCTCGACGTGGCGGAGATCAACGCGATCTCCAAGCTGCCCTCGCGCGAGGTCCTCTACGGCCAGCTCGTCGGCATCGTCGCCTCGCCGATCACCGGCACGGCGCGGGGCCTCAACGCCTTGCTCTCGGGGGTGGCCATCGCCCTCGGGCAGGTCCACGAGCAGCGCCAGGCAGCAGAGAACGGGACGGGTGCGTCGGCGTAGGACCGCCGCAGCCCGCTGACGCACAACCCATCGACAGGAGAACAGACATGGCTACCACGCAGGAGTGGATCGACGAGCTCAAGAGCATCACCGTGCTCGAGCTGGCGGAGCGCATCAAGGCGCTCGAGGAGGAGTTCGGCGTGTCGGCGACCGCCGTCGCGGCCGCCGCCCCGGCCGCCGGTGGCGGTGGCGGCGACGCCGCCGGTGGCGCCGACGAGCAGACGTCGTTCGACGTCATCCTCGAGTCGGCCGGCGACAAGAAGATCGGCGTCATCAAGGTCGTCCGCGCGGCGACCGGCCTGGGCCTGAAGGAGGCCAAGGCCGTCGTCGACGAGGCGCCCAAGCCCGTCAAGGAGGGCGTCGAGAAGGACGAGGCCGAGAAGCTCAAGGCCGAGCTCGAAGAGGCCGGCGCGACCGTCACCCTCAAGTAGCGCGACGCGGCGCACGCCGCCGCGTCTCCGGCGCCCGTCAGGGCGCCACCCCACGACGGGGCGGTCCATCGGGCCGCCCCGCCGTCGTGGTGCCCGGGGCGAGCGCGTCGACGTGCCGTCGACGCGCAGACGGGCCGCCCGGCCGCACTCGGTTGTGACGAAAGTTTGTTTTCCGTCGCACTGTTCACTATCCTCACCGCCCCCATGGGTCGGACGACGGTGTTGCACGCAAGCTCTTCTCGGCCCACGGGCCGAAGGTCACGCCGTCTGGCGATCGCCCCGATCGTCCTCCTCGCGGCCCTCGCGGTCGCGCTGCTCTGGTCGACGGCGGCGCTCGCGGCGGACCGCGACTTCGCGCCGAGGTTCACCGCCAGCGACACCGGCGACATCGACATCGTCGGCAACACGCTGCTCACCTGCCCGACGTCGGCGCAGGGGTGCACCGCGGCCCGGCAGGCCGGCGTCACGACCTCCTCGGACTCGTCGTCGCAGAACAACGCCTACGCGATGCGGTTCGTCGACGTCGACGGCGATCCCTCGACGTTCAACTCGAGCCGCGCCGCGCTCCCGCTCCCGAACGGCGCCACGGTCCTCTTCGCCGGCCTCTACTGGGGGGCGCGCACCAAGGCGGGCACCGGAGGCCAGGCCGCCGCCAACCCGCAGAACCGCAACCGGATCAAGTTGCGCGTGCCGGGCGGATCGGGCTACGTCCAGCTCACCGCCGACCAGCTCGACGACGGCAGCGGCGGCATCTACCAGGGGTTCAAGGACGTGACCGCCCTCGTCGCCGGCGCGGGCGCGGGGACGTACACGGCGGCGGACGTCCAGTCCTCGACCGGGCGCGACCAGCTCGCCGGTTGGTCGCTCGTCGTCGCGTACCGCGACACGTCGGAGCCCGCCCGCAACCTCTCGGTGTTCGACGGCATCAAGTCCATCGGCGGCGGCCAGACCGGCACGATCAACGTCTCGGGCTTCCAGACCCCGCCGGCCGGCGCGGTCCGCACCCGCGTCGGATTCGTCACCTACGAGGGCGACGGCGGCATCGTCGGCGACAGCGCGTCCCTGAACGGCACCGTCCTCAGCGACGCGCAGCACCCGGCCACGAACTTCTTCAACTCGCGCACGAGCCGCGACGGGGTGCTCCGGACGGGCACCGATCCCGACTACCCGAACCAGCTCGGGATCGAGCAGTCGATCGTCGAGGCCAACGGCATCCTCCCCAACGGCGCCACGAGCGCCACCATCCGTCTGACCTCGTCGGGCGACGTGTACGCGCCGGGCGTCGTGACCTTCGCCACCGAGCTCTACGCGCCGCGGATCGAGCAGACGAAGACCGTGGAGGACGTCAACGGCGGTGAGGTCGAGCAGGGCGACGTCCTGCGCTACACCGTGTCGGGTCGGAACGTCGGCCAGGACGGCGCCACCGGATTCGTCCTCCGCGACCCGCTCCCGGCCGACCTGACGTACGTGCCCGGCAGCATCCAGGTCACGCCGGCCGGCGGGGGCACGACCGCGACGGTCGCGGTGACCGACGCCGTCGGCGACGATCGTGGCGAGTACGACGCCGTGAACCGACGGGTCGTCGCCCGGCTGGGGACGGGATCCGACGCGACGACCGGCGGCACCGTGGCGGTCGGCGCCCGGTACCAGGTCACCTTCCGGGTGCGGGTCGCCGGACCGGTCCCGGGCGTGCCGGACGGCACGCGGATCGACAACGTCGCGACGGCGAGCTTCGCCTCCCAGAGCCTCGGCACACCGCTGACGGCGGACGCCGGCGCGCGCACCACCGTCCGATCGCCGGATCTCACGATCCTCAAGACGGGCGCCGCCACGATCGTCCGCGGCGCGCCCTACTCGTACTCGATCGTCGTGCGCAACGACGGCGCCGCCCGCTCGCAGGGCGCCGTGACGGTGACCGACGAGCTGCCCACCGGGCTGTCCTTCGCGGCGACGAGCCCGGTGTCGGGCCCGGGCTGGGCCTGCTCGACGGCCGGCCGGACCTTCACGTGCGAGCGCGACGACGCCCTCGACGCCGGATCCGCCCACCCACCGATCGGCCTCGACGTCGTCGTCGCCGCAGACGCTCCCGCCACGATCGCGAACACCGCGACCGTCGCGGGCGGTGGCGACGGCGACCTCACGAACAACGCGAGCACCGCGTCGAACGTCCCCGCGAGCTCGGCGGATCTCGCCGTCGTGAAGACCCGGGACGTCGCCGATCCGGCGGTCGGCGCGGACGTGACCTACACCCTGCGCGTGACGAACCACGGCGCCTCGGCTTCGACGGGGTCGGTCGTCACGGACGAGCTCCCCGCCGGGCTCGCCTTCCATGCGTCGGACGACTGCACCGGGGCTCCGGGCTCCTCGACCGCGACCTGCGCCGTCGGCCCGCTCGCGGCCGGCGCGTCGCGCGACCTGACGATCGTGGCGCGTCCGCTCCCGGGCACCGCGGGCACGGCCCTCGTCAACCGCGTCACGGTCGCCGGCAACGAGCCGGACCCGACCCCCGGCAACGACCGCTCGACGTCGTCGGTCGACGTCCGTCCCGTCGATCTGAGGATCACGAGCGGCATCAGTGGCGATCCCGCCACCCTGACCCCGGGCCAGGCCTACACCTGGAACCTCGACGTCACGAACCTCGGCGGGTCGAACGCCCCCGGCACGGTGGTGCGGTTCCCGGTGCCGGACGGCACGACCCTCGACGGTCCGGCGCCGCCCGGCTGCGACCTCGTGGCGGGCGTCGTCACCTGCTCGATCGGCGACGTCGCCCCGGGCGCGACCGTGCCGACCATCGCGATCCCCCTGCGGGTCGGCGCCAACCCTCCCGTCGTCATCGACACGTCCGCGTCGGTCTCGACCACCGAGAACGACGTCGACCCGTCCAACGACGTCGCGACCACCCGCACCCCGGTCGCGGCGTCGGTCGACCTCGGCGTGACGCTGACCGCCCAGCCCGGCGCGGTCAGCGCGGGGGAGGAGCTCCGGCTCACCGCCACGGTGACGAACCACGGCCCCGCCACCCCGCAGGACGCGACGCTCACGGTGCCGCTGCCCCCGGGCACGACGTTCGTGCGGGCCGATCCCGGGTGCGCGCTCAACGCCGCCGGTGACGCGGTCGTCTGCACCCTCGATCCGTCCGAGCTCGACAGCGGCTCCTCCGTCGACCGCACGATCGTCGTCCGGGTCGGCGACGACCCCGGGTCGTCGATCGACGCGACCGCGACCGTCGACACGAGCTCCGACGACACCGACGCGAGCAACGACACCGCGGCGACGGCCGTCCCGGTCGTCTCGACCGCCGGGGTCTCGATCGAGAAGTCCGTCTCGACCGAGCGCGCCCGACCGGGCGACGTCGTGACCTACACCCTGGTGGCGCGCAACGCCGGTCCGGCGACCGCCCGTGACGTGGTGATCGCCGACACGCTGCCGGCGGGCGTGACGTTCGTCTCGGCCGACGACCCGTGCGTCGCCGATGCCGGCGCCACCGGCGTCCGATGCGAGATCGGCGCCCTCCCGGCGGGCGACGCGCGCACGGTCACGGTCCGTGCGCGCGTCGACGCGATCGCGGGCGCCTTCGATCCCGCAGCGAGCCACCAGCTCGTCGCGGTGAAGCGCGAGGTCGACCAGCCCCTCGAGCCCCACTCGACCGCGACCGCGACCGCGACCTGCGACGCCGGGTACGTCGCGACGGACGGCAGCGTGCGGATCGAGCACGTCGATCAGGGCGCCGGCACCTTCGCCGACGTCGACATCCGCAGCAGCAGGCAGACCGCCGACGGCCGAGGCTGGACCGCCACGGTGGTCAACCACGCCGGTGGCCGTGCCCAGGTGAAGGTCACCGTGGTCTGCCTCCGCGAGCGCACGACCGAGGCCGACGGCCACGACCATCCGCTCATCGTGTCGGACCCCGTGACCACGACCCGGCCGCTCATCGCGGGCCGCCACGAGGTCGCCCTGACCTGTGGCCCCGGACAGGTGGCGATCGCCCCGGGCCACGCCTTCGCGGATGGTGGCCGGGGCGAGATCCGCGGCTCGTACCGCGACGGCGTCGCCGGTTGGCGCTTCGTCGTCGACGTCGAGGAGGCGGACGAGGGCACGTTCTCGATCCGGTGCCTGTCGACCACGACCGGCGAGGCGGACGGCCACGTCCACGACCTCGGCCTGACGCAGCTGCCGACCACGACGGTCACGATCCCCGGCGGCCAGGCCCCGAACCAGCGTGACGTGCACCGGCTGGAGTGCCGTGACGGCGGCAAGGGCATCGTCGGCTCGACGGACCTCGATGACGGCCTCGTGTCGCTCGGCAACGACCCCCAGCCGGTGAACCGCGACTTCGCGTTCAACAACCCCACCGACGGTCCGCTCGACGCGCGCATCGGACTCCTCTGCCTCGCCGACCGCACCGGCGGCGAGATCGGGGTGCGCGACGTGACGAACACCGCGTCGGTGACGTCGACGACGCCGGACACGGACCTGTCCGACAACGTCGCGTCGGGTCGCTTCGTCGCCACGACCGGTGACGTCGGCGCCGGCCAGGCCCCGACCGACCCGACCCCGACCGACCGGGCCCCGAGCGCGGGGACGGACCAGGGGCCGCAGGGCGACGTGGCGCCGCCGACCGACCAGCGGAACGGGTCCGACGACGGCGCGTCCGCCGACCCGGGTCGGCGGACGGACGGGGCCGTGGCGCGTCCCGCGACCGCTCGCCTCCTGTCGTCGACGCTGCGGGTCGCCGGGTCGTCCTCGCGGGCGACCGTCCGCGTGCGGCTGCGCTGCGCGCGGGCGTGCACGGGACGCGCCACCCTGCGGGCGCGGTCCGCGGTGCGGGGAACCTCGATCCGGCGCGGCACGGTCCTGGGCGCCGCCCGGGTCCGCCTCGCCGCCGGCCGGTCCACGAGCGTGCGCATCGTGGCCCGCGGCCGCATCGCCCGCGCCCTGCGCGCGGGCCGGGTGACGCGCGCCCAGCTCGTGGTCGACACCGGCCGCGGCGCGCGCACCACCCGCAGCGTGCGCCTCGTCCGTCGCTGATCCGACGCGCCGGGAGGGGGGCGTCGAGGCCCGTCGACGCCCCCCGGGCCCTCCCCGTGGACGCCGCCCGGGCCCTCCGGTGCGGTCGGATCACGCCGATCCCCGTCCCTCCGGAGAGCCCGTGGCCATCCCCGACCGACCCGATCCACCCTCGCGCCGCAGCATGATGCGGCGGATCCGCGAGCTCGAGGCGCAAGTCGACGCGCTCGCCCGCGCCGACGATCGGCGCGCGCCCGTCGAGGTCGTCGTCGGGGGGCGGGTGGCGCAGGCCCCCGAGCGCGGGACGGTGGCGGTCGACCGCTCGACGCGCGCCATCGTCGAGGGCGCGCTGGAGGAGGCGCGGGACCTCGTCGCGTCCGGGCGGCCGATGGCGGCCCTACGCACCTACCGCGAGCGGACCGGCGTCGGTGAGGCCGAGGCGCGCGAGGCGGTGCGGGGCATCGGCCTCGAGCCCGCCGGCGACGGCTGACCGGTCCCGACGTCGCCGGGGCGCCGCGGACGACCCGGTGGCCATCGGCCGTCGCGGTGCCCTACACTGCCTTCGTCGGCCGATAGTCGTAGCCGTCCACCGATCGGGTCCGCGCCACATACGCGGGTTCCGTGGACGGGGTCCGTGAGCGCCGACGACCTCACTCGCGGGGTGCATGCTCGCGTGTGCTAGGTTAGCTGTTCGCCTCCGCCTGCCCAGCGGGAGCGATCCTCGCCCTATACCCGACACCTCCCAGGAGTCGCCCGCCTTGTCCACGGTCAACGCCCTGCGCACCCGCCGCACGTTCGCGCGTCTGGATCAGGTCCTCGACGTCCCCAACCTCATCGACATCCAGCGCCGGTCGTTCGACTGGCTCGTGGAGCGTGAGGGTGGCGGACTGCGAGAGACCATCGACGACATCTCTCCGATCGAGGACTACACCGGCAATCTCGCCGTGGAGTTCGGCGAGCTGGAGTTCGGTCCCGAGGCGCACAGCATCTCGGAGTGCCGGGAGAAGGGCGTCACGTACTCGCGGCCGCTGTCCATCGAGGTGGCGTTCGTCAACCGCGAGACCGGCGAGATCCGCGAGCAGTCCGTGTTCATGGGCGACTTCCCGTGGATGACGCAGCGGGGCACGTTCATCATCAACGGCACCGAGCGCGTCGTCGTGACGCAGCTCGTCCGGTCGCCGGGCGCCTACCTCATGGAGCCGAAGGACCGCGAGAAGCAGGTCTTCGTCGCCAACCTCATGCCGGCCCGCGGCTCGTGGCTCGAGCTCGAGATCGACAAGAAGGGCAAGGTCTTCGTCCGGATCGACCGCAAGCGCAAGCTGCCGGTCACGGTGCTCCTGCGGGCGATGGAGTACAACCCCGAGCTCGACGCCGACCACGACGAGACCGACGCCGACGTCGACGCGCTCGACGCCACGATCCTCGAGCGGTTCGACGGCTCGGCCTACATCCGCAACACGCTCGACACCGACACCGACGCGACCCGGACGAAGAAGGGCGCCCTCGTCGAGCTGTTCAAGAAGCAGCGTCCCGGCGAGCCGCCGACGGTCGACGCCGCGTACGCGCTGCTGCAGACGCTGTTCTTCGACCCCAAGCGCTACGACCTCACGCGGGTCGGTCGCTACAAGCTCAACTCGCGCCTGCACCTCGACATCGACCTCGAGACGCGCCACCTGACGCCCGAGGACATCTACGCCCTGATCAAGGAGCTCATCCGGCTCCCGCGCGAGCTCGGCCTCCCCGAGGACGAGGACGTCGAGATCAAGGACTACGCGGCCGAGGCGCAGGCGATGCCGCGCGAGCCCGTCGCGGACCTGCTCGACGAGTACGAGCACTTCGGCAACCGCCGCCTCCGCACGGTCGGCGAGCTCATCCAGGACGCCTTCCGCGTCGGCCTCTACCGGATGGAGCGCGTCGTCCGCGAGCGCCTCACCACCGAGGACGAGGACACGATCACCCCGCAGTCGATCGTCAACATCCGTCCGGTCTCGGCCGCGCTCAAGGAGTTCTTCGGCTCCTCGCAGCTGTCGCAGTTCATGGACCAGAACAACTCGCTGTCGGGCCTGACGCACCGTCGCCGCCTGTCGGCGCTCGGCGCCGGCGGCCTCACCCGCGAGCGCGCGCCGATCGAGGTCCGCGACGTCCACCCGACGCACTACGGCCGGATGTGCCCGATCGAGACGCCGGAGGGCCCGAACATCGGCCTGATGGGCTCGCTCGCGGCCTACGCCCAGGTGTCGGAGCACGGGTTCGTCACGACCCCGTACCGCAAGGTCGTCGACGGCCGCGTGACCGGCGAGATCGTCCAGTACGACGCGACGCAGGAGGAGGAGGAGCTCGCGGCCCAGGCCGACACCGAGCTCGACGCCGACGGGCGGATCGTCGCCGACGAGGTCCTCTGCCGCACGCAGGCCGGCAAGTACGTCGTCGTCCCGCGCGAGGAGGTGACGCTCATCGACGTGTCGCCCCAGCAGATCTGGTCGGTCGCCACGGCGATGATCCCGTTCCTCGAGCACGACGACGCCAACCGCGCGCTCATGGGCTCGAACATGCAGCGCCAGGCCGTGCCGCTGCTGAAGACCGACGCCCCGCGCATCGGTACCGGCATGGAGGCCCGCGCCGCCCAGGACTCCGGCGACGTCGTCCTCGCCCGCCGCGCCGGCACGATCGGCTACGTCGACGCCCAGCGGATCGTCATCGAGCACGACGAGGGCAAGGACACCTACGACCTCGAGAAGTTCGAGCGCTCCAACCAGGGCACGCTCATCCACCAGCGGCCGCTCGTGAAGCGCGGACAGCAGGTCGGGGCCGGCTCGGTCCTCGCCGACGGCTCGTCGACGAGCCAGGGCGAGATGGCCCTCGGCAAGAACCTCATGGTCGCCTTCATGTCGTGGGAGGGCTACAACTTCGAGGACGCGATCATCCTCAGCCGGCGCCTCGTCAGCGACGACGAGCTCACCTCGATCCACATCGAGGAGTACGAGGTCGACGCGCGCCAGACGAAGCTCGGCGACGAGGAGATCACCCGCGACATCCCGAACCGCGCGGAGGAGTCGCTGCGCAACCTCGACGACCGCGGCATCGTCCGCATCGGCGCCGAGGTCGGGTCGGGCGACCTGCTCGTCGGCAAGGTCACGCCCAAGGGCGAGACCGAGCTCACCGCCGAGGAGAAGCTCATCCGCGCGATCTTCAAGGAGAAGGCGCGCGAGGTCCGCGACACGTCGCTCAAGGTCCCGCACGGCGAGGGCGGCGTCGTCATCGACGTCAAGACGTTCCACAAGGACGAGGGCGACGACCTCTCGCCGGGCGTCAACGAGCTCGTCCGGGTCTTCGTCGCGAAGAAGCGCAAGATCTCCGAGGGCGACAAGCTCGCCGGCCGCCACGGCAACAAGGGCGTCATCTCGAAGATCGTCGACATCGAGGACATGCCGTTCCTCGAGGACGGCACGCCCGTCGACGTCATCCTCAACCCGCTCGGCGTCCCGTCGCGGATGAACGTCGGGCAGGTCCTCGAGGTCCACCTGGGCTGGGCGGCCGCGCAGGGCTGGTACCCCGACGGGAGCCAGGCGTACGAGGAGCGCGACCGCAACAAGGGTGGCGGCGTGTACGTCTCCACGCCGGTGTTCGACGGCGCCTCGCGCGAGGACGTCGACGCCGCGTTGCTCGGCTGGCAGGACGCGCACGAGGCGGCGGGCGGGCCGATCCGGATGGACATCGATCGCTCGCGGGCCGCGGGCGAGCGGGCCAGCGGCAAGCTCCGGCTGTTCAACGGCCGGACCGGCGAGCCCTTCGACGAGAAGGTCACCGTCGGCTACATGTACATCCTCAAGCTCCACCACCTCGTGGACGACAAGATCCACGCCCGCGCGACCGGCCCGTACTCGCTCGTCACCCAGCAGCCGCTGGGCGGCAAGGCGCAGTTCGGCGGCCAGCGCTTCGGCGAGATGGAGGTGTGGGCGCTCGAGGCGTACGGCGCCGCCTACACGCTGCAGGAGATGCTGACGATCAAGTCCGACGACACCGTCGGACGCGTCAAGGCGTACGAGGCGATCGTCAAGGGCGAGAACATCGCCGAGCCGAGCGTCCCGGAGTCCTTCAAGGTGCTCCTGAAGGAGATGCAGGCGCTCTCCCTCGACGTCCGCGAGATCCACGACGAGAGCGCGGCCGCCGGCGGCGTCGACGACGAGGACGAGCTGCTCCGCGCCGCCGAGGAGCTCGGCATCGACCTGGGCGGCGTCCGCGCCGACCTCGGCGACGAGCCCGACGCCGACGCCGGCGACGACGCGGGCGACGGCACGCAGGACGACGACGCGCAGGGCGACGACGGCGACGACGCCGCCGACGCGACGGCCGCCGACCCGGCGGCCGAGGAGGACGAGGCGTAGGACGGACCCGCCGGCGCCCGCACCCCGGTGAGCCCGCCCAGCGCGGGCGGCCGGGGACGGGCGCCGGCGCCCACCGACCCCCGCCCCGCCAAGCACACGATCACAGGGACGACTCCCACCGTGCACGACATCAACACGTTCGACGCCATCGAGATCGGCCTCGCCTCCTCCAAGCAGATCCGCTCCTGGAGCTCCGGCGAGGTCCTCAAGCCCGAGACGATCAACTACCGCACGCTGCGCCCCGAGCGCGACGGCCTCTTCTGCGAGAAGATCTTCGGTCCGACCAAGGACTGGGAGTGCTACTGCGGCAAGTACAAGCGCGTCCGGTACAAGGGCATCATCTGCGAGAAGTGCGGCGTCGAGGTGACGCGCTCCAAGGTCCGCCGCGAGCGGATGGGGCACATCGACCTCGCCGCCCCGGTGAGCCACATCTGGTTCTTCAAGGGCGTGCCGAGCCGCATCGGATACCTCCTCGACATGGCTCCCAAGGAGCTCGAGAAGATCCTGTACTTCGCGGCGTCGATCATCACCTGGGTCGACCAGGAGGCGCGTTGGCGCGACCTGGCGCAGCTGCAGGAGCAGGTCCAGGAGGACCTCGACCAGAACCTGCGATTCGAGCGCGACGAGCTCGGATCGTTGGAGCGGGCGCTCGAGACGCGGGTCCAGTACCTGCAGGACGGCAAGCAGGACGCGTTCGACGACGAGGACTTCCTCTGGGCGGAGTCGCTCGACATCGACGTCGGCAAGCTCACCGACGACGAGCGCAAGAAGCTCACGAACGAGACGAAGAAGCACCTCACCGCGGAGATCGAGGACCTTCGCGCCCACTACGAGGAGTCGCGGGCGCGCCTGCGCGAGGCGTGGAAGCTCTTCGCGAACAAGGCCGAGCCGTCGGACGACCCGCCCGAGGAGGGCGAGGAGTGGCCGCTCTCGGCGTACACCGACAAGGCGATCGACAAGGACGACTTCGTCCCGAAGACCGTCATCGCCGACGAGACGTTCTTCCGCGAGCTGAAGATGCGGTTCGGCTCGCCGTACGGCTACGGCGAGTACTTCGGTGGCGGCATGGGCGCGGAGTACATCCGCGAGCTCATGTTGCTCAAGCCCGAGCACGACCGTGACGCCCCGCGCCGCGACGCGGACCCCGACCGGCTCGCCGGCGTCGACCTCGACGTCCGGGACCAGCCCGGGATCTGCCTCAAGCACGAGCGCGAGGACCTCGAGGACATCGTCAAGAACGGCAAGGGCCAGAAGCAGCAGCGCTCCGTCAAGCGCCTGAAGGTCCTGTCGGCGTTCTGGAACCCCGACAACCCGCCGTACTACTCGCAGGTCAACAAGCCGGAGATGATGGTCCTGGACGCGGTCCCGGTCATCCCGCCGGACCTGCGCCCGATGGTGCAGCTCGACGGTGGCCGCTTCGCGACCTCCGACCTCAACGACCTGTACCGCCGCGTCATCAACCGCAACAACCGCCTCAAGCGGCTCCTCGACCTCGGCGCGCCCGAGATCATCGTGAACAACGAGAAGCGGATGCTGCAGGAGTCCGTCGACGCGCTGTTCGACAACGGTCGTCGCGGTCGCCCGGTGACGGGCCCCGGCAACCGTCCGCTGAAGTCCCTGAGCGACATGCTCAAGGGCAAGCAGGGCCGGTTCCGGCAGAACCTGCTCGGCAAGCGCGTCGACTACTCCGGCCGCTCGGTCATCGTGTCCGGTCCGTCGCTGCGACTGCACCAGTGCGGTCTGCCGAAGCTCATGGCGCTCGAGCTGTTCAAGCCGTTCATCATGGCCCAGCTCGTCGAGCGCAAGGACGCGCAGAACATCAAGGCCGCCAAGCGCCTCGTCGACGAGTCGCGCGAGGAGGTCTGGGACGTCCTGGAGCAGGTCATCCAGGAGCACCCGGTGTTGCTGAACCGCGCGCCGACGCTCCACCGCCTGGGCATCCAGGCGTTCGAGCCGAAGCTCGTCGAGGGCAAGGCGATCCAGGTCCACCCGCTCGTCTGCTCGGCGTTCAACGCCGACTTCGACGGCGACCAGATGGCCGTCCACGTCCCGCTGTCCGCCGAGGCCCAGGCCGAGGCGCGGCTGCTCATGCTGTCGTCGAACAACATCCTGTCGCCGTCGAACGGGCAGCCGCTCGCGACGCCGTCGCAGGACATGGTCATCGGTGGCTACTACCTGACCCTCGGTCCGGACGCCGACGAGCTGGCCTCCAAGCACGTCACGCTCCGCAACGGCGACTGGCCGGCCGACGAGCCGCGTCCGAAGGTGTTCCGCACCGCCGGCGACGCCACGCTCGCCGACCAGCACAAGGCCGCGCGGCTCCACGACCTCGTCGAGTTCCGGGCCCCGGGTCGCGAGCCGGTCCTCACCACCCTCGGCCGCGTCATCTACAACGACCGGATCGAGCAGGCGCTGATCGAGACGCTCGGCGACGAGTACGACCCGTCGACGTACGTCTTCATCAACCAGTCGATGCGCAAGAAGGACACGCAGCGCTTCATCAACAACCTGGTGAAGATCTACGGTCCGAGCACGATCTCGCTCGTCCTCGACGCGTTCAAGGACCTCGGGTTCGAGTTCGCGACGCGGGCCGGCGTCACGATCTCCAAGAACGACGTCGTCATCCCGCCGTCGAAGGGCGAGATCCTCAAGGGCTACGAGGAGCGCGTCGCGGGCCTCGAGGAGCTGTACCAGGACGGCGAGCTCACGGAGCAGGAGCGCCACGAGCAGATCGTCAGCACGTGGAACGCGGCGACCGAGGAGGTCGCCGACGCGATGGAGCAGCACTTCGACTCGCGCAACCCCATCTACATGATGGCGAACTCCGGCGCCCGTGGATCGCTGAAGCAGATCCGCCAGCTCGCCGGCATGCGTGGCCTGATGTCGAACCCGAAGGGCGAGATCATCGAGCGGCCGATCAAGGCCAACTTCATGGAGGGGCTCGACGTCCTCGAGTACTTCATCTCGACCCACGGCGCCCGCAAGGGCCTCGCCGACACGGCGCTGCGCACGGCCGACTCGGGGTACCTCACGCGGCGCCTCGTCGACGTCTCGCAGGACGTCATCATCCGTGAGCCGGACTGCGGGTCGGACGAGTACATCGACATGCCCGTGTTCGACGAGACCGGGGAGCTCAACCCCAACCTCGTCGGCCGCACCGCGGCCCGCGACCTCGTCGTCGGCGGGGAGACGGTCGTCGAGCAGGGCAACGAGCTCGACGACGAGGGCGTCGAGCCGCTGCGGGCGCTCGACGAGGCGGATCGCCCGACGGTCCCCGTCCGGTCGGTCCACAAGTGCCAGTCGCTCGTCGGGATCTGCCAGGCGTGCTACGGGCGGTCGCTCGCGGCCGGGCAGCCGGCCGAGATCGGCGACGCGGTGGGCATCATCGCCGCCCAGTCGATCGGCGAGCCGGGCACGCAGCTCACCATGCGGACGTTCCACACCGGCGGCGTCGCCGGCGCGGACATCACGCACGGCCTGCCGCGCGTCGTCGAGCTCTTCGAGGCCCGCAAGCCGAAGGGCCTGGCGCAGATCGCCGAGCAGGACGGCGTCGTCGCGGTCGAGTCGACCGACAAGGCGCTGACGGTCGTCGTGACCGACGCCGCCGGGGACGAGCACCGCTACACGTTCCCCCGTCGCACCCGGCTGTTCGTCGAGGACGGCCAGCGCGTGAAGGCCGGCGAGCAGCTCAACGAGGGTTCGCTGGACCCGCACAAGCTCCTGCAGCTCCGCGGCCGCACCGAGACCGAGCAGTACCTGGTCAAGGGCGTCCAGGAGGTCTACAAGTCGCAGGGCGTCGACATCAACGACAAGCACATCGAGCTCATCGTCCGCCAGATGCTCAAGCGCGTCCGCGTGGAGCAGAAGGGCGACGCCGAGTTCCTGCCGGGACAGTTCGTCGACCGTCACGAGCTCCTCCGCGCCAACGCGGAGATCGAGGCGGCCGGCGGCGAGAAGGCGACGTTCGAGGAGGTCATCCTCGGCATCACGAAGGCGTCGCTGAACACCGACTCGTTCCTGTCGGCCGCCTCCTTCCAGGAGACGACGAAGGTCCTCACGGACGCGGCGCTGGAGGGCAAGCGGGACGACCTGCTCGGCCTGAAGGAGAACGTCATCATCGGCAAGCTCATCCCGGCGGCGACCGGCCTGCGCCACTACCGGCGGATCGAGATCGAGCCGACGGAGCCGCTGCCGCACGTCGGTGGCGTGGCCCTCCTGGATGGCGACGAGCTGCTCGGCGAGCTCGGCATCGACGCGCAGCAGCCCTACGGCGACGACCTCACGCAGGACCTGCACGACCTCGAGCAGCTCGGCGGCAACGCCGGTGGCGACCTGGCCGACGAGCTCATCGAGCTCGACGTGCCGCCGCTCGACGACGGCGACCCGGCCTGAGCGGCCGGCGGCCCCGTGCCGCCGGCCCTCCGACGAGCGTCCCGACGCCCCGGCCGAGCGGCCGGGGCGTCGTCGCTTCGTCGTGCCCGATCTCACACGACGTCCGTCCACCGGTCCGGCAGACTGCTGGGGAACGACGGCAGGCATGCCGACGGAAGGGCAGAACCTTCCACTGGTGATCTTCAGGAACGCCCGCTACCGTTCGCGGCGGCTGGCGTCGCCGGAGGGTCGATCCGACGGACGCCGCCACCTTCTGATGCTCGAGCTCGGACTCCTCTTCGCCCTGCTCTCCGCCCTCGCGGCGAACCTGGGCTTCCTCTACAAGCACCGCGGCGCCAACGAGGCGCCGATGGTCGACGTGCGCCATCCGATCCGCACCGGCCTCGCGCTGTGGAGGTCGCGGTGGTTCGCCGCCGGCATGCTCGTCGGCGCGGTCGGCTGGGCGTTCCACACGGCGGCGATGTCGCTCGCGCCGATGTCCCTCGTCCAGGTCGTGCTCGCGGGCGGGATCGTGTTCGTCGCGGTCCTCGCCGACCGGGTCTTCGGCATCAGCGTCGGGCGACGGCAGTGGGCGGGCCTCATCCTCACGGCGATCGGGCTCGCGCTCCTCGTCGTGACGATGCCCGCGGTGACGTCGGCCCACGCCTCCTTCCGCGTCACCGCGCTGGCCGCGTTCGAGGGGACCCTCCTCGCCCTCGGCCTGCTCTTCATCGCGGGCGGGCAGCACCGTCGCGGGGCGCACCTCCGCGGGCCGCTGCTCGGCGCCGCGGGCGGGGTCCTGTTCGGCGTCTGCAACGTCGCGGTCAAGGCCACCGCCGGCGTCCTCTCCGCCGGCGGCTCGATCCTCACCCCCTGGGTGGTCGTCGCCGTCGGGGCCTCGGTGGTCGCCTACTACATCTCCGCCCGGTCGCTCCAGGAGGGCGGCGCGGTCGAGGTCATCGCGATCACGGCCACCGGCGCCAACGTCGTCGGCATCCTCGGCGGCCTCGTCGTGTTCGGCGACCCGATCGCCACGACGACCGTCGGCCTCGTCCTGCAGACCGTCGCCTTCGTCATGGTCGTCGTCGCCGCGGCGCTGCTTCCCGCACCCCGGTCGAGCAGCCCGGGCGTCGCCGCGCCGGCCCCGGCGTAGGCCCCCGCGCCGCCCGGCGGCGCGCGCCGGCCGCCGGGGCGACCGCCCGGACCCGTCAGGCCTGCGCCGTGCCGGACAGGATGACGTCCGCGACCTGCTCGGGGTCGTCCCACAGCGGGACGTGCCCGCAGCCGGACAGCGGCACGAGGCGGGCGAAGGGCAGGCGCTGCACGGCCCGCGGTCCCTGGCGGGGGAGGAGCAGGGCGTCCCGTTGCCCCCACGCCACCGTCACCGGCGCGGACGTCCCGCCGCCGGTGAACTCGTAGCCGACCGACGCCCGCATGACGGGCAGCATCCCCGGGCTCTGCGCGACGCCCCGGACGAGCTCGGCGAGCACGCCGGCCGGCACCTCCCAGGGCTTGGCGAACATCTGGGCGCCGAGCGCGGCCCGCATCGGCTTGGCGGCCGTCACGAGGTCCGCCTGCAGCGCCAGGGCCTTGCACGCGGCGTGGGTCGCGCGGAGCGACGCCTTGGCGAACGCGGCCTCGGGCGCGGACGCGAACCCGAGCGGCGCGATCGCGACGACCGACGACACGCGCTCCTGGAGCGCCAGCTCGAGCGCCACGGCGCCGCCGAGCGAGATCCCGGCGACCGCCGGGGCGTCGAGGCCCAACGCGTCGATCGCGTCGCCGACGGCGGAGGCGATCCGCGGCACGGTGGGGGCGCCGGCGAGCGGCGGGCTGTCGCCGAACCCCGGCAGGTCGATCGTCACGACCCGCCGCTCCGGCTCGAGGTGGGGGAGCAGGTCGCGCCACACGTGCCGACTGCCTCCCAGGAAGTGCAGGAGCACCAGCGGTCGGCCCGCCCCGGACGCATCGTGAGCCAGCATGGTGCGACACTACCGTCCCGGCGCGCCGCGGCAGGGAACCGGCCCCGACGCACCGGTCCGCCGGACGTGCGCGCCGTCGCCGGGCGACCGTGGCGCCCGGGCGCGGCCCGTCACCGCGTGGGCGCTGCTACTATCGCCCGTCGCATGCCCACGACCAGCCAGCTCGTTCGGAAGGGCCGCAAGGCCAAGGCGAAGAAGCTCTCCACGCCGGGACTCAAGTCCGGCAAGGGGCGCAAGAAGAAGGTCGCGGCGCCCCAGCGCCGCGGCGTCTGCACGCGCGTCTACACGACCACGCCGAAGAAGCCGAACTCCGCGCTGCGCAAGGTCGCTCGTGTCCGGGTCAGCTCGGGGATCGAGGTCACCGCGTACATCCCGGGCGAGGGTCACAACCTGCAGGAGCACTCCGTCGTGCTCGTGCGCGGCGGTCGCGTCAAGGACCTGCCGGGCGTGCGCTACAAGGTCGTGCGTGGTTCGCACGACGCATCCGGCGTCAGCGACCGCAAGCAGGCCCGCTCGCGGTACGGCGTCAAGAAGGGGAAGTAAGCCATGGCACGTCGCGCCGGCGCCCAGACCCGCACGCTCGAGCCGGACGCCGTCCATCGCTCGCGGCTGGTCCACCAGCTCATCAACAAGGTCCTCCTCGACGGCAAGAAGTCGACGGCCGAGACCATCGTCTACGACGCCCTGGCGATCCTGGCCGAGAAGACCGACGGCGACCCCGTCGAGCAGCTCGAGCTCTCGATCAAGGCGCTCACCCCGCAGCTCGAGGTCCGCTCGCGCCGCGTCGGTGGCGCGACCTACCAGGTGCCGGTCGAGGTTCCCGCGCGCCGCTCCCGCACGCTGGCGCTGCGGTGGCTCGTGGAGGCCGCCCGCGGCCGTCGCGAGCGCTCGATGGCGTCGCGGCTGGCCAACGAGCTCCTCGACGCCCAGAAGCAGCAGGGCGGCGCCTACAAGAAGAAGGACGACATCTTCCGCATGGCGCAGGCGAACAAGGCCTTCGCCCATTACCGCTGGTAGTCCCGGCGTCCGCCGCGCGCGGACGCCCGTCGTACCGACCACGGCCACCCGACGGGTGGCCGTTCGCGTTCCGTCGGGGCGCGCGCGGCTCGCGGGGGCGGCCGGGCCCCGGCCGGCCGCGCCCGGGCGGGACGACCCGCCGACACGACCGCCGGCCCTCACCGGGCGCGGCGGGGCCGTTCGCCCGCACCCGGACGGACGGGCGGGCTCCACCGGATCGCGGCGGCCAGCGTCCCCCCGCCGACGATGAGCGCGACCGCGCCCCCCGACGCGACGTACCACCCGGGCCCGGAGCCGATCGTGGCCTCGTCGTACGCGGCCCCGACGAGGATCACGTCGCCGACCCGCGGCGCCACGAACGCGAGCAGTCCGGCGACCGTCGCCACGCCGGCCATCGCCACCCCGGCCGCCGCCGCCACGCGGCCCCGGACGGCGGGGCCCAGCAGCCCGAGCGCCGAGGCGCCGGCCAGCGGCAGCAGCGCCTTCGTCCGCGTCCAGCCGGAGATCGTCGTGTCGACGCCGGCCGCCCGGTCGGGCGCGCGGAGCTCGAGCACCGGCAGCACGGTGGCCAGGAGCACCGCGACGGCACCGACGGCCACCGTCGCCGCGGCCGCGGGCGTCGCCCATGCCGGAGGACGCCACGGCGACGCCGACCGGCCGTCGAGGCCGTCCGGATCGCCCGGGCGTCCTCTGCTATAGTCCCGCGCCGCTGTCCGATCGGGCCGGGTGCTCACGCGTGCCTCCCGTCGGACTCCGCTCCGCGCCGTGTCGCGCCGTGGGTAGCGGACGGGACGTCGGACCGCCGACGCCTCGCCCGGGACCACGGATCGGGGTGCGTCCGGAAGTGCCGTTCTTTGCCTCCCCAAGTCGTCTGCGTACCTCGAAAGCCCTTCATGACGCGTAAGTACTCCCTCGAGAAGACCCGGAACATCGGGATCATGGCGCACGTGGACGCCGGCAAGACGACCACGACCGAGCGCATCCTCTTCTACACCGGCCGCACCCACAAGCTGGGCGAGACGCACGACGGCGCGTCCCAGATGGACTGGATGGAGCAGGAGCAGGAGCGGGGCATCACGATCACGTCCGCGGCGACGACCGCGGAGTGGCTCAAGCACCGCATCAACATCATCGACACGCCGGGCCACGTCGACTTCACCGTCGAGGTCCAGCGGTCGCTCCGCGTGCTCGACGGCGCGGTCGCGGTCTTCGACTCCGTCGCCGGCGTCGAGCCCCAGTCCGAGACGGTCTGGCGTCAGGCCAACGACTACCGCGTGCCGCGGGTCGCCTACGTCAACAAGATGGACCGGATCGGCGCGAACTTCGAGCGCGCGGTCGAGACGATGATCGACCGCCTGGGCGCCAACGCCGTGCCGATCCAGCTGCCGATCGGCGCGGAGGGCGACTTCGCGGGCATCATCGACCTCGTCTCGATGCAGGCCACGATCTACAAGGACGACATCGGCAAGGACATCGACGTCGTCGAGATCCCGGCCGAGTACGCGGACGCCGCCGCGGCGGCGCGCGAGAAGCTCGTCGACGCGGTCGCCGACCACGACGAGGAGCTCATGGAGCTCGTCCTGGAGGACCAGGAGATCCCGGTCGAGCGCCTCCAGAGCGCGATCCGCGCCGCGACGCTGGCGCTGTCGATCAACCCGGTGCTCTGCGGCTCGTCGTTCAAGAACAAGGGCGTCCAGCCGCTGCTCGACGCGGTCGTCGCGTACCTGCCCTCGCCGCTCGAGGTCCCGCAGATCACCGGCGTCGTCACCGCCAAGGACGGGACCGAGGCCGAGGAGGAGCGCCCGTCCGACGACAGCGCGCCGTTCGCGGCCCTCGCCTTCAAGATCGCCACGGATCCGTACGTCGGCAAGCTCACGTTCTTCCGGGTCTACTCCGGGACGCTGGAGGCGGGCTCCAAGGTCCTCAACACGAACACCGGCAAGACCGAGCGCATCGGCCGCATCCTCGAGATGCACGCCAACAGCCGCGAGGACATCGACAAGGTGTACTCCGGCGACATCGCCGCCGCCGTCGGCATCAAGCTCGTCTACACGGGCGACACGCTCTGCACCCCGGACTCCCCGATCGTCCTCGAGGCGATGGACTTCCCCGACCCGGTGATCAAGGTCGCCGTCGAGCCGAAGACGAAGGCCGACCAGGAGAAGATGGGCGTCGCCCTGCAGCGCCTCGCCGAGGAGGACCCGACCTTCCAGGTCGAGACGAACGAGGAGACCGGCCAGACCGAGATCTCCGGCATGGGCGAGCTCCACCTCGAGATCCTCGTCGAGCGCATGCGCCGCGAGTTCAACGTCGAGGCGAACGTCGGCACGCCGCAGGTCTCCTACCGCGAGACCGTGCGCTCGAAGGTCGAGAAGGTCGAGGGCAAGTTCGTCCGCCAGACCGGCGGCTCGGGCCAGTTCGGCGTCGTCTACATCGACATGGAGCCCGCCCCGGGCGAAGGCTTCGTCTTCGAGAACAAGATCAAGGGCGGCGCGATCCCGGTCGACTACCACAACGCGGTCGAGAAGGGCCTCGCCGAGGGCATGGACACCGGGCCCAAGGCCGGCTACCCGATGGTCGACGTCAAGGTCACCGTCGTCGACGGCAAGTACCACGAGGTCGACTCCTCGGAGGTCGCGTTCAAGATCGCCGCGAACATGGCGTTCAACGCCGCGGCGAAGATGGCGAAGCCGGTGCTGCTCGAGCCGATCTTCAAGGTCGAGGTCGTCACGCCCGAGGAGTACATGGGCGACGTCATCGGCGACCTCAACCGGCGACGTGGCCGCATCGAGGGCATGGAGGCCCGCGGCAACGCGCAGGTCGTCAACGCCTACTGTCCGCTGAGCGAGATGTTCGGCTACTCGACCGACCTCCGATCCGCCACCCAGGGCCGGGCCGTCTACACGATGCAGTTCGAGCGCTACGACGAGGTGCCATCGCACGTCGCCGAAGCGGTCGTCGAGGCTCGAACCGGCAGCAAGGGCTAGACCCGCAACGCAGAGCACCGCCGGACTGGGCTACCTTTCGCAGGTTCGCCCAGCGCCGGCGCTGAGCAGCCCCACCCCAGCACCGACCACACCTACGAAGAAGAGACTCAGGAGCGAGCAATGGCGAAGGAGAAGTTCGAGCGCGGCAAGCCGCACGTCAACGTCGGCACCATCGGTCACATCGACCACGGCAAGACGACGCTGACGGCCGCGATCACCACGGTGCTGGCCAAGGCCAGCGGCGGCGACGCGCGGTCGTTCGCCGAGATCGACAACGCTCCGGAGGAGAAGGAGCGCGGGATCACGATCGCCACCTCGCACGTCGAGTACGAGACCGAGAACCGACACTACGCGCACGTCGACTGCCCCGGGCACGCCGACTACGTGAAGAACATGATCACCGGCGCCGCCCAGATGGACGGGGCGATCCTCGTCGTCTCCGGCACCGACGGTCCGATGCCGCAGACGCGTGAGCACATCCTGCTCGCCAAGCAGGTCGGCGTGCCGTACATCGTCGTGTTCATCAACAAGGCCGACATGGTCGACGACGAGGAGCTCCTCGAGCTCGTCGAGGTCGAGGTCCGCGACCTGCTGTCCGAGTACGACTTCCCGGGCGACGACATCCCGTTCGTCGTCGGGTCGGCGCTGAAGGCGCTCGAGGGCGACGCCGAGTACGAGGCGAAGATCCACGAGCTCGCCGCGCACCTGGACGACTACATCCCCGAGCCCGTCCGCGCGCTCGACAAGCCGTTCCTCATGCCGGTCGAGGACGTGTTCTCGATCACCGGTCGCGGCACCGTCGCCACCGGCCGCATCGAGCAGGGCGTCGTCAACGTCGGCGACGAGGTCGAGATCGTCGGCATCCGCGAGAAGACCAAGACGGTCGTCACCGGCGTCGAGATGTTCAAGAAGCAGCTCGACCAGGGCGAGGCGGGCGACAACGCCGGCCTGCTGCTCCGCGGCACGAAGCGCGAGGACATCGAGCGCGGTCAGGTCCTGTGCAAGCCGGGCTCGATCACGCCGCACACGAAGTTCAAGGCCGAGGTCTACGTCCTGAAGAAGGAGGAGGGTGGCCGTCACACGCCGTTCTTCTCGGGCTACCGGCCGCAGTTCTACTTCCGCACGACCGACGTCACCGGCGTCGCCACCCTGCCCGAGGGCACGGAGATGGTCATGCCCGGCGACAACGTCCAGATGGTGATCGAGCTCATCCAGCCGATCGCCATGGACGCCGGCCTCCGGTTCGCCATCCGCGAGGGTGGTCGCACCGTCGGCTCGGGCGTCGTGTCCGAGGTCATCGAGTAGGACCCCCGAGACACCGCAGCACCCGCAGCACCGCAGCACCGCAGTACCCGCAGGAACAAGAAACACGCAGTACCGGTGGTCGACCCTCGGGTCGACCACCGGGTGGGGCGACCGACCGCCCCGCCCGACGCACCCCGGTGCGCCGGGCGGGACGATCCGGAGCCCACGGCTGGACGGGCCCCGCGCGCCCTCGTGTGCAGCGCGACCCGTGAGACCCCAGCGCGAAGCTTCTCCCAGACACCAGACGGAATCGGAACGCAGAGAGCCCTGATGGCTGCCGCCACACAAAACAAGATCCGCATCCGCCTCAAGGCCTACGACCACTCGGCCATCGAGACGGCGGCGAAGGAGATCGTCGAGACGGCGCAGCGCACCGGCGCGTCCGTGTCCGGCCCCGTGCCGCTGCCGACGGACAAGAACGTCTACTGCGTCATCCGCTCCCCGTTCAAGGACAAGGACTCGCGCGAGCACTTCGAGATCCGGACGCACAAGCGGATGATCGACATCCACCAGCCGACGCCCAAGACGGTCGACTCGCTCCAGCGGCTCGATCACCTTCCCGCGGGCGTCGACATCGAGATCCGTCTGGCGGGCTGACCGATGGCCGCGATCCTCGCCAAGAAGCTGGGCATGACCCAGCTCTTCCTCGAAGACGGCACCGTCGAGCGCGTCACCGTGCTCGAGGCCGGTCCGTGCCCCGTCACCGGGCGCCGCACCGCCGAGCGCGACGGCTACCAGGCCGTGCAGCTCGCCTTCGGCGCCACGAAGGAGAAGCACCTCACCAAGCCCGAGCTCGGCCACCTGAAGAAGGCCGGCGTCGCGCCCCACCGCCACCTCGTCGAGTTCCGCGACGTCGACCTCGACGTCGAGGTCGGCCAGACGGTGACCGTCGACGTGTTCGAGGCCGGCCAGAAGGTCAAGGTCGCCGGCACCTCGAAGGGCAAGGGCTTCCAGGGCACCGTCAAGCGCCACGGCTTCGCCCGCGGACCGGTCACCCACGGCTCGCACAACACGCGTGCGCCGGGCTCGATCGGCGCGGCCGCATGGCCGGCGCGAGTCTTCAAGGGCATCCGTGGCCCCGGCCACATGGGTGCCGAGCGCGTCACGCAGGCCGGCCTGACGGTCGTCCGCGTCGACGCCGAGGAGAACCTGCTCATCGTCCGTGGCTCGGTCCCGGGCGCCAAGAACGGCCTCGTGGAGGTGCGCACCGATGCCTGATGCTCCGATCCTCGGTGGCGGAACCCTGAAGCTCGACGACGCCGTGTTCGGCGCCGAGTTCAACGGACCCCTCGTCCACCAGAACGTCCGCCACGAGCTCAACGCGCGCCGCCAGGGCACGTCGTCGAGCAAGACGCGCGGCCAGGTCCGAGGCGGCGGCGCGAAGCCGTGGCGCCAGAAGGGCACCGGCCGGGCCCGCGCCGGGTCGAGCCGCTCGCCGATCTGGACCGGCGGTGGCACGATCTTCGGGCCCCAGCCGCGGCACTTCACCTTCAAGGTGAACCGCAAGGAGAAGCGCGCGGCGCTCCGTAGCGCCCTGTCGCTGCACGCCGGGCGCGGCACCGTCGCCGGCGTCGACGCCACCGGCTTCGACACGCCGTCGACGAAGGCCGCCGCGGCCCTCCTGAAGGACTGGACGGCCACCGGCTCGACGTTGCTCGTGCTCTCCGACGAGGAGGCGCGCGTCGCGCTGTCGTTCCGCAACCTGCCCAAGGTCTCCGTCCTCGCGGCGGGCTCCGTCGGCGTCGCCGACGTCGTCGGCGCCGGTCGACTGCTCGCCACCCAGGCCGCCGTGGACGCCCTCGTGGCCCGCGCTGGCGGCGCGGCGGCGACCGAAGACACCACCACGCCGACCCCCGCCTGATCATGGACGCGACGCAGGTCATCATCCGCCCGGTCGTCAGCGAGAAGAGCTACGTGCTCTCGACGGTCGGCAAGTACACGTTCCGCGTCCATCCGGACGCGCACAAGACGCAGATCCGCCAGGCCGTGGAGGAGCTCTTCGACGTGCACGTCGAGGAGGTCCGCACGTCGAGCGTCAAGAGCAAGCCGAAGCGCCGTGGCGTGACGGCGGGCCGCACGCGCTCGTGGAAGAAGGCGATCGTCCAGGTCCGTGAGGGCGAGGAGATCCCGATCTTCCAGTCGTTGGACCTCGATCCCTCCGGGGCGCAGGAGTAGCTCATGGCCATCCGCAAGCCCAAGCCCACGTCGCCCGGCCAGCGCTTCGCGACGTACCCCGACTTCGCCGAGATCACGAAGACCGAGCCCGAGCGCTCGCTCGTCGAGGGCCTCAGCAAGTCCGGTGGTCGCAACAGCCACGGCCGCAAGACCGCGCGTCACCGCGGTGGTGGCGCGAAGCGGCTCTACCGTCGGATCGACTTCAAGCGCGACAAGGACGGCGTGCCCGCCAAGGTCGCCGCCATCGAGTACGACCCGAACCGGACCGCGTACATCGCGCTGCTGCACTACGCCGACGGCGAGAAGCGCTACATCCTCGCGCCCCGGCGGCTCGAGGTCGGCGCGACCGTCGAGTCCGGTCCCGACGCCGACATCAAGACCGGCAACGCCCTGCCGCTGTCGGCGATCCCCGCCGGCACGGTCGTGCACAACGTCGAGCTGCAGCCGACCAAGGGCGGTCAGCTCGGCCGGTCGGCCGGATCGTCGATCCAGCTCATGGCGAAGGAGCGGGGCATGGCGACCCTGCGCCTGCCGTCCGGCGAGACGCGCCTGGTGCAGGACTCGTGCCGGGCCACCGTCGGCAGCGTCGGCAACGCCGACCACCAGAACGTCAAGGTCGGCAAGGCCGGCCGCAAGCGCCACATGGGCGTGCGGCCGCAGACCCGTGGTACGGCCATGAACCCCGTCGACCACCCGCACGGCGGCGGCGAGGGCTCGACGACCCCGGGACGCCACCCGGTCACCCCGTGGGGCGTGCCCACCCTGGGCTACCGCACCCGCAAGAAGAACAACCCGTCCGATCGATACATCGTCCGCGGCCGTCGGCGCGGCAAGGGCAAGAGGAAGTAGCCCCCCATGAGCCGTTCGAGCAAGAAGGGCCCGTGGGTCGAGGAGCGTCTGTTCCAGCGCATCTCGACCATGAACACGGCCAACGAGAAGAAGCTGATCAAGACCTGGTCGCGCGCGTCCACGATCTTCCCCGAGTTCGTCGGGCACACGATCGCCGTGCACGACGGGCGCAAGCACGTCCCCGTGTTCGTGTCGGAGTCGATGGTCGGGCACAAGCTGGGCGAGTTCGCGCCCACCCGGACCTACCGCGGTCACGGCGATACCGCCAAGAGGCGCTGATCCATGGCTGACGAGACCCCCGATACCGAGAGCACCGAGGAGCCGCAGGTCGAGGTGACTCCGGAGGCCGAGGCCTCCGTGGAGGAGCCGAAGGCCGAGGAGGCCACCGCCCCCGCCGCCGCGGCGGAGCCGGAGACTGCGGACGCTCCCGAGGCCGGCGACGACGCCGACCACGACCACGATCACGACCACGACCACGACCACGGTCCCGCGCCGGTCCAGCAGGTCCGCGGGGGAGCGCGCGCCGAGGCGCGTCGCGCCCGTCGCGCCCAGCCGGTCGGCGAGGCCCCGGTCGTGCGCGCCGTTGCGAAGTACGTCCGGACGACGCCGCGCAAGGCGCGCCTGATCGCGGACCTCGTCCGCGGCAAGGACGTCGAGACCGCCCGCGCGATCCTCGCGCACAGCACGCGGTCGGCCGCCCAGGACTGGAGCAAGGTGCTCGAGTCCGCTGTGGCCAACGCGGAGAACAACCACGAGCTCATCGGCGACGAGCTGCGCATCCATGCGATCACCGCCGACGACGGCCCGACGCTCAAGCGCTTCCAGCCCCGTGCCCAGGGCCGCGCGTTCCGCATCAACAAGCGGACGAGCCACCTCACGATCCAGCTCACGCCGAAGGAGCACCGCTGATGGGACAGAAGGTCCATCCCGAGTCGATGCGCGTCGGCTACATCCATGACTGGAAGAGCCACTGGTTCAGCGCGCAGAACACCGCCGACTACCTCGACGAGGACCGCCGCATCCGCGGTCACATCGAGGGTCGGCTCGCCCACGCCGGGCTGTCGGACATCACGATCCGCAAGAACAAGAGCGAGGTCGAGGTGTCGATCCGCACCGCCCGTCCGGGCGTCGTGATCGGCAAGTCCGGCGTCGAGGTCGACGGCCTGCGCAAGGACCTGCACGCGATCACGCAGAAGCAGGTCAAGGTCAACATCCTCGAGGTCCGTCGCCCCGAGCTCGACGCAAAGCTCGTCGCGCAGTCGGTGGCGGAGCAGCTGCAGAACCGCGTCGCCTTCCGGCGTGCGATGAAGCGCGCGCTCACCAGCGCGATGCGCTCCGGCGCCAAGGGCTGCAAGATCCAGGTCTCCGGTCGCCTCGGCGGTCGCGAGATGAGCAACACCGAGTCCTACCAGGACGGTCGGGTGCCGCTGCACACGATGCGCGCCGACATCGACTACGGCTTCTACGAGGCCAAGACGACGTTCGGTCGGATCGGCGTGAAGGTCTGGGTCAACAAGGGCGAGATCATGCCGGAGGGCTACGGCGGCTCCGACCTGACCGACACCGAGGGCCCGAGCACCGGCGGCGACGGTCGCGATCGCGGTGGACGGCGTCCGCGCCGTGACGGCGACCGCGGTGGCCGTGGCGGATTCGGCGGCGCCGGCGGCGGTCGTGGTCGCGGTGGCCAGGGAGGTCGTTCCTGATGTTGTCGCCCAAGCGCGTGAAGCACCGCAAGGTGCACCGTGGCCGCAAGCGCGGACTGTCGCGGGGTCAGACCCGCGTGCAGTTCGGTGAGTACGGCCTGAAGTCGCTCGAGGCCGGTTGGATCACCAACCGCCAGATCGAGGCGGCCCGTATCGCCATGACCCGCAAGATCAAGCGCGGCGGCAAGGTCTGGATCAACATCTTCCCCGACAAGTCGGTGACGAAGAAGCCGGCCGAGACCCGCATGGGCTCCGGCAAGGGCTCGCCCGAGGGCTGGGTCGCGGTCGTCAAGCCGGGCCGTGTGATGTTCGAGCTCGCCGGCGTGCCCGAGCCGCTGGCGCGCGAGGCGATCCGCCTCGCCGGGCACAAGCTGCCCGTGCAGACCAAGTTCGTGACCGCGGAGGACGAGGGATGACCCGCCCGCTGGAGCTTCGCGACCTCGAGGAGCAGCAGCTCGTCGAGCGCATCGCGACCTTTCGCAAGGAGATCTTCGGACTGCGCTTCCAGCAGGCGACCGGAGAGCTCGAGAACACCGCAGCGCTGCGCACCACGCGGCGCGACCTGGCCCGGGCGGTCACGGTCGCCCGTGAGCGTGGCATCGACGTCGACGGGATCCGCTGATCGCCATGGCTGACGAGAACACCGAGAACGAGACGGCCGAGACCGTGGACGCGCCCGAGGCGACCGACGTCGAGGCGACCGACGCCCCCGACGCGGAGGCCGCGCAGGACGAGGCCCCGGCGGGCCCCGACCCGTCGCTGTCGCCGGTCGAGCGGCGCGCCTGGTACCGCCAGCGTCAGCAGCAGGAGGCCAAGCCCCAGCGCACGCCGCAGGACCGTCAGGCCGAGCGCGACGCCGCCCGCAAGGCGAAGGCCGTCGCGCGCCGTCGCCGCCGCCTGCAGGAGCGCGAGAAGCGCGTCGCCGCCGGCAAGCGCGAGGGCACGCCGCCCGTCGAGCGCGAGCCGGGTCGGCCGCAGGTCCGCCAGGGCCTCGTCGTGTCCGCCAAGGGCGACAAGACGCTGGCCGTGCAGATCGCGCACGCCAAGCGGCACCGCAAGTACAAGAAGATCGTCCGCCACACGACGAAGCTGTACGCGCACGACGAGGAGAACACGGCCGGCGTGGGCGACACCGTCCGCATCGAGTCCTCCCGGCCGATGTCGCGGACCAAGCGTTGGCGCCTCGTCGACATCGTGGAGCGTGCCAAGTGATCCAGACCGAGTCCCGCCTCAAGGTCGCCGACAACACCGGCGCCCGCGAGATCCTCACCATCCGCGTGCACGGCGGCTCCCGTCGCCGGTACGCGCGGGTCGGCGACACGATCACCGCGACGGTGAAGTCCGCGACCCCGAACGGCTCCGTGAAGAAGGGCGAGGTCGTGAAGGCCGTCGTCGTGCGGACCCGCAAGGAGCACGGCCGCGAGGACGGCACCTACATCGCGTTCGACGAGAACGCGGCCGTCATCATCGACGCCAACAACAACCCGCGCGGCACGCGCATCTTCGGCCCGGTCGCCCGCGAGCTGCGCGACCGGTCGTTCATGAAGATCGTGTCCCTCGCGCCGGAGGTGCTCTGATCATGGCGCTCCGCATCCGACAGGACGACCACGTCGTCGTCATCAGCGGCAAGGACCGTGGCCGGACCGGCCGCGTCGTGTCCGTCGACCGCGAGAACGACCGCGTCGTCGTCGAGGGCGTGAACCTCGTCAAGCGTCACCAGCGCCCCAACCCGTCGGCGCTGCCGGGCAGCCCGGCAGCGCAGGGCGGCGTCATCTCCCGTGAGGCGTCGATCCACGTGTCGAACGTGCAGCTCGTGGACCCCAAGACCAACCAGCCCACCCGCGTGGGCGTGACCACGACCGAGAACGGCCGGCGCGTCCGCGTCGCCCGCCGCTCCGGCGTGCAGATCGACTGAGGTAGTTGCGATGAGTGCGACCACGACCGCGCGGCTGAAGACGCGCTACCTCGAGGAGATCCGTCCGGACCTGTTCAAGCGCCTGGGGTACTCCTCGGTGATGCAGGTCCCGAAGATCGAGAAGATCACCCTGAACATGGGGCTCGGCGAGCACAAGCAGGACAACAAGACGTTCGCCGCCGCCGTCGAGCAGCTCGCCGCGATCGCCGGCCAGCAGCCCAGCGTCCGGCGCGCCCGCAAGTCGATCGCCGGCTTCAAGCTCCGCGAGGAGATGCCGGTCGGCGCCGCGGTGACGCTCCGTGGCGACCGGATGTACGAGTTCCTCGACCGCCTCCTCGCGATCGCGCTGCCGCGCGTCCGCGACTTCCGGGGCCTCAAGGCATCGAGCTTCGACGGCCGCGGGAACTACTCCCTCGGCGTGCGCGAGCAGATCATCTTCCCGGAGATCGACTACGACGCGATCGACCAGATCCGGGGACTCGACATCAACATCACCACCACCGCGGCGACGGACGGCGAGGCGTTCGTCCTGCTCAAGGCGCTCGGCTTCCCGTTCTCCAAGGACGGCAAGCGCCCGGTGGATCCGACCCAGACCACCCAGGGGAGCTGACCCATGGCGAAGACCTCTCAGCGCGTCCGCCAGGCGCGCCCCTCCAAGTACCAGAGCCGCGAGTACACGCGGTGCCGCTGCTGCGGCCGCTCGCGCTCGGTGTACAAGAAGTTCGGCCTGTGCCGCATCTGCCTGCGGGAGTTCGCGCACAAGGGCTACATCCCCGGCATGACGAAGAGCAGCTGGTAAGCATGGCGACCACCGATCCCATCGCGGACCTGCTCACGCGGATCCGCAACGCCATCACCGCCGCGCACCGCGAGGTCGTGCTGCCGTCCTCCAACGCCAAGCGCGAGGTCGCCCGCATCCTCAAGGAGCAGGGCTACGTGGCGGACTACAAGACGTCGCCGGCCACCGAGCACCCGGGCGAGCTGCTGCACATCACGCTGAAGTACACGAAGGACCGTCGCTCGGCCATCACCGGCCTGCGTCGCCTGTCCCGCCCCGGCCAGCGCCACTACGTGGGCGCCACCGAGGTGCCGAAGTCGCTCGGCGGCCTCGGGACCGTCATCGTCTCGACGTCCAAGGGCATCATGACCGGCCACGACGCCCGCAACCAGGGCGTCGGCGGCGAGGTCTGGGCCGAGGTCTGGTGATCACATGAGTCGCATCGGACGCAAGCCGATTCCGGTCCCGACCGGCGTCGACGTCACCATCGAGCCCGGCGCCGTCCGGGTGAAGGGCCCCAAGGGCGAGCTCTCCGAGGCCATCCATCACGACATCACCGTCGTGCAGGAGGGCTCCGAGATCCTCGTCAGCCGCCCCACCGACCGCGGTCCGCACCGGGCGCTGCACGGCCTGAGCCGCAGCCTCATCGCGAACATGGTCGAGGGCGTCACCGACGGGTTCTCCAAGACGCTGGAGATCCAGGGCGTCGGATACCGCGCCCAGCTCAAGGGCAAGAACCTCGAGCTGGCGCTCGGCTTCTCGCACCCGGTCCACGTCGAGGCGCCGGCCGGCATCGAGTTCGAGGTGCCGCAGCCGACGCGCATCGTCATCCGCGGCACGAGCAAGCAGGCCGTCGGCGAGATCGCCGCCAAGATCCGCAAGAAGCGTCCGCCGGAGCCCTACAAGGGCAAGGGCGTCCGCTACGAGGGCGAGTACGTCGCCCGGAAGGTGGGCAAGCGCGCATGAGCACCGTCACCAAGGAGCAGCGCCGACTCAAGCGGCGCCGGCGCGTCCGCGCCAAGGTCACCGGGACCGCCGATCGGCCCCGCATCGCCGTGTTCCGCAGCAACCGCGGGATCTTCGCCCAGCTCATCGACGACGAGCGTGGCCACACGCTCGCGTCGGTGCAGTGGACCGAGGCGGAGCTCCGCGAGCTGCCCAAGGGCGAGCAGGCCGTCAAGGCCGGGGGCCTCCTCGCCCAGCGCGCGAAGGCCGTCGGGGTCGAGACCGCGGTGTTCGACCGCGGTGGCTACCAGTACCACGGGCGCGTGCAGGCGTTCGCCGAAGCGGTCCGCGAGGGCGGACTGGCCGTCTAGGAGCACCCATGGCTATCGATCGCACCATCAGTCCCGTCGGGTTCGACCTCGAGGAGCGGGTCGTCGAGATCAACCGCGTCTCCAAGGTCGTCAAGGGCGGCCGGCGGTTCTCGTTCACCGCGCTCGTCGTGGTCGGTGACGGTGAGTCCGTCGTCGGCGTCGGCTACGGCAAGGCCAACGAGGTCCCGACGGCCATCCAGAAGGCCGTCGAGCGGGCGAAGAAGGACCTGTTCAAGGTCCCCAAGCACCAGCAGACCATCACCCATCCGGTGATCGGGCGCTACGGCTCCGGCCAGGTGCTGCTCAAGCCGGCGTCGCCCGGTACCGGCGTCATCGCCGGTGGCGGCGTCCGCGCCGTGCTCGAGCTCGCGGGCCTGCAGGACATCCTGAGCAAGAGCCTCGGCACGCAGAACCCGATCAACCTCGTCAAGGCGACCATCGCGGGCCTGCAGGACCTGCGGACGCCGAAGGAGGTCGCGGACCTGCGCGGCATCAGCGTCGGCGACGTGCTCGGCCTGACCGGCCGTCCCGCGCCCGAGGCGCCCGCCGAGGCCGAGGCCGAGGCGGAGTCCGGCGACCCCGCTTCGGAGTCCAGTGAGGTGACCGCGTGAGCACGCTCAAGGCGACCCAGTTCAAGTCGGCCATCGGCAGCAACGAGGCGCAGCGGGCGACGCTGCGATCCCTCGGGCTGCGCAAGATCGGCCAGACCGTCGAAGTCCAGGACACGCCGCAGCAGCGCGGTCAGCTGCACGCCGTGCGCCACCTGGTTCGCGTCGAGGAGGCATGAGCATGTCCGAGAACGACACCAGCGCCGACGTCGTCGGCCTGCACTCGCTGCAGCCCGCCCCCGGTAGCCGCAAGACGCGGCGTCGCGTCGGTCGGGGCCACGGCTCCGGACACGGCAAGACGTCCGGGCGCGGCCACAAGGGCGCGGGCTCCCGCTCCGGCGCCAAGGACCGTCGTGGGTTCGAGGGCGGTCAGAACCCGCTGCAGTCGCGGATGCGCAAGCTCCGCGGCCCGAACAAGAAGACGTCGATGCCCTTCGAGCGGTTCCGTACCGCCACGCAGGGCGTGAACCTCGACGACCTCGCCGACCGGTTCGAGGCCGGCAGCGTCGTGACGCTCGACGCGCTCGCCGCGTCGGGGTTGGCGAAGGACCGCGACGTGCCCGTCAAGATCCTCGGCCGGGGTGAGCTCACCGGCCCGCTGACCGTGCACGCGCACCGGTTCAGCAAGTCGGCCCAGGCGGCGATCGAAGCCGTCGGCGGCACCGTCGTCGTCGAGGGCTGACGCCCCCGGCGCGCCGCCGCGGCGGCGCATACCCCGTAGCATCCAACCTCCGGCGCGGGCCATGATGGCCCGCGTCGCGGTTCGCCCCCTTCCCGATCTCCCGACCCGAGCCCGAACTCGATGACCCGCATCCTCACCGGCGCGCTCACCGTCCCGGAGGTCCGCAAGAAGCTCCTCTTCATGCTCGCGATGCTGGCGCTGTACCGCGTCGGCGCGCAGATCCCCGTGCCGGGCGTCTCGGCCGAGGGCGTGCGCGAGCTGCAGGACAACGCGGCGTTCCAGGGCGGCGCCCTCCAGCTCCTCAACGTCTTCTCCGGCGGCGCGCTGAGCCAGATCGCGCTGTTCGCGCTCGGCATCATGCCGTACATCACGGCATCGATCGTGATGCAGCTCCTCCAGGTCGTCGTGCCGTCGCTGGAGAAGCTCAAGCAGGAAGGCGAGATCGGCCAGAAGCGCATCACGCAGTACACGCGCTACCTCACCGTCGCGCTCGCCGCCGGCCAGTCCGTCGGCTACGTGTTCCTCTTCAAGAGCTTCGAGAGCGGCTCGACCCCGCTGATCGAGAACTTCAACGCCGGCGCGGTGGTGATGATCGCGGTGTCGCTCACCGCGGGCGCGATCATCGTCATGTGGCTGGGAGAGCTCATCACCCAGCGCGGCGTGGGCAACGGCATGTCGCTCATGATCTTCGCCTCGATCGTCAGTGGCCTGCCCAACGGCGTGTCGGCCTGGTGGAACAGCTCGGACCAGGTCTTCCAGCTCATCCTGCCGTTCCTCATCGTGGCCGTCATCGCCGCGGTGGTGTTCGTCCAGGAGGGACAGCGCCGGATCCCGATCCAGTACGCCAAGCGCGTCATCGGCCGTCGTATGAGCGGCGGGGGGCAGACCTACCTGCCGTTGAAGGTCAACATGGCCAACGTCATCCCGGTCATCTTCGCCGCGTCGATCATGGCGATTCCGCCGACGGTCGCCCAGTTCGTGACGCAGGATCCGAACAACTCCGTGCAGGAGTTCCTGCGGCCCGGCAGCGCGACCTACATCGGTGGCGAGTCGCTCTTCATCATCGTCTTCACGTACTTCTACACGGCGGTCACGTTCAACCCCGTCGAGCAGGCCGACAACCTGAAGAAGTACGGCGGCTTCATCCCGGGCGTCCGTCCGGGACGGCCCACCGCGGAGTTCCTCGACCGTGTGCTCGCGCGCCTGACGTTCCCCGGCGCGCTGTACCTCGCGGCCGTGGCGGCGCTGCCGTCCATCCTCTTCAGCCAGACGACGCAGGGCTTCGCCTTCGGCGGCGTGTCGATCCTCATCGTGGTCGGCGTGGCCCTGGACACCGTGAAGCAGATCGAGGCGCAGCTGATGATGCGCAACTACGAGGGCTTCCTCAAGTGATCCGTGGGAGGACCGCAACCGCATGACCGAGTTGAACCTGATCCTGCTCGGCCCTCCAGGGGCCGGCAAGGGAACGCAGGGCGAGCGCCTGACCTCGGCGCAGCCGCTCGAGTACGTCGTCACCGGCGAGATCCTCCGCGCGGCCGTCCGTGAGCGCAGCGAGCTCGGCCTCAAGGCGAAGGGCTTCATGGACGCCGGCGAGCTCGTGCCCGACGAGCTCGTCATCGACCTCATCCTCGAGCGCGTCCGCGGCGAGGCGGCCTCGGACGGGTTCGTCCTCGACGGATTCCCCAGGACCATCGCCCAGGGGGAGGCGCTCGACGCCGCCCTCGCGCAGCTCGGACGCGACCTCAACGGCGCGCTCCTCATCGAGGTCCCGGACGAGGAGATCGTCCGGCGGCTGTCGGGGCGTCGCGTGTCGCAGAGCGGCCGCGTCTACCACGTCGAGTTCGACCCGCCCAAGGTGGAGGGGAAGGACGACGTCGACGGGACGGACCTCATCCAGCGCGACGACGACAAGCCGGACACGATCCGCAAGCGGTTGTCCGTGTACCACGCCCAGACCGCGCCGCTCATCGGGTACTACGAGGAGCGGGGCCTGCTCCACCGGTTCGACGGCACGCTGGGGGTCGACGAGGTCGCGGACCACGTCGCCAAGACGGTGTCGACGCTGCGACTCGAGGACGACGTCTGATCGGGCGTGGGGTCGCCGGTCCGGGCCGCCGCCCGGGCCGCCGCCGGCCCACGCCCCGGTGGCCATGGCCGTCCGCCTGAAGACGCCCGAGCAGATCGAGGCGGTCGCCGAAGCCGGTGCGGTGGTGGCGCGCGTCCTCGACGAGCTCGCGGCCCTCGTCGTCCCCGGGACGACGACGATGGACCTCGATGCCCACGCGCGCGCCCTCATCGCCGAGGCCGGCGGCGTGCCGTCGTTCCTCGGCTACGGCGGCGCGCCGGGCATCAGGCCGTTCCCGGCGGCGATCTGCGCGTCGCCCAACGACCTCGTCGTGCACGGGTTCCCCGACCACGCGCCGCTCGAGGACGGAGACCTGTTGTCGATCGACGTCGGCGTCACCCTCGACGGCTGGGTCGCGGACGCCGCCCGCACCGTGTTCGTCGGGGAGCCCGGACTGGCGGACCGCCTGCTCGTCGAGACGGCGGACGCCGCGCTCGACGCCGCGATCGCGCGCTGCGTCCCGGGCGGGCGGATCGGCGACATCGGCGACGCGGTCGAGTCACGGGCCCGTGCCGCCGGCCTGGGCGTCTTCCCGTCGCTGATCGGCCACGGCGTCGGGTTCGCGCTCCACGAGGACCCGCAGGTCCCCAACGTCGGTCGGCGCGGGAGCGGTCGCGTGATCGAGCCGGGCCTCGTCATCGCCGTCGAGCCGATGCTGAGCCTCGGCGGGGTCGGACTGCGCACCGCCCGGGACGGCTGGTCGATCTTCACGACCGACGGCGCGCGGGCGACGCACACCGAGGTCACGGTCGCGGTGACCGCGGACGGGCCACGGGTGCTGACGCCCTGGGGCGGGCGCTGGCGCGCCGACGGTCGGCCCTGAGCGTCCCGCGGCGCTCCGCGCGGCCCGGCCGTTCCCCCGTCGCACGGCGGGTGGACGACGGCGCGCACGGCGTGGTGCTAGATTCCTCGGTCCGCTCCGGGGCCGCGCCGCGTGCCACGGATGCTGTCTGGTAACGTGCCGAATCTGCGCGTGAGGCGACCCGAGGGTCGACGCACGCCACAGCGGCTGGTAGCGAGGGCTTCGCGACCATCAGAGCCAGACCGTTGGTCAGCGAGTCGAGAAAGGCACCATGAAGGTACGACCGTCGGTCAAGCCGATGTGCGAGAAGTGCAAGGTCATCCGCCGCAATGGTGCGGTTCTGGTCATCTGCCAGAACCCCCGTCACAAGCAGCGGCAGGGCTGATCATGGCTCGCATCTCCGGCATCAACATCCCGCTCAACAAGCGGATCGAGATCGGACTGACCTACATCTACGGGATCGGTCGCTCCAGCTCGAACGAGATCCTCGCCGCCACGGGCATCGACCGTGACACGCGCGTGCGGGACCTCACCGAGGAGCAGGTCGCCGCGCTGCGCGACCACATCGACCGCGAGGTCGTCGTCGAGGGCGATCTTCGCCGTGAGCGCTCCCAGGCCGTCAAGCGCCTGATGGAGATCGGCTGCTACCGCGGTCTCCGCCACCGTCGCAACCTCCCGGTTCGCGGCCAGAAGACGAAGACCAACGCGCGGACCCGCAAGGGCCCCAAGCGCATGCCGACCGCGGGCAAGAAGAAGCCCGGCAAGAAGTAGCACGGGAGTCATCCAGAAACCATGCCCGCCCCCAAGCGCCCCGCGCGCGGCCGCCGCAAGCCGAAGAAGAACATCCCGGTCGGCCAGGCCCACATCAAGACGAGCTTCAACAACACGATCGTCTCCCTGACCGACAAGGACGGGAACGTCATCGCCTGGGAGTCCGCCGGCGGCGCCGGGTTCAAGGGCTCGCGCAAGTCGACGCCGTTCGCCGCGCAGGTCACCGCCGACTCGGCCGCCCGCAAGGGCATCGAGCAGGGCCTGGAGAAGGTCGAGGTCTTCGTCAAGGGCCCCGGATCGGGCCGCGACACCGCGATCCGGTCGCTGCAGGCCGCCGGCCTGGAGATCACGACCGTCCGCGACGTGACGCCCCAGGCCCACAACGGCTGCCGCCCCAAGAAGCGCCGCCGGGTCTGATCCCGCAGCAGCCGCGCACCACCCCCTCCGTGGGCAGGGGGGTCGGGCCCCGGCCCGACCGACGCCCACACCGCGCCCGTCCGCCCCGCGGCGCACGTCTTCCGACGAAGCAAGGACCCTGATGCTCGACTACACGACCCCCGGAATCTCCCACCAGTCCATCGAGGACAACCGGGGCACCTTCACCATCGAGCCCCTCGAGCGCGGCTTCGGCTACACGTTCGGCAACTCGCTCCGTCGCGTGCTGCTGAGCTTCCTCTCCGGCGCCGCGGTGACGAACGTCCGGATCGAGGGCGTCGCCCACGAGTTCACGACGCTCGAGGGCGTCAGCGAGGACGTCACCGACATCGTCCTCAACCTCAAGGCGCTCGTCTGCCGGATGCACTCCGACGCCAGCGAGGTCGAGGCCCCGCTCGTGGCGGAGGGCCCCGGCGAGGTCACGGCGAAGGACATCGACCTGCCGGCCGGCGTCGAGATCCTCAACCCGGACGCGCACATCGCGACGCTCGAGGCGGGGACGAAGCTCGAGGTCTACCTGACCATCGGTCAGGGCCGCGGCTACCGCTCGGCGGACGACAACAAGACCCTCGACCAGCCGATCGGCGTCATCCCGATCGACTCGATCTTCTCGCCGATCAAGCGCGTCGCCTACCGCGTCGAGCCGGCCCGCGTCGGGCAGCGCACCGACTTCGACGAGCTGACGCTCGACATCGAGACCAACGGCGCGATCGAGCCGGGCGAGGCCCTGCGCGAGGCGTCCGAGATCCTCATCCAGCAGCTCGCCGTGTTCACCGACCCGGACCGGGTCGAGGAGCTCCGCGCGTCGATCGGCGGCGAGCTCGAGGACGGGCTCGTCGGCGAGGGCGCGTTCGGCGACCCGGCCGACGAGATGATGATCGAGGAGCTCGAGCTCGGCGTCCGCTCGTACAACTGCCTCAAGCGCGCCGGCATCCAGACCGTGGGCGACCTGACCTCGAAGACCGAGGCCGAGCTCGCCGCCATCCCGAACTTCGGCCGCAAGTCGATCGACGAGGTCGTCGAGACGCTCGCCGCGCGGGGCTACGGCCTCCGCGACGAGTAGCCCGTCGCCGCTCGACCGCTCCCACAGGACTGATCCCATGCGTCATCAGAAGACCCGCCACAAGCTCAGCCGCGACAGCTCGCACCGCAAGGCGCTGCTGCGCAACCTCTGCAAGGAGGTCATCGAGCACGAGCGGATCCAGACGACCGAGGCCAAGGCCAAGGCGCTGAAGCCCGAGATCGAGAAGCTCATCACCCTCGCCAAGCGCGGTGACCTGCACGCCCGCCGCCAGGCGCTGTCGGCGCTGGGGCAGGACAAGTTCTCGGTCCACAAGCTGTTCGAGGACATCGCGCCCCGCTACCAGGAGCGTCCCGGCGGCTACACCCGCATCCTCAAGCTCGGGCCGCGCAAGAGCGACGCGACCGAGATCGTGCTCATCGAGCTCGTCTGAGCCCACGCACCACGCCTTCGGCACGACGGCCGCCCCACGGGGCGGCCGTCGTCGTTCCGGGGTGCGGCACCGGGGCGGCGGTCTGGGCGTCCGGAACGGCGACCGCCCGGCCGCACCGGTCCCGGGGCGTGGCCGCGCGTCCGACGGGACTGCGGCAGGATGGCGGCGGCGTGACGAGCACCCGGTTGGAGATCGAGTACGACGGCACCGACCTCGTCGGGTGGGCGGCCCAACCCGGGGCGCGGACCGTCCAGGGCGAGCTCGAGCGGGCGCTGACCGTCGTCCGGCGCGCCGAGACGCGACTCGTCGTGGCCGGGCGGACCGACCGCGGGGTGCACGCCGCCGCGCAGGTGGCGTCCTACGACGGCGATCCGCCGGACCTCCGCGGCGTCAACGCCGTGCTGCCCCCCGACGTCGCCGTCCGGGCGGCGACGGGGCTCGATCGGCCGTTCGACGCGCGACGGGACGCGGGGGAGCGCACCTACTGCTTCCGGATCGACGGCCGCCGGTCCCCGTCGCCGCTCACCCGCCGCCACGCGCTCTGGTGGGGGCACCGGGTCGACGACGACCTGCTGCACGCCTGCGCGGCGCTGCTGACCGGCGAGCCGGACTTCACCGCGTTCACCCCGAGCCGCACCGATCACGTGCGCTTCCGGCGACGCATCCTGCACGCCGCGTGGCGTCGCACGGGGGACCGGCTGGAGTTCTGGATCACCGCCGATGCGTTCATGCGCCACATGAACCGGATCCTCGTCGGGACGATGCTCGAGGTGGCGGGAGGACGGCGGTCGCTGGACGCGTTCGCCGCGCTCCTGGAGGGCGCGCCCCGGGCGGCGGCGGGACCCACGTTGCCGCCGCACGGGCTCCACCTGGCCGGTGTCGGCTACCCGGACGCGCTCGGCGGGCCCGCGCGCGCCCCGCGGGGATGGGGCGTGGCCCCGTGGTGGGACGCGGACGACGGCTAGGCTGGACCCGTGACCACGCGCGTCCTGCTCACGAACGACGACGGGATCCACGCCGAGGGACTGCAGGCCCTGCGCCGCGAGCTCGTGCGACTGCCCGGCATCGACCTCGTCGTCGTGGCGCCCGACGGCAACCGGTCGGCGACCGCCCGGGCGATCACCGTCCGGCGCCCCCTCGCCGTCCGCGAGGTCCGGTTCGACGACGGCACGATCGGGGTCGAGACCGACGGCATGCCCACCGATTGCGTCCGACTCGCGTTGCACGGCATCCTCGACGGCTGGAAGCCCGACCTCGTGGTGAGCGGCGTCAACCACGGGGCCAACCTCGGCGAGGACGTGACGTACTCCGGCACCGTGGCGGCGGCCCTCGAGGCGGTCATCCACGGGCTCCCGGGCGTCGCGCTGTCGATGGCGTCCCCGCACGGCGAGTGGTCGCTGCGCCGCGAGCACGTGTGGGACTTCTCGGCCGCCGCCCAGATCGGGGCGCGGATCGTCGCCGAGCTCGACCGGGTGCCGCTACCCGACCGGACGATCCTCAACGTCAACGTGCCGCGCCGCACGCCGCTGGCGGTCGAGGTCACCCGGCTCGGGCGCCGTCGCTACCGCGACGAGCTGCAGCCGGTGGAGACGAGGCCGGACGGCACCCGCACGTTCTGGCTCTACGGCCAGGAGCACGGGTTCGACCCCACGCCCGGGACGGACCTCACCGCGATCGACGCCGGGCACGTGTCGCTCACGCCGTTGCACCTGGACCTGACGCACGAGACCGCCATGGCGCCGCTCGCCGGGCACGGGTTCGAGGGCCTCATCGACCGGGTCGGCGAGCTCGTCGACGAGTGATGCGGTCCGCCCCGCCCGGGTCGGCTACGGCGCCGCGCCGCCGACGGGACGGCCGGTCACGGCCGCGTCCGCGCGCCACGCCGAGGGCGAGCGGCCGGTACGGGCGGTGAACGCCCGGGACAGCCCGGACCCGTTGGCGTAGCCCACCTCGGCCGCGATCGTCGCCAGCGGCTCGCCGCGGAGCAGTCGCCGCTGCGCGAGCGCGATCCGGTACCCGGCGAGATACGACGCCGGCGTCTCGCCCACGAGCGACCGGAACCGCTCCGCGAAGCCGCTGCGCGACATCGCCGCCACGCGTGCCATCCGCTGCAGGGTCCACGGCTGCGCCGGATCGTCGTGGAGCGCGGTGAGCGCGGCGGCCACGCCGGGATCGGCCATCCCGCGGACGAGTCCCCGCTCGACCCCGGCGCGGTCGGGATGGTCGAACGCCCACCGCAGGAGCTGGAGCAGGACGACCTCGAGCAGGCGCCCGGCGACGAGGGGCTGCCCGCACCGCACCCGCTCGATCTCGCCGCGCAGCAGGTCGAGCGTCGGGGCGATGCCCGGCACGTCGGCGGTCGCCACGACGAGCGACGGGGGGAACGCCCGCACGAGCGGATGGGCGTCGCCGTCGGCGAACCGGAGCGACGCGCACGTCACCGCGGGCGCGTCGACCGGCGCGATGCGGTGCGGGAGCGCCCGGGGGAGCAGGAGGACGCTCGGTCCGGTGATCCGGACCGGCGCGGCGCCGTCGGTCGCGACGTCGGCGACGCCGCGGGAGAGGACGTGGAGGTGGCCGGCGCCCGACCCCGGCCCGGACGTGCCGTAGTGGCGCGGACGCGCCAGGGGATCGACGGCGTCGAGGAACGCGACCTCGACCTCGAAGCGCCGCAGCAACCCCGTCAGGCGATCGACCCCGCCCGACGGGTTGGACGATGGGGTATGCATCGTGGACGGCATGATACGCAGCGTCCGAATCGGCCCGCCAGGATGGGGCGTCCCGGTCGCGTCGCGGCCGGACGAGGCGGACGATCCGCCACCCGACGAAGGAGCACCGACATGTCCCGCGTTCCCCTGCTCGACCCCGCCTCCACCGACGGCGCCCCGCGCGCGGCCCTCGACGAGATCCACGGCGCGTTCGGGGTGGTCCCGGCGATGTTCCGCGCCGTCGCCAACTCGCCGGCGGCGCTGCGCAGCATGTGGGGGTCGTTCGGCGCGCTCGGGTCCGGGCGCCTGTCGCCGCTGCTCGGCGAGCAGATCGCCGTCGCCGTCGCCGATCGCAACCGGTGCTCGTACTGCCTGGCGGCCCACACCGCGCTCGGTCGCAAGGCCGGCGCGGACGCCTCCACGATGGCGGCCGCGCAGGCGGGGGAGGCCGACGATCCGCGCACCGCGGCCGTCCTGCGGTTCGCCCTGCGACTCGTCGACGAGCGGGGCGCCGTCGACGCGGCGGACGTCGACGCGCTGCGCGACGCCGGGCTCGACGACGGCGAGATCGTCGAGGTCGTCGCCCACGTCGCGCTGAACCTCTTCACGAACTACGTCAACGTCGCCCTCGAGGTGCCCGTCGACTTCCCGGCGGTGGCGCTGACCGGCGCCGCGGCCTGACCGGACCGGCCCCGACGGCGATCGCGTCGTCGGGGCGGCGATCCCCCGGGGCGTGGCGCGCGTCCGGTCCGCGGCGGGGCATATCCTGGCCCGGTGACGCCGTCCGACGCCACCCCGAACGCCGACGCGCCGCCGCCCGAGCCCCCGGCCGACGGCGACCCCGCCCGGCGGATCGCGTGGCTCACGACCGTCGTCGAGCACCATCGCGTCCGCTACTACGAGCAGGACGACCCCGAGATCGGCGACGACGCGTACGACGCGCTGTTCGCCGAGCTCGAGGCGCTCGAGGCCGAGCATCCGGAACTGGCGGCGCCGGACTCGCCGACCCGGCGCGTCGGCGGCGCGCCGCTCGACAAGCTCGACAAGGTCCGGCACGAGCAGCCGATGCTGTCGCTGGCGAACGCCCGCAGCGGCGAGGAGCTGCAGGGGTGGGTCGACCGGATGCGCACCCACCTCGGCCGCGAGGGGATCACCGACCCGGACTTCCGGTTCGTCATCGAGCCGAAGGTCGACGGCCTGGCGATGAGCCTGCGGTACGAGGACGGCGTCCTCGTCCGGGCCGCCACCCGCGGCGACGGCGAGGTCGGCGAGGACGTCACCCACAACGTCCGCACGATCCCCGACGTGCCCCTCGTCGTGCGGGACGCGCCCGCGGTCCTCGAGGTCCGCGGCGAGGTCTACATCGCGCTCGACGACTTCCGCCGCGTGAACGAGCGGCGGGCCGCCGCCGGCGAGTCGACGTTCATGAACCCCCGCAACTCCGCGGCCGGCGCGATCCGACAGCTCGACCCCCGGCAGGCGCGCCAGCGGCCGATGTCGTTCTGGGCGTACGGGGTGGGGGTCGTGGCGGCGACGGCCGGCGACGACGCCGAGGCCGCCACCGAGGGTCGCGCGGGCGCCGCCGGGACCGCCGCGAGCGTCGGGGCGGTCCTCGGCGTCGACGGGCACCACGGCACGCTGACGTGGCTGCGCGACCGGGGGTTCCCGGTCAACGACGAGATCGAGGTCGCGGCCGACGTCGACCGGGCCCTCGCGATCTGCGAGGGCTGGGGCGAGCGGCGCGACCGCCTCGCGTTCGAGATCGACGGGGTCGTCCTGAAGCTCGACGACTTCGAGCTCCAGCGGCGCCTCGGGACCGTCGGGCGCGACCCGCGGTGGGCGATCGCGTGGAAGTTCCCGCCACGCACCGCCGTCACGACCCTGCGCGAGGTCGTGTGGAGCGTCGGCAAGTTCGGCGACCTGCATCCCTACGCGGTGCTCGAGCCGGTCAACGTGTCGGGGGTGACCGTCGGCCAGGCGACGCTCCACAACGAGGAGGACCTGGCCCGCAAGGACGTGCGGCCCGGCGACCGGGTCATCGTCCTGCGCGCCGGCGACGTCATCCCGCAGGTGATCTCGCCCGCCCCGCACGAGGCGGAGCGCGACGACCGCGCCGATCCGCCGCGCCCCCCGGCGAGCTGCCCGGCGTGCGGCGCCCCGACCGAGAAGCCCGACGACTCCGTGTTCACGCGCTGCCCCAACCGTGGCGGGTGCCCGGGACAGCAGTGGCAGCTCCTACGGCACTACGTCAGCCGCGGCGCGATGGACATCGACGGCCTGGGCGAGAAGCAGGTCGCGCAGTTGCTCGAGGTGGGCCTCGTCCGCACGGTGGCCGACCTCTACGACCTGACCGTCGAGCAGCTGCTGCCGCTCGAGGGCTACGCCGAGACGTCGGCCACCCGGGTCGTCGACGCGATCGCGCGGTCGAGGGAGCAGCCGTTCGCGCGGGTGCTCTTCGCGATCGGGATCGAGGAGGTGGGGCAGGTGACCGGGCGCAACCTCGCCGCACGGTTCGGGACGATCGACCGGCTCCTCGACGCTCCGCCGGAGCAGCTGGCCGCCACGCCCGGCGTCGGCGACAAGATGGCCGGGATCATCGCCGGGCGCCTCGCCGACCCGGCCGTCCGGGAGCTCGTCGAGCGCCTGCGCGCCGCCGGGGTGACGCTCGCGCAGGAGGGGGCGGGGGAGGACGACCCCGCCGGCGACCTGCTCGACGGCGTCACCGTCGTGCTCACCGGCACCCTGCCGACGCTCACCCGCGAGGAGGCCACCACGCGCCTGCTCGCGCGCGGCGCCCGGGTCACGACGTCGGTGTCGAAGAAGACCGGCGTCGTCGTCGCCGGGGACTCCGCGGGCTCCAAGCTCGAGAAGGCCGAGCGGCTCGGGGTGCCCGTCGTCGACGAGCCGGGACTGCTGCGGCTGCTGGAGGAGGGCCCCGCGGCGCTGCCGGGCGACGACGTGGCGGGGTAGGCGGAGCCGACGGGTTTCGCCACGACGCGCGCCGGGCTGGTACGGTCGCAGGACCGACACACCGCCCACTCGATCGGGGTGCCTCGAGCACCCGCCCCGGTACCGCGTCACGCTCGCGTGACGGCCCGCCCGGGGGATCGGGAGTGTCCCGCCTGCCCAGGCTCGACACGAGGTCCTGGGACGTTGAAAATCGGGGTGGTGCTTGAGCGGGTGGACGGGCGGATCGATCGATCCGCCCGTTTCACGTCCGGGGCCCCGGCGCGGCCGCTCAGCCGGCGTGCGCGAGCCGCGCGACGAACCGATCCTGGAACGCCCGGGCGGCGCCGACGTTCCCGCCGTTCTGCAGGATCGCGAACGCGACGTCGCGGCCCCTCCGCGTGCGGCAGTAGCCGGCGAGGGCCGACACGCCGTTGATCGTGCCGGTCTTCGCCTGGCAGCGGCCGACCGCGGCGGTGCCGCGCATCCGTCCGGCGAGGGTGCCGGAGCGCCCGGCCTGCGGCAGCGCGGCGCGCAGGAGCGGACCGAGGACCTCGTCGTCGTTGGCGCGGACGAGGAGCCGGGTGACCTGGGCGGGGGACACGCGGTTGCTCCGCGTCAGGCCGGACCCGTCGTGGAGTTGCGGCGTGCTCCCGATGAGGCCCCGGATCGACCGGCGCAGGACCGAGATCCCGCGCGCGGTCGACGCCGCCCGGGCACCCGCGCCCTCCTTCGCGCACGCCGTGGCCGGATCCTCGGGCGCGGCGGGCGTCGTCGCGGGTTCGTCGGCCGTCGTCGGCGCCGCCGGGTCACCGGCCGCCGTGGGCGTCGCCCCACCGCCGGCGGCTCCGCCGGGAGCCGTGGGCGTCGGGACGGGGGAGGGCGTCGGGGCTGGAGTCGGCGTCGGCGTGGGCTCCGGGGCGGGCGTGGGCGTCCCCGGCGTCGGGGGCAGCCCGGCGTCGAGGCGGCACGCGCCCTCGACGCCGTCCCGCGACGCGAGGTCCTTCAACAGCATCTCGGCCTGGAAGTTGTCGGACGGGCCGAGGATGCTCGACGCGAGCGTCGCCACCGGCGTGCCGGGCAGCGCCGAGACCGGGGTCGCGGTGGTCGGGGAGCGCCGCGCGGCGAGCTTGGACCCGACCCGCAGGCCGGCCCGCTGCAGCGCGGTGCGGAACACCGACAGCGACCGGCGGGCGGTGTCCGACTCGCCCGAGCCCCGGTCGCTCGTCAGCGCCCCGAGCCGACCACCCATGTCGAAGTCCACCCGCTTGCGGGTCCGGTGGCCGCCCTGCCACGAGTCGAACGCGGTGGCGTCGGAGTACAGCCGGCCCGAGAGCCGCTTGGCGCCCAGCGCCTTCGCCGTCGTCGCGGCCAACGTCGTCAGGCCGGCCCGCGACAGGGTCGGGTCGCCGCCGCCGACGAGGTACAGATCGCCCTTCCACGCGCTGCCGGACCGGGCGCCCGTCGCCACGACGCGGGTGCGCGGTCGCCACTCCGGCCCGAGCTCGCGGGCCGCCGCCACCACGGTGAAGACCTTCGTGACCGACGCCGGGATCCGGCGGACGTCGCCGTGGCGGCTCAACAGGACCTCGCCCGTCCGCAGGTCGCGGACCATCACGCCGCTGCGCGAGCCGATGCCGCTCGTCGACGGCATCGCCGCGTCGGCGGCGTCCGGCGCCGCGGCGCCTCCCGCGCCGGCCGCGACGAGCGCGGCGACGGCGACGGCCACCGGGGCGGAACGGGACGGGCGGCGGCGCGACATCGTCGGGCACCGTAGCGTGGACCGGGGGCCGCCGCGCAGGTGGGGCGACGGCGCCCACCGACGTCGACCACGGGGCGCCGGGATCGCGGACGGCGGACGTCGACGGATCACCGACCGCGCCGCTCGTCCGGCGATCGGACCCGGTGGAGCGGCACCGCGCCGACGCCCTTCAGGCGCACCCGTCCGATCGAGCGGGACGCGACCGACGCCTCGGGAAGCGCCCGGCGCGTGGCGTCGTCGACGAGGAGGCTGTCGGGCCTCGCGGCCCCACAGACCCGCGACGCGCGGTTGACCGCCGGCCCGAACCAGTCCCCGCCCCGCGGCACGGCGCTCCCGGTCGCCGCGCCCGCGCGCAACGGGGGAAGGTCGTCGTCGGCCGCGCTCCGCCGCAGCAACGCGAGCAGCGTCGCGACGACCTCGTCCGGCCGCGGGCCGGCGAGCATCACCGCGTCGCCGATCGTCTTCACCAGCCGGACGGCCCCCGTGAGCGACGCGCCGGCGTAGGCGGCGAGCGCGGTCGCGACGTCGTCGAGCCGCTCGGCCCCGTCCCGCTCCCCGAGGCGGGTGAACCCGACGACGTCGGCGAACCCGATCGTCATCGGCCACGCCCCGGTCAGGCGGCCGTCGGCGACCTGGTCCTCGGCGAGCTCGACCCCCGACAGCTGACTCACGGCACTGCGGCGCACGATCGCGCCGAGCGCGTCCCCGAGGTGCGCGTCGACCGGGTCGAGGGTCGCGTCGATGCGGTCGGCGAGCGTCAGCTCGGTGTCGCCCTCGCGACTGACGCCCGCGGCGAGCCCGGTGATCGACGCCGCGCCGATCCGCGCCCCGTTCTCGCCCAGCACCCGCGCCAGGTCCACGATCGAGTCGCGGGACAGGCCGACACGGTCGAGCCCGCCGACGAGCCGCGCGATCGGCTCGTCGGCGGGACCCCACTCGCGGGCCGACGGGTCGCCCGGCATGAGGCCCGACGCCAGGAGCGCCTGCTCGAGCAGCTCGGCGTCGACGTCGCACCGGGCCGCGAGCTCGGCGGTCGTCAGCGTCCGCTCGTCGCGCAACCGCGTCTCGGTGGCCAGGAGCACGAGCCGGCCCCGTGCGGCCGCGTCGCGCAGCGCGTCCGCCGACCAGCCTGCGTCGGCCAGGCGCGCCACGAGGCGCTCGCGGTCGGCGTCGGTCGGGGGGCCGTCCGGGGCACCGGGGTCCGCGGCGCGCTCCGGCGGGGTCGCCGACCGGCGCGCGGCGGCCGAGGCGTCGTCGTCGGGGACGTCGGTGGAGGGGGCGTCGTGGGAGGGCATCGGCTCGGCGGGTCAGGGGCGCAGGGCGTGGGTGGCGGCACGGACGATCCGGTCCTCGGCGGCGCCGTCGCCGACGGTGATCCGCACGTGGTCCCGGTCCCCGAGCGGGACGCCGCTCTGGACGACGACCGCCGCCTCGGCCATCCGGGCCGTGAGCGTCCCGGCGTCGAGTCCCGGGGCGCGCACCCACACGGTGGGTCCCTGGGCGTCGGTGACGAGGAAGCCCGCGTCGCGCAGGCGACGGGTCAGGGTCCGGCGCCCGGCGACGACCTCGCGCACGCGCGAGTCGACCCGGGCCGCCCCGGTCGTCACCGCCGCCAGGGCGCCGGCGAGCGTCAGGTCCCCGACCCCCAGGCGCGGCGCGAGCGCACGCAGGCGCTCGGGCGCGCCGACGGCGTAGCCGCACCGCAGCCCGGCCAGGCCCCACGCCTTGCTCAGCGACCGGACGACGATCAGGCGCTCCTCGTGGTCGGTCAGGCGAAGCGTCGCGTCGACCGGCTCGGCGTCGACGAACTCGCGGAGGGCCTCGTCGACGACGACCACCACCCGCTCGGGCAGCCGGTCGAGCAACGCCCGCAACGCCGGGGCCCCCAGCAGCTCGCCGGTCGGGTCGTGCGGCCCGCCGAGCAGCACCATCCGGGTGCGGGGCGTCACGGCGGCGAGGAGGTCGGTCGGGTCGAGCGACCCCACCGGGACCGGGGTCGCCCCGGCGTCCCGGACGATCAACGGGTACAGCGGGTAGCCGGGCCACGGCAGGACGACCTCGTCGCCGTCCTCGAGCCACTCGTGCGCCGCGCGCTGCAGCAGCCCCGACGCGCCCTCCCCGACGACGACCCGGTCGGCGGGCACGGCGTGGCGGTGGGCGAGCGCATCGCGCAGCTCGCCGTCCCGTCCCTCGGCGTAGCGGTGGAGCCCGCGGCGGGCCGCGAACGTGATCGCCGACACGACGTCGGACGGCGGGAGCACCGGGCTCGTCGTGCGGCTGCAGTCGAGCGGCTCGACGGTCGCGAGCGCCCGCGCGCGTCGCTCGCGTGCCGTCGCACGCAGCCCGGCGTTGACCTCCTCCTCGCTCAGGCCCTCGAACCGGCGGTACCGCGAGAACGGCCCCATCGATCGCGCTACAGGCCGCCGGCGGTCGGCTGGAGCCCACCGAGCAGGAGGAACCAGACCGCGAACGCGGGCACGACGACGACCGTCGTCGCGGTGAACACGCGCCCCAGCGCCCCGGAGCGCTGGTCGATCCCGCCGGCCCGGCGGGCGAGGATCCACAGCCCGTCGATCCGGCGCAGGACGATGAGCGCGCCGAACACGAACGCGATGACGAGGACGAACGCCACCGCGATCCACAGCCCGACGTTCGACGACGCGACCTGCGACGCGACCCACATCGCCGCCATCGGCAGCGGCGCCCACACGAGCGCCGTGACGACGACCATGAGCGCCAGCAGCCCGGCCGCGAACGCCCGGTCGAACGTGCGACGGGCCGGCGATCCGGCGTCGGGCGGCGCGCCGTAGCGGACCGGCGCCGTCCCCGGCCGGCGGCCGAGGAAGAGCCCGCCGTTGTCGGTCGGATCGGTGCGCACGACGCGATCGTACCGTGGGTCGCAAATCGCCCGCCGTCGATCGGCGACGCTTCCGTTCAGACCGGGTTGGCGCTGCCGACGAACCGGTGGACGACACCGTGCCGCTCCGCGAGCCGGTCGCCGAGCGCCCGGACCCCGAGGGTCTCGGTGGCGTGGTGACCGGCGCAGATCGCGTGGACGCCGAGCTCGACCGCCGTGGCCCGGGTCGGCTCGCGCGGCTCGCCGGTGAGGAGCCCGTCGAGCCCGTCGGCCGCGACGTCGCCGAGCATCGACGCCGCCGCGCCCGACACGATCGCCAGCCGGCGGACCTCGGCGGGCCCGCCGAGGAACGCGAGCGGTGGACGCTCGGTGATCCGCTCGACCCGCTCCACGAGCGCGTCGACGGCGAGCGCCGGCTCGAACGTCGCGACGACGCCGATCGGCGGCGTGCCCGACCGCGCCCACGGCGTCGAGGTGGCGCCGAGCTCGGCGGCGAGGCGGGCGTTGTTGCCCAGCCCGGGATGCCCGTCGAGCGGCAGGTGGTAGGCGGCCAGCGCGACGCCCGACGTCAGCAGGGCCCGGAGCCGCGCCGCGGACGAGCGATCGAGGCTCCGGGGCGTGCCCTCCCAGAACAGGCCGTGATGGACGAGCAGCAGCTCGGCGTGGAGCTCGACCGCCCGCTCGATCGTCGCGAGGTCGGCGCTGACCGCCGTGACGACGGTGGACACCGACGCCGCCGCGCCGTCGGGCGGCGGGACCTGGAGGCCGTTCGGGCCGTGGTCGCGGTACCGGCTCGGCTCGAGCAGGTCGTCGAGGTCGGTCAGCAGGTCGCCGAGGCGGGCCATGCGCGCATCGTCGCAGAGCCCGGGCGGGCCGGGACGTCGGCCCGGCGTGACGGGACGACCGGCGCGGCGCCCGCGCCCCGTCCTCGTGACAGGGCCGCTTGTCGGCTCTATGATCGACGCCCCGGAGGGAGCGCGCGCCGCGCCCTCCCCGGTGGCCGGGACCGCCGCCCCCACGGTCCGCCGCATGCACGACTCCGTCATCGTCAGCCCCCCAGACCCGGTCGCCGCTTCGGGAGCCGCAGTCCCGTCGGTGCAGGGCGCGGTCGAGGCGCGCCTCGTGCGGCTCGCCGCCCGGGGCGACGACGACGCGTTCACGCGGCTCGTGCGCGCGCACCGCGCGGCGATCCACGCCCACGCGGTCCGGATGCTCGGCGATCACGCCGTGGCCGACGACGTGGTGCAGGACGTGCTCTGCAGCGCCCACCGCGCGTTGCGACACGGGGCCCCGCCGGTGCACGTACGGGCGTGGCTCCACGAGATCACGCGCCGGACCTGCATCGACCACTGGCGGGGGACGGCCCGTCGGCGCGAGGTGAGCTACGACGCGCCGGACGCGCTCGCGGCCGGCGATCGCCGTCGTCTGTCGGTCAGCGACGACGCGGTGCTCGCGGCCGCGCGCGACCGGGAGGCGCTCGGCGTGCTGCGCCAGGCGTTCGGCGACCTGTCCGCGTTGCAGCACGACGTCCTCGTCCAGCGCGAGCTCGAGGGGCGGAGCACCGGCGAGATCGCCGAGCGCCTCGGGATCGCCCCGACCGTCGTCGAGGGCCAGATCAGCCGGGGACGACGGGCGCTCACCCGGGCGTTCCGCGACCTGGAGAGCGGGGAGCGGTGCCGCGAGGCGCGCCGGCTGTGCGATCGCTCGCGGGAGCACGCGATCGGCGTCCGGGACCGCCGACGGCTCGTGCCGCACCTGCACCGCTGCCCGGACTGCCGACGCTACGCCGCGACCGTCGGAGCGGACCCGGCGCTGCTGGACCGTGGCCGCCTGGCGCGCGCGGCGTTGCTGCTGCCGGCGCCGCTGCTCGAGCGGATCGGAGCGTTGTCGTTCGTCGCGGGCGCCTCCGACGCGACCGTCACCGGCGGCGTGCTCGGCCTGAAGGCGGCGATCGCCGCGGCGGTCATCGCCGTCGGCGGCACCGGCGCGCTCGTCGCCACCGACGTCGTGACCCTGCCCGCGGTCGGAGGCGCGACGGAGACCGCGCCGCCGTCCGCCCGCCCCGCGGACCACGGGCGTGCGTCGACCCCGGCGACGGTCGCCCGCGACCACGGCGTCGTCGCCGTGACCGGCCCGGTCGTCGCGGTGGTCGCCACGGGCGCGCCGGACGCACCCGCAGCCGGCGCCGCGCCGTCGACCGCCGACGACGCTCGGGCCGCCGCCGCGGTCGCCGGCGTCGACGGCCGGCGGCCCCGGCCGACCAGCGCGGCCACCACGCAGGCCGCGGCCACCGCGGGCCCGACGCCGCCGGCCCCCGGACGGGCGACGTCGCCCGCCCCGCCTCCGGCCGGCGCCCCGGGCGCGGCCATCGCGACCCTGCCGCGCACCCCGGTCGGCGACGGCCCCCTGGGCCGTGCCGTGGCGGCCGCCGTGGAGCGGGTCGGCGACGCCGTCGGCCGCACGACCGGGGCCGTCGCCGGCGTCGTCGCGGCGGCGCCGCGCCCGCAGGCCACGGCGCCGCGACCCGGTGCGGCCCGGCAGGCGGTGCGCGACGTCGTCGCGCCCGCGAGGGGCGCCGTCGAGGGCACGGCCGCGCGGGTGGCCGGCATCGCCGATCGCGTGGGGCGCGCAGCCCGCGACGCGGGTCGCGCGATCGGCGCGGCGGGCCGTCCGGACGCGTCCGGCACGGCGAGCGCCCGTCCCGCCGGTGATGACGGCGCGACGCCCGGCGACGTCGTCGCCGGGGACGCCTCCTCCGGCGATGGCGTCGGCGACGGCGCGGCGATCGGGTCGGGCGATGCCTGACGGCGACGGCGAGGCGCTCGACGTCGCCTCGCACTCGACCCTGTACGCGGTCGGCGCGTACTTCTGCGACCGCCACCCCGACCTCGTCGACGACGTGCTCGGGGAGGCCGAGGCGATCGAGCGCCTCGGGATCCGTGCGTGGGCGGCCGAGGAGGAGCTGTCCGTCCAGGACGCGTTCGAGACGCTCGTGACCGGCCTCGGCATCCGGTTCTACACCGCGTTGGCGGGCGAGCCGGGGCTCGTGACGGCCCCGAGCGACCGTCCCTGACGACTCCGTGCCATACTTCGCCACCGCATCGGGGCGTGGCGCAGTCTGGTAGCGCGCGCCGTTCGGGTCGGCGAGGTCCTCGGTTCGAATCCGGGCGCCCCGACTGCAGCGAGAGGCCCGGCGTCGTACGACGCCGGGCCTCTCGCGTACGACCCACCGCCACGGCCGTCGTGACAGGGTGGTGACCGTCACGCCACGGTCCGCTACCCTTCCGCGCGAAGGGCAGTATCCCGCAAGGGACGTCGCCGTCATCCCGGTCGCCAAGGGCGCCCCGGCGCGTCCGCCCCACCGGGGTGGGAGAGACCTTCGACCGTGCCCACCCCATTGGTCGGAGGAACCACCTTGACCACGCTGCTCGCCGCGTCCACCACCGAAGGCGCCGGAACGAACGTCTCCATCGCCGTCTGGCTCGGCTTCGCCCTGTTCGTCGTCGCGATGCTCGCGCTCGACCTCTTCGTCCACCGCCACAGCGAGGGTGACGACCCCGACACCGCGCACGTCCCGCCGTTCCGGCAGAGCGTCATCTGGAGCATCGGCTGGACGGTCCTCGCCGTCGCGTTCGCGTTCGTCCTGCCGGTCCTCGACGACGGCTACGGCGGAACCGCGACGTCGGAGTACCTCACCGGCTACGTCATCGAGCGGAGCCTGTCGCTCGACAACCTCTTCGTCTTCACGATCCTCTTCTCGTTCTTCAGCGTCCCGATCTTCGCCCAGCGGAAGGTGCTCTTCTACGGGATCATCGGGGCGATCGTGCTGCGCGCGATCTTCATCCTCGTCGGGGGTGCGCTGCTCAACGCGTTCCACTGGATGATCTACGTCTTCGGGGCGCTGCTCATCGTCACCGGCATCCGGATGGCGACGCACTCCGACACCGAGGTGCACCCGGAGAGCAACCCGATCCTCAAGCTCATCAAGCGGGTCTTCCCGATGACGGACGACTACGACGGGTCGCGCGTCTTCATCCGGCGCAACGGCAAGCGGATCGGCACCCCGATGCTCGCCGCGCTCGTCATGGTCGCGACGTTCGACGTGATCTTCGCGATCGACTCGATCCCCGCGATCTTCGCGGTGACGCGCGACACGTTCATCGTGTTCGCCGCCAACGCGTTCGCGCTCCTGGGCCTCACGTCGCTCTTCTTCCTGATCGCCGGCCTCCTCGAGCGGTTCCACCACCTGAGCTACGGCCTGGCGTTCATCCTCGTGTTCGTCGGCGTCAAGATGGTCATCGTCGACCTGTGGCACGTGCCGATCGGCCTGTCGCTCGCCGTCATCATCGGCACGCTGCTCGTCACCGGGATCACGTCGACGATCTGGCCCCCCGACCACGACGACGACGGACCGGGCGACGACGGACCCGGGGGCGACGCGACCGTCGCGATCCCGGCCACCTGATCGGACGACGCCCGGCGACACCACCGCGACCGTTGCCCGACCCCGCCGTCACCGTCGTCGTGCCGACCCGGGACCGTCCCGCCCGGCTCACCCGCCTGCTCGCCGGGCTCCGGGCGCAGACGGTCGGCGTCGACGCGTTCGAGGTCGTCGTCTGCGACGACGCGTCCACCGACCCGGCGGTCGCCGAGATCCTGCAGGCGGCGGCCGGCGAGCACGACCGCGGGGGCCTGCGCCTGCGGGCGTCCCGCAACGACCGTGCCCGCGGACCGGCCGTGGCCCGCAACGCCGCCTGGAGGAACGCCCGCGCGCCGCTCGTGGCGTTCATCGACGACGACTGCGTGCCGACCCCCCGGTGGCTCGAGGCGCTGCTCGACGCGTGGGGCGCCGTCGGACGGACCGACGCGGCGCTGCTGCAGGGGCCGGTCGACCCCGACCCCGGGGAGTTCCCCCAGGCCCAGACCCCGTTCTCCACGACGCTCTGGGTCCACGACGCCGGCCCGCGGTTCGAGACCGCCAACATCGCCTACCCCCGGGCGCTGCTCGAGCGCCTGGACGGGTTCGACGAGTCGCTCGTCATCGCCGGCGAGGACACCGACCTGGGCTGGCGGGCGATCGAGGCCGGCGCCGACGTCGTGTGGGCCGGCGACGCCCTCGTCCACCACGGCGTCATCGCCCAGACCCCGTGGGCCCGGCTCGCGAAGGGGTGGCGTTGGCGGTTCGTCCCGGCCGTCTACGCCCGCCATCCCGGCCTGCGCGACGAGCTCGTCGTCGGCGTGTTCTGGACCGTGTGGCACTGGTGGCTCTTCCGGGCGGCGCTCGCCCTGGCGCTGCGCCCGCGCGCGCCCGGGCCCGGACGGCCGACGGCCGGCCTGCGCGGACCGCGACGCGGCATCGGGTGGTCATTCCTCCGCTGGCTCCTCGCGTTCCCCTACGTCCGGCGGCTCACGCACTACCGGACCGGGCCGCTGCTGGCGCCGTACCGGTTGGCGTGCGACCTCGTCGAGGTCGCCGCCATCGGGGTCGGGGCGGTCCGCCATCGCGTGCCGATGATCTGACGGCCGCCCACCGGGCACGCGTAGCCTTCCGTCCATGACCGAGGCCGCCCTCGCCGACCGCGGCGTCACCCTCGTCCGCGCCGACAACCCGGGACCCAAGACGCTGGACGGCACCAACACCTGGGTGCGGGCCGGCGACGGCGGGGCGTGGGTCGTCGATCCGGGGCCCGACCTGGACGCTCACCTCGACGCCGTCGCGCGGGCGGTGGAGGACGGCGGTGGGCTCGCGGGCATCGCGTTGACGCACCGTCACGGCGACCACGCCGACGGGGTCTCCGGCCTCCTGCGCCGCACCGGGCCGGCCCCGGTCGCGTCCCGCCACGGCTGGGTCCCCGACGACGCCCCGGCCGGCACCGTCGGCCACGTCGTGGCGAGCGGGGGGGCCGCCGGCCCGTTCGCCGTCGTCGAGACCCCCGGCCACGCCGCCGACCACGTCGTGTTCCTCGCCGACGACGTGCTCTACGCCGGCGACACCGTCCTGGGCGTCGGCAGCGTCCTGCTCGTGCCGCACCCCGGCGCGCTCGCCGGATACCTCGACGCGTTGCGGGGGCTGCGCTCGCGCGACCCGTCGCTCCTCCTGCCCGGCCACGGACCGGTCGTCACCGACCCCGCGGCCAAGCTCGACGAGTACGTCGCCCACCGACTCGAGCGCGAGCGCGACCTCGTCGCGGCGCTCGACGACGGCCTCCGCACCGCCGACGACCTCCTCGACCGGGTCTGGCACGACGCGCCCGGCATCCTGCGGCTCGCCGCCGCCGTCACGCTGCGCACCCACCTCGACAAGCTCGCCGACGAGGGTCGCCTGCCGGACGACGTCGAACTCCAGGACTTCGGGGCGTTCGACGGCCTGTAGCCCGTCCGGGACGGTCCGTCCGGACGTCCTGACCGGCGATCGGTCGGTCGGGGCGCGGGTTACGCTGGCCCGGTTCCGGCGCCCGCCACGGGCGCCACCCCGACGAGGAGCCCCCACATGACCGGTGTCGTCATCGCCTCCGCCGCCCGCACCGCGATCGGCAGCTACGGCAAGTCCCTCAAGGACGTGCCCGCGACCGAGCTCGGCACGACCGCCGCCCGCGCCGCCGTCGAGCGCGCCGGGCTCGAGCCCGGGCAGATCGAGCACGTCGTGTTCGGCAACGTCATCCACAGCACGACGAACGACATCTACATGTCCCGCGTCGTCGGGGTGAACGCCGGCATCCCGATCGAGAGCCCCGCGCTCACCGTCAACCGCCTGTGCGGGTCGGGCGTGCAGTCGATCATCACCGCCACGATGCACATCCAGACCGGTGACGTCGACGTCGCGCTCGCCGGGGGCGCCGAGTCGATGTCGCAGGCGCCGTACTGGGTGCCGACCGGCCGCTGGGGCGCCCGGCTCGGCGCCGGCGAGTACGTCGATCCCGTCGTCGGCACCCTCCAGGACCCGTTCAAGAAGAACCACATGGGGATCACGGCGGAGAACCTCGCCGACCGCGACACGATCACCCGCGAGGACCAGGACGCGTTCGCGCTGCGCTCCCACCAGCGCGCCGCCGCCGCCCGCGCCGCCGGGAAGTTCGCCGACGAGATCACCCCGGTCGTCATCAAGACCCGCAAGGGCGAGGTCGTCTTCGACACCGACGAGCACATCCGCGAGGACGTCACCCTCGAGGGGCTCGCCAAGCTCGGCCCCGCGTTCCGGAAGGGCGGCACCGTCACCGCCGGCAACGCGTCCGGGCTCAACGACGCCGGAGCCGCCGTCACCCTGCTGTCGGCCGACAAGGCCGCGCAGCTCGGCACCCCGGTCCTCGCGAAGATCGTCGGCTACGCCATCACCGGCGTCGAGCCCGACATCATGGGTATCGGACCCGTCAGCGCCGTCCGCAAGGTGCTCGACCGCACCGGCGTGTCGCTGGACGACGTCGGCATCATCGAGCTCAACGAGGCGTTCGCCGCCCAGTCTCTCGCCGTCACCCGCGCGCTCGGGTTCGCCGACGACGACTCCCGCGTCAACCCCAACGGCGGCGCCATCGCCCTGGGCCACCCGATCGCCGCGACCGGCTCGGCGATCACCGTCAAGGCCCTGAGCGAGATGGCCCGCACCGGCGAGCGCTACGCCCTCGTCACCCTCTGCATCGGCGGTGGGCAGGGCATCGCCCTCCTCCTCGAGAAGCCGTAGCCGGGGAGGTACGGGCGCATGCCCCGCCCTCGAGATCGGTCCCGCCCGCCCATCGCCCTCCTCCTCGAGAAGCCGTGGCGGGGGACGGGCGGCGACCGGCGGAGGGCGATGCCCCGCCCTCGAGATCGGTCCCGCCCGCCCATCGCCCTCCTCCTCGAGAAGCCGTAGCGGGGGACGGGCGGCGACCGGCGCCGGCTCCGGGCGGTAGGGTCCGGGGCCCGTGCGCTTCACCACCGTCGATGCCGTCCACGAGACCCTCGGGCGCCTGTTCCAGGACCTGAGCGTCGACCCCGAGCTCGGGCCGCGCATCGCCACGCTCGAGACCGTCGTCCAGCTCCGGCTCCGCAAGCCCGACACGGTCATCTCGGTCGTCGCGGGGCCGACCGACGGGCCCGCGGTGTCGTTCGGCGAGTCGCCGACCGACGGTCCGGCTCCCGGGGTCGTCCTGACGCTCGACGCGGACGTCGCCCACGAGCTGTGGCTCGGCCGGGAGAACGTGACGATCGCCGTCGCCCGCGGCCTCGTCCAGGCCCGCGGCGACGTGACCCGGCTGCGCGACCTCTTCGGCTTCACCGACGAGATCGCGGCCCGCTACGAGCAGCTGCTGCGCGCCCACGGTCGCGACGACCTGCTCGCGGACGCGCCGGCCGCCGACGCCACGACCGACGAGGCCGCGACGTCGGAGGGCGAGCCGCCGGCCGAGGGTGACGCACCCACCGACGGCGGCGATGCCGCGGCGACCGACGGCGACGCGGTCGCGTCCGCCGACGGCGCGGAGACCGCAGGCGACACCGACGGCGCGGCGACCGCAGGCGACGAGCCCACGCCGGCCGCCGACGGCGAGGACCCCGCCCCGTCCGCGGGCGACGCCGGCGGACCGGCCGACGCCTAGCCGCGCGCGCGGCGCTGCAGGCTCACGGCCTCGTTGCGCAGGCCGGGGTCGTCACGGAACTCCCTGGCGGTGCCGTCCGGCGCGGTGATCCGTAGCACGGGGTCACCGTCGTTGGGATCGATCTCCGGCGTGATCGGCACCACCGGCCGCGCCGCGCACGCCGCGGTCGCCTCGGCCACCGACCGCCAGCCGCTGAGCTCCTCGAGCTGGCGCAACGTCGGGAACGCGACGACCGACCGGCCCTCCACCGCCTCGGCGAACAACGTGCCCGGCGACGCCCAGCGACTGTCGACGATCTCCTCCCCGTCGATCGTCGGGGTGTGGTCGCCGTCGATGCCGGCGATGAAGAAGTACGTGTCGAACCGGATCGGGATGACCCGGGGGGTGATCCACCGGTCGAGCGCCACCAGCGCGTCCGGGTCGACCCGCAGCCCCGCCTCCTCGTGCAGCTCGCGCGCCGCGGCGCGACGGCGGCCGACGTCGCCCGGCCCGTCGGACTCCTCGACCCGCCCGCCGGGGAACACCCAGAAGCTCGCCATGAACCGGGCGGTCGCCGTCCGCTGCCCGACGAGGACCTCGAGCCCGTCGTCGCCGTCGCGCAACGGCACCACCGCGGCCGCCGGCCTCGGCACGACCGGCTCCGGGACGACGGGGGACGGATCGACGGAACTGGCCACACGGCCAGCCTAGCCCGGCCGGGCGGTGGGTGGGGCGAGGAACGCGTGCGTCGCGATCACTTCGGGCCCTCCGCGGCGCCGACGGCCTGCGCCGTGCGGCGCAGGCGCTCGTTGTGCTGAGACGGGCCATGCCTCCTGTGCGCGGAGCCGGGTCAGCCGACGTCGCCGGGGCGCATCGCCGCGAAGTCGACCTTCCACGCGCCGTCGACGCGGCGCAACGGCATCTCGGTCCCGACGAGCTCGATGCGGGCCCGGTCGCCGTCGACGACGATCGTGGCGTCGCGCAGGCGGCGCAGGTCGCGATCGGTCGGGCGGACCGACCCGTTGGCGCCGTTGGCGAGGACCGAGGGGCACGGGGCGGGGGCGGCCCCGGCGGACCGGACCGGCTCGTCCAGGCCCGTGACGAGCGCGCAGGCGCGATCCAGGTCGACGTCCATGGTCGCCCGGGCGTAGGCGATCGCCGCGGCGCGCACCGCGTCGACGTCGGCCCGATCGCCGGACGACGTCGACCCGCACCCGACCAGGGCGGCGGAGACGAGCAGCGCGAGGCCGCCGGTCGCGGTGCGGGCGCGGACGGGCACGGGGGGAGCGTAGCGTCGCGGGTCACCGCGCCGGTCGGTCCGCCCGCCGCCCACCGCCCGCCGCGGCCGACGACGTCGGACCCCGCCGCGGGTCGCAGCGCCTGCCGTCCCGCCAGACGGGATCCTTGTCGACCGTGGAGCCGACGCCCCCACGCCCCGAGCCCGGGGCACGCCGTGACCGGGCGCCCGGTCCACCCGCCGCGCGCGGGCGCCGACCCGGTCCGGCGACGACGCACGCGCTCCGCGAGGCGACCCGGGCGTACGTCCTGTCGCGGCTCGTCGTCTGGGGCGCCGGACTGCTCGCCCTGCTCGTCTTCGGTTGGGTGGAGTCGAAGGGGCAGCGACTCGACCCGCTGTCGCTCTGTCGGCCCGGGGGTGGCGCGCTCGACGCGCTCGCCTCGCCCGGCTGCCGGTACGACGCGACCTGGTACCTGCTCATCGCCCAGGACGGCTACGACGCCGCCGACCCCAAGCGCTCGGCGTTCTTCCCGCTCTACCCGTACCTCGTCGCCGCCCTCGCGGCGCCGTTCGGGGCGGGGGGCGCCGCCACGGTGCTCGCGGGGCTGGCGCTGTCCGCGGTCGCGGCGATCGCGTTCCTCACGCTCCTGCACCGGGCGGTCGCGGGTCTGCGCGATCCGGCGGCGGCGACGACCGTCGTGCGGGTGGCGGCCTACCTGCCGCCGGCGGTGGTGCTGTCCGCGCTCTACACCGAGGGCCTGTTCCTCCTGCTGTCGCTCGGCGCGATGGTCGCCGCGCGGCGCGGGCGGTGGTGGTGGGCCGGTCTGCTCGGTGCGGCCGCGGCCGCCTGCCGGAGCGTCGGGGTGCTGCTCGTCGTGCCGCTGCTCGTCGAGGCGGTGTGGGGCCGTCGGTCGGCGGGGACGGTGGGGGAGCGCCGGGCGACGGACGTGCCGGCGGGGGGCGACGGTGCGCCGGGCGCGGACGGTCTCGGACCGGGCCGACCATGGTGGTGGCCGCCGCGCCGCCCGGCGCCGGGCGCGGTGGTGGCGATCGCGCTCGTCGGGCTGGGCCTCGTCGCGGTCGCGGTCCTGTTGGCGGCGACGACCGACGACGCGCTGGGGTTCGTCCACGCCCAGGACGGATGGGAGCGACGGTTCCTCACCCCGGTCGGTGGGATCGCGCTGGGGGCGTGGGCCGTCGTCGGCCGGGCGCTCGAGCTCGTCGGGATCGGGCACGCGGCCGAGCTCGCCGAGGGCCAGTCCCCGGCGCTCGTCCTCGTCCGCGACCTGCTGCTGCTCGTCATGGTCGCCGTGGCGGTCGCGGCGCTCTGGTGGGCCCGTCGACGGATGCCGGTGAGCTGGGTGGCGTGGGGGGCGGTGGCGCTCGCCTACCCGCTGTCGGTCCCGGCGGTGCAGCAGCCGCTGATGTCGCTGCCGCGGTTCGCCTACGCCACCTTCCCCGTGGTCGTGGCGATCGGCCTGTGGGCGCACGACGGCGGCCGGGCGCGCCGCCTGCTCCCGGCGTTGCTCGTGCTGCAGGGGCTCTTCGCGGTGCTGTTCGTCGCGTGGGGGCAGTCGCCGTAGCGCGGGCACGCGGGCGACGCGTGGCGGCTCGTGCTCGCCGGGCGACCGGGATCCGCCACGGGTGGTCGGCAGGTGGTCGCTCGTCGACGCCCGCCGTCCGAAGCGGCCCCGGGATCAGCCGTCCAGGTCGACGACGAGCGGGGCGTGGTCGGACGGCTTGAGGCCCTTGCGGTAGTCGCGGGCGACCCACACCGACGACAGTCGTCCGGCGGTCGCCCGATCGACCAGGGCGTGGTCGATCCGCAGGCCGAAGCCCCGCCCGAAGCTCGCCGCGCGGTAGTCCCACCACGTGAAGACGTTCTTGCCGTCGCGTCCGTCCGCCGTCGCCTGGCCGGTCTCGACGTGCGCGTCGACGAGGTCGGCCGCCTCGAGGACCGCGCGCAGCCCGGCCCGCTCGGGCTCCGAGGTGTGCGTCGCGCCGACGAACCGCGCCGGGTCCCAGCAGTCGTCGTCGGTCGGGCAGACGTTCATGTCGCCGAGGATCGCCACCGGCCCGGTGGCGGCGAGCTCGCGGGCGCGGGCGGCCATCGACCGCAGGAACGTGAGCTTCGCGTCGTAGTCGGGATGCTCGAGCGCCTTGCCGTTGACGACGTAGACGCTCACCACCCGGATGCCGCCGACCGTCGCCTCGACCCACCGGGCCTGCGACGGGTCGACCTCGCCCGTCAGGCCGGACGCGGGGCCGCCCCACGGATCGTCGCCGGCCGCCGGCGCGCCCGCGACCGTGCCGATCGGCGCGAGGATCGCGACGCCGTTCCACGGCCCGCCCGAGTGGTCGACGACGGCGTACCCGGCGTCGGCGAGGGCCTCGCGCGGGACCTGGCCGGCGGCGCACTTCGTCTCCTGCAGCGCCAGCGCGTCGGGCCGCAGGTCCTCCAGCAGCTCCAGCACCCGCGGCAGGCGGGCCCGGAGCGACGCGACGTTCCACGAGATCAGGCGCACCCGGTCCATCCTGCCGGACCGGGCGGTCAGCGTCCCTTCCACGCCGGGTCGCGGCGCTCCGCGAACGCGCGCAGCCCCTCGACGAGGTCCTCGCTCTCGAACGACGCGCGTCGGAGCCCCAGCAACGTCTCCTCGTCCTCGCGGCGCAGCTCGCCCGCGCCGTCGAGCAGGATCCGCAGCGAGCGCTTCGTGCCGCGGACCGCCAACGGGGCGCCGGACGCGAGGCCGATCGCGAGGTCGAGCCCGGCCGCCTCGATCTCGTCCGGCGGAACGACCCGGTGGACGAGCCCCCAGGCGTGGGCGGTCGCCGCGTCGATCGGACGCCCCAGGAGGAACAGCTCACGGGTCCGAGGCGCGCCGATGACGTCGACGAACCGCCGCAGCCCGGTGTGGGAGTAGACGAGCCCCAGGCGCGCCGGCGGCATCGCCATCCGCACGCCGTCCGCCGCCACCCGCAGGTCGCAGACGACCGCGAGCTCCAGGCCGCCGCCCATCGTCGGGCCCGGGAGCGCGGCCACCGTCGGCAGGTCGGTGGCCTCCAGCGCGTCGAGCGCCGCGGTGAACGGGTGGGCGACGAGCCCCTCCGCCCGCTCCGCGAGCTGCGTGTCGGACACGTCGGCGGCGTTCGCGTCGGTGAGGTCGTAGCCCGACGAGAACTGGCCGTCGACGCCGGTCACGAGGATCGCCCGCACCCCTGACCCGGGCGCGGACGCCCCGGCCACGGCGGCGGCGAGCGCGTCGAGCAGCCCGTGGTCGAGCGCCCCGCGCTTCTCGGGGTGGCTGATCCGGAGGCGCAGCACCCCGTCGGCGGGGCGGTCGGACAGGAGCGCGGCGGGCATGGGCGTGACAGTAGCCCCACGGGCCGCCGGTCCGGCCGGTCGCGGGCCCGGGTCGCGGGCGGGCACCGCCCGGCCGTCGCGCGTGCGACGTACGCACCGTCGGGCGGCGGTCGCGCCGTCACCCGTTTCCGCGTTCGGTCACGGGTAGGCTGCGTCCATGACCTCCACTGCTCCGGTCCGGGCACCGGTGGAAGAGATCGGGCCGCCGGACCCCGCGGCGCTGGCGTTCGAGCGCCGGCTGCGGCGGTGGCTGCCGAAGGTCGCGGCGCAGTGGCGGATGACGCCGCGCGGCATCCGGATGCTCCAGCGCGTCAGCGAGCCCAACCCGCGCCGGGTGCGGACGAAGGCCGGCACGGTCGTGTCGCCGACGATGGTCGGCGGGGTCCGCGGCGAGTGGGTCCGCGGGGTGCGCGCGCGCAACCGCCGCACCGACGACCAGCCGGTCGTCCTGTACTGCCACGGTGGCGGCTACGTCTTCGGGTCCCCGCGCACCCACCGCGTGCTCGCGTCGCAGCTGTCGCACGCCACCGGGCTGCCGTTGCTGCTCCCCGACTACCGCCTCCCGCCGGAGGCGACGCTCCCGGCCCCGATCGAGGACACGCTGGCGGTGTACCGGGCGCTCCTCGACGACCACGATCCCGCGCGCATCGTCATCGCGGGGGACTCCGCCGGCGGCAACCTCGCCCACAACGTGGCGCTGCACGCCGCCGAGGCGGGCCTGCCGACGCCGGCCGGCCTGGTCCTGCTGTCGCCGTGGAGCGACCTGTCGATGTCGGGGGCGTCGTTCCACGAGAACGACGGCCTCGACGCGTTCATCCCGCAGATCGCGCTGCGACGCTGCGCGCGCGTGGCGTGTGGCGGGCTCGACCCGGCCGGATGGCGGCAGTCGCCGCTGTTCGCCCCCGACGAGCTGCAGGCCCGGATGCCGCCGACGCTCGTCCAGGTCGGCAGCACCGAGCTCGTCCGCGACGACGGCCTACGCGTCGCCGACGTCCTGGCCCGCAACGGCGTCGACGCCCGCGTCGAGCTCTTCGACCGGATCCCGCACGTGCAGGCGATGTGGGGCAACCTCGCGGCGGGGCGCGACGCGACCCGCCGGATCGGGGCGTTCGTCGCCGACGTGCTGCCCGACGGGACCGTCCACCGGCCCGACCGTGACGACGCGGCCCGTGCGGCGACCGACGACACGACCGTCGAGGCGGGTCGGCTCGGCGACCGCGGCGGAGCGGGCGACGGTCCACGGGCCGCCGACGACGACCTGGTCCGGCCGTGATCCTCGCGATCGACCAGGGCACCACCGGCTCGACGTGCGTCGTCGTCGACGCCGACGGCGACCCGGTCGGTCGCGGGTACCGCGAGTTCGCCCAGCACTTCCCGCACCCGGGGTGGGTGGAGCACGACGCCGCCGAGATCTGGAGCGTCACCCGCGCGGTGGCGCTCGAGGCGTGCGACGACGGCGGGATCGACCCGTCCGACCTCGTCGCGGTCGGGATCACGAACCAGCGCGAGACGGTGTGCGTCTGGGACCCGGCGACCGGCGAGCCGCTGCACCGCGCGATCGTCTGGCAGGACCGGCGCACCGCCGGGATGTGCGACCGGTTGCGCGACGCCGGGCACGAGCCGCTGATCCGCGAGCGGACCGGGCTCGTCCTCGACCCGTACTTCTCGGGCACGAAGATCGCCTGGCTGCTGGAGCAGGACCCGGGCCTGCGCGACCGGGCCGAGCGCGGCACCGCGGTGTTCGGCACGATCGACTCGTGGCTGCTCTTCAAGCTCACCGGCGAGCACGTCACCGACCCGTCGAACGCGTCGCGGACGATGCTCTTCGGCCTGGACCGGGGCGACTGGGATCCGGAGCTCTGCGACCTGCTCGGCGTCCCGGTGCGCGCGCTGCCCGAGGTGCGGCCCACGATCGGCGGGTTCGGGCGGATCCGTCCCGACGCGCTCGGTGGCGCGACCTGCCCGGTCGGCGGCGTCGCGGGCGACCAGCAGGCGGCGCTGTACGGGCAGGCGTGCCTCGACCCGGGCGAGGGCAAGAACACGTACGGCACCGGGTCGTTCGTCCTGCTCAACACCGGGATGGAGCGTGTCGGCGGTGCGGCGGGGCCGGAGGGGCTGCTCTCGACCGTCGCCTGGAGGATCGGCGATCGCACGGTCTTCGCGCTCGAGGCGGCGGTGTTCGCGACCGGGGCGGCGGTCCAGTGGCTCCGCGACGGCCTGGGGATCATCGACAGCGCGGCCGAGACCGAGCCGTTGGCCGAGTCGTTGACGTCGAACGACGGCGTGTACCTCGTGCCCGCGTTCGCGGGGCTCGGGTCGCCGCACTGGGACCCGTACGCGCGCGGCACGATCGTCGGGCTGACCCGGGGCAGCACCCGGGCGCACCTCGCCCGGGCGACGCTCGAGGCGATCGCGTTCCAGGTCGTCGACGCGATCCGGGCGATGGAGGCCGCCGGGGCCGCGCCGCTGCGGGTGCTCAAGGCCGACGGCGGCGCGACCGCGAACCGTTGGCTCATGCGGTTCCAGGCCGATCTGCTCGGCGTGCCGGTGGTGGTGCCCGCGATCCACGAGACGACGGCGCTGGGGGCCGCGTTCCTCGGCGGGGTCGGCGTCGGCGCGTGGAACCAGCGTGACGTCACCCGCACGTGGCGCGAGGCGGCACGGTTCGAGCCGACGATGTCGCGGGACCGGGCGGGGTCGCTGCACGCGGAGTGGACCCGTGCGGTGGAGCGGTCGCGCGGCTGGGCGGTGCGCGACTGAGCGCCCGCTGGGCGTTGCGTTGCAGCGGGCGTCGGGGCGAGGACCCGGCCCACGGGCCCCGAACAGGGGACCATGCGCCGCCCCGCCCCGCTCGCCTGCCTCGTCGCCATCGGGCTCGCGGCCCCGGCGACGGTGATCGCCGCCCCCGGCTGGGACCTGCTCGAGCCGGAGCGCGGCAACGAGACGCCGGCCACCGCCGCGCCGATCGGCCTGGCCACGACGCTCGAGGACCGGGTGGTCGTCGGGCCGCCGAGCGTCCGCGACGTGGACCACTTCGTCGTCCGGGCCCGCCGCGGCACCCGGGTGACGGTGCTCGTCGACCATCACGGCGAGACGCACGGCCGACCGCTCGCCGTCGGCGTCCCCCGGAGCGCCCGCGACGACCGCGTCCGCTGGCGGATCGTCCGTGACGGTCGCACGACGACGACCCAGGCCCGGGTCGGGCGCGACGGCCGCCTGGTCGTGGCCGTCCGCTGCGCCGGGACCGACTGCGACCGCGGCGGGGCGATCCCCTACCGGCTGGTGACCGGCACGTCGGTGGCGAAGGCGCGCCGTCGGGCGGCGCGGGCCGCGACGTTGACGCGGGATCGCGCGTCCGATGCCGCGACCACGTCCCCGGACGAGTCGGGCGGCACCACGCCCGACGCGTTGGCGTCCCGCGCGGGGAGCGCCGGCGAGCCGTCCGGCGGGGCACCGGTCGGCGACTGACCGGGGGCCTCGGCGCGCGCCCGCCCGTGGCCGGCCGTCGCCGGAAGGCGCCGCGGTGGGTCAGCCGCTCATCCCCCCGAGCTGCCCGCCGGTGACGTGCAGCGTCTGGCCGTGGACGTAGTTCGACCACGGCGAGCAGAGGAAGAAGATCCCGCCGGCGGCCTCCTCGGCGGTGCCCGGACGGCCGATCGGGACGAGCAGCGGGGCGGTCGCGCGCAGCTCCTCGGGGATCCCGAGCTGCACCCGCTCACCGTCGATCTCGGTGACGTTGTCGGCGTCCTTCGACGCCGTCAGGCGGGTCTCGATCCAGCCGAACGCCACGGCGTTGACGTTGACCTTGAACTGGCCCCACTCCTTGGCCAGCGTCCGCGTCAGGCCGACCACCCCGGCCTTGCCGGCGGCGTAGTTCGCCTGCCCGGCGTTGCCCATCGTGCCCGACATCGAGCTGACGTTGACGACCTTGCGGAACACCTCCACGCCCTCCTCGCGCTCCCGCTTGGCGGGCTCGCGCAGGTGCGGGGCCGCCGCGCGCACGACCCGGAACGGCGCGACGAGGTGGACGTCCAGCATCTTCTGGAACCAGTCGTCGCTGAGCTTGTGGGCCGGGCCGTCGAGGGTGTAGCCGGCGTTGTTGACGACGATGTCCAGGCGCCCCCAGGCGTCGATCGCCGCCTGGACGACCGCGTCGGGCACGCCGTCCTTCGTGATGTCGCCGCCGACGCTCGTCGTGTCGCCGTCGATCGCGTCCGCGGCGGCGCGCGCCTCGTCGGCGTCGAGGTCGTGCACGACGACCTTCGCGCCGTGCTCGGCCAACAGCTTGGCGGTGGCCAGACCGATGCCGCGGGCGGCGCCGGTCACGATCGCGGTCTTGTCGTCGAGAACGCCCATGGTGCTCCGTTTCGTCGGGGGTCCCGCGATCCTATGGGGACGCGGAGGCCGCGGCCGCGGCCCGTCGCGTGCGGCGCGCCGCACGCCGGGTGCCGCCCACCCGGCCCCACGCTCTCAGGGAACGCTCAGGCGGCACGCGGTCGTGTCCCAGGCGGCGACGGGACGATGGTGCCGGTCCACGGCCCTCCCGGAGCCATGAGATGCACGACAGCGACGCGACGCACCCCACCACGCCCGACGACGGCGGTCCCGCCGACCGCGCCGGGGCGGCCGTCACGGCACCCGACGGGACCGGACGGACCGCCGCGGTCACGCGTCGCAACGCGGTGGTGCTCGCCGGCGCGGCCGGCGCGGGCGCGGTGCTCACCCAGCTGACCGGTCCCGGCCGGTTGCTGGAGGCGCTGGGGCTGGACGACGACGCCCAGGCGGCGACGGCGGCGTGCGTCATCAGCCCCGCCAAGACCGAGGGCCCGTACTTCGTCGACGAGCGGCTGACGCGATCGGACATCCGCACCGACACGAGCGACGGCAGCGTCCAGCCGGGCGTGCCGCTCGAGCTGACGATGGTCGTCGTCGACAGCAGCGCCGACTGCGCCCCGATCGCGGGCGCGACCGTCGACGTCTGGCACGCCAACGCCCAGGGCTCCTACTCGGACGTCGCGATGAACGGCACCGTCGGCCGGACGTACCTGCGGGGCAACCAGGTGACCGACGCCGACGGACGGGTGACCTTCACGACGATCTACCCGGGGTGGTACCAGGGCCGGGCGATCCACATCCACTTCAAGGTGCGGCTGTTCGACGGGACCCGGACGACGTACGACTTCACGTCGCAGGTGTTCTTCGACCCGCAGGTCGAGCAGCAGGTGCTGGCGACCGGGGCCTACGCGTCCCGGGGAACGCCGGACACGAGCAACGCCACGGACGGCATCTACGGCAGCGACGGCGCGCGCCTGCTCGTGGCCCTGACCGGCGACCCGGCGACGTCGCTCGCGGGGACCTACGTCGTCGGCCTGTCGGGGGCGCCGGACACGACCGCGTCGGGCGGCTCGTCCGGGTCGACCGGGGGCGCGGCCGGCCAGGGTGGTGGCGACCCGGGGGCGGGGGACGCCGGCGGGGCGTCCGGGTCGGCGGCGGCGAGCCCCGCGAAGGTCGAGGCGTCGCTCGTCCGGGCCGCCTGGCGTCGCAGCCGGAACGGGCGGCGCAAGCTGCGGCTGACGTTCGACGTCGACGAGCCGGTCACCGTCACGTCGCGGATCACCCGCAGCGGGCGCACGGTCGTCCGGCGCAGGCTCAGGCTGCGTCGCGGCCGGCACGTCGTGCACCTGAAGATCCCGAACCGGACCGCGCGCGGGCGGGCACGGCTCTCGGTGGCGTTCGTCGACGCCGACGGGGCGACGTCCAGCGCCCGCCGGACGGTGAGCATCCGTCGTCGCGCCTGACGGTCGGTCGTCGGGCCCGGCTACGTCGTGGCCCCGTCGGCGCGATCGGCGTGGTCGGCGACGAGCTCCGCCAGACGGGGCCAGGCGCCCGCCGGCAGGTCGTGGCCGAGCCCGACGATCGTCTCGAGTCGTGCGCCCGGGATCGCCCGGGCGGTGGCGCGCGCCCCGGAGGGGTGCACCATCCGGTCCCGGTCGCCGTGCACCACGAGGGTCGGGGCGGTGATCCGGCGCAGCTCCGCGGTGCGGTCGCCGGACTTCAGGATCGCGGCCATCTGGCGCCCGACGCCCGCGGGGTGGTGGGCGCGGTCGAACGCCCGGGCCGCGTCGGCCCGCACCCGTGCCTCGTCGAAGGGGAACCCGTGCGATCCGACGTGGCGGAACATCGACACCGCGCGCTCGATCGCCTCGTCGCGGTCGCGGGCGGGGCCGGAGAGCAGCCGGGGCAGCGTCGACGGGGCGGGCCGTCCGGTCAGCCGCGCGCCGGTGTTCGACATGATCGACACGACGCTGCGCACCGCGTCGGGGTGGCGGGCGGCGAGCGTCTGCACGATCATGCCGCCCATCGACACGCCGGCCACGTGGGCGGGGGCGATGCCCAGGGCGCGCAGCAGCCCGGCGGCGTCGTCGGCCATGTCGGCGAGCGTGTACTGCTCGGCCGGGAACCGTCCGAGCAGGATCCGCCGCAGCCGAGGTGGCGGCGTCGGCGCGCGCCACGAGCGGCCGACGTCGCGGTTGTCGATCCGCACGACGTGGAGCCCGCGCCCGGCGAGCGCCTCGCACAGCTCGTCGGGGTAGGAGAAGTGCTGCTGGCCCAGCCCGGGGACGAGCAGCAGCGGCCGGTCGTCGGGGTCGCCGAAACGCTCGTGACAGAGCGTCACCCCGCGGCCGACGTCGGTGAGCGCCTCGCCGTGGCGGCGCACGTCCGCGGTCCCTCCCGCGCTGCTCATGCGACCACCGGGGCCTCGTCCGGCGTGGCCGATCGCCCAGCCCCGGAGAACCGCATCACCCCGTCGTCGACCTTGCCGTGGCGCAGCGCCACGACGTCCAGCGCGTAGTTCATCCGCAGCCGCCACGGCGCCCGCGATCCGGACTTGGGCAGCTCGGCCAGCGCGCGCCGCACGTACCCGGCGTCGAAGTCCAGCAGCGGCGTGGGGACGACCCGCGGATCGTCGTTCCGGGGCACGCAGATGCGGTGGCCGTGGCGGTCCATGTGCTGCAGGAGCCGCCCGACGACCTCCCCCGTGAGGTCCGCCTTGAGGGTCCAGGACGCGTTGGTGTAGCCGAGTGCGAAGGCGAGGTTCGGCACGCCCTCGAGCATCATGCCCTTGTAGGTCATGACGTCGGGCAGGTGCACGACCCGGCCGTCCACCGTCAGGTCGATCCCGCCGAGCAGGAGGAGGTTCAGGCCGGTGGCGGTGACGATGAGGTCGGCGTCGAGCTCCTCGCCGGACTCCAGGCGGATGCCGGTCTCGGTGAGCGTCTCGATCCGGTCGGTGACGACCGACGCGTCTCCGTGGCGGATCGCCCGGAACAGGTCGCCGTCGGGGGCCAGGCACAGGCGCTGGTCCCACGGGTCGTAGCGGGGGGTGAAGTGCCGGTCGATGTCGTACCCGTCGGGCAGCTGGCGCTCGAGGATCCGGCGCAGGAACCGCTTGACCGTCTCCGGCCGTCGCTGACTGAGCTGGTAGACCCCGATCTGCTGCAGGACGTTCTTCCAGCGCACCAGCGGGAAGGCGACCGCGTCGGGCAGGAGCCTGCGGGCGCGCTCGGCGAACGGGTCGACGCCGGGCAGCGACGCGACGTACGTCGGCGAGCGCTGGAGCATCGTGACGTGCGCGGCGTCGGCGGCCAGCGCCGGGACGAGCGTCACCGCGGTCGCGCCGCTGCCGATGATCACCACGCGGCGGCCGGCGTGGTCGAGGTCCTCCGGCCAGTGCTGCGGGTGCACGATCGTCCCGCCGAAGCGCTCCCGGCCGGGCAGCTCGGGCGTGTAGCCCTCGTCGTAGCGGTAGTAGCCGGTGCAGCCGAGGAGGAAGTCGCAGGTCAGGGTGAGCGCCTCGCCGGTGTCGGTGCGCTCGACCTCGACGGTCCAGCGGGCCTCGGCGGTGGACCACGCGGCGCCGACGACCCGGTGGCCGGTGCGGATGTGGCGGTCGATCCCGTACTCGCGCGCGGTGTCCTGCAGGTAGCGCAGGATCGACGGCCCGTCGGCGATCGCCCTGGCCTCCCGCCACGGCCGGAACCCGTACCCGAGCGTGTGCATGTCGGAGTCCGATCGCACCCCCGGGTAGCGGAACAGGTCCCACGTGCCGCCCAGCGCGTCGCGGGCCTCCAGCAGCGCGAACCGGCGGGCGGGGTGGCGGCGCTGCAGGTGGCGGGCGGCGCCGATGCCCGACAGGCCGGCGCCGACGATGAGCACGTCGAGGTGTTCGTGCGGCATGCGTGGTGGAGCCTAGTGGCGGGCGTACCGGCCCTGGGACGGGCGCGCTACAGCCCCATCATCCGGCCGAGGACGTCCTTCATGATCTCGTCGGTCCCGCCGCCGATCGGGCCCAGCCGGGCGTCGCGCAGCGCCCGCTCGATCCCCTGCTCCTTCATGTAGCCGGCGCCGCCGTGGAGCTGCAGGCCGCGGTCGCAGATCTCGACGAGCGCCCGCTGGGTCATGAGCTTCGCCATCGTCACCTCCTGGATCACGGGGATCCCGGCGACGTGCTTGCGCAGCGTCTCGTAGGTCAGCGCGCGGCTCGCCTCGATCGTCGTCGCCATCTCGGCCAGCGCCCAGCGGGTGCCCTGGAAGTCCGCCACCCGGCGGCCGAACGCGCGACGCTCGGCGACGAACGCCGTCGTCTGCTCGAGCACCGCCTCCATCGCCGCGACCGCGCCGAGCGCCATCGACAGCCGCTCCCACTGGAAGTTGGCCATGATGAGCTTGAACCCGCCGTCGAGCTCGCCGAGCAGGTGGTCCTCGGGCACGAAGACGTCGCGGAAGCTCACCAGCGCGGTGTCGGACGCGTGCCAGCCGAGCTTCTCCAGCGGCGACGCGCTGATCCCGTCGCCGCGGTCGGCGCCGAGCGCCGCCGGGTCGTCCTCGTGCTCGACGCCCGGATGCTCGCCGCGCTCGACGACGAGGAACGAGATCCCGCCGTGGCCGCCGTCGTTCGTCGTCTTGACCGCGGTGACGTAGTGCTGGGCGCGGACGCCGCCGGTGATGAAGCTCTTCTCGCCGTTGACGACGAACCCGCCGTCGACGCGCTCCGCGCGGGTCTGGATCCCCGCGACGTCGCTGCCGGTGCCCGGCTCGGTGATCGCCAGCGCGGCGACCCGCTCGCCGCGCAGCACCGGGCCGACCCACCGCTCCTGCTGGGCGGGGGTGCCGAACTTCACGATCGGCGGGGTGGCGATCGTCGTCGGCGCTCCGAGCGCGGCGGCGATCCCGCCCGACGACCCACGGCCGATCTCCTGCGCCCACACCGCCTCGTGGACGTGGTCGCCGCCCTGGCCGCCGAGCGCGGTCGGGTACGCCAGGGCGGTGTAGCCGAGCTCGCCGAGTCGGCGGAAGACCGCGGTCGGCACCCACTTGGCGTCCTCCCACGCCTGCACGTGCGGGCGCACCTCGCGCTCGATCCAGCCGCGGATCGCGGCCCGCAGCTCCTCGTGCTCGGCGGTGAACGGGGGCGAGGGCAGGCGGCCGGCGGCGTGGTCGAGGCCGGGGGAGGTCGTCGTCATGCGTGGGGGAGGGGTCGTGGGCCGGGGCGGTCGGGCTAGAGGTCGAACGACCGGCCGATGTACTCCAGGAGCGTCTCGTCGGTGCCCGCGCCGATCCGGTTGAGCCGCAGGTCGCGCCACGCCCGCTCGATGCCGTACTCCTTCATGTAGCCGGCGCCGCCGTGGATCTGCAGGCACTCGTCGGCGATCTCGCACGCCATCCGGCTCGTGTAGAGCTTGGCCATCGAGATCTCGCGCACGGGGTACTCGCCCTGCATGACCCGCCAGGCGGTGTTGTAGGTCATCTGCCGGCCGGCCTCGAGCTTCGTCGCCATCTCGGCGAACTTCCAGCGGATCCCCTGGAACTTGCCGATCGACCGGCCGAACGCCTGCCGCTCCTTCGCGAACGCGAGCGTCCGCTCGATGAGCCGCTCGCTCGACGCGACGGCCCCCGCCGCGGCGATGAGTCGCTCGCCCTGGAGCTCCCACATGATGTGGTAGAAGCCCTTGCCCTCCTCGCCCAGTAGGTTCTCGTGGGGGACGCGCACGTCCTGGAACGCCAGCAGCGCGGTGTCGGACGCGTGCATGCCGAGCTTCTCCAGCCGCTTCTCGCGCACGACGCCGGGGGAGTCCATGTCGACGATGAAGAGGCTGAACCCGCCGTAGCCGGCGTCGGGGTCGGTCCGCGTCACCAGCACGATGTAGTCGGCGCGGTGGCCGTTGGTGATGTAGAGCTTGGACCCGTTGATCACCCAGTCGTCGCCGTCGCGCACGGCGGTGGTCTGGATCCCGGCGACGTCCGATCCGGCGCCCGGCTCGGTGATGCCGAGGCAGGCGATCCTCTCGCCGCGGATCGCCGGGGCGAGGTAGCGCTCCTTCTGGTCGGGGGTGCCGAGGAGCTTGATCACCGGGTTGGCCATGTCGGTGTGGACGGCGACGCCCATGACGAGGCCGCCGGAGTGCGACCGCGACATCTCCTCGGCGAGGACGATCTGGGTGGCGTAGTCGCCGCCCTGCCCGCCGTACTCCTCGGGGTAGTGCAGGCCGAGGAACCCCAGCTCGCCCATCCGCCGGAAGACCGAGTCGGGGAAGGTCGTCTCCTCCCACTCCTCGGCGTGGGGGGCGAGCTCCTTCTCCACGAACTGCCGGATCGACGCCCGCAGCTCCTCGTGCTCCTCGGTGAAGATCGGGTGACGCGCGCCGGCGGCGTGGTCGGGCTTGAGGGTCTGCTCTCCGCTCATGGAGGCAAAGTAGCATGTGGTACGTTCTACTTTCCCGGGAGAGGGAAGAGGGCCGCGCGTCCGGCCGGGTCGGCCCGTGAGGGGCGGTGGCCCGGCCGGACGCGGACGTGGCGGCTCAGGCCCGCGGCCGTGGTCGGTGCGACGACGGGAGCATCCGCAGCGGCGTCGGCAACCGGGGGATCGTGCGTCGCAGCAGCGCGGCATGGCGGTCGAACGCGCGCTGGCGGGCGTCGCCCCAGCGGATCCCGAACCGCTCGCGCAGCACGGGCGTGAGCAGGCCCGCGGTGAAGAGCGCGTTGGCCCGCCCGCCGACGGGGGCGACCGTCGCGGCCCAGATCGGGCCGATCCCCGGCACGGGCGCCGGCGGGGCCGGGGGCGACGCGATGATCCGCAGGACCCGGTCGGACACGTCGGACCGGACGACGGCGTCGGCGCACCGCTCGTCGAACCAGCGTCGGAACGCGGTCCAGTCCGCGGGCATGTCGCGGTCGCGGACCCCGTAGATCCGCCCGACCTCGCGCATCTCGTCGTAGAACCGCTCGACCTCGCCGGGGCGCCATCCCCGACCGAGCAGCCGCTGCTGCGTCCACACCCCGTCGACGAGCGACGCGTGGACCCAGTGGTACGCGTCGGGATCCAGGGCGTTCCACGCCCGTCCGGCGTCGTCGACGCCACGCATCCCGACGTGACGCTCGCGCAGGCGGCGGGCGGTGGCGAGCGCGTCGTCGCGGCCGTAGACGACGCCCATGATGAGCCGCAGCGTGCGGTCGGCGCGGCCGTAGGGGTCGGTCTCGAACACCGAGTACGCGTCGACCCCGGCGGCGACGACCGGGTGGCCGACGTCGATGAGGAGCCTGCGGCCGGCTCCCAGGACGAAGGTCAGGTCCCCGAACGCCCGCCAGGTGACGCTCGCGGGCCCCGGCGGCGGGGCGAGCGGGCGCTCGCGGGCCGCCGGGTTCCAGGCCGCGGTCGGACGGTCGCCGGTCGGGACGCTCATGTGACGAAGGTACCTGAGTCGTACCTTCGCGTCGCGGGCGTCGTGGACCGCTTCGTCAGGCGACGTCGAGGAACGCGCCGCCGCGGACCATCTCCATCCGGGTGACGAGGCGGGCCGCCTCGTCGGGATCGGACGGCAGGTGCGCGTCGAGCAGCGCGTTGACGAGGGTCGACCGCCGCACCGACGCGACGCGCCCGGTGGCCCCGGCGACGACGTCGTCGAGCGTGTCGCGCAGCCCCTCGGGCACCCGCGCGTTGCGCTCCTCCCACGGATGGTCGAGCGCGTCGAGCCGGCGCCGGCGGTAGCCGCCGATCGTGCGCGCCGCGGCGTCGCCGTCGGCCGGCAGGTGGAAGTGCAGGATCGCGGTGACGATCGCGGCGAACGTCACCCGCGGGCCGGTCGCGGCGACGAGCGTGTCGGCACGCTCCGACAGGTCGCGGTCGAGGATCATCGCCGTCTGCTTGGGTCGACCCAGGAGCCGGTCGGGGCGCAGCCGCGCGACCGGCAGCCCGACGGTCCAGCCCGGCAGGTCGTCGACGGCCGCACGGGCCGCGTCGACGGTCGGCTCCGTCGTGTCGGCCGTCGGGGCGGCGGCGATCGGCGCCCCGGGGTCCGTGTCGGCGGCCGCCGGCGCGTCGGGCGCGGCGGCGACCGGCTCGGCGTCGACGGTGGCCGCGGGCTCGGCCGCCGGCGCCTCGTCGGCGGTGGGCGCGGGCTCGGCCGCCGGCGCCTCGTCGGCGGTGGGCGCGGGCCCGGCCGCCGGCGCCTCGTCGGCGGTGGGCGCGGACTCGGCGACGTCGACGGCCTCCGCGGCCTCCGCGGCGTCGGTGGTGACCGCGGGCGCGACGGGCCGGGCCGCCGGGGCGTCGGCGGAGGGCACCGGCGGCGTGGCGGGCCGCGCGGGGCGACGGTCGGTGACGGTCGGGGCGACGTCGGCCGCCACCGGCTCGACGACCGCCGGGGCGACCGGGCGGTCCGCGAGGTCGAGCGGGCCGCGCAGGCCGCTGGGGGAGAGCTTGAGGCGCGCCATCACGCCACCTCCGCCAGCGTCGCGTCGGCCGGCACGCCGGCCTCCAGGACCTCGGTCGCCAGTCGCCGGAACGCGACGGCCGCGCGACTGTCGGGCCGACGGACCATGAGCGGCACGCCCTCGGTCGTCGCGTCGTGGAACCCGGACCGCATCGGGATCGTCGCCTCGAGGATCGGCGCGCCGAGCGCGGGCAGCGCCTCGTCGAGCGTCTGGTACGTGTTGCGCCGCTCGTCCCCGTTGTTGCGCAGCAGGCCGAGCGTGCGGATGTCGACGCGGCGCCTGCGCAGCGTCTCGAGCGTCCCGAGGAGCGTCGCCGCGCCCTTGTAGGCGTTGCGGTCGATCATCGAGATCGGGATCAGGACCTCGGCGGCGGCGAACAGGGCGTTGACCGTCAGCAGGCCGAGGTTCGGCGGGCAGTCGATGAGGACGACGTCGAACCGGTCGCCGACGTCGCGGAGCGCCTCGGCGAGGAACTCCTCCCGGCGGACCTGCGACACGAGGGTGAGCTCGACGTCGGACATCCGCCCGTCGCCCGCCAGGAGCGACACGCCGGGGAAGACGTCGGGGACGATGACGTCGGCCGCCTCGGACTCGCCGAGGAAGACGTCGGCGATCGTGCCGCCGACGTCCTGGGGGTCGCGGCCGAGCATCGCCGTGGTGTCGAACTGCGGGTCGACGTCGACGACGAGCGTCCGCACGCCGGCCTCGCCGAGGGCGACGCCGAGGTTCGTCGTGACGGTGCTCTTCCCGGCGCCGCCCTTCTGGTTGGCGACGGCGATCACGCGGGTCATCGGGGGGCCTTCGGCATCGGGGACGTCCTCGGTCGGAAGCGGGGGCGGGGCGCGACGGCGTCGGGGGCGACGTCCGGCGCGCGGGCTCGGAGTGGGGTTCGCCGCCGCGGGCGGTCCTCCTTCCCGGCGATCGCACGATCCGTCGATCCGCCGCCCGTCCGTCGCCGCGGCCGTCCGTCCGCCGCTCCGTCCGACCGGCCCGTCGCCCGTCCGGGCTGCCGTCGGGTCGTCGGTCCGTCGCGTCGACCGGCCGACCGCGCCGCCTGCCGGTCGATCCGTCGGCCGCGCGGTGGGCCGCCCGTGCGGTCCCTCGGCCTCCCGTCCCTCGACGCCCTCGTGCGCCCCGCCCGCCGCGCCGTCGGTCGACGGTGCGCACGGTCGGCCGGTCGCACGGACGGCCCGTCGCACGGTCGGCCGGGCGTCCACCCGGGTCGTCGCCCGGTCGCGCGGCCGGTCGGTCCGTCGCCCGGTGGGGCGCTCGACCGGTGGCGCCGTCGGGCGCTCGGCGGGTCGACCGCGCGCCACGCCGTCCGTCCGTCACCCCGGTCGGTCGCGTCCCCGTCCGGTCGCGCGGAGGGTCGAGCGCCCGCGCGGCGCGCCGCGCCGTCGGTCGATCGGCCTCGCGTGCGGGGGAGCGGTCGCCGACCCGGCCACGGTCGCGCGCCCCGCCGCGGTCCCGCGCTCGGCGTCGCGCACTCCGTCGCCCCCGGCGACGCCCCCGTCCGTCCGGCGGCGCCCGCACGGTCGCGCACGGCGTCGCCCGCGTCACCGCCGCCGTCCGCGCCCGCCGGCCACCGGTCCGCCGACCACCGTCGCGGCAACCGTCGCGACCGTCGGCACGTCGGCCGTCGCTCCCGGTCGCCCGCGCCGGCGTCCGTCCGTGCGGCGACCTCGCGTCCGTCCTCGCGTGCACCCTCGCGCGCGTCCTAGCTCCACCGTCGGGGCGCGGAGGCCGTGCGCGCACGGCGCGCCGGGCGACGTCGGAGGTCCGTGGGGGCCGGCAGCGGTCCGGAAGCGGGCCCTGCGGCGGCACGGGGCCCGTGGGGGAGGGGTGCGCTCCAGGCGGCTCCCGGCGCACACGGCGGCAGGCGTGTCGCGCAGCGCAGGTCGGCGACGCCGGACGCGGGGACGCGCCCGTCCCCGGCCGCCGGATGGCGTGCCCGCCCGCGCGGCGACGGCGGTCGCCCCCGAGCCCGCCGCCGTCGACCCCGCCACGACGGTCGGTCGGAGCCGGCCGGGGCCGACGTGCGAGGCCCGTCACCGACGCCGTCGGTCGGGCCGTCGACGCCGTCTCGAGGCCCCGCGACGTGGCGCTCGGCGGTGGGGCCCGGGCGGCCTCCGGCGACCGCCCCGAGGCCGCGACGGGCGACGCGGAGCGGCTCGGAGCCGGGGGAGACGCTCCGGAGCGGCGTGCGGGGGTGACAGAACGCCTGCGGCGTGAGGTGGGCGCGACGATCGAGCGCCTGCCCCCTGGACGAGCCGATAACCGCGCGACACCTCATGCTCGGGGTGAGGGTCAGGTGGTCGTGTTCTCCGGGTTATCGTCACCCGGACGTCGGTCGAGCGCGAGTGACCGACCACGGAGTGGGAAGTGGAACGTCCCGCTCGCGCTAGGCTCGACGCGTGGCCGGACCATCCCCCTCGCCCGCCGTCCGCGACGGGCTGCTCAAGATGTCCGCGCTCGCCGAGCGGGCCGGCGTCAGCCCCGCCACCGTCAAGCACTACCTGCGCGAGGGGCTGCTCGAGCCGGGGCCCGGCGAGCCCGCCGTCGTCCGGACGTCGCGCAACATGGCCTGGTACCCCGAGGCGTTCGTCGACCGGATCGCGCTCGTCAAGCGCCTGCAGGAGGAGCGGTTCATGCCGTTGCGGGCGATCCGGGAGCTGCTCGCCGAGCCGGGCGGCCCGGCGCGGGCCCGGGAGATCGTCGCCCGCGGCGACGCGATCCTCGACCGGGTGCGGTCCCGCCCCGACGGTCGCGAGGAGCTCGAGGTCGTCACGCGCGAGGAGCTCGTCGCCCGGACCGGCGCCCCGGAGCCGCTGCTCGACAAGTTCGCGGAGCTCGGGGTGCTCGGCGACGGGACCGAGGGCTACGACCCGGACGAGGCGCGGATCGTCGCGTCGATCATGCGCTTCCGCGGCACGGGGTTCGGGGTCGAGGTCGGCTTCACCGCCTACGACGTCGTCCGCTACCTCGACGCGCTGCGGCCGCTCGTCCGCGAGGAGGCCGCGACGTTCGTCGACCGGCTCGTCGACCAGGAGATCGACCCGGATCGGGCGGCCGACCTCATCCTCGGCGGGATCGATCCGCTCCGCGAGCTCGTCGGCGCGATCCACGGGCGGCTGCTGCGGCTCGAGCTCGACCGGGGGCGGACGACGCCGCGACCGCGGGGCGGCCGCGACGCGGCGTAGTAGGCTCGGCTGATTGACCGGTCAATCGACGATCGGAGTCGTTCCCGTGCGCGCCGCCGTCATCCAGCTCCGCAGCATCCCCGACCGTGCGGCGAACCTCGCCGCCGCCGACCGGCTCGTCCGCGACGCCGCCGCGCGCGGGGCCCGGGTGGTCCTGTTGCCCGAGAAGTGGCCCCACCTCGGTCGGGCGTCCGACGTCGCCGACCTCGCCGAGCCCCTCGAGGGGCCGTCGGTGACGCTCGCCCGCCGGTTGGCCACCGAGCTGGGGATCGACCTGCTCGCCGGGTCGGTCGCGGTGCGCCGCCGTGACGGGCGGGTCCAGAACACCGCGGTCCACGCGTCCCCCGACGGTCGCCTGGCGCTCTACGGCAAGCTCCACCTCTTCGACGCCGACGTCGCGAGCGTGCGGTACCGCGAGTCCGACCGCGAGATCGCCGGGGGCGGACCGGTCGTCACCGACCTCGTCGACGGCGCCCGGGTCGGGATGACCGTCTGCTACGACCTGCGCTTCCCCGAGCTGCACCGGTCGCTCGCCGTCGAGGGCGCCCGGATCCTCACGGTGCCCGCCGCGTTCACCGAGCGCACGACGCACGCCCACTGGGACGTCCTCCTGCGCGCCAGGGCGATCGAGAACGGCTGCTTCGTCCTCGCCGCCAACCAGCACGGCGAGCACGTCCCGGGCCTGCACTCGGGCGGGCGGTCGATGATCGTGGACCCCTGGGGCACGGTGCTCGCGCAGGCCCCCGACGTCGACGAGGCGGTGGTCGTCGCCGACCTCGACCTCGACCACCAGTCCGCCGTTCGCGAGCAGCTCCCCGTCCTGCGCCAGCGCCGCGCCGCGGCGGCGGCGTGGCTCGGGTCACGGCCCGAGGGCGATCTGGCCGCGGCGTGGGAGGCGGCGGATCCGGAGGGGCCCCGCGACGGGGCCGGCCGCGCGGGGTCCGGAGGCGCGGGCGACGTGGCGCGGACGGGGGAGGGGACGGCCTGATGGCGACCCGGCCCGCGTCCTCCGCCGCCGCCGACAAGCGACGGCTCATCCTCGACGCCGCGATCCGCGTGTTCGCGGCCCGGGGGTTCAACAACTGCCGCGTGTCGGACATCGCCGACGAGGCGGGCGTCGCCTACGGGCTCGTCTACCACTACTTCAAGAGCAAGGACCGGTTGCTCGACGAGGCGTTCCTCGAGCGGTGGGGGCTCATGCTCGAGGTCATCGAGGGCGCCCGCACCGACGAGGCGCTGACCGCGCGCGAGAAGCTCACGAAGGTCGCGACGTTCATCGTCGAGAGCTACGGGCGCGAGCCCGAGGTCATGCAGGTCGTCATCGTCGAGGTCACCCGGCAGGCCAACACGTTCGGCCGCCGGCACTGGGCGACGATCCAGGACGCCCACCACCAGATCGCGCGGATCGTGTCGGACGCCCAGGCGCGCGGCGAGCTGCGGTCGGAGCTGCCGGCCGAGGTCGCCGGCATGGTGTTCTACGGGGCGATCGAGCAGGTGCTCACCGCCTGGATCTTCGGCCTCGTGCCGTCCGGTCCCGACGACCGGGCGGCGGCGGTGCGCGACCTCGTCGAGACGATCTTCGGCGGACTGGACGCGCGGTGAGCGCGGGACGTCGGGCCGGCCGGCCGTCCGACCCGCGGACCGTGGCCGACAGCCCTCCGCGGTCGCCCGTGGGCGCCCGACGCTTGCGTCGCCGGACGCGCGGGTAGGGTACGGCCGATGCAGAACGAGCTCGTCAAGCGCTTGGCCTGGTCGGGCCTGGTCGCCGGTCTCGGCGTGGTCGCCAGCCTCGCCGCGCACCGCACGGCCGGGTTGATCTGGCGGCGCGTGTTCGGAGAGGAGCCCCCGGAGTGAGCAACCCCGAGGAGCAGGACCGCGACCCGTCGTCCGTCGGCTGGGTCCCCAGCCCCGAGCAGCCGACCCCGCCGACGACCGTCGAGTTCGACGCGCTCGTCGCGTCGGGCAACGCGCTGCCCGACGACCCGGCGTCCGAGGACGACCCCGTCGCCGCGGCCGACGATCCGTCGGACGCCTCCGACGATCCGGCGTCGACGGCGCCGGCCCCGACCGACGACGACGCCACGCGCGTGACGCCGGCCGTGGTCGCGTCGCCCGCCGACGCCGCTCCGGCGGAGTCGCAGGCCGACGAGGCGCCGGCCGCGTCGGACGTCGACGGGTCGCCGTCCGAGCCCGTGGCGGCCGAGGACGTCGTGGCCGACGACACCGTGCGGATCACCCCGTCGGCGGCCGGCCTGTCGGCCGACGGCGAGGAGTCCGTCGCGGGATCGGAGCCCCAGGCGCCCGCCCCGGGCGTCGCGTCCGACGCCGCGCCCGGCGGGGCCGACGCCGTCGCCGGGCCTCCCGCACCGGACCCGGAGCCCGCGCCCGAGCCGGCGCCCGCCTCCGGAGCGGAGCCCCACGCCTACGCGCCCCCGACGTCGTTCGGCGACGTCCCGCCCACCCAGACCGGTGCGCTCGGCGGACTGATCCCCGAGGATCGTCCCGAGATGCTCGTCGCCGCCGCCTTCGCCGGCGGGGCCCTGGTCGCGATCCTCCTGCGGACCCTTGTCCGGCGCTGAGGACCGGCGCCGCGAGGCGTCGTTGAAGAGCGTCGTCGCGGGCCTCGCCGAGGTCACCGAGCGGACGCAGCACATCGTCCGCGACGAGATCGAGCTCGCCAAGGCCGAGGTGGCCGAGAAGGTCGTGAGCCTCGGGCGCGGTGCGGCCGTCGGCGTCGCCGCCGGGGTGTTCCTCGCGCTGGCCGGCCTGTTCCTCCTCCACGCGCTGGCGTTCTTCTTCTGGTGGCTGCTGCCGGTCGGCGGCAACCTCATCTTCGTCGGCTACCTCGTCGTCGTGCTCCTGCTCGTCGTCTTCGCCGGCCTCGCCGGGTACCTGGCGATGAAGTTCGTGAAGAAGGGCGCCCCGCCGGTGCCGACGATGGCCGTCGAGGAGGCGAAGCTCCTGCGCGAGAGCGTGAGCGCCGCCCGTAGCGGCACGACGCCGCCCGCCGTGCCGGCCGCCACCGGCGGTCCCGCCCGGCCCACCGGCGACCACGGTCGCCTCGACCTCCCGAAGGACGGCGCATGAGCCCCGCGCGCACCCCGGACGAGATCCGGGCCTCGCTCGAGCACCACCGCCGCGAGCTGACGACGTCGATCGAGCGGCTCCAGGCGGACGTCACCGAGCTGTCGGACTGGCGATCCCAGATCCGTCGCAACGAGAAGGCCGTCGTCATCGGCACCGCCGTCGCCGGGTTCGTCCTGGCCGGCGGGATCGGGGCGCTCACCGGCATGCTGCGCCGCCGGCGTCGCTGACGCGGACCGCGGCCGACGCGGACCGGGGACCCGAACGGCGGGTCGACGCCGGCCCGCGTCCTCGCCGCCCCGCGCCCGCAGGGGCGGAGCCTCCCGGACGGGTCGCGCCCCGGCCGGCTCCGCCCCGCCGGGGCGGGCGGGGCCACGCGGGGGCGTCAGGCGCGCCCGGCCACCGGGCCCGCGTCCGCCACCCGGACCCGGGCGGGGCCGCCGGACCGGGACTGCGGCCGGTGCCGCGGCAGCAGCCACGCGGCGACGACCGCGAGCAACGAGATCGCGGCGCTCAGCGCGAACGCCAGCGCGTAGCCGGACTCCGTCGGCAGGTCGGACGCCGGCAGCGTCGAGGCGGCGAGCACCGCGGCGGCGACCGCGGCCCCGGCGGCCGCGCCGACCTGGCGGGCCAGGGCGTTGACGCCGGTGGCGACGCCGACGTGGGTCTGCGCCACCGTGCCGACGATGACGTTCGCCAGGCCGGACATCACGAACCCGATGCCGAGCCCGAGGAGCGCCCCGGCGAGCGCGATCTGCCACGGCGCGGAGTGCGCGGCGACGAGCACCGCGAACGCCCCGGCGATGACGACCGTCCCACCGCCCAGGACCACGCGATACCCGTGGAGGCTGCCGAGACGGGCCGCCAGCGGACCCGCGGCGATCATGACGAGCGCGTGGGGGAGGAGCAGGAGCCCGGCCTCGCTCACCGACATCCCGAACCCGTAGCCGGTCGTCGTCGGGGCGACCGCGAACTGGGGGATGAGGACGAACGCCGAGAACGTCGCCAGGCCGGTGAGGAACGCCGTGAGGTTGGCGACGCCGACGGCGCGACCGCGGAGCATCGCGACGTCGATCAGCGGGGCGGGGTGGCGGGCCTCGAACCGCAGCAGGCCGGCCAGGCCGACGACGCCGACGGCGAACGTCCCGAGCGTCACGGACGAGGTCCAGCCCCACGCGTCGCCCTGGGTGATGGCGAGCAGGACGAGGACGAGCGATCCGCTCAGCACGCCGGCCCCGATCCAGTCGACGCGGACGTCGGGTGTGGTCTCCGACCGGGGGACGAGGCGGTGCACGGCCAGCGCGGCGGGGAGCGCGACGAGGCCGGACCAGAAGATGAGCGACGGGTCGAGGTGGTCGACGATGACGCCGGACAGCGGCAGGCCGATCGCCCCGCCGATGCCGAAGACGCCGCTGATCGCGCCGATCGTGCCGGGGACGCGCCGGGCGTGGAGGACGTCGCGGGCGATGCCGAACGCGAGCGGGAACACGCCGCCGCCGACGCCGGACACCACCCGCCCGACGATCATGAGGGCGATGCCGTCGGCCAGGGCGGACACGACCGATCCGATCGCGAACACGACGAGGGTGACGACGAGGACCCGCCGCTTGCCGTACAGGTCGCCCAACCGCCCGATGATCGGCGTCGCCACGCAGCTGCTGACGAGGAACCCGGTGAGGAGCCACGACGCGGTGGCCGTGCTCGCCCCGGTCGCGTCGGTGAGCGCCGCGAACGCCGGGATGATGAGCGTCTGCGCCAGCGAGTAGGTCAGCGCCGCCAGGACGAGGACGGCGACGACGGCGCGTTGGCGGTGGGCGGAGAGCGGGGCGGGCACGGCGAGCGAGGGGAGGGCCCGCGCCGGGCGTCGGCGGGCGGTCGGCCACGGCGCGCGAAGCATGCGGAACGGCATGCTCCGCTTACGGTAGCAGATACGGAGCGGATCGCTCCGCTTGGCGCGGGGGCGCTACGATCGACGCATGACGGTGGTCGAGGCCGACTCCGGCGGACGCTTGCGCGCCGACGCCGAGCGCAACCGCGCCCGCGTGCTCGACGCCGCCCAGGTCGTCTTCGGGCGGGACGGCCCGTCGGTCGGGGTCGACGCGATCGCCTGCGAGGCCGGGGTGGGCGTGGGCACGGTCTACCGCCGGTTCCCGACGAAGCAGGACCTGCTCCGCGCGGTCATCGAGCGCCTCGGCGACCAGATCGTCGAGGAGGTCGCCGCCACCGCCACGGACGCGCCGCCCGGCGAGCGGTTCGACGCGGTGTTCTCGACGCTCGCGGTCCGCTACGCGGGGTCGCGGGCGCTGGTCGACGCGGTGAACGCCGACGAGGCGGGCGCCGAGGAGATCCCGGTCTTCCGGGCCCGGGTCGAGCGGGCGCTGCGGCCGGTGGTCGAGGCGGCCCAGGGCGCGGGGGCGGTGCGGCGCGACGTCCGGGCGACCGACGTCATCGGCCTGGCCGGCGCCACGTCGCTGCTGGCCCCGCCACACGTCACGGGGGACGCCGGGCTGTGGCTCCGCGCCCGGTCGGTGGTCCTCGACGGGCTGCGGCCCGACGCGGCGACGCCGTTCCCGGACGACGCCGGTCCGGCCGGACCGGACGCGGCGCGGTAGGCCGCGCGGGCGGGGAGCCCCGCTCGTCCGATCAGGCCAGCAGCGACGAGGGGATCCCGCCGATGCCCAGGAGGCCCGGGCCGACGTGGGCGCCGATCACCGGGCCGACCTCGCTGACGAAGAGCGGGTCGGTGCCGATGACGTCGCGCGCCGCGGTGGCGAGCCGGTCGGCCTCGGCGGGGGCCTGGATGTGCTGGACGCACCACGCGTCCGACCCGGACGCGCGTAGCTCCTCGGCGACCTGCACCATCCGCTCGAACGACCGCTTCGACGTGCGGACCCGCTCGATCGGTGTGATCTCGCCGTCGAGGGTGAGGATCGGCTTGATCCTCAGCGCGCCGCCGACCCACGCCTGGGCGGTGCCGATGCGGCCGCCGCGGCGCAGGAACTCCAGGGTGTCGACGGCGAAGATGAACCGGCGCAGCAGCGCGTCGCGGGCCGCCTCGGCCCGGGCGACGACGTCGTCGACGGACCCGCCCGCCCGCGCGGCGGCCGCGGCGGCGAGGACGACGAGGCCGAGGGCGCCGCACGCCATCCGCGAGTCGACGACGTCGACCCGTCGGCCGGTGTCGCCGGCGGCGATCGTGGCCGCCTGGCGCGCCGACTCGACGGTGCCGGAGATGCCACCCGCCAGGTGGATCGACACGACGTCGCTCCCGGCGGCGACGAGCGGCTCGTACGCCTCGAGGAAGTCGCCGACCGACGGTTGCGACGTCGACGGCAGGCTCGACGCGTCGCGCAGGGACGCGTAGAACGCGTCGAGGTCGGCGATCGCGCTCTCGCGCGTCGACGCGCCGTCCCGGGTGGTGTACAGGCTGACCTGGCCGACGCCGCGGTCGGCGAGCAGCCCGGCGGGCAGGTACTGGGTGGTGTCGGTGACGACCGCGACCGGCATGGGCGCACCCTATCCGGGTGGGGTGAGCAGCAGCGCGGCCAGCACGGCCTCGCCGCCGGGCGCGAACCCCCGGAACGTCGGCGAGAAGCCGACGCTCACGACCTCGCCCGCGCCGACGCGCTCGCGGACGACGAGCGGGCGGTCGCCCGCCCGCAGCGACGTCGTGGCGCCGGCGGGGGCGAGGAGCCGCCGCTCGCCCGCCACGACGACGTCGACCACGGGACCGGTCAGCGTGACGACGTCGGCGCCGGCCGTCGCCCGCAGGTGCGCCGGGGCGTCCGGGCCCCGGGCCGTGGTGACCCCGGTCAGCCCGGCGCGCGACGCGGCGTCGACGGCGTCGCCGAGGAGCACGATCGATCCGCCGCCCGCCGCGAACGCCCGCAGCGCGGCGATCCCCGTGCCACCGAGGACGCCGAACGGTGGGGCGGCGGGGCCCAGCACCACGTGCGTCGTGCCGGGCGCGACCGGCACGGCCCCGTCGACGACGTCGACCGGCGTGCCGGCCCGCCGGAGCCACCAGGTGATCCAGCCGGAGCGACGCTCGGGCCCCGGGAGGGACGAGGGCGGCCCGGTGAGCGGCGGCGTCGGGTCCCGCAGCACGGCGATCCGCGGCGAGCGCAACGCGACGGCGTCGTCCGGCGGACCGGTCGGCTCGCGTCGCGGGCGCACCCCGGCGGCCGCCATGGCGCCGCCGGTGGCCGCGTCGGCGTGGAGCCACAGCCGCCCGTCGGGCGCGACCCGCACCGGGGAGGCGACGGTGCGCGACGCCATCGCGACGCGCAGCGCCCCGGCGTCGCCGGCCGGGAACGACGTCACGGCGCCGGCCGGCACGACCGTCGGCGTCGTGGTGGAGACGGGGCGCGTCCGCTCGCGGGGGAGCGGACGCGCGAGCGGGACGACCTCGAGCGACGCCAGGCGCGGCAGCGACCAGGGATCCGCGCCCGCCGGGTCGGCCGCGGCGTCGTCGGCCAGGAGCACGGAGAGCCACGCGGCCCGTGGCTGGTCGGCGTCGATGACCGTCGACCCGGCGGGCAGGCGGACCCGCGGCCCCCGTCGGCCGGGGTCGGCGGCATCCACGGCGCGCACGCGCGTGGCGCGCCGCAGCTCGGCGACCAGGACGCCCCGCCGGCGCAGCGATGCGGCCAGGGCGATCCGGTCGGCGTCCCGCGCGCCGGCCGGCAGCGCCCAGCCCGCGACCGCGACGCGCCGGGAGCGCTGGGCGCGGACCGCGCGACCGACCCGGTCGGCGTGGTCGGCGACGGCGCCCAGGACCGCGCGGGCGGCGGCGGCGTGTCGCGCCACCCGCACCGCGAACGGCGCGTCCGATCCCTGCTCCAACGTCATCGTGGCGGCCCCGAACGCCAGGCCGAGAGCGCTGTCGGCGTAGCCCGGGTACAGCAGGTCGTAGCCGCGGTGGGCGGGTCGGACCGCGTCGGGCCCCAACCGGCCGAGCGCACGGTCGACCGCCGGGGCGATGACCCGGTCGGCGACGCGTCGCGCCGGACCGCCGAGCGCCGGCAGCACCGGCGGCGCGTACGGCGGGGTGAAGTACCCGGTCCCGGACTGCTCGTGGAGGTCGGCGAGGACGGTCGGCGGCAGCCGCCGTAGCGCGCCCCACCAGGCGGCGGTCTCGGGCTGCGTCGTCGTCGACCAGTCGCGGTTGAGGTCGAATCCCGCGGCGTTCGTGCGGGTGCCGCGCGCCGCGCCGTCCGGGTTGAGGTCGGGGACGACGACGGTGACGACCCGGTCGAGGACGCGCCGGCCCGCGCAGCTCTCGTCGGCGGCGAGCGCGGCGACCGTCGTCAGCAGCGCCGGGGTTCCCGACGGCTCGTTGGCGTGCACCGCCCCGGTGAGCCACGCGGTCACCGGGCCGTCGGGCCGCGCCCGGCCCTGCGCGGACGGCCGTCGGGCGGCGTCGCGGCGCCCCGCGGCCAGGTCGCGGTCCCCGATCGCACGGGGATCGCCGACGACGACGTAGCGCAGCGGCCGTCCCTCGGGGGTGCGTCCGGCGACGAAGGTCCGGATCCGAGGCGACAGGGCGTCGAGCGCCCGTAGGGCCGCGTCGGTGGCGGCCGGTGACGCGGGCCCGGCCGCGAGCGGGGCCACGAGGCCCCGCGCGATGCCGGAGGGCGACCCGCCGGGAACGTCCGGGCACCGCTCTCCCGCGGCGGCCCACGCCGTGCCGGGCGCCGCGAGCAGGGCGGCGCCGAGCGCGATCGCGCCCGCGAGGACCCGGCGGCTCGCGGACCGGGACGGCACGGGCGGATCGGCCGCCGGGGCGGCCCGGTCAGTCCTTGCCGAGGAGGTTCTCGGGCTGCAGCAGCCCGGAGTCGGCGGGCGCGTCGGCGGCCGGCGCGTCGGGCGCGTCGCCGGAGGCCTCGGCCCCGACGAGCTCCTGCAGCTCGCCGCTCTCGTACATCTCGAGGATGATGTCGCTCCCGCCGACGAGCTCGCCGCGGACGAAGAGCTGCGGGATCGTCGGCCACTGCGACAGGGCCGACAGCTCCTGGCGGATCCGGGGGTCGGGCAGGATGTCGACGCTCGCGAACGCCACGTCGAGCGCCTGGAGCACCCCGACGGCGCGCGAGGAGAAGCCGCACGCCGGCACCTCCGGCGTGCCCTTCATGAACAGGATGATGTCGTTCTCCCCGATCGCCTGGGCGATCGCGTCGCGCAGCGGGTTCTCGGTCTGCTGCTCGCTCATGGGACTCCTCAGGACGGGGTCTTGGTCTTCAGGCTCAACGCATGGATCTCGCCGCCGAGCTGGCCGGCGAAGATGTCCATCACCATGCGGTGCTGCTCGATGCGGGAGCGGCCGGCGAACGCCGCCGACGTGACGACGGCCTCGAAGTGCACGCCGTCCGGTCCCGACACCTCGGCGGTCGACCCGGGAAGGGCCGCCTCGATCCGCTGCTTGAGCTCGTCGGCGGAGGGCATCGATCACAGGGTACGCGCTTTGCCCGACGGCGCCGCGCGGCTACTGGATCGCGACGCCGTCGGTCGTCACCGCACCGTTCATCGTGTCCTGCAGCGACGTCCAGTCGACGTCGTTGCGGGTGCCGACGACGACGAACCCGACCTCGCTGTCGGTCGTGAGGTGGTGGAGCTGCTCGAACACCGGCCGGCTCCCGTCGGAGATCCGGCCGCAGTTGCGCCAGCCGATACCGCGGGTGTCGCTCTGCGACGCCTGCATCCGGACCTCGCCGGACGGCGGGTTGATGCACGTGCCCCGGGTGGTGGCGGCGGTGCCGGGGGTGATCCCATCCTCGCGGCCACGGCGGTAGTACGACTCGGCGTCGGCGAAGCGCTTGAAGAGGAAGTACGTCAGCCGGGTGGCGGCGTCGGGGTTGCAGGTGATCTCCGCGTAGTAGACCTCGGAGCCCCCGTCGTGGTTCGTGTAGGACGTGTCGCCGCAGGTCGCCGCGACCTTCTCGTTGATCGCGCGGCGGAGCGCCGCCTCGAGTCGCGGCGCGTCCGGGTCGGTCGGGTCGCCCGGCGTGCCGCCGGGGTCGGTTCCCGGCGTGCGGCCCGGGTCGGTCCCCGGGGTGCCCCCGCCGACGGTCGTCGTGACCGTCTTGCCGCCACCGCCGCCGAGAGCGAGCGCCAGGCCGCCACCGGCGAGCACGAGCACCGCGATCACGGCGCCGATGACGAGCGGGCGTCGCGAACGTGCGCCTCCTGCCCCGCCCGTCGAGGGGCTCGTGCCGCCGCCGGGCGTCGAGCGGTCGCCGCCCGCGGTCCCGCCACCCGCGCCGGGCCGACCGCCGGTCGCGAGGGCGCCCGTCGCGACCTGGCGCGTCGCGTCGGTGGCGCTCGAGGTCGATGGGCCGTCGGCGCGCGGCACGACGACCGTCGCGTCGTGGGGGCCGGAGTCGTGCTTCTCCTTGGCGTCGTCGGGCGTCGCGGTGAGCGCGGCGCGGGCGGCGACGGCGAGCTCGCCGGCGGTGGCGTAGCGGTCGGCGGGGTCGATCGCCATGCCGCGGGCGATGACGTCGTCGAACGCGGCCAGCTCGGGCCGGCGCTCGCCGGGCAGCGGCCGGGGGGCGCTGACGTGGCCGAGGAGCTTCTTCGCGGTGCTGCCCGGGAACGGCGCGTCCCCGGTGAGCATGACGAGGAGCATCGCCGCCAGCGCGTAGACGTCGGACCGGCCGTCGGTGCGGGCGTGCTCGATCCGCTCCGGGGCGAGGTAGTCGAGGCTGCCGACGACGACCCCGGTGGCGGTGAGCTCGTCGTGGGACTCCAGGTCCTTCGTCAGGCCGAAGTCCGCCAGCAGGGCGCGCATCCGGCCGTCGGACGAGCCGATCGCGGCGCGGCCGCCGTCGCTGCGCTCCAGCAGGACGTTGGCGGGCTTGACGTCGCGGTGGACGAGCCCGTTGAGGTGGGCGTGGTCGAGCGCCGCGGCGACCTGCTCGATGATCGCGACCGACTCGACGGGATCGAGGCTGCCCTCCTCGCGCAGGCGCGCGCCGAGGTCCTCGCCCTCGACGTACCGCATCGCGAGCCACGGGCCGTGGTCGGACACGCCGGCGTCGTAGACCGTCACGACGTTGGGATGCTCGAGGCGGGCGGCCAGGCGCGCCTCGCGGTCGAACCGTTGGCGGAAGTCCTCGTCGTCGGCCATCCCGGACGCGACGACCTTGAGCGCGACCTTGCGGCCGAGCGACGCGTGCTCCGCGAGGTACACGGCGCCCATCCCGCCCCGGCCGATGGCCCGGACGATGCGGTACGGGCCGATGGTGTCGTCGGGGCGGGGCTCGGACATGCGGGCGCCAGCATAACCGTGCGGTCGGCGTCGACCGGCCCTCCGACAGGGGGGTCGTGACCCCTCGCCCGACCGTTCGGGAGCGCCGTCGCGGGGCGCTACACTTCGTGAAGCATCGGGTGCGGTGGCCGGGCTCCCGGCCGGGACCGTCCCCGGACGTCATCGGAGGGCACATGATCACGATCACGGACAAGGGCGCGGAGAAGGTCCGCGAGTTCCTCGACAGCAACCCCCAGGACGGTGAGGCGGGCCTGCGCGTCGGCGTGCGTGGCGGCGGCTGCTCGGGGTTCCAGTACGTCCTCGCCTTCGACGAGAAGCGCGACGGCGACATGACCTTCAACTCGCACGGGATCACCGTGCTGTGCGACCGCCAGTCGTTCCCGTACGTCACCGGCTCGACGATCGACTACCTCGACGCGATGACCGGCGCCGGGTTCAAGGTCGAGAACCCCAACGTCACCGCCGCCTGCGGCTGCGGCTCCTCGTTCCGGATCGAGGACGAGGAAGAGGTCTCGGCGGTCTGACCGTCGCCTGACGGCGCGGGCCCCGAGGGGCCCGGGTCCGACCGGCGCATCCGACCGCCCCGGCCGCGAAGGTCTCCGGGGTGCCGTCGGTCGCGCGAACGCTCCTGCTCGTCCTGCTCGCGGCGCTGCTCGTCGGGGGCGGGGCGCTGCTCGGCCGCGCCGGCGAGGACGACCCGGAGCCCCGCCGGGCCACCGACGCGCCCACGGGGACGGGGCGCGACGGCCCCGTCCCGACGCTGGCGGTCGGGATCGACACCGCCGACGCGGTCCTCCTCACCCCGCCCGGCACGGCGGTGGAGCCCGCGTTCGACCTCGGCCGCACGGCCGTCGCCGGGATCGCGCCGCGGCACGTGCGGGTCGACGTGCGCTGGGACCTGCTGCAGCCGACCGCCGAGGCGCCGCTCGATCCGAACCTCCCCCTGTCGGACGGGTGCGCGCGCGAGGGCGTCGGCCCGTGCCAGGGGCCGGTGTCGCTCACGCGACTCCTCGCCGCGATCGCGGCCGCCCGCCAGGCCCGGCCCGGCCACTACCGGCCGCTCATCACCTTCTGGGGCGTCCCCGACTGGGCCGGCGCCGCGCCGGCGCGCGGCTGCCGGGCGGGGGAGGCCCGCGAGGGCGCGCAACCGCTCGACCCCCGCCACGACGGCGCGTACCGGGCCGCGGTGCGACGGGTCGCCGACGCGGTCCGCGCCGCCGGGATCGACGCCGCCGACTGGACCCCGTGGAACGAGCCCAACGCGCCGTACTTCATCGACCCGCAGCGGGATGCGTGCGACCCCGCCGGCGACGCCGCGTCGCCCGGCGTCTACGCCCGACTCGTACGGCTGATGGACGCCGAGATCACCGCCCGTCCCGTCGGACGCGGCGACCGCCTGGCGCTCGGCGAGCTCGCCACCTGGGCCGCACCGTCCGAGCGCGCCGTGCCGGCCGACGAGTTCCTCCGCGCCCTGCCCGACGACGTCCTCTGCCGCGCCGACGTCCTCACCGTCCACGGCTACCTCGAGGCGCGGCCCCGATCGGGACGCGGGGAGCCGATCGCCGCCGCGCTGCGCGAGCTCGACCGGCGACCGTGCCTCGACGGCCGCCCCGCGTGGATCACCGAGACCGGGGTCGGCGCGCCCCGCAGCGGCGGGCGACGGCTCACCCGCGACGCGGTGCTGCGCGCCGAGTGCCGACTCATGCACCAGCAGCTCGTGCGTTGGTGGCACGACCCGCGCGTCACCGCCGCGTTCCAGTACTCCGTGCGCGAGGACGCCGCCTTCCCCGTCGGCCTGCTCGACCCGACCCTGGCGCGCACGTACCCCGTGACCGCCGTGTGGCAGGCGTGGGGCGGCGACCGCGAGCCGACCGCCCCTCCGCCGCCGTCGCCGACCGGCTGCGCGACCGCGGCGTCGACGAAGGGCGAGCGGGCCCCGGGCGGGTGACGCGGCCGCCGGAGGCCCCGTCGATGGCGTCCGCGCGCCAGGCACGCGCGGTCGCGCCTCGATCGGGCCGGGGTCGCGTGATCGACCCCACGGTCGCGTGGTAACCCGACGGGATCCGTGGGTAGTCTGTCGGCGATGCGCGTAGCGCTGGTCTCGCCGTATTCCTGGACGTACCCAGGCGGGGTGGCCCGGCACATCGAGGCTCTGGCCACGGAGCTGCACCGCCAGGGGCACGACGCCCGGGTGCTGGCCCCGTACGATCCCTGCGATCGGCTGGCGGCCCGGATGCACCGGGGCGTCGCCCCGCAGGACCGTCCCGTGCCCGAGTGGCTCGTCCCCCTGGGGCGCACCGTCGGCGTGCCCGCCAACGGCGCGGTGTCCAACCTCGCGGGCAGCCCGACGACGATCGCCACGCTGCGTCGCGAGCTCGCCGGCGGCGACTACGACGTCGTCCACCTCCACGAGCCGCACGCCCCGATCCTCGGCTGGGACGCGCTCGTCGGCACGTCCGCGCCGCTCGTCGGCACGTTCCACTGCTACTCCGAGAACAACGTCACCAACGGGGCCGGGGTCGTCATGGGCGCCCGCCGCCGGCTCAACCGCCTGACCGAACGGATCGCGGTGTCGGACGCCGCCGCGTGGACCGGACGGCGCTACTACGGCGGCCGCTACCGGATCATCCCCAACGGGGTGGAGCTGCCCGCCGGCTCCCGACCGGGGCCCGTGGCCGAGGGCATGGCCGGTCCGCTGCGGATCACGTTCGTCGGCCAGGCCGTCGAGCGCAAGGGCCTGCCGATCCTCCTGCGCGCGTTCGACGCGCTCCGCGCCCAGCTGCCGGTCCAGCTCACCGTCATCGGCCCGGACGCGGAGGAGGTCCGCCGGGTCGCGTTCGACGCCGCGCTGCCCGGGGTCCGCGTGCTCGGGCGCATCGACGACGCGACGAAGGCCGCCGAGCTCGCCGGGAGCGACGTGCTCGTCGCCCCGTCGCTCGGGGGCGAGAGCTTCGGCATGGTCCTCACCGAGGCGTTCGCGCACGGCGTGCCGGTCGTCGCGTCGGACATCGTCGGCTACCGCGACGTCGTCACGCACGGCCGCGACGGCCTGCTCGTGCCGCCCGGCGACGCCCAGGCGCTCGCCCACGCGCTGCGGGACCTGGCGCTCCGTCCCGCCCGCCGGCGCACGATGGCCGAGGCCGCCGGACGCTCCGCGGAGCGCTACGCCTGGCCGCGCGTCGCCGCCCGCGTCGTCGGGGTGTACGAGGACGCGCTCCAGGCCCCGGTGCCCGCGTCGCTCGCCACCCGGATCGCCGTCGAGCGTGGCCTGGTGCCCGCCGACGGGCGCCCGGCCGCGCCGGCCCGACGGATCGCGCCGCCGAGCGCGGGGCCGGAGGAGACCGCGCACGAGCGCCGCCGCCGGATCGGCCGCACCGTGCTGCGTCGCGGCGGGTTCGTCGTCGCCGGTACGGCGATGGCCGGGCTCGGCGTCGTCGCGCTGCAGAAGATCGGCTTGGAGCGGATCGGCGACAGCCTCCTGCGGTCCTCGCCGCTGTGGGTGCTCTTCGCCCTGGCGGTCATGGCGTCGTCGATGGCGTTCCGGTCGATCTCGTGGCACGCGATCATCAAGGCCGCGATCCCCGACTCGCCGCTGCGGCACACCGAGACGTTCCGCGCGACCGCGATCGGCGTCCTCATGTCCGCCACGTTGCCCGCCCGCCTCGGCGAGCCGTCGCGGGCGCTCATCGTGGCCCGCCGCACCGGCCGACCACGCGAGCACCTGCCCGTCGTCCTGGGCACGATCGTGTCGCAGACGATGATCAACATCCTCGCGCTGATCCTGCTCGGCGCGGCGATGATCAGCTCGATCTCGCTCTTCCGCGGCGGCGACGGGGCGCTCGTGACGCTCGCCGTCGCGCCGCTCGCGCTGCTCGCGGTCGTGCTCTGCGGCCCGTTGCTGCTGCGGTTCCGCTGGGGGTCGGGCAAGGGTCGGATCGCCGCGTTCCAGGCCCGGATGCGGACGTGGGCCCATGCGCTGCGCGGCGGCCTGCGCGTGTTCCGCAGCCCGCGGCTCGGGTCGATCGCCGTCGGGTCGCAGCTCACCGCGTGGGCGCTGCAGTGGCTCAGCTGCTTCCTCCTCCTGCGCGCGTTCGGGATCGACGAGGGGCTGGGGGCGGCCGCCGCGGTCCTCTTCGCCGTCAACGTCACCGCGGTCCTGCCGCTCACGCCGTCCAACCTCGGCGTCTTCCAGGCGGCCTGCGTCACCGTGCTCACCGCCGGGTACGGCGTCGGCTACGCCGAGGCGCTCGGGTACGGCATCGTCCTGCAGGCCGTCGAGATCGCCACGGCCCTGGCGCTCGGCATGCCCGCGATGCTCGGCGAGGGCGTCACCTGGCGCGACATCCGGATGCGGGCGATGCACGCCGCCCCCGTGAGCCTGCCCCCGCTGACCCAGACGTCGCCGGTCCGCGCCGGGGCCGAGGCGGAGTGAGGCGGGGCGCCGCGGCGCTCGCCGTCGCGGCCGGAGCCACCGGGTGCGCCGGGGCGGTCGTCGACGGCGCTCGGGCGGGGGAGCGGGTCGCCGCGGTCGTCGAGGAGCGCACCGGAAGGCCCGCCACCGCGGAGTGCGACGGCGGCGCCGACCTGCGCGAGGGATCACGCTTCCGCTGCCGGGTGACGTTCGACGACGGCGAGCGCCGCACGGTGCAGGTGCGGGTGGGCTCGTCGTCCGGCACGTTCGACATCGTCGACGGCCTCGACGACGCCGGCCGCCGTGGTGGCGCCCCGGGGACGACGTCGACCCCGGCCGGGGCGTCGGCGCCGGCCGGGCCGACGTCGGTCACGCCCTGACGGGGACGACGGCGGGGAGCGCCGTCGGGGCGCACCTCGCCGTCGCCGGTCCGGACGGCGTGGGACGCCGTCGGCCCGGGGCCGTCCCGATCACGTGATCGACCCCCGGATCGGCTGGTTGTGCGACGACGATCGGGGGCCCGGCGGACGGGCCTCGTCTAGCGTGGGGTGGGGATGCTCGGACCTGCCCCCGTCGACGATCTGCTCAACCGCGAACCGCTGCCGGTCGTCCTGGACGACGGGTCGGTCCGCACGGTCCTCGACGTCGGCGCCGGCGCGCCGCTCCTGCTCGTGCAGGGGATGGCCGCCACCCACGCCCACTGGGGCGAGGACTTCCTCCGGGGCCTGCTCGCCGCCGGTCGACGGGTCATCAGCGTCAACCACATCGGCGTCGCCGGGTCGTCGCGGATCACCGACCCGTTCACGATCGCCGACCTCGCCGACGCCCAGCTCGCGGTCCTCGACCGGCTGGGCATCGACGGTCCGATCGACGTGTACGGCATCTCGATGGGTGGGATGACCGCCCAGGAGATCACGCTCCGCCACCCCGAGCGGGTGCGCTCGCTCGTCCTGGGCTGCACGTCGCCGGGCTCGACGCTCGGCACCTGGACCGATCCGGCGGTCATGGGCGGGCTCGTCGCCGCGCTGCAGAGCGGCGACGGCGAGCGGGCGATGCGCGCCAGCTGGGAGATCAACGTGTCGGAGCCGTTCGCGGCCCGCGCCGCCGCGTACGACCGGTTCCGGGCGATCACCACCGCGCACCGCGTGTCGCTGAGGATCATCTCGGGCCAGATGGCGGCGATCGGCGGCCATGACCCGGCGGCGCGGCTGGGCGACATCGCCGTGCCGACGACGATCATCCACGGCACCGACGACCGGATGCTGCCCTACCCCAACGCGCCGGTCCTCGCCTCGGCGATCCCGGGCGCCCGGCTCGAGACGATCGACGGCGCCGGGCACCTCTTCTTCTGGGAGGCGCCGGAGCGCGCGGTCCAGGCCGCGATCGACACGTCGGCCCGGGCCGACTGACCCGCGTCGGCGGGCCGGGGTCGACCGACCGCACGGACCGACCCGCGTCGACCGACCGAGGCCGACCGACCGTACGGACCGACCCGCGTCGGTGGGCCATCCGCGACCACCTGGGCCAGTCCCCTCGACGACGCCTCGGGGACTGGTTCGCCGGCGTGGCGGCCGGGGGCGGCTCCGCGAGTGCGGAGTGCGGAGGGGAGCCGGGGGCGCGGGACGCGCGGGGGCGTCGCTGGTGTGGATCGCCCTCGCGCTCGTCGGACGGTGGTCCACGTGGCCGTCGGCCGGCGTCGTCTGGGGGGAGCGCCCTGGAGTGGGGGGTGGGGTGCGCCCCATGAGCGCCGCCCGCGCAACCGCGCCGTCCGGACGTCGCCTCCATCGCAGCGTCGTTCGACCCGTGCCACGCCGCCCTCCCCGGCAACGCCCCTCCGGGCCCGCGCCGATCCGCGCCACGACCCGCACCGACCCGCGCCACGACCCGCGCCGATGACCCGCGTCCGCCCCAACCTTGACAAAGTCGTGGCAAGGTTGGGGCGATCGTTGGTAGCCTAGATCGCATGGCCGAGCGCGATTACCTGGCAGCCGTCCGCGACCACGTCGTGGTGTTCGACGGGTCGATGGGCGCCCTGCTCGAAGACAAGAACCTGTCGCTCGAGGACGACTACCGTCTTCCCGGGCGCGCGCACGAGGTCCTCGTCCTCAACCGGCCCGACGTCATCGAGGAGCTCCACGAGACGATGCTCGACGCCGGCGCCACGGTGCTCGAGACCGACTCGTTCCAGGCGTCGCGGATCAAGCTCGAGGAGTGGGGCCTGGCCGACCACACGCTCGAGATCAACCGTCGCGCCGCCGAGATCGCCCGCAAGGCCGCCGGCCCGGACCGGTTCGTCGCCGGGTCGATCGGGCCGACGGGCCACCTGCCGGCGTCGGACGACCCGACCCTGGGCAACATCCGCTTCCCCGAGCTCGTCGAGGTGTTCGAGGAGCAGTCGCGCGGCCTCATCGAGGGCGGCGCCGACCTCCTCATCATCGAGACCGTCCAGGACATCCTCGAGGCGAAGGCCGCGATCTTCGGCGCGCGCGAGGCGTTCAAGGCCACCGGCCGGACCCTCCCGATCCAGGTCTCCGTGTCGCTGCTGCCCAACGGCGGCAAGATGCTCCTGGGCACCGACGTCGCCGCCATGCTCACGACGCTCGAGGCGCTGAAGGTCGACGTCGTCGGCCTCAACTGCTCGACCGGCCCGGAGGACATGCGCGACGCGATCCGCTACCTCGGCGCGAACGCGCGGGTCCCGATCCACTGCATCCCGAACGCCGGCATCCCCCAGCAGGGCGTGAGCGGCGAGACGGTCTTCCCCGAGAAGCCGCAGCCGCTCGCCGACGCGCTCGGCACGTTCGTCGACGAGTACGGCGTCGCGATCGTCGGCGGCTGCTGCGGCACGACGCCGGAGCACATCGCCGCGATCGCCGAGCGGGTCGCGACGAAGCCCGCCGGCGCGACCTCCCACGCCGTCGGGTCGGAGCAGCGCGCCCAGCGGCTGTCGTCGATGATCGCCGCCGCGGACCTCGTCCAGGAGCCGCGCCCGACGATCGTCGGCGAGCGCGTCAACTCGCAGGGCTCGCGCAAGGCGAAGGAGCTGCTGCTCGCCGACGACTACGACGCGCTCGTCGCGATCGCCGAGGGCCAGGTCGAGGGTGGCGCCCACGTCCTCGACGTGTGCGTCGCGCTCACCGAGCGTCAGGACGAGGCCGAGCAGATGCGGCAGGTCGTCAAGAAGATCAGCCTGAGCCAGCCGGCGCCGATCCAGGTCGACTCGACCGAGCCCGACGTCATCAAGACCGCGCTCGAGCAGATCCCGGGCCGCGCGATCGTCAACTCGGTGAACCTCGAGGCCGGCCGCGCGAAGATGGACGAGGTCGTCCCGCTCGCGCTGCAGCACGGCGCCGCGGTCATCGCCCTGACGATCGACGAGGTCGGGATGGGCAAGACGGTCGAGCGCAAGCTCGAGATCGCCCAGCGGATCAAGCGGATCGCCTGCGACGAGCACGGCCTCGATCCCGAGGCGCTGATCTTCGACCTGCTGACCTTCACCCTCACCACGGGCGACGACGAGTGGAAGGACTCCGCGATCCAGACGATCGAGGCGATCCGCTCGATCCGCGACCGCCTGCCCGGCGTCAAGACGTCGCTCGGCGTGTCGAACGTGTCGTTCGGCGTCGGCCCCGCCGCCCGCGCGGTCCTGAACTCCGTCTTCCTCTACCACTGCGTCGAGGCCGGGCTCGACCTGGCGATGGTCAACCCCGCCCACATCATCCCGATGGGCGAGATCGACCCGGAGGAGCGCCGGCTCGCCGAGGACCTCGTCTGGAACCGCCACGAGGACGCGCTCGCCGACTTCATCAACCACTTCGAGTCGAAGGGCCCGCAGGAGGACGACGCGGTCGCCGCCGACCCGACGGCCGAGATGGAGCCGGAGGAGGCGCTGCACTTCCGGATCCTCAAGCGCAAGAAGGACGGGGTCGAGGCCGACATCGACCGCTCCGTCGAGAAGATCGGCGCGGTCCCGACGCTCAACGACGTCCTGCTGCCGGCGATGAAGGAGGTCGGCGACAAGTTCGGCGCCGGCGAGCTCATCCTGCCGTTCGTCCTGCAGTCGGCCGAGGTCATGAAGAAGGCCGTCGCGCAGCTGGAGAACTACCTCGAGCGGACCGCCGACTACACGAAGGGCACCGTCGTCCTGGCGACCGTGTTCGGCGACGTCCACGACATCGGCAAGTCGCTCGTCAACACCATCCTCAGCAACAACGGCTACACCGTCGTCGACCTCGGCAAGCAGGTGCCCGTCGGCACGATCATCGACGCCGCGAAGGAGCACGACGCCACGGCGATCGGCCTGTCGGCGCTGCTCGTGTCGACGTCGAAGCAGATGCCGCTCGCCGTCCAGGAGCTGCACAAGGCCGACCTGAAGTTCCCCGTCCTCATCGGCGGCGCGGCGATCAACCGCAACTTCTCGTACCGCGCGCTGCATCCCAACGGGCTCGACGACGACGAGATCTACGAGCCGGGCGTCTTCTACTGCAAGGACGCGTTCGAGGGCCTCGGCGTCATGGACCGGATGGTCGACAAGGGCGAGCAGCCCCAGATGGTCGAGGAGATCCGCGCCGCGGCGATCAAGCTCCGCGAGCAGGCGAAGATCGAGAAGGACCTGCCGCCGGTCACCGACGACTCGGTCCGGTCCCCGGCCGCCACCGACCTGCCGATCCCCGAGCCGCCGTTCTGGGGCGTGCAGGAGATCCCCGTCGACATGGACGAGCTGTACCACCACCTCGACACCCATGTCCTCTTCAAGCTCCACTGGGGCGGCAAGGGCATCAAGGGCGAGGCGTGGCGCAAGCTCCTCGAGGGCGACCCGGACGACCCGGACGCCGGCGAGGGCTTCCTGCCCAAGCTCGAGCGGATGTGGAAGGAGCAGGACTACCTGCACCCGCGGGCGATCCTCGGGTTCTTCCCCTGCTACGGCGCGGGCAACGAGATCGTCGTCCTCGATCCCGAGGACCGCACGACCGAGCTGACGCGGTTCGTCACCCCGCGCCAGCAGGTCGGGGACCGGATGGCGTCGGCGGACTTCTTCCGGCCCGGCATCCGCAACGACGACGGGTCGTGGTCGGCGCCGGAGGAGCTCGACGTCGTGGCGCTGCAGGCCGTGACGGTCGGCGGCGAGGTCACCGAGCTCATGGACCGCCTGCACGCCGAGGGCGAGTTCGCCGAGCAGCTCTTCGTCCACGGCCTGGGCGTGCAGACCGCCGAGGGCCTGTCGGAGTGGCTGCACTGGAAGCTCCGCGGGTGGCTCGGCATCCCCGAGACCCAGGGCCGCCGGCTCTCGTGGGGCTACCCCGCCGTCCCCGACCAGTCCGAGCACGAGAAGGTCGAGAAGGTCCTCGGGTTCGGCAAGATCGGCATGAGCCTCACGCACGGCTACTCGCCGCTGCCGGAGCAGTCGACGCTCGCGCTCGTCGTCCACCACCCGCAGGCGGTGTACTACGGGATGCGCAACGGCCGGTTCATGCCCGAGGGCACCCCGGACGACGTCATCCGCGGGACGAAGCGCGACCCCACGCTCGTCGAGACGCAGTTCGTCGAGGCCGAGGTCGCCGAGGCGGACGCCGACGACGCCGTCGCCGAGGGCGCCACCGCCTGACGCACCGTCGAACGCCCGTCCGCGTGCGGACGGGCCGCTCACGGCGGGGCGCCACGCGGTCGACACGACCACGTGGCACCCCGCTCGACGGCGCTCCCCCGCCCGCCCGCCCTGCGCGGGCTGCACCCGGCGCGCGCGCTCGGCGCGGCGTTCGTCGCGGTCCTCTTGGCCCACCACCTGTGGGTCGACGACCCGGGGGTCGCCTACGGGGCCGGCCCGATCGGCTGGGTCGCCCGGGTCGTCCACACGGTGAACCTCCTCCTCCACGAGGCCGGGCACGTCCTCCTCGTGCCGACCGGGTGGGAGGCGCTGATCCTCCTGGGCGGCACGATCCTGCAGCTCGTCGTCCCGGCGGTCCTCGTCGGCCTGGCGGTCGCGCAGCGCCGGACCGGGGCGCTCGTCGCCTGCCTCATGCTGCTGTCGGCGTCGTGCTACTCCTCGGCGGTGTACGCGGCCGACGCGCGCGACCGCGACCTGCCGCTCATCACCGGCGGGAGCGAGCACCACGACTGGGGCCGGCTCGTCTACGAGATCTGGGACGCGCCGGGGATCGAGGACCCGATCGCCGTCGTGCTCCGGGCCGCCGGGGTCGCGGCGTTCGTGGCGGCGCTCGCCGTCTGCGGCGTCGGCGCGCGACGCTGGACCGTCGAGCGTCACGAGGCGCAGGCGGCGCGGGCACGACGCCTGGCCGACGCCGCCGCGGCGCTCCGCAAGCCCACGGGCCACGACGGGCCGGGCCCCGCGCCCGGACCGTACGGGCGCTGAGCGCCGTGCCGTCTGCCATGTTGGACCGATGGCCCACGACTACGCCGTGACGCTCAACCGCGACCCCGGCCTCGACCAGGGTGACGAGCGACTGACCGTCGTCCACGCCGACGGCCGCCGCGAGGAGATGCGCCTGCACGAGTACGACCGCGTGTACGCGGTGCCGGGGCTCTACGAGGAGGTCGTCCAGCGCGAGCTGGACTGCCGGTCCCCGGCGACCCTCGCCGACGCGCTCGTCGGCGCCGTCGACCGGGCCGGCGGCGACGTCGCGGCGATCCGGGCGCTGGACTTCGGCGCGGGCAACGGCGTGGTGGGGGAGGAGCTGCGCGCCCGCGGCGTCACCGGCACGCTCGTCGCCGTCGACGCCGCGACCGGCTCGCGCGAGGCCGCCGAGCGCGACCGGCCCGGCCAGTACGCCGAGTACGTCGTCGGCGACCTGGCCGACGCCGACGTGCCCCGGCTCGTCGCGCGGCACGGCCTGACGTGCCTCGTCGGGGCCGGTGCGCTGGGGCTGGGCCACGTGTCGGCCGCCGCGTTCGACGCGGCGTGGCAGGCGTTCCCCGTCGGGTCGTGGCTGGCGATCACCGTCACCGACGACGTGCTCGACCCGGACGCCGGCGACCTGTCGGCGTACGTCGCACGGTTGCGGGCCGGCGGGCACGGCTCCGAGGTCGTGCACGTCGAGCGGTTCCGCCACCGGCTGCGCATGTCCGGCGAGCCGATCCACTACCACGCGCTCGTCGCCCGACGCGTCGGCTGACGGCGGCGGAGGCGTCGCGTAGGGTCGGCCCATGAGCGCCACCGCGGGCACGCCGAAGCTCGTCCTGCACCAGCTGCCACCGTCGCATCCGTGCGCGACCGTCCGCCGGGCGCTGACGCTCAAGGGCCTGGAGGTCGAGCGGGTCGACGTGACGTTCGGCCGTCACGGCGAGGAGATGGCGGCGATCTACGGGGAGGGCCGCACAACCGTTCCCGGGATGCTCGTCGACGACGAGCCGGTCCACGGCACCGTCGCCATCCTGCGGCGGCTGGACCGGATCCGTCCCGACGTCGCCCCGCTCTACCCGGCCCCGATCGCCGACGCCGTCCGCGACGCCGAGGCGTGGGCGGACGGCGAGCTCCAGGACCTGGGTCGTCGGCTGCCGTGGGGCGCGCTGCACTTCCGTCCCGAGCGGTTCGGGGCGCTGCTCGGGCGGGGGACGCTCGACGGGGCGGGGACCGACGTCGCGATCCGGGCGATCCGCGGCGGGTGGCGGTACCACGGGATCACCGCCGAGCGGCTGCAGGCCGACCTGGCGGGGCTTCCGGCGATCCTCGCGCAGGTCGACCGGTACGTCGACGAGGGCCTGATGGGCGGCGAGGCGCCGACCGCGCTCGACCTCCACGTCGGCGCGACGATCCGCGTGCTGGCGATGGCCGAGGACCTGCGGCCGCTGCTGCGGGGGACGAGGGCGTGGGAGCACGCCCAGCGGTGGTTCCCGATCGGCGAGTCGTCGGTCCCCGCCGGCGCGTACCCCGAGGGGTGGGTGCCGGCGGCGACCGCGCCGCAGTGAGCGCAGGGTCGTCGGGTCAAGCGCTCATCCGGGAAGGCGGGTCACGGCGAGGCCACCGGGTGCCGCGGGTCGGACCGGGACCTCGCGCGAGCCGCCGTCGGCCGGCCAGCTGAGCCGGTGGCGTTCGAGGCGGAGCGGGGACGGGGGCGACGGGTCCGTGACGGCGCGGTCCGGCAGTCGGACCGTGCCGACGCTCCGCACCCCGGCATCGTCGGCGAGGACGACGGTCGCCGACGAGGCCGCACGACCGAGGTGCTCGTCCTCGACGGTCCACGCGATCGCGCCCGGCACTGCCGCGACGCGGGCGCCGGGGAACCAGGGCGCGCGCAGGGAAGTCACGGAGCCTTGAACCTCGCCGCCGCCGAGCGTGCCGGAGATCGTGGCGACCGGCCGGTCGGTCGCCAGGTCGATGATCGTCGTGGACCACGGGAGGTCTGCGTCGGCCCGCTCTGCGACGAGCCAGGGCCCGACCTGCGCGATCCGCGACACCCGGTTCGACGACGTGCCGTACTGCGAGCCCTCGGATCGCTCATCGAACGCCCAGCGATAGCGTCCGTTCGCGGGATCGCACACCACCACGCGCGAGGCCGACGTCCACGCGGACGTGCTCTCCCGGGTCGTGGCGGCCAGCGCGGCGGCCTGCCAGGTGCCCACGTCCTTCCATGCGCCGGCGACGAGCCTCGGGCAGCGGCCCGGCGTCGGCGGACGGACGCGGAGGACGGCCCCGCCGTGGTTGACCTCGGCGTGCTGCTCGTCGCGCATGCGCAGGGCGTGGATCGGCGTCGCGGACTCCGGCGGGCGTAGCCGGACGACGCGTCGGGGCGGCGTCGCCCGCGGCCACGCCACGGCGTAGGCGGTCGTCGACGGTGACGGTACGAGTCAGCTCCTTGGCGTCGCCCTGGCGGCTCGTCACCAGATCGTCGGCATCGCCCCAGGTCGAGAGCCGCACGATCGGCTCGTGGCGGTGCTCGACGAGCGGTGGCGGCGACGCGCCCTGAGCGAGGATCGGGCTCGACTCCCGGCTGGGCTCCGACGAACGCCCGCCGGGGTGTCACAGATGCCGACCGGGATCCATCCGTAGATGCAGGATCCGGACGACGTCGACACGGTCGGCGTGAGCCAGGTAGAAGACCGCGTGGCTGCCGATCGTGTAGCTCCGGTACCCCTCGCGGATCTCGTCCCGCGTGCGCCCGCGGTCCGGGTCCGCCGCGACGCGCTCGATCGCCGCCTGGAGCTCGCGGATGTACGTCTCCGCCTGGCCGACGCCCCAGCGCTCCTCGGTGAAGTCCCAGTTCGACGAGAGGTCTCGCTGTGCGGCCGGCGTGAGCCGGTACGCGCTCACGAGGTCTTCGCGGCGACGAACGCATCGAAGTCGAACGCCTCGGCCTCACCGCTGGCCTCGCCCGCGGCGAGTGCGCTGCGAAGCGCGGACAACTGGATCTCGCGCTCCTCCAACAGGCGCAGGCCCGCACGGACGACCTCGCTCGCCGAGCGGTACCGGCCCGCACCGACCTGGTCGGCGAGGAAGGCCGCGAAGTGGTCGTCGAGACTGATCGAGGTGTTCGTGGCCATACGGCGAATGTACCAAGGGTTGGTAACGCGAGATGGGGGACGAACACGTCGGACCGCGTGTGTTGCGAACGTGCCGTCACGCCGTTCGCCCGAGACCCGCGGCTGTCGGTCGGCCCGCTAGCCCAGCAGCGCGATCAGCCCGTCCGCCAGCCCGCCCCGCCAGCAGGCGTAGTCGTGGCCGCCGGCGTACTCCCGGTACGACGTCGGGATCCCGCGGGCGGCCAGGGCGTCGCGCATCCGCCGGTTGCTGTCCAGGAGCATCAACCGGTCGTCCATCGCCAGGTCGGCCATCCTCGTGGGCCCGTCCAGCGAGTGCGGCATGAGCGCCCGGACCGGTGGGATCGCCCCCGCGGCGATCAGCGCGTCGAGCGTCGGGGCGATCGGGACGATCGACCCCCACACGTCGCCGTCGAGCAGCACGACGACGTCGAGTACGTCGTCGTCGGAGACCCCGGCGGGCCGGTACGCCCAGGTCTAGCGTGGATCGCCGAGCGTGGGGGCGGGCACGTCGTGGCGGGTCACCTCGCCCGTGGCATCGGCCCGGGCGCCGCGCCACGGCTGGGGGAGCGCGCCGGGCAGCGACAGGATCGACACCTCGCGGTCGCCCGGCGCCGGGATCCGGTCGGGGTTCAGCGGATCGGGGACGCGGGCGCCGAGCACGCCCTTCCAGCCCTCGCGGGTGCGGCCGAGGTCTGGCGCGATCGTCGGGGCGACGTGGAAGGCGTACGACGCGCGCAGGTCGTGCGGCAGTCGGTAGCTCACGGCGCGCAGGCCACCGCCGATCGGCCGCAGGATCGCCGGCTCCAGCGCGTCGCGGTGGCGGTCGGTGATCGTGTCGAGCACGAGCAGCACCTCGGGCGCCGGGGTGGGCGCGGGGCCCGTCGCGTCACGCCACAGGAACGTGACGATGCGGTGCTCGGGGCTCGTCGGATCGGGTTCGACGAGCGGCCCGCCGGCCGCCTGCGCCGCGGACCACAGCCGTTCGGCCGACGCCGGCGGGTCGGTCGCCGTCGCGTGTGCGGAGACCGTCGGGCTCAGGGCCGTATCGGGAGCCTGGGTGCGGGGGGACGCCACGGGCATCCGCGCACCCTACCAGGGAAGTTCGGGGGCCCTAAATCATGGGGCTGCGGGGTGCGGCGGGGCGACGGGGCGGTCGCCGTCGGTCGGCGATGCGCCGCGGTCCGGCGGGTCGCCGTCCCGGGCCGGCGACGCGCCGCCGACCGCCGCACGGGCCCGCCGCACCTCGCTCGGTGACGCGCCGAACTCCTGACGGAAGCTGCGGCTGAAGTCGCCGAACCGGATCCGCGACGCGCTCCCACGCACGATGCGCGGCGCCGGTGGCTCGAAGGGCCCTCCCGGAGATGGCGCCGATCCGACCACGAGCCCGTGGAACCAGATGCGGCGATGATCGGTGCGCTTGCGCCCGCGTGCACGGTCGCTTCGCCGTGCGCGCACCGACGGCCCGAAACCGTGACCCGGCGCACAGGACCGACCTACCGTGAGGCCATGACGACGACGATCGCTCCTCCCGCCCTCGCGATGGACTTCGGCGAGGTCCTCCGCCGCTCGGCGTCCCAGTACGCCCGCAACGTCGCCGTCACCGCCGGCGACCGTCGGCAGACGTACGCGGAGCTGTTCGAGCGCTCGTCGCGGCTGGCGCAGGCGATCGCCGCACGCGGGATCGAGCCGGGCGACCGGGTGGCGATGCTGGGCCCCAACGGGCCCGAGACCGTCGAGCAGATCACCGGCATCGCGCTGGGCGGGTTCGTCCGTGCCGCGCTCTACGCCCACAACGCCGCCGACGGCAACGCGTACCTCTGCGACCTCGTCGACGCCCGACTGCTGATCGTCGACGCGCCGCTGGCCGAGGACCTGCTGGCCCTGCGCGACCGGATGCCGCAGCTCGAGCACGTCCTGGTCTACGGCACCGACACCCCGCCCGCGGGCGCCGAGTCCTACGAGGCGGCGCTCGCCGCGGCCTCGGCGGACGACCCGCAGGTGCACGTCGGCCCGGACGCCCTGCACGTCATCCGCTTCTCGGCCGGCACCACCGGCAGGCCGAAGGGCATCTTCCACACCAACCGCCATTGGATGGGGGCCTGCGACGAGTACCGCTGGAGCTCGCCGATGCTCGACGAGCGCGACGCCTACCTGGCCGCCGCGCCGCTGACCCACGCCGCGGTGCTCTTCCTGTGGCAGGTGCTGAAGACCGGTGGTCGGGTGATCGTGGAGCCGGCGTTCGACCCCGAGCGGTTCCTCCGGCTGATCGAGCAGGAGCGGGTGACCTTCGGGTTCATGGTCCCGACGATGATCCAGCCGATGGTCACCCACCCCGATGCGGCGAGGTACGACCTGACGAGCCTGCGGTGCCTGAACTACGCGGCCGCCCCGATCAGCGAGACGACGATGCTGCGGGCCAAGGAGCTGCTGGGCGGCAAGGACGTGCTGTTCCAGATGTACGGGCAGAGCGAGATCTGGCCGATCACGATGCTCTACCCGCACGAGCACGTCAGCGAGGGCACCGAGACGGAGCGCGGGCGCCTGCGGTCGGTCGGCCGTCCGACGCCGTCCACGAAGCTCACGATCGTCGACAAGGACGGCAACGCGGTGCCGCCCGGCACGATCGGCGAGGTCGCCGCCCGCCACGAGGGCATGATGTCGGGGATCTGGAAGGACCCGGAGGCCACCGCCGCCCGGACCCTGCCCGACGGCAGCATCCTCACCCGCGACATGGGCCCGTCGACGAGGACGGGTTCCTCTTCCTCGCCGACCGCAAGGAGGACCTCATCATCTCCGGCGGATACAACATCTGGCCCGCCGAGCTGGAGAACGCCGTCGCGTCCCACCCGGGGGTCCACGAGGTCTGCGTCGTCGGCGTGCCGCACGAGCGGTGGGGCGAGACCCCGCGCGCGATCGTCGTCAAGGCCCCCGGCGCCGAGGTGACCGAGGACGAGATCGTCGCCCACACGCGCGAGCTGCTCGGCTCGGTCAAGAAGGTCACCTGCGTGACGTTCGTCGACGAGCTGCCGAAGTCCGGCGTCGGCAAGATCCTGCGCCGCGTCGCCCGCGAGCCGTTCTGGGCAGGCCGTGACAGTGGGGTCGCCGGGGCCTGAGGAGCGGAGCGTCGGGCCGTGGCCGAGGCCGCGGTGACCGCCGCCCGGAACGACGGCCGCCCCGCATCTGCGGGGCGGCCGTCGTTCCGGGCGGCGCCACGGTCGGCGCGGCGTGGAGCGGCCCGGGGCCTCCCCTACTTGATGAACAGCATCTCCTGGTACAGCGGCAGCGGCCAGAGGTCGTCCGACACGATCCGCTCCAGGCGGTCGGAGGTCTCGCGGACGGCGTCCATCGCCGGGAGGACCTCGTCGCGCATGAACAGCACGTGGTCCATGTCGCCGAGCTCGCCCTCCTTGGCGTTCAGGCGCTCGAGCTCGCGGATCCGGACGTACAGCTCGTCGACGAGCTCCCGGGTCTCGGCGGCCGGGGCGTCGAGGCCCGCCTGCTGCAGGTGGGTGAGGTGCGCGACCGACGCCGGCATGATCAGCGTGCGGGCGACCGTCGCGGCGGTCTCCGCCTCGATGTTGAGCTTCACGCCGTACTGCTCGAGCAGGACCTCGTAGCGGGCCTCGACCTCGCGCTCCGACAGCACGTCGTGCTTCTCGAACAGCGCGATCGACGCGGGCGCCACGATCTCGGGCAGCGCCTCGGGCGTCGTGCGGAGGTTCTTCAGGCCGCGACGGGCCGCCTCCTCCTCCCACTCCGCCGAGTAGCCGTCGCCGCCGAACACGACCCGACGGTGGTTGCGGTACGTGTCGCGCACGATCTCGGTGACCGCGGTGCCGAGCTCGGTGCCCGCCTCGAGCTTCGCCGACAGCAGCTCCGCCAGCTCGTCGATGGCGTTGGCGGCCATCGTGTTGAGCACGGTGTTCGTGAGGCCGAGCGACTGGTTGGACCCCGGCGCCCGGAACTCGAACTTGTTGCCGGTGAACGCGAACGGCGACGTGCGGTTGCGGTCGCCGCCGTGCAACGGCAGGGGCGGCAGCACCGGGGTGCCCATGCCGAGGTACGACCCGGGCGACGACGGGTCGCCCTCCCCGGACGAGATCGCCTCGAACACCTGCTCGAGCTCGCCGCCGAGGAAGATCGAGATGATCGCCGGCGGCGCCTCGTTGGCCCCGAGCCGGTGGTCCTGGCCGAGGCTCGCGACCGTCGCGCGCAGCAGGCCGGCGTGCTCGTCGACGGCCTTGATCACCGCGGTGCAGAAGAAGAGGAAGACGAGGTTCTCGTGCGGGGTGTCGCCCGGATCGAGGAGGTTGCCGCCCAGGTCGGTGCCCATCGACCAGTTGTTGTGCTTGCCGGAACCGTTGACGCCCGAGAACGGCTTCTCGTGGAGGATGCAGACGAGGCCGTAGCGGCGGGCGGTCGTCTCGAGCACCTGCATGACGAGGTGCTGGTGGTCGGCGGCGACGTTCGACGTCTCGAACAGCGGCGCGACCTCGTACTGGCCCGGGGCGACCTCGTTGTGGCGCGTCTTGATCGGCACGCCGAGCTTCGCCAGCTGGTGCTCGGTGTCGAGCATGTACGCCAGCACGCGCTCGGGGATCGCGCCGAAGTAGTGGTCGTCGAGCTCGTGGCCCTTCGGCGGCTTCGCGCCGAACAGCGTGCGCTCCGCGATCTGCAGGTCCGGCCGCTCGTAGTAGTACTGCTCCTCGATGAGGAAGTACTCCTGCTCGGCGCCGATCGTCGTGTAGACGCGCTGCGGGGCGTCGTCGCCGAGCAGGCGCAGTGCGGCGATCGCCGAGCGGCTCAGGACGTCCATCGACCGCAGCAGCGGGATCTTGCTGTCGAGCGCCTCGCCCGTCCACGACGTGAACGCCGTCGGGATGCAGAGCAGCGCTCCGTTGGGGTTCTCGAGGATGAACGCCGGCGACGTCGGGTCCCAGGCGGTGTAGCCGCGGGCCTCGAACGTCGCGCGGATGCCGCCGGTCGGGAACGACGACGCGTCCGGCTCGCCCTGGATGAGCTCCTTGCCGGAGAACTCGGCGATCGAGTTGCCGTCGCCGGTGGGGGAGAAGAAGCTGTCGTGCTTCTCGGCGGTCCGCCCGGTCAGCGGCTGGAACCAGTGCGTGTAGTGCGTGGCGCCGGCCTCCAGCGCCCAGTCCTTCATCGCCGACGCGACCGCGTCGGCGAGCGACACGTCGAGGGCCTCGCCGCGCTCGAGCGTGCGCTGGAGCCGCTTGTACACGTCCTTCGGAAGGCGCTGCCGCTGGACCGCGGGGCTGAAGACGTGCGATCCGAAGATCTGGTTCTGCGGACGGGTGAGGTCGTCCGAGCCGAGCTCGGTGTCCTCGACGGACCACCGTGCGGCGGAGACGTTCCTCTGGCGGGACTGGGTCATGGGGTGCGAAGCCCTCCTTGGGGTGCTTGAGCGGGCGCGGCGCCACCGGTGCACGCCAGGGGCGTGCGGGCACGAAGCGGACCGGTGGCGAGCGTAGGCGCGCCCCGCTGCCCCGCACCTTATCCGGATGGCCAAGCGGCACGGGTCGCTCGCCGCCACCGTGGACAACGCACGTCGCGATGGAGCGTCCGGGCGGGGTCGGTTGCTCCAACGGGACAGTCGGACCGGCCCCGGGCTGCCGCAGGCTGCAGGACGTCCGACCAAGGAGGAACCCGGATGCTCCCGATCCCACGCACGGCCAGAGGTGGCGCCATCGCCGCCGACGCCGTCCCGACCCCCGCCGCCACCGGTGGCCCCGACCACCACCGCCGTGCACGCCGCGCCCGTCGCCACCGCATCGCCGGGGTCGCCGGCGTCGCCGCGGCGGCGACGCTGCTCGTCCCCGGCTCCGCGCTCGCGGTCGACCCCACGACGGTCGACCAGAGCACGCTGCTCGAGTCGGTCGTGGGCCTCGCCGACGAGGTCAACCTCTTCTGGTTGATCTTCGGCACCGCCCTCGTGTTCTTCATGCAGGTCGGGTTCCTCGGCCTCGAGCTCGGCTTCTCGCGCGGGAAGAGCGTCGGCGCCGGCGTCGCGAAGATCCTCGTCAACCTGTCGGTCGCGTCGATCGCCTGGTGGGCGGTCGGCTTCGGCGTCGCGTTCGGCGGCAACGGCGACGACGGCGTCGGCTCGACGCTCATCGGCTCCAGCGGCTTCTTCTTCAACAACGGGACCGACCTGGCGGGCACGTCGTCCGGCGCGACCGAGGCGACGACGTTCATCTTCCAGTTCACGTTCGCGGCGGTGTCGCTCGCGATCGTCTGGGGCGCGACGCTCGAGCGGATCAAGTTCATCGCGTACCCGATCTTCGGGTTCGTCTTCGTCGCCCTGATCTACCCGCTCGTCGTCCACGCCGGCTGGGGTGGCGGCATCTTCAACGACATCGGCCCGGGCCACCTGGACTTCGCCGGGTCGACGCTCGTGCACCTCACCGGCGCCACGGCGGCGCTCGCGGCCGCGATCGTCCTCGGCCCGCGGCTGGGCAAGTACGGCCCGGACGGCAAGCCGCGGGCGATCCCCGGGCACTCGATGCCGATCTTCGGCATCGGCGTCCTCGTCCTCTGGCTCGGCTGGTTCGGGTTCAACGGCGCGTCGACCGGGTCGACCGACGGCAGCGGGTTCTCGCACGTCATCGCGGTGACGAACCTCGCCGCCGCCGCCGGCGTGGCCGGCGCGGCGATCACGAGCAAGCTCGTCCTCAAGTCGTTCGACGTCGGCATGATCGGCAACGGCGCGATCGCCGGCCTCGTCGCGATCACCGCGCCGGCCGGGTTCGTCGAGCTCTGGACCGCCCCGATCATCGGCCTCGTCGGCGGCGTCGTCGTCGTCCTCGGCGTGCTGGCGTTCGACCGGCTGAAGATCGACGACCCGGTCGGCGCGACGTCGGCCCACGGCCTCGCCGGCATCTGGGGCACGCTCGTCACGGCGGTCTTCGCGTCGCCGCGGCTCGTCGACGAGGCCCAGCAGGGCCTGTGGTACGGCGGCTCGTTCGATCTCATGCTGACGCAGATCGTCAGCGTGCTCATCACGATCGCCTTCGTCTTCGCGGCATCCTACGCGGTGTTCAAGATCATCGACCTCACCGTCGGCCTGCGCGTCAGCGAGGAGCAGGAGCTCGCCGGTCTCGACATCTCCGAGCACGGCATGTACGGCTACCCTGAGCAATTCATCCCGGAGGCCGAGCTCATCGGCTCGGCGAAGTAGAGGGCACACCCATGAAGATGGTCATCGCATACATCCGCCACGAGGCGTTCGAGCCGATCCGGGCGGAGCTCCTGGGCCTCGGGTTCCCGAGCCTCTCGATCGCCGAGGTCAAGGGCTCCGGGCGGCAGAAGGGCGTGACGGAGCGCTACCGCGGCGCGTCGCTCACGAACTACCTGCGGCCGAAGGTCAAGATCGAGTGCGTCGTCGACGACGGCGACGTCCAGACGATCGTCGACACGATCCTCAAGCACGCCCGCACCGGCGCGGTCGGCGACGGCAAGGTCTTCGTCATGCCGGTCGAGGAGGCGTACCGGATCCGCACCGGCGAGGCGGGCGCCGAGACGCTCCAGGCGCACGAGGCGGACGAGATCCAGCGCTGACGCCACGCGGCCCGCCCGCCGACGCCGGGATGCGAGGAGCATCGGGGCGTCCGGTGGGCTGTCGCCGCGCGTCGTGCGTCGCCCCGGGCGCCGTCGGCCATCGGCCGGCGGCGCCCTTCGCGTCGCGGGCCGCGCCGTGCCCGCCGGGGCGGCGCCGATGCGGACGCGCGGGCGGGCCCGGAGCGGGGGCGCGCCCGCGGGGCGTCAGTCCTCGTCGGGGACGACGCGGTTCGTGTCGGGGTCGACCGTCGTCGAGCGCGGCGTCTCGGCGACCCGCACCTTGAACGTGCCCTCGGTCTCGCCGCGGGACGCTCGGACCGGCGCGTCGCTGTCGACGCCGCCCGACACGCGCCACTCGACGTCGTGCGTCCCGGGGACGACCGGCGTGAGCTTCCACCGGAAGGTCTTGGACTCGCCCTGCGGGAGCGGACCGAGCGCCCACGTGTTGACGTAGGCGGTGGTGGAGCCCGCGGGCGGGGCGTCGACGACCCAGATCGGACGACGCGGGTCGGCGATCCGCCCGGCCCCGTTGTCCTCGGACGCGATCGTGCGCTGCAGGCCGTCGAGGACCACCGACACGTCCGGGAGCGTCCGGTCGTCCTGGTTGCGGACCGTGATCCGCAGCGTCTCGGTCCCGGCCAGCTCCTGCCGCTCCTCGAAGTCGGCCGTGACGCTCACCGCGAACGGGCGCCCGTCGGACGCGTCCTCGATGTCCGGGGCCTCGGAGCCGCAGGCGGTCAGCAGCAGGGCGCAGCCGGCGATCCCCAACATGGACGTGAGCGGGCGTGGCGCAGGGACCGGCATGGCGCGCGCAGGCTACCACGGGTCGGGTCCGCCGTCACGATCTCGGACGCGTCGACCGGACGGACTGTCCCACGATTCCGGGCGGTCCGGATGTGGTCTTTGGCACACAGGGGCGCCCATGGCGTAGTCTTGCCACGTTCCGGCGCTCCTGGCCGTCGGTGGGGAAACACGAGGGTCCATGGTCCGAACCGTCTCGAATCGCGTCTTCGATCCAGCCAAGTCCGCGCTGGAGGAGATCGGCGACATGATGATCCTGACCGGCAAGACGCTGGTCAGCGCCGTACGCCCGCCGTACTCCTACGGCGACGAGTTCGTCCACCAGTTCCTCTTCGCGCTACGGCTCTGCTGGTTCCCGCTCCTCATCTCGACGGTCGCGTTCGGGTTCGGGGCGCCGGGGCTGCAGGCCGCGAACTTCCTCGTCCTGTTCGGCTCGCTGGACCGTCTGGGCGGCTTCTTCGTCCTCGCGTCGATCCGCGAGTTCGCGCCGTTCGTCACCGCGGTCGTGCTCGCCGGCGTGGCCGGCACCGCGATCACGGCCGACCTCGGCGCCCGCAAGATCCGCGAGGAGCTCGACGCGCTGCAGGTGCTCGGCATCGACCCGATCAAGAGCCTCGTCGTGCCGCGGTTCCTGGCGCTCATGATCGTCACCGGCCTGTTCGACGTCTACGCGCTGCTCTTCGGCATCTTCGGCGGCGTCGTCGCGACGCTCGCCAACGGCGCGCCGCTCGGGCCGTTCTGGGCCACGTTCTTCAGCAACGCGTCGGTCACCGACCTCTGGGGGTCGTTCCTCAAATGCACGCTGTTCGGCGCGATCATCGCCGTCGTCTGCTGTTACAAGGGGATGACCGCCAAGGGCGGGGCGGAGGGCGTGGGCCGCGCCGTCAACCAGGCGGTGGTGATCGCCTTCATGGGCGTCTTCGCGTTCAACTACGTGTTCACGCAGACGCTGCTGGCCACCAACCCCGAGATGCTGGTGATCAAGTGAGCACGCCCGTCGCCGCCCACCGCCCGCGGGGGGCCCGCGCATGAGCTCGCCGTTGAGCGGGGCCAAGGACGCGCTCGCCGGCTTCGGCGAGATGGGTCGGTTCTCCGGCCGGGTCGTCGGCCAGGTCCTGACGCTCCGCGTCCTGCGGTTCCTCGGCGAGGCGCTGCGTCAGTGCGGCGTGCTCATCGTCAGCTCGACGGTCGTCATCTGGGGCCTCGTCTTCGTCATCGGCCTGCAGTGCGGCCTGGAGGGCGCGTACTTCACGCGCTCGATCGGGTCGCCCGCCTACGCCGGCGTGTTCGCCGCGTGGTGCGACCTGCGCGAGCTCGTCCCGTACGCGTTCGGGTACATGATGGCCGCGAAGGTCGGCACCGGCATCGTCGCCGAGCTCGGGTCGATGCGGATCTCGGACGAGATCGACGCGCTCGAGGTCATGGGCTTCGACTCGGTGCTCTTCCTCTGCGCGACCCGGCTGCTCGCCGCCTGGCTCGTCCTGCCGTTCATGTACGTCGCGTCGATCGGCGCGGGCTTCTTCGCCAGCTACCTCGCCGTCGTCGAGCAGGTCGGCGACGTGTCCTCCGGTGGGTACCTCCTCATCTTCTGGATGTTCCAGAACCCGCCGGATCTGCTCTACAGTCTCATCAAGGCCATGGCGATGGCCACCCTCATCGTCCTCGTCGGCTGCTACTACGGCTACCACGCCGGGGGCGGACCGGTCGGAGTCGGAACCGCGACGGCCAAGTCGATGGTCGTCAACCTGATCATCGTCCACATCATCGGAATGCTCGGCACCCAGTTGTTCTGGGGCGCGAACCCACGAGCGCCCATCGGAGGATAGGAACCCATGCCGCGAATCCCGCGCGTCCCCGGCTTCGGCGGACGAGACGACAGCCACGCCGACCGGACGCCCCAGCCGGATCCGACCCCGGACCCCGTCGTCCGCCAGGACACCGAGACCGAGCTCGACCTGCCGGACGATCCGCCGGCGGCCGCGGCCCCGGCCTACGGCGACGTCCGCGAGACCGTCGAGCTGGGCCGTGAGCGCGAGGAGGAGCCGGCGACGCACCAGTGGGCCGAGGCCCCGGCGCCCGCCGTCGCCGCGGCCACGACGGCCGGCGGCGCCGGAGCGCCCCACACGCGCGTCGTGTCCGAGCCCCCGACCGGCGAGGAGGACGAGTACGCCTGGCACACCGGCGTCCGTCACCCGACCGGCAAGCCCGACGCCGTCGAGTTCGTCGAGACGCACAAGGCGTTCGGACGCAACCGCATCCTCCGCGGCCTCAACATGGGCCTGCCCGAGGGCATGATCTCGATGATCCTCGGCCCGTCCGGTACGGGTAAGTCGGTCTGCATCAAGCACATGGTCGGCCTGCTGTACCCGGACGAGGGCGACGTGCTGGTGCACGGCGACTCGGTCCCGGGCATGGCGCTCGAGCCGCTGTTGGACATGCGCAAGAAGTTCGGCGTGCTCTTCCAGGACGGCGCGCTGTTCGGATCGATGAACATCCGCGACAACGTCGCGTTCCCGCTTCGTCAGCACACCGACAAGGCCGACTCCGAGGTCCTCGAGATCGTCGACCGGCGGATGGACGAGGTCGGCCTCGGCCACTCGTGGGACAAGTTCCCCAACGAGCTCTCCGGCGGCATGCGCAAGCGCGCCGGCTTCGCCCGCGCCCTCGTGCTCGACCCGTCGATCGTCCTCTTCGACGAGCCCGACTCGGGCCTCGACCCGGTCCGTACCGCCCTGCTCGGCGAGCTCATCATGGAGATCCACGCCGAGATGATGGGCGAGGCGGAGCAGCGCGGTCAGGCCCACCTGCCGGCGTTCTCGCTCATCACCCACGACATCATGACCGCGCGTCGCGTCGCCCAGTACATCTCGGTGCTGTGGAAGGGCCGGATCGTCGAGGCCGGCCCGGCGGAGCAGCTGTTCAACTCCGACAACGCGTTCGTCAACCAGTTCCTCGCGGGCGCCTCCCGCGGTCCGCTGGGGATGAACTAGGGGAGGGGCGGGCATCGGGTCGCCGGGCCGCCGCCGCGCAGCGGCCACCGCAGCGGCCCTCGTCCTGCTCCTCGCGGCCGTCGCCGTCGTCGTCCCGTCCGGGCGCGACGCGACGGTCCGCCACGTCGTCGTCCTGCCGGACGCGGGGACGCTCGCGGTCGGCGACGACGTCCGCGTCGCCGACGTCGACCTCGGCACGGTCCGGGGCCTGCGGGTCGTTCCGGGCCCGCCCGCTCTCGCGCGCGTGGAGATCGAGGTCCGCGCACCCGACGAGGTCGGTCCGCTGCGCGCGGGGACGACGGCGACCGTCCGGGGCGGTCACGGACGCACGTCCCTGGCGCTGCGACCGGGGCCGGACGACGGGCCGATCCTCCGGGACGGCGCGACGATCGATGCGGGACCGGCGCCCCCGGCCGCCGGCGCCGCCACCACGGCGGATCCGACCGACCGCACGGACCGGCGCGGCCCGACCGGGCGTGCCGCCGCCGCGCTCGGGCGTGCCGCGCGCCGCGCCCGGGGCGCCGACGCCCCGCTCGACGCGGTCGCCGACGAGGCCCGCCGACTGCGCCGGGCGCTCGCCGGCGTCGCCCGGATCGCGGACGCCGTCGACGGAGAGCGCGCGGCGCTGCGGCGGGTGCTCGTCCGCGGCGGGCGCCTCGTCGACGACCTGCGCGACGGCGGGGCGGCGATCGACGCGGCGCTCGACCGCGCTCCGCGGGTGACCCGGCGCGCGGCTCCCGCGCTCGCCGGGGTGCGCGGGCTGCTCGACGACTTCGACCCGATGCTCGGCCACCTCGGGGCGGCGATCGGGCCGCTCCGTGCCGTCCGACGCTCGTTGCGACCGGCGCTCCGCGACGCGGGACCCGCTATCGCGGCCCTACGACGCGTGATCCGGGACCCGGGCAAGGGCGACGACCTGCTCGACCTGCTCGCGCGCGGGCCGCGCGCCGCCCGGACGCTCGCCCCGGCCGTCGCCGAGACGACGCGCGCGCTCGCCGGGATGCGGCCGATCGTCGCGTTCCTGCGTCCCTACGCCCCCGACCTGGCGGGAGCGGTGCGCAACGCCGGCGACCTCGCGGCCGGCTACGACGCCAACGGGCACCTGGCCCGCGTGCAGCCGCTCGTCGACGCGGACGCTGCGACCGCCTCCCCGCTGCTGCGCGGTCCGGTCGCCGGACTCCGCGACGCCCGGGGCGACGAGGCCGCGCCGACGTCGGCCCCGCGCCGCTGCCCGGGCGCGGCGAGCGCGCCCCGTCCCGACCGGTCCAACCCGTTCCGCGACGCCGACGGCCGCCTCGACTGCGCCCCCGAGCCCGAGGTGCCCGGCCCGTGATCCGCCGCGTCACGATCCTCGCGGTGGTCGTCGCGGGCCTCCTGGCGTCCGGGTGCGGCGGCGACGGCGGGGCCGTCGTGCGCGTGACGTTCCTCGACGCCCACGGGGTGGCGCCGGGCGCCCCGGTCGCCGTCGACGGACGTGACGTCGGAGCCGTCGCCGCCGTCGACCTGGACGCGCGCGCCCGCGCCGTCGTGCACGTGCGACTGCCGGAGCGGGTCGCGGCGCGGTTCCGGCGCGACGCGACCTGCACGGTCACGACGGCGGACGACCGGAGGCTCGTCGCCTGCCGCCCGTCGGCGTCCGGCGACGGCGCGGACCGCCCGTCGCCGCTCGCCGTGCGCCGGGAAGGCGCGCTACGGGTCCGCAGCGTGCCGGTGGAGCGGACGGCCGGGCTCGTGGACCGTGCGCTGCTCGACGCGGTCCGCGACCGCGACCCGGCCGAGCGGCTCGGCGTCGTCGTGCGCGACCTCGGCGTGGGCCTCGCCGACGCCGGCCCCGACCTGCGACGCGCCGTGCGGGCCGCCGTCCCGGGACTGCGCGACGCCGACCGCGTGGTGCGGGCGCTCGACGCGGCCACGGCCGACCTCGACCGCACCGCCGCCCGCGCCCGGTCCGGGCTGCGCGCGCTCACCGCGGAGCGGGCGCGGATCGGTCGCGCCGTCCGGCGGGGCGCCGACCTGCAACGGACGATCGCGGCCCGCGCGCCCGAGGTCGACCGGACGCTCCGGGCGGCGCCCGGGGCGCTACGGGCGCTCCGCCCGGCCCTCGCGGGCCTCCGGGACCTGACCGACGCGGCGACGCCGACCGTCGACGCGCTCACCGCGCTCGTGCCGACCGTCGACGCGGCGCGCCGTGACGTCGAGCGCACCGCGCGGGTCGGCGCGGGACCGCTACGGGCGGTGGGAGACACGGCGGCCGCGGCGCGCCGCACGATCCTCCGGGCGCGCCCGGTGCTGGCCCGGGTCGGGGCCGCCGCCGCCGAGGCCGCACCGGTCCTGCGCGCGGCGCGTGAGCTCGGGCGCGGGCTCGAGCGACGCGGGGCCGTCCGGAGCGGCCTCGACGCGATCGTCGAGCTCGTCCTCGCGGTCAACGCCTACGACGACGTCGGCCACCGACTCCGGATCCGGGCCGACGTCGACGCCTGCGGCGCACCGGCCCACCGGCCGGTCGCCGGCTGCGCCACCGGCCTCACGACGGCGGCCGCCGGCCGTGCCGCGGACGGCCCGCGGGCGGCCGGCGAGCCCCGGCGGGACGCGCTCCTCCGGCGCACGCTCGCCGGCGGCCGGCCGGGTCGGGAGCTCGCGCGGGCCGCCGACGACCCGGCGCTGCGGCCGCTGCTCCGCCGGCTCGCCGACCTGCGCGACGTCCGGCGTCGCGGGGCGACGAGCGGCCGCACGCCCGCCCGTGGCGGCGACGCGCCGATCACGCTCGACGGCGGCCTGCTGCCGCGGCCGGAGGCGGACCGGTGAGCGCGCTCGCCCGGGGCCTCGTCGCGACGCTCGCCGTCGTCGCGACGGCGACCTCGCCGGCCGGGGCCGCATCCGGCGACGGGGACGCCGCGGACGTCGTCGCGGTCACGCCTCCGACGGCGGCCGTCGTCGCGCTCGGCGACGCGCTGGAGCGGGTCACGGCCCTGGCCGACGCGCTCGGCGATCCCGACGATCCCGCGACCGGCGTGGCGACCGCGGCGCGGGCCGTCCTCGTCGCCGCCGGCGGCGACGGGCGCTCCCCGCTCGCGGCGGCCGGCGGCCTGCTGCGGCGGGCCGACGTCGCCCTGTCGACGATCGGCCCGCGGACCCGCGACCGGCTCGCCGAGGCGCTCCGCGACGGCCCGGCCGTCGCCGCCCGGCTGCGCGACGACCTGCCGGCGGTCACCGCGATGCTCGACGACGTCACGGGCCTCGCGAACGAGGCACGGGTGGCGGCGCGCGCCGTCCGGGACGTCGCGCCGACGGTCGACGCGACGCTCGGGGCGCTCCGCGGCGGGGCGCGTCGCGCGGCGGCCCTCGACGGACCGGTCGGGCGGGCCGTCGCCGACGTGGGGCGCCTCCTCGACGCGCCGACGGTGCGCGGGGTCGCCGACCGACAGGCCCGCACGCTGCGGCGCGCGCGGCCCGGCCTGCGCGACCTGGCCGCCCTCGAGCGCCGTTGCCACGGGGTGAGCGCGACCGTGCACGGGTTGGCGGGCACGCTCGACCGCGGCGACCGGTTCGGCTCCTGGCAGCGGATGACGGTCGTCCTGGGCCAGGCGTCGGACGCGATCGCGACCGGGAGCGACGGATGCCCACGCTGACCGCCCGGGGTCGTGCCACCCTCGTGGTCACGCTGGTGACGATCGTCGCGGCGACGCTCACGGCGCTCGTCCCCGCGCGGGCGCTCGCGGATCCGGCCGACGACCTCCGCGGCCTGCTGCGCGCCGCCGACGCGCTGACCGACGGGTCCGACGACGCCGGGCGGTGGGCCGCCGTCGTCCGTGGCCTCGACCGGGCCGTGACGACCGTCGACGCACGCCGTCGCGAGCTCGACGCGACGCTCGCCGGCGCCCCCGGCGCGCTTCGTGCGGCCGATCGCGCGACGCGCCGACTCGACCGGTCGCTCGACGTGCTCCGCGCCGGCGCGCGGTCCGGCGCGCCGGTCGCGCGCGAGGTCGCCGCCACCGCACGGGCCGCGGTCCCGTGGACGGCCGCGCTGCGGCGTACGGTCGCCGCCGCTCCCGCGTGGTCCCGTGCCGCGCGGGGAGCGCTCCCGGCGGTCACCGGGCTGCTCGACGACGCCGGCGGCGTCGCCGGACCGGGCGGGCGGGTCGGGCGCTGCATCGACCGGGTGCTCGTCCCCGCCGCCCGTCGCACCGTCGAGGACGGGGCGTTCACCACCGGACGTCCGCTGTACCGCAGCGCCGGCTACGCGATCGTCGGCATCGCCGGGGCGCTCCAAGACCGTGACGCCGGTGGCCCCTGGGGGCGGCTCGACCTCGGCGTCGGACGTGACGCGCTCGAGTACGCCAGCGTCGGCGCCGGAACGGCGGTCGGGGCCGTCGACCGGGTGCCGGTCGGGATCCGGCCGGCACCGCCCGCGCGGTGGCCCGCCTACCGGGACGACCGGCGCTGCGCCGCCCAGCCGGTCCCCGACCCGGACCGGGCCCGCTCGATCCCCGGGGACGCGGAGGCCGCGGTCGGCCGCGCGCAGAGCGAGGCGGCGCGCGACCGGGCGGCGGGCGACGGCGTCGCGGACGCCCGCGGCCTCGCGGCCGGCGCCGACCGGACCCTGCGGCGGCTCCTCGAGCGGCTCGATCCGCTCGGGACCGCCGGGGAGGACGACCGATGACCGCGCGTCGCCGGACGGGGATCGCCCTGGTCGCGCTCCTCGTGGCGGTCGTCGGCGCGCTCGTGGCGACCGGGACGCTGCCGTCCGGCGGGGACGACCCGGTGGAGGGCGCCGCGCGGTTCGCCGGGCGCGACGCCGACGTCCCCGGTCGCGGCCAGCGCGTGACGGTGGCCGGGGTGCCGGTCGGTCGCGTGCTCGCCGTGACCCGGGAGCGGGACGCGACCGTCGTGCGGTTCTCCGTCGCGGCCAGGCACGCCCGCCTCCTGCGGCGCGACGCCCGGGCCACGGTGCGACCGGAGACGGCGGTCGACGACGTCGCGCTCGTCCTCGACCCGGGGCGGGACCCGAGGTCCGCGAAGCGACCCGTCCGGATCGCGACCGATCGCACCGCCGTGCGCCTGTCGCCGGACCGGATCTCGGCCGCCCTCGACGACGACGCCGCGGCCGCGCTGCGGGTGCTCGCCGGCGTCGGGCGCGACGCGGACGTGACCGGTGCGCGGCTGCTCGACGTCGCCGGCCGGCTCGACGGCGTCGTGCGCCGCACCGCGCGGGCGGTCGAGCGTCGCCGGGCGGCCGGCGCGCGGGCGTTGCGCGACCTCCGCCGGCTCGCCGACGCGCTCGTCGAGCACCGGACCGACCTGCGTCGCGCCGCCGCGGCGACCGCGACGACGCTCGACGTCGTCGCCCGGCGCGACGCGACGCTGCGGGCCGCCCTCCGCGAGCTGCCGGCCACCGTGCGCGCCGCCGACCGGGCCCTGACCGGCGGCGCCCGCCTCGTCGACGCCGCCGTTCCGGCGCTGCGGGCGGCCGGCCCGTCGGTCGACGCCGCGCCGGCGACGCTGCGTCGCGTCCGGACCGCGCTCGACGAGACCCTGCCGGCGCTGCGCGACGGGCTCCTGCCGCTCGTCCGCGACACCCCGCCCGCGCTGGGCGCGCTCCGACGCCATGCCGACGCCGTCACCGCCGTGCTCGACGACGCCCGGTCCACGACCGGCGTCACCGAGCGGACGCTCGACGCCCTCGCCTACGACCCGCCCGGTCCGACCGAGGGCCGGCTGTTCTGGGCGCAGTGGCTCACGCACATCGCCCCGTGGGTCGTCAACGCGCAGGACGCGCACGGTCCGATGGCCCGGGCGCTGCTGCTCACCGACTGCCCGACGCTCCGCCGGGTCGACGACGCCGCCCGCGTCGCCCCGGCCGGCGCGCTGCTCGGCGCGGTGCTGCGCCCACCGGTGACGACCGGCCTCTGCCCGCCCGGCGACGGGGGTGGCCGGTGACCCGCGTCGTGCTCGTCGTCGTGACGCTCGCGCTGGCCGTCGCGGCGCTGACGGTCGCCGTGGCGGGCGGCCCGGACGGGGCCCCGCGCGCGTCGGCGGCGGGCGCGGAGCGACGCGCCGTGGTGCGCCTGCCCCCGGACGCGACGGCGGACGCCGACCCCCCGCGGCGCGGGGACGCCGTCCGGATCGCCGGCGTGCCGGTCGGGGCGGTCACCGCGGTCGCCACGGCGGACCGCACCACGACGGTGACGCTCGTCGTCGGCGGGGACGCGCCGCCGCTCGACCGGGCGACGCGGGCCCGGGCGCGGAGGGTCGCCACCGGCGATCCCGGTCGCCGTCGCTGGATCGAGCTGCTCCCGCCCGCCCGGGCCACGTCTAGGCTGCCCGACGGGGGCACGCTCGCCGCGGCCGGCCCGGTCCCCGGCGAGGCCACCCGCGCGCCCACCGGCGGGCCCGGCGCGGCGTCCGACGGCGCCGACGCGGTCGCGGCGCTGCGGGGCGGGGCGGGGGAGGACGCGGACGTCGCGATCGGCGGGCTGGGCGCCCGTGCCGCCGACGCCGCCCGGGTGCTGCGGGCGTTGGAGCGCCAGTCCGACGACGCCCGGACCCTGCTGCGCGCGACGACGCGGATCGCCCGGGCCGCCGGCGGCGACGGACGGCGCCTCGCCCGGCTCCTCGACGGCGCGTCCGCGGCGCTGGGACGCGACGGCGCCCGTGCCCGGGCCGTCGGGCGGACCGTGCGGGCGCTGCCCGCCCTGGGGTCCGAGATCGAGCGGACGGTCGCGGCGCTGCGGCGCTTCGCGGACGCGCACGGCCCGACGATCGCGGCGCTCCGGCCCGCCGTCCGCGACGTCGCCCCGACGCTGCGGGCGCTCCGGCGGATCGCCCCCGACCTGCGCGACCTGGCGCGACGGGTCGCCCCGGTCGAGGACGCCGCCCGACGGGGCCTGCCGGGGCTGGGCGAGGCGCTCGACGGGCTACGGCCGCTCGCGGACGAGCTCGACGCGGTGCTCCGCGACGCCGACCCGGCGCTCGAGGTCCTCGTCCGCGACGCCGGGCCCGTCGGCGGCACGGTCGCCCGGGTCGGCGCGACCGTCGGACCGCCGGGCAGAGGCGCCCGGGCGTTGCGCGTCGTCCCGATCGTCGGGCCGCAGAGCCTCGCCGGCTGGACCGCCCGGGCGCCCGCGAGCCGCCCCGATCCGTACCCGTCGACCGTCACCCGGCCGGACGGCGACGGCATCGCGGTCTTCGAGGACCGCCACTGCGGCCGCGACCCCCTCGTCCGGGACGGGGATCTCGCCCTCCTCGCGAGCACCCTGAGAGGATCTTCCGGCGCCGCGGGTCCGGCGTGCCGCCTGCGGGACGGTCGCGACGGCGACTATCCCCACGTCCGGGCCGACCCGCCGGCCCCCTGACCATGATCGCCCGACGCCTCACGCAGCTCGCCGACCTCACGGTCCGGCGCCCCCGGGCGGTCCTCGCGGTCGCCGGCGCGGTCCTCGTGCTCGCGCTCGTCGGCCTGGCGCAGCTCGGCACGTCGGCGGCCGTCTCGACGATGACCGGCGGCGGCGGCGAGGCCAACCGCGCCGACCGCGCGAGCGCCGAGCGGTTCGGGGACGAGTCGATCATCGTCCTCGTCCGCGGCTCGGTCCGGTCGCTGATGCTCGGCGACGACCTGCAACGGCTGCTCAACCTCGAGGGCTGCCTCGGCGGTCGCGCCCCGCGCGAGAACGTGCCCGACGCCGAGCTGCCCGGCGGGGCGGGGGGGCCCTGCGCGGCGCTGCGGGACCTCGATCCGTCCCACGTCGTGTACGGCCCGGCGACGTTCGCCAACTCGCTGCTCGGGGCGCTCACCAGCGGGATCCAGCAGGAGGCCGCCGCCGCGATCCAGCGCCTGCAGCAGGTCCAGGCGCAGGCGACCGAGCGGGCGACGAAGCGCGGCGCGTCGAAGGCCGAGGCCGAGCGCGCCGGCCGTCGGGCGGCCGATCGCGAGACCCGGCGGCTCCAGGGGCTCCTCCAGGTCGCGCGCCGCTACGGCATCGACTTCCCGAACATGCCGACGCTGAGCGACCGGCCGTTCGTCGGGCGGCTCGTGTTCGGCAACCCGTCCGGGGGCAGCGGCGAGCCGCGGGCGCGGTTCTCCGTCGTCATGCCGAGCCGCGACGCGGCGATGATCGCGATGCGGCTGCGCGCCGACCTGGACGACGACGGACGGCGCGAGGCCGCCCGGCTCGTCCGCGAGGCCGTCGCCCTGCCGGAGCTCGCGCTGAGCGAGGGCCGCTACGTCGTCAGCGGCACCCCGGTCCTCGTGGGGGCGGTCGCCGACGAGCTCCAGGACGCGTTGCTGCTGCTGTTGGCGGTCGGGGTGCTCGTCATGGCGCTCGTCCTCGCGCTGACGTTCCCGGAGCGCCGCCGGCTGCTGCCCCTGCTCCTGGCGCTCGCCACGCTGGCGGTGGTGTTCGGCGGCACCGGGCTGCTCGGCTTCTCGGTCAACCTCGGCACGATCGCGACGCTCCCGGTGCTGCTCGGGCTGGCGGTCGACTACGGGGTGCAGCTGCACGCCCGGGTCGAGGAGGCACGACGGCGCGGGCTGTCCGAGGACGACGCGGTCCGCGACGCCGCCGCCCGCGGCGGGCCGCCGGTGCTGCTCGCCGCCACCGCGAGCCTCGCCGGGTTCCTCGCCCTCATGACGTCGCCGACGCCGCTCGTCCGCGGGTTCGCGATCGTGCTCGTCGTCGGGGTGGCGATCGCGGTGCTCACCGCGTTGACGGTCGGGGTGGCGCTGGGCGCCGCGACGCGCGGCACGACCGTCCGGGACGCCCACGCGGCCCTCACCGACTGGCGGACGAGGGTCGGCCTGGCGCTCGTCGTGGCGCTCGCCGTCGGCGTCCCGTTGCTCACCCCGGCCTGGGGCTGGTCGCTCGTCGGCCTGGCCGGCGGGGTCGCCTGGCTCGTCGCCGACCGCGTGCTGGCCCGTCGTGCCTCGACCCCGCCGCGGCCCGGGGGGGAACGGCGCCGGTCGCCGTTCGACGCGACGGTCGGCATGGCGATCGGCCACGGGAGGATCGTGCGCAACGTCGTCGCGGTCGCCCACCGTCGCGGCGGCCTCGTGCTCCTGCTCGGCGGCGCCCTCGCGATCGGGGGGCTCGTCATGGGCAACCGCGAGCCGGTCGAGACGAACCTCCAGCGCCTCGTCCCGTCCGACCTGCCGGCGCTGCGCGACCTGCAGGCCGTCGAGGCGGCGACCGGCCTGTCGGGCGAGCTGCGGATCCTCGTCGAGGGCCCCGACGCGACGAAGGCCGCGACGATCGCCTGGATGGACGAGCTGCGCGACCGCGTGCTGCAGGTCGGCGGCTACGACCCCCGCCGCGGGTGCGCGAGCGCGACGATCTGCCCGCTGAGCAGCCCGGCCGACGTCCTCGAGGGCGTGCCCGACGACGACGCGGCGCTCGACGCGCAGCTCGAGCAGCTGCCCGAGTACTTCCGGACGTCGGTCATCGGCGAGGACCGCCGGTCCGCGCTGTTGACGTTCGGGATGCGGCTGGGACCGCTCCAGGAGCAGCGCGACACCGTCGACGCGGTCCGGGCCGCCGTCGGCGACCCGCCCGACGGCGTGCGGGCGACGGTGACCGGGCTGCCGGTGACCGTCGCCGACGCGAGCGTCGAGGTGTCCGACGTCGGGCGTCGCGTCATGACGCTCCTGCTGTCGCTCGTGCTCGTCGGGATCGCGCTCACGGCGCTCACGCGCTCGTGGCGGCGGGGGCTCGTGCCCCTCGTGCCGGTCGCCTACGGCACCGGCTGGGCGGGCCTGCTCACCTGGGCGCTCGGCCTGCCGCTCAACCCGCTGTCGGTGGTGCTCGGCGCGCTCGTCGTCGCGATCGGCACCGAGTTCAGCGTGCTGCTCGCCGAGCGGTACCGACAGGAGCGGGCCGCGGGTCACGGCGACGCCACCGCGATCGCCCGCACCGCCGCGTCGACCGGGCGGGCGGTCGGCGCGTCCGCGGCCACGGCGATCGCCGGGTTCGCGGTGCTCGCCGTCAGCGACATCCCGCTGCTGCGCCAGTTCGGCCTCGTCACCGTCCTCGACTTGGTCGTGGCGCTCGTCGCCGTCGTCGTCGTCCTGCCCGCCCTCGCCGGCGTCGCGGCCCGCCACCGCGTCCGCGTGGAGCGTCGCCGTCCCACCCCGTCCGCCGTGTCCGACCCCGCATCCCGATGACCGCCACGCCGCCCGATCCCCCCGAGCACGACCCCGACGATCCCTTCGCGTTCCCCGACGACGAGGGCGACGGCGCCACCCCGGGCCCCGTCGGGGGCTCCGCCGGCGACGCCGACGACCCGCTGGGCTTCGCCCCGGACGAGCGCGACCGGGGCGGGGACCCGACCGGCGACGTCGCGGCGGACGACGAGGCGCCACGGTCGGACTCCGCGGGGGACGACGCGTCGGCCTCCGGCCACCGCAGGCTCCGGGGCGGCGGACCACGCCTGGGCACCGTCCGCAGCGGGGCCGGTGGCCGCTACATGGCGATCGCGGTCGTGCTGTTCCTCGGCATCTCGACGGTGACGCTCCTCCTGCGCAGCAACGACGACGGGCCGGGGAGCTTCGACGTCCGGCCCGGCGAGCGGCTGCCGCCGTTCGCCGCGCCGCTCGCCGGCGCGCCCAAGCTCGACCACGACGACGTGAACATCGCGACGGCCGACGACCAGGGCTCGGCGGGGGCCGTCGCCGCGTGCTCGATCGACCACCCGTCGGTCGTCACCTCCTGCGACGCGTCCCGCGACCGCCCGCTCGTCGTCATGACGTTCGCCGAGGGCATCGACGACTGCGTCCGCGCGGTCGACGACCTCGACCGCCTGGCCCGGGAGCGCCCGGACGTCGGCACGCTCGCGGTCGCGATCGGCGGCGAGCACGACGAGACGTCGGCGCTCGTCCGCGACCGGCGCTGGACGCTGCCGGTGGTGTACGACCGCGACACCGCGCTCACCGCCCGGCTCGGGGGGCCGGTCTGCCCGTACGTCCTCGTCGTCCGGCCCGGCGGCGAGGTGGCGGAGCGGCTCGTCGGACGGGACGCGGTCGCCCGCGATCTCGGTCGCGCGGTCCGCGACGTGACCGCCGACGCCGCGGCCGGGTCGGGCACGCGGTCGGTCCCGTCCCCGCCCGCGGCGGGAAGGTAGCCTGCCCCCGTGGCCGCCAAGAAGCGCAAGAAGACCCGCAGCCAGCGGCAGGCCGACGCCCGCAGGCGGCAGGGCGGGGGCGGCCCCGTGACGGTCGAGGCGCCGGCCCCCGCGGAGGACGCCGCGCGGGGCAGGGGCAAGGCCGGGGCCAGGGGTGGGACCAAGGCCGAGGGCAAGGGCAAGGGCGGGAGCGGCAAGGCCGCCGGCCGCGCCGCGCCGGTGCGCAAGGGGCCGATCACCCACAAGGCGTCGCTGGCCGAGGCACCACCGCCGATCTGGCATCCGTTCCCGCTGACGGAGATCCTCATCCTCGTCGGGATGGTCGTCGCGATCATCGGCCTCTTCACGCAGAGCATCTCGATGCTCGTGGGCGGCCTGCTCGTCCTCGGCGCCTCGTCGACCGAGCTCGCCGTGCGGGAGCACTTCGCCGGCTACCGCTCCCACAGCGCGATGATCGCCGGCCTCGTCGCGATGGGCGTCGGCACGGCCCTCGCGTTCCTCCTCGGCGCGCTCGACGTCGGGATCCCCGTGTGGACGGTGCTCGTCGTCGCGGCGATCGTGTTCGCGGTCCTGTTCTTCCGCCTGCGCGACGCGTTCGTCCGTCGTACCGGCCTGACGTTCCGCGTCTGACGCGTCGCGTCGGCCCGACGTTCCGGGCCTGAGCCGCGCCGGCGGCGCGCCGGACGTCAGCGGCAGCGGCCGCCGAGCAGGTCGACGAGGACGGTGCGCTGGCGGGGGGTCATCCGTCCGATCGGCTTCGTCTCCGGCACCGGGACGCGCCGCAGGGTGCGCAGCACGCGGGCCTCGCCCCAGCGGTGCTGGGCGACGAGGAGCTCCCCGATCGCCATCGACGCGACCTCGGGCGGGCAGGTGGCGACGACGTCGGCGGCGCACCGGCTGCCGTCCTGCACCTCGCGTTTGAGGACGGCCCGGTCCTGCCGCACGCGGTTCGCGCGCCGCAGCGCGGACCGGCGTTGGGCGACGGTGCGGCCCGACGGCGACGGGGCCGCGGACACGGCGTCGGAGCCCGGCGCTCCCGCCGGGACGGCGCCCGGGCCGGGCGTGCTCGCCTCGGCACGCACGGGGGTCGTCGACTGCGCATGATCCAGCACGAGCTGCTCGCTCCTCGATGGTCGTCGTGGGTGGGGCACGGTGGAACGGACGCGCGGGGGTGGCGGGAGCGGAGCGGGTCCGGGCTCCCGGCCCCCGTCCTGGGTGGCCGTCACCTGCGGGGACCGTATGGCCGGGTGCACGCTCCGTCAACGGCGGGTGAACGCCCCGTCCGCACCTAGCGGGAACTTTCTCGGTGGACCCGAACACGCGTCCGGGTGACCCTCGGGTCGAGGTCGACGGTGGACGGGTCGGGCTCGAGCGTCACAAACGTCGGTTTGGTCGGGCGCCGTCGTCGGCGACGACGCCCGCGGGCGTCAGGCGCCGTGCGCGCCCGGGCCCGGCAGCGGGCCGTGCTCGGCCTCGAACTCGCGCTTGACCCGGCCGAACACGTCGAGCGCCCGGTCGAGATGCTCCCGCGTGTGGGTCGCCATGACCGACGTGCGCAGCAGCGCGCCGGACGGCGGCACCGCCGGGTGCAGCGCGGTGTTGACGAAGACCCCGCCGTCGAAGAGCGCCCGCCACAGCAGCACGGCCTTCCAGTCGTCGCCGACGAGCACCGGGACGATCGGGGTCACGACGTCGGTGGCCCCGCCGGGGGCGCCCTCCGGCAGCGCCTGCGGCTGCACCACCGCGTACCCCAGCGCCTCCAGCCCGTCGCGCAGGTAGCGGGCGTTGTCGAGCACGGCCCGCAGCAGCGGCGGGCCCTCGTCGGAGCGGACGATCCGCAGCGCCGCGAGCGCCGCCCCGACCGCCGCCGGCACCCCGGACGCGGTGAAGAGGAAGCTCCGCGAGCTGATCCGCAGGTAGTCGACGACGTCCGACGCCCCGGCGATGAACCCGCCGCAGCTCGCCAGCGACTTGCTGAACGTCCCCATCCGCAGGTCGACCCGGTCCTCCACGCCGAGCAGCTCGGCGGTGCCGGCGCCGCGCGCGCCGAGCACCCCGGCGCCGTGCGCCTCGTCCACCATGAGGCGGGCGCCGTGCTTGGCGCACAGCTCGCTGATCTCGCGCAGCGGGGCGATGTCGCCCTCCATCGAGAACACGCCGTCGACGACGACGAGCACCCCGCCGCCGTCGTTCGCCGCGCGCTGGAGCTGCTGCTCGAGCTTGCCGATCCGGTTGTGGCGGAACGGCCGGAGGTTCGCGCGGCTCAGCAGGCAGCCGTCGAGGATCGACGCGTGGTCGCCGCTGTCGGCGATCACCGTGTCGCCCGGCGACAGGATCGTGCCGAGGGTCCCGACGTTCGCCTGGTGGCCGGTGGTGAAGACCATCGCATCCTCGGTCCCCATCCACGCGGCGATCTCGTGCTCGAGCTCGAGGTGCGGCGGGATCGTGCCGTTGAGCAGCCGCGACCCGGTCAGCCCTGTCCCGTAGGCGTCGATCGCGGCGTGCGCGGCGGCGACGACCCGCGGGTCCGACGTCAGGCCCAGGTAGTTGTTCGACCCGAGCTGGACCCGCTCGGCGCCCTCCATGACGACGACCGGCAGCGCCGCCGACTCCTGCACGTGGAAGTACGGCAGCAGCCCGGCCTCGCGGGCCATCTTCAGCTGCTCCTCGCGCTCGTGCCCGCGCACCTTGGCGAAGACGTCGACGGGGGCGGTGGGGGCGGCGGCGTCGGTCATGGGGTCCAAGGGTTCTACACCCGGGGACGGTGCGGGGTACGCGTGCCCCGCTAGGGTCCGGGGGCGTGAGCGTGCAAGTGCGGCCCGTTCGCCGTCGCGGTGACCTCCGGGCCTTCGTCGACCTGCCGTACCGGCTCTACGCCGGGATCCCCCAATGGGCGCCTCCGCTGCGGCTGCTCGTCCGGCGGCAGCTGGACCGACGGCGCAACCCGTTCTTCGAGCATGCGGAGGCCGAGTACTTCCTCGCGGAGCGGGACGGGCGCGTCGTCGGCCGGATCACCGCGCAGATCGACCGCAACCTCCACGCGTTCCAGGGCAATCGCTGGGGCCAGTTCGGCTGGTTCGAGTGCGAGGACGACCCCGAGGCGGCCACGGCGCTCGTCGAGGCCGCGGCGGACTGGGTCCGCGAGCGCGGCGCCGACCGCGTGGTCGGTCCGATGAGCTTCACGACGAACGACGAGTGCGGGCTGCTCGTGGCCGGGTTCGACCGCCCGCCGATCATCCTCACCGGGTGGCACCACCCCTACTACGCGCGACTGCTCGAGGGCGCCGGGCTGGGCAAGGCGATGGACGCCCTGATGTGGACGCTGCACGTGTCGGAGCGCGACCGCGTGCACCCCGCGATCTGGCAGATGGCCTCGCAGGTCGAGTCCGAGCACGGCATCCGATGCCGACACTTCCGCAAGGCCGACCTCGAGGCCGAGGTCGGCCGGTTCCTCGAGGTGTACAACGCGGCGTGGGAGCGCAACTGGGGGTTCGTGCCGCTGTCGGAGGCCGAGGTCCGGGCCTACGCGAAGGACCTGCGCCCGGTCCTCGACGAGCGCTGGGCGATGATCGCCGAGCAGGTCGACACCGGCCGGGTCGTCGGCGCCGCGCTGTCGCTGCCCGACATGAACCAGGTGCTCGCCCGCGTGCGCAGCGGTCGGCTGCTGCCGTTCGGGTGGCTCACCCTGCTGCGCCACCGCCACCACACCGACCGCGTGCGCGTGCTCGCGCTCGGCGTCAAGCGGGAGTTCCAGCACACCGGGGTCGCCGCCCGGCTCTACGAGATGCACTACGACTCGGCCGCCGCCACGCCCCAGAAGGAGGGCGAGACCGGGTGGATCCTCGAGACGAACACCGCGATGAACAAGGCGATGGCGGGCATGGGTGGCACGGTCGTGCGTCGCTACCGGTTCTACGAGCGGCTGCTCGAGGAGGGCGCCACGTCGTCGGCCGCCCCCGGCGGTGAGTTCTCGGGGGACTGGACCCAGGAGACCGCCGGCGACGGCGCCGTGGCGCGCGTCGAGGCGTAGTGGACCACCGGCCGCCCGCTAGGGTCTGCGCCCGTGACCGTGCAGATCCGCCCCGTGCGCACGCGCGGTGACCTCAACGCGTTCGTCGACCTGCCGTTCCGGCTCTACCGGGGACAGGAGCACTGGGTCCCGCCGCTGCGGCTGCTCCACAAGCAGGAGCTGAACCGCAAGCGCAACCCGTTCTTCGAGCACGCCGAGGCGGAGTACTTCCTCGCCGAGCGGGACGGACGGGTCGTCGGGCGGATCACCGCGCAGATCGACCGCAACCTCCACGCGTTCCAGGGCAACCGCTGGGGCCAGTTCGGCTGGTTCGAGTGCGAGGACGACCAGGAGGCCACCGACGCGCTGCTCGACACCGCCGCCGAGTGGGTCCGCACCCGCGGCTGCGACCGGCTCGTCGGGCCGTTCTCGTTCACCACCAACGACGAGTGCGGCCTGCTGATCGCCGGCCACGATCGTCCGCCGATCGTGCTGACCGGCTGGCACCACCCGTACTACCGGGCGCTGCTGGAGAACGCCGGGATGGCCCGGGCGATGGACACGCTGATGTGGGACTGCCACGCCCGGGAGCGCGCCGGGGTGCACCCGATGCTGTGGAAGGCCGCCGAGCGCGTGGAGCCCGATCACGGGATCGTCGTGCGCAACTTCCGCAAGAAGGACATCGAGGCCGAGATCGGCCGGTTCCTCGAGGTGTACAACAGCGCGTGGGAGCGCAACTGGGGCTTCGTGCCGCTGACCGAGAGGGAGGTCCGGCACTACGCGAAGGAGCTCGGCCCGATCCTCGACGAGAACTGGGCGTTCGTCGCCGAGAAGCGCGACACCGGCGAGGTCGTCGGCGCGGCGCTGACGGTGCCGGACTTCAACCAGGTCCTCGCCCGCGTGCGCAACGGACGGCTGCTGCCGTTCGGCTGGCTCAAGCTCCTGCGGCACCGCCGGGACATCGACCGCATCCGGATCTTCGCGCTCGGCGTCAAGCCCGACTACGCCCACACCGGCCTGGGGGCCAAGCTCTACGAGGTCCACTATCAGGCGGCGATGTCCACCCCGCAGGGCGGCGGCGAGGCCGGGTGGATCCTGGAGTCCAACGTCGCGATGAACAAGGGGATGAAGCGGATGGGCGGTCGGATCGCCCGCCGCTACCGGTTCTACGAGCGGCTGCTCGAGGAGGATGCCGAGCCGTCGGTGCCCCCGGAGTCCCGCTACAGCGGCGACTGGGTCGACGAGACGACGATGGCGCGCGGACGGACCGAGAACGTCTGACCGTCATCCGACCGTCCCGCTAGCCTCGGGGCGATGGCCCCCTCCGATCCCGCGCCGGTGACGTACGACGACGCCCCCGAGGTGCTCGACGCGCAGATCGTCGCGGTCGACGCGACCGAGGACCGCACGGAGGACCTGCAGCCGACGCGGCGCAACGGCGTCGTCGTCGCGAAGCAGGCGGCGGCGGTCGTCACCACCGGGTTCGTCGCGGGGGCGCTGGCCACCGCGGTCGTGTCGCGTCGGGTCGGCCGGGCCCGGGCCCGGCGTAGCCCGTCGCTGCGGGGCCTCGAGGCGACCGACGGCCAGCGGTTCCTCGTCGAGATCCACCGGTTGCGGCCGCGCTAGCGGCCCGGACGGGACGGTGCGCGTGACGCGTCCACCGACGCGGGGCGGGGTGGCGTGACGCCCGTCGAGGTGCGCACCGAGATCCTGCCGTCCGGGCCCTACCGGCTGCCCGGCCCACTCCCCGACGGCACGCTCCGCCGGCGGGGCGACGTGCTCGTGCGCCTGCTGCGCGTCGACGGTCACGACGTGCTGCTGCGCGCCGCCCGGGCCCGCGACGGTCGGGTGACCCTGGGCGCCCGCCTGCTCGGGGACGACGCCGGGGCGGGTGCGCGGGACCCGCGGCGGGCGGCCTCCGAGGCGCTGCGCCGCTGGCGGTTCGCCCTCGCCGTCGACCAGGACCTGCGGCCGTTCCTCGCGGCGCACCGTGACGATCCGCTCATCGGCCCGTCGCTGCGCGCCCACCCGTGGCGGCGCCCGCACCGCCGACCCTCGGTGTTCGAGGCGGTGCTCTGCGCGGTCTGCGAGCAGCTCATCGCGTACGAGGACGCGGTCGCGATCACCCGCCGGATCGCCCATCGCCACGGCGCATCCACCCGCTGGGCGCCGGCCGGGGGCGGCGACCCGCTGGCGTTGACGGCGCCGCCGGACGCCGCGACGGTCGCCGGTCGCACGGCGCCCGCCCACCTCGAGGCGTGCGGCCTGGCCCCGTCGCGCGCGGCGGCGCTCCACCGGGCGGCCCGCGAGCTCGCGTCCGGCCGGATCGACGAGGCGGGGGACCCCGACCGTGTGCTGCTGCGACTCGGACGGATCCCCGGGATCGGCAGCTGGACCCTGGCCCTCGTCGCCGCGCAGGGCCTGGGGCGGGTGGATCGTCCGCCGTCCGGGGACCTCAACCTCCGCAAGGCCCTGGGTCGCATCCGCACCGGCGACCCACGGGCCCGGGTCCCCGAGGACGACGTCGACGCGTGGCTCGCCCCCTACGCGCCGTGGGGGGCGCTCGCCGCCGCGCACCTCATGGCCCGTCGCCCGGACACGCTCCCGGTCACCGTGCCGACGGCGGCGTAGGGCCGGGGCACGGCGGGCGCGGGCCGGGCGGGCGCTCCGCGGCTCAGGACCCCCGGTACCCGGGGAGCGCCTCGGACGGGGTCGCCTTGCCACCCGGGGTCTTGCGGCCCTCGCCGGCGCCCTCGCCGGGCAGGAAGTCGGTCGTCACCGCCTGGTCCAGCGCGATCCGCTGCTTCAGCAGGCCGTTCTCGACCATCCACTGCCCGTACCGGGCCCAGCCGTCGAAGTCGAGCCAGCCCCACGGCTTGTCGTCGTCCTTGGGGAAGAACGCGCCGAGGGTCTTCTCGACGACCTCCTCCTGCAGCTCGGCGTCGAGGTCGCGGTTGGCGCGCAGGAGCGGGATCGTGCCGCGGACCGGGTCACGCTTGACCGCGTCGTACCCGACCGCCACCGCCCGGACGAACCGCCGGACCGCGGACTCCCTATCGCGCAACGTCTCGGCGCGGGCGACGAGCACGAGCTCGGCGTACTCCGGGACCCCGAGCTCGTCGACGGGCACGACGACGGGCCTGCGATCGCGACGCGTCAGCTCCACGCCCTCGTAGTTCCAGAACGCGCCGAGCGTCGCGTCGACCTTCTTGCCGATGAGGGCCTGGTTGAGCCCCGAGCCGACGTTGACGCGCTTGACGTCCTTCGGGTCGACCCCGGCCTGCTCGAGGATCGTGTCGAGGTAGGCCGTCTGGTACGCGATCCCGGCGGTGCCGACGGTCTTGCCCTTGAGGTCGGCCGGCTTGGCGATCTTGGCGTGCGGCAGGCTGATGAGGCTCGTCAGCGGACGCTGGACGACCGCCGCGAAGGCCACGACGTCGGACCCGGCGGCCCGGGCGAGCATGATCTCGGGCTGGTAGCTGATCGCGACGTCGACGCGACCGGCGGCGACCTGCTGCAGCACGGTGGCGGGATCGGACGGCTGCTGGATGCGGACCTTCAGGCCCGCGTCCTCGAACCGGCCGTCCGCCTCGGCCTTGTAGATCCCCACGTGGTTGGCGTTGGGGTGGTAGTCGAGCAGCAGCGACAGCTCCTCCGTCGGCGGCGGGGGCGCGGACGCCCCGGGCTCGTCGCGCTCGCCGCACGAGGCGAGGGCGAGCGTCGCCACCAGGGCGGCGAGCAGAAGGAGGGGTCGGCGGACGTTCATCGTGGTGCTCCGGGTCGGCGGTGTGCCCAGGGTGCCAGGAGTCGCTGCGCGAGGGCGAGCGCCCCGGTGGTGAGGACGGCGAAGACGGCGAGGATGAAGACGGCGGCGAACGCCCGGTCGGTGGCCAGGCTGAACCGGGCGGAGTTGATGAGCAGGCCCAGGCCCTCGGACCCCTGCTCGGCCCCGGCGTACTCGGCGAACACCGCGGCGATGCCGGCGATCGCGACGGCGACCTTCGCGCCCGACAGCGCGGCGGGCAGCGCGGCGGGCAGCTCGACCCACCGCAGCCGCTGGCGGCGCGACGCCCCCATCGTCTGCAGCAGCCGGCCCAGGTCGGGGTCGACCCGGTCGAGCGCGTCGAGCGTGTTGATGACGACGGGGAAGAAGCAGATGATCGCGACGATGACGATCTTCGGGCCCACCCCGAACCCGAGCCAGAACACGAGGACCGGGGCCAGCACGGGGATCGGCACCGCCTGGATGCCGATGACGAGCGGGCCGAGCATCGCGCGGACGATCGCCGACAGGTGCATGAGGATCGCCAGTCCGGCCCCGAGCACGAGCGCGGTCGCCAGGCCCAGCAGGACCTCCTGGCCGGTGACGACGAACGCGTCCCACAGCAGCGACCGGTCGTCGACGAGCGACGCCGCGACGTCGGTGGGGGCGGGCAGGAGGATCGGGTCGACGTCGGCCAGGCGCACGTACGCCTGCCACGCCGCCAGGAGCAGCAGCGGGCCGAGAACGCCCAGGGCGACCCGGACGGCCGGATGGAGGGGGCGCCTCATCGGCGAGCCGCCCGTCGGGACCGGGGGTGGGGCCGCGCGTCGGCGCCGGTCATGTCGCCGCGACCTCGTCGCCGCGCATCGCGGTGCGCAGCGCGTCGTGGATCCGGCGGCGGGCGTCGACGACGGCCGGGTCGGTCGCCTCGCGCCGCCGCGCCGGTCCGGCGTCGACGGAGATCCGGGCGACGACCCCGGCGGGTCGGGGGCCGAGCACGATCACCCGGTCGCCGAGCAACGCCGCCTCCTCGACGTCGTGGGTGACGAGCAGGACGCTGCGCGGTCGCTCCTCGAGCCGCTCGGCGAGCCAGTGGCGCAGCTCCTCGCGGGTGATCGCGTCGAGCGCCCCGAACGGCTCGTCGAGGCAGAGCAGCTCGCGCTCGGTGGCCAGGGCCCGCAGGAACGACACCCGTTGGCGCATCCCGCCCGACAGCTCGTCGGGGCGGCTGCGCGCGAACCGGCCCAGCTCGACGCGATCGAGGAGCGCGTCGGCGGCCGCCCGGGCCTCGCGGCGTCCGGAGCCCGCCAGCCGTAGCGGCAACGCGACGTTGTCGCGGGCGTCGAGCCACGGCAGGAGCAGGTCGCGCTGGGGCATGAGCGCGGCGGGCGCCGCGTCGAGCGTGCCGGCGTCCGGCGCCTGCAGCCCGCAGACCATCTCGAGCAGCGTCGACTTGCCGCATCCCGACGGCCCGACGAGCGCGACCGTCTCGTGCGGGGCGACGTCCAGGTCGACCCCGTCGAGCACCGCGAGGTCCCCGAACCGCCGGACGATCCCCCGGGCGGTCAGGGGACGGGCCGCGGCCGGACCCGACGGTGGAGATTGGACGCGCACCGACCCGCCAGGGTACCCCACCCCCTGACCGCCCACCGCGCCCGGGGGCGGACCCGCGGCGGTCGACCCCGGCCCGGTCGCTCAGCCCGGTCCCATGATGAGCAGCGAGCTCGTCGCCGTCGCGACGACCTTGCCCGCGCCGTCGCGCACCTCGCCGGCGGCGAACGCCACCCGGCGGCCGGGCTTGACGACGTGCCCGCGGGCGGTCAGTCGGCCGCTGTCGGCGTGGACCGCGCGCAGGTAGCTCACGTTGAGGTCGATCGACGTGTAGCCGACGCCGGCCGGCAGCTGCGTGTGCACCGCGCACCCGACGACGGAGTCCAGCAGCGTCGCGACGAACCCGCCGTGGACCATGCCGATCGGGTTGTAGACCGATTCGTCGGGATGGCCGGTGAACTCGACCTCGCCGTCGCCGATCCGGGTCACGTCGAAGCCCATGACCTGCGCGATCGGGGCCGGGGGCAGCCAGCCGTCCGCGATCGCCTCCAGGTACTCGCGACCGGACATCTCGGCGCCCCGGGCGGCGGTCGCCCGCGGGTCGTGCCAGGTGACGGTGCGGCTGCGGGGCTCGCCCCAGGACGCGGGGGCGTCGTCCACGGTCGACGGCTCGGAGGAGGTCATGGCGGCACCGTACCAAGCTGAGTATGGAATTTGAACTCAGCGCGCCGGGTCTGCGACACTGCCCCGCATGGACACGCCGCGCGCCTGCTCCGTCGCCCGGTCGCTCGAGATCGTCGGGGAGCGGTGGTCGTTGCTCGTCCTGCGCGAGGTGCTGCTGGGGGTCCGGCGGTTCGCCGACATCCAGCGCCACACCGGGGCGCCACGGGCGGTGCTCACCCAGCGCCTGCGGAGGCTCGTCGACGCGGGGATCCTCGAGCGCCGCGACTACCGGCCCGACGGCGAGCGGACGCGGCAGGAGTACCACCCCACGCCGGCCGGTCGGGAGCTGCAGCCGGTCCTCGTCGCGCTCATGCAGTGGGGCGACCGGCACCTCGCCGGGCCCGACGGGCCACCGGTGCGGATGGAGCACCACGACTGCGGCGGTGCGGTCCACGCCCACCTCGTCTGCGAGCACGGGCACGCCCTGCCGGGGGACGGCCGGGGGTTGCGGGCGGTGCCGCGGGACGTGGGCGCGGGGTAGGCGGGCCGGTCGACGGCACGGATGGCGAGGTCGGCGAGGACGGTGTCACGCCGGTCCCCGGCCCACCGATCCGCGTCACGCCGCGTGGCGCGCCCCGCGCCCCGGGTCCAGCCGACCCGCGCCCCGGGCCCACCCGGTCCGACCCGTGACGTCACCGCCCCTTCGGCGCGGCCTTCGTCGTCGGCGCCACCGGTCCGCTGCGCGTGAGCGCCGACACGAACGCCTCGAGCTGGTCGGCGGTCCAGCACTCGTGGACGTGGCAGTACGGGGCGTAGTGGCTGATCACCGAGTCGCCGTAGTCCCAGTACAGGGCGGGCTCGGGGTTGAGCCAGAAGGTGCGACCGGCGCGGGCGGTGATCTGGGCGAACGCGCCGGCGGCCGGGTCGCGGCCGTTCGTCCGGGCGTCGCCCAGGACGATGACCGTCGCCCGCGGGTGCAGCTCGTCCTCGGTCTGCTCGAGGAACTCGCGCCACACCCGCCCGTAGTCGGTGTAGCCGCTGACGTCGGCGACCCCGGCGTCGCGGGCGATCGCGTCGGACACGTCGCGGAAGTCCCGCTCGCGCTCGAAGAGCTCGGTCACCTCGCTGATCCGCTCGACGAAGACGAACGACCGCATCTTGCGGAACGCGTCGTGCAGGGCGTGCATGACCGACAGGAAGAAGAGCGACGCGCTCGACACCGACGTCGACACGTCGCAGAGGACGAAGATCTCGGGTCGGCGGGGGCGCACCGGGCGCTCCTTCACGACGACCGGCACCCCGCCGGTCTGCAGCGATGCGCGGATCGTCGCGCGCACGTCGACCTGGGTCCGACGGCGCTGGCCGCGCAGCTCGTTGCCCTGCGTGTTGAGCCGGCGCTTGAGCTGCCGCACCACCCGGTGGACGTCGGCCAGGTCGCGGCCGGGGGCGTTGGGCAGCCCGCGGTCGAGCTGGTTCAGCGGCCGGGCGGGCGGCAGCTCGCCGACGCGCTGGATCCGGCGTCGCTCGAGCTCCTGGCGCAGCGCGCGCTCGAACTCCTGGATCCCCTCGCGCGGCAGGCCCTCGCGGCGCGGGTCGCCCTCGGGGGCGTCCGGGTCGGCGTACGGCTTGAGGTCGAGCGTGCGTCGGATCCGTTGCACGTCGACCCCGACGACCCCGGAGTCGTGGACGTGACCGACGACCCCGGCGATCGCGAGCGCCGCCAGGTCACCCATCCGGCCGTGGTCGCCGGCGGCGATCGCGCGGGCGATCGCGGCCCGCACCGCGTCGAGGTCCGGCTGGCCGTCGCCCCCGCCGTCGGCCTCCCCGCCCTGCCCGGCGCCGTCCCCGTCGCCCTGGCCGTCGTCGCCCTCGCCGGGTCGGGTGCGCTCCGACTGCTCGCGGGCGAGCCGGTCGTCGGTGGCGTCGTGGCGGATCGCCTCGAGCTCGGCGGCGCGGAAGAAGAACCGGTCGAAGACGAGCCGGAAGAGGTGCCGGTCCTCCGGGGACTTCGCGAGCGTCGACGCGAGCGCCTCGCGGAAGACGTCGCGGTCCTTCCACTCCACCTGCGACAGCGCGGCGGTCGCGTCGAGCAGCTCGCTCGTGCCGACCGCCATCCCCTCGCCGCGCAGCTCCTCGCAGAACTGCACGAGCCGTCCCGCCAGCCCGGTCCCCGCGACGTCCGATCCGCCGTGGATCGCCGCCTGACGCAGCCGCCTGGGGTCGGGCCGGTCGCCGCGTCCGGGGGTGCCCACCGGTCCCTCCGGCCTCTCAGCCGCCGGCCGGGGCCGGCAGCCGCATGCCGACGCGCTCGGCGACGAGGTCGAGGTCGGTGCGGTGCTTCACGAGGATCGACAGCGTGTCGCGGAACGTCCGCTGGTCCAGGTCCTCCGCCCCGAGCAGCAGCAGCGCCCGCGCCCAGTCGATCGACTCCGCGATCGACGGTGGCTTCTTCAGGTCGAGCCCGCGGATCTCGGCGACGACCTCGACGAGTCGGCGCGCGATCGTCTCGCGCAGCTCGGGGGCGTGCTGGCGCACGATCTCCAGCTCGTGCTCCAGGCTCGGGTAGTCGAGCCACAGGTAGAGGCAGCGCCGCTTCAGCGCCTCGGTCAGCTCACGGGTGTTGTTCGACGTCAGCAGCACGATCGGCTGCGTCGTCGCCGCGATCCGGCCCAGCTCCGGGATCGTGATCTGGAAGTCCGACAGGAGCTCGAGGAGCATCGCCTCGAACTCCTGGTCGGTCTTGTCGATCTCGTCGATGAGCAGGACGACCGGGTCGGGGCTCGCGATCGCGCGCAGCAACGGCCGCTCCAGCAGGAACTCCTCGCCGAACACGTCGTCCTGCACCGCGTCCCAGCCCCCGGCGTCACCGGACGCGTTGCCCTCGGCCTGGATCCGCAGCAGCTGCTTGCGGTAGTTCCACTCGTACAGCGCCTTCGCCTCGTCCAGGCCCTCGTAGCACTGCAACCGCACGAGGTCGCGGCCCAACGTCTCCGCGAGCGCCTTCGCGAGCTGGGTCTTGCCGACCCCGGCCGGGCCCTCGACGAGCACCGGCTTGTCGAGGTGGATCGCCAGGTGCGACACCAACGCGGTCGTATCGCCCGGCAGGTACCCGGTCTGGCGCAGGCCCGCGGCGAGCTCGTCGACGGTGGAGGGAACGCTGGACACCCCGGTCATGTTACGGCGTGCCCCGCACCGGTCGGCCGGACCGCGGGCCGGCCTGGACGGCGGGCGCGCGGCCGGGGCGCTCCGACCGACGTGCTCGGGGGCCGACGACGGGGCCGCGGGGCGGCGTCGGGTCGCCCGCGTCGGGTCGCGGGCCGGGCGCTGTGGGATGCTCCCGCGGTGCACGCCGGTCGCCTCGCGTCGTCGCCGGGCGTGGCCTGGACCGCCGTCGCGGTCGTCGTCGCCCTGGTGTCGCTGCCCTTCGGGCACGCGCTCGCGTTCGACCCGTCCGCGTGGATCGTGTGGGGTCGCGAGGTCTGGTCGCTCGATCTCGACACGAGCGCGGGACCGTCGTGGAAGCCGTTCCCGCTGCTCGTCACCGCGCCGGCCGCGGTCCTCGGCGATGGGGCGGCGACGGCGTGGCTCCTCGTGGCGCGCGCCGGGGCGGTGCTGGCGGTCGTCGGGGCGGCGAGGCTGGCGGCGACCGTCGGCGGCCGCCCCGGAGCGGCGTTGGCGGCGGTCCTCGTCGTGTCGTCCCCGTGGTGGCTGCTCAACGCCGCGTTGGGCAACGCCGACCCGATCCTCGCCGCGCTCGTCGTGTGGGCGGTGCTGGCCGCCGCGGGCGGCGACGTCCGCACGGCGTTCGTCCTCGGCGCGCTCGGCGCGTTGATCCGGCCCGAGGTGTGGCCGTTCCTCCTCGCCTGGGCGCTCGTGCAGCTGCGGCGGGGGACGCTGCGGCCGGGGCCGGCGGTCGTCGCCGGGGCCGTGGTCCTCGCCCTGTGGGTCGTGCCGGACCTTCTGGCGTCGGGCCTGGACTCCACCCGCGGCGCCACCGGGGAGGCGAGCGAGGGGTCGGCGAAGCACAGCGACGTGCCGTTCCTGACGGTCTGGGCGGACCTCGGACGAATCGGCGGCTGGACGACGCTCGTCGTGGCGGTCCTCGCGGTGGCCGTCGGCCCGTGGCGGGGAGGTCGTGGTCGGTGCGACCCGGCGTCGCCGGTGACGTGGCTCGGCCTCGCCCTGGCCTACACGCTGCTCGTGGCGGCGATGACGCAGTGGGGTGGGTTCGCCGGCAACCCGCGCTACCTCGTGCCCGGCCTGGGCCTGCTCGCGGCCGCGGCGGGCGCGGTCGCGGCGCGCGGTCCGGTCCGGCCCGGCGTGCCGCGCGCGCTGGTCGTGTCGGCGATCGCGGCCGTCGCGGTGGCGACGGGGTGGTCGGACCTGCGCGAGCAGGGGCGCACCGTCGACGAGCGCGTCGCGGTGCGCGACGGGCTGCGGCGGGCGATCGACGACGCCGGCGGGCGGGAGCGGCTGGCCGCCTGCGGGCCGGTGCGCTCGGGTCCCGGGCTCCGGACCCTCGTCGCCGAGACGCTGCGCCAGTCGGTGACCGACGCGGCCCGGCGGCCCGTCCCGGGAGCGGCCGGCGTCGTTCCGGGCGACGCCCCCGGCGCCTGGACCGTCGTGCGGGGCGCCTGCCCGGACGGACGGTGACCGGGCGCCGCCGGTGGTCGCCCGACCGGCGTCGGCCCCCGACCGCGGCGACGCCGACGACCGCGCGGTCGGGCCGTGACCGTGCCGGGCGCCCACCGGGTGTGGGACCCTCCCCGCGTGCCCGTCGGTCCCAGCCTTCCCGCCGCGTCGGGTCCCCATGTCGTCGAGGCGGCCGTCGGCCTGACGGCCGGACCGCTCGCCGCCACCGGCCCGTGGGCCCCGGTCGCGGTGGTGTCGGCGTCGCTCGTCGTGACGTTCATGGCGCTCGGGATCGTCGTCGCGCTCCTCGGCCACCTCTCGGGCATCCGCGGGCTCACCGTCGGCGGCATCCTCGTCGTGTTCGCCGCGACGCTCGGCATGATCGCGGGCGGCTACGACGCGTGGCGCTCGTCCCCGTCCCCGGCGCCGGACGTGCTGCGGCCGGACTCCACGGGGTTCGGGCCGGACGAGTCGATCGGGGACGCCCGCCGGCGGGCCGACCAGGAGCGGCGGCGCACGGCGACGACGCGGTCGACGGAACGCGCGCCGGAGGCGCCATAGCCCCGGACGCGCCGTGGCCCGCCCGACCGGGGCGGGCGTCGGTCAGTCCCGCCGGCGTCGCGGACGGCGGTCGTCGTCGTGCGGCGGCGGGGGCGGCGGAGGGACCTCGCGCGGCCGGCCGTCGGGGGCCCGCGGGGCGTCCCGGTCGGTGCGGGTCGGCGGGAGGTCGCGGTCGTCCCAGCCGGCGGCGTCCCAGTCCGCGGGGTCGCGTCGGCGGTCGGAGCGTCGGCCGCGCGGGGTCGCGTCGGCCGGGTCGTCGTACCGCGGCCGGCGGTCGTCGTAGCGGGGCGGGGCGGGCGCGTCGTACCCGCGCGAGCGGTCGTCGCGCCGCCGGGGCCGGGGCTCGTCGGCGTACCGTGGGTCGTCGTGGCGGCGCGGCGGGTCGTCGCGGTAGCGGTCGTCCGGCGGGAGCGGCCGGTCGTCGTACCGCGGGGCGTATCGGTCGTGGTCGCCGGTCCGGGGCCGGTCGTCCCGGTACGGCGGGTCGTCCGCGTACCGCGGCCGTCGGTCGACCTCGTCGTCGTAGCGGGGCGGGCGGTCGTAGGGATCGGTGCGCCGTGCGGGGGGCACGTCGTGGTGGCGCGACGGCTCGTCGCGGTAGGGCGGCGGCGGGACGTCGTGGCGGTCGTCGTACCGCGCCGGCGGCGCGTCGCGGTACGGGTCGTCGCGGTAGGCGCGCGACGGGGCGTCGTGGCGTCGGTCGTCCGGATGGGGACCGCGATCGTCACGCGGGTCGTAGCGGGGAGCGTCGTCGTGCGCCCGCGGCCGGGGGTCGCGGTACGGCGGCTCGGGGACGCGGTCGTCGTGCCGGGTCGGGGGAGCGTCGCGATAGGGGTCGTCGTGCCGGGTCGGCGGGTCGTCGTACCGCGGTGGCGGGACGTCGTGCCGGCCCGACGGTGCGTCGGCGTACCCCGGCCGCGGATCGTGTCGGGACGGGGCTCCCGGCCCGTCGTGGCGACCGTGGTCGTCGTACCGGGTCGGCGGATCGTCGCGGTAGGGGTCGTCGTGCCGCAGCGCCGGGTCGTCGGCGGCCCGGGGCCGCCCGCCGTCGGGCGGTCCCGGGTGCGTGCGGTCGTCGTACCGGTGCGATCCGGTGTCCGACCACGCCCCGGACCCGTCCGGCGCCGGACGGGGGCCTTCGGCGTCGTCGTACGGCGGCCGGTCGTCGCGCGTCCGCCGGGCGGCGCGCGGGTCCACGACGGTCGACGGGTCGACGACCGGCGCGTCGTCGGCGGTCCGTCGCCCGCGCCCGCGCCCGCGTCGCAGCGGCTTGCCCTGCAGGTCGGCCAGGCCGGCCGCGCCCAGGAGCGCGACGACGCCGACGGTGGCGAACAGCCCCCACGTCGGGGCGATCGCGGCGGCGACGCCCTCGGCGCTCTTCGCCTTCGGCCCGTCGAAGATCCGGAACACGAGCAGCGCGCCCGCCCACCCCGCGGCGCCGACGACGAGCTTGCCGTCGGCCACCGGCAGGCTGAACCGCCGCTCCGTCGCGCGGCCCCAGATGAGCGTCAGGACCGCGACGGCGACGAGCAGGACCGACGCCTCGATGAACGAGAACGCGCCGAACCCCGACATCGTGCTGCCGACGGCGTCGGCGCCGGGCGCGACCCGCTCCACCGAGTACCACGGCAGGAACAGGGTGAGGAACACCGCCGCGGCCGCGATCGCGATCCGCTTCTGGTGGCCTCCCAGGCCGCGCCAGCCCTCCCACGCGCTCGGGCGCGGGGGCGTCGTCTGCTCGGGTGCGCTCACGTCCCCCCAAGCCTGCCAGACCCCACGGCGTCGCGCGGGGATCGGCCGCCGTGCGCCGGGGGCGGCGCGGCCCGCCCCGGCCCCCGGTGGGGCGACCGGCGCCCGCCGGGGTCGCCGGTCAGCCGATCGGGATGTCCTGGACCGTGCCGCCCGGCTCTTCCGGACGACGTGCGGATCCGCGATCCGGATCCCGGTCGTCGGGCGCGACGGCGGGGTCGCCCGACCCCTCGAGCCGCTCGATCCACCAGTCGATGAGCGCCCGCGCGAGCGCGAGGAGGTTGTGGAGGAGCTGCGCGACCTGCGCACGCAGGTCGTCGGGCACGACCTCGCGGAGCGTCCGGACGACCTGGACGACGGCGTGCACCTCGTCGATCCGCTCCCGTCGCTCCTCCGCCGTCGACCAGCCCGGGGGCGCGGCCCCCTCGTCGGTCGCCGCGGCGCGGGCCTCCTCGGCCTGCTCGCGCACGCGCCGTGCGGCGTCCTGGGCGTCGTGGAGGAGCGCCCGCAGCTCGGCCATCGGCGCGGGGCCGTCGTCCGGGCGGTCGGGGGCGTCGTCGCTCATCGTGCGGGGGCGTCGGTCGGCGTGGCGTCGACCGTCGCGTCGTCCGTCGGCGCGCCCAGCGTCACGGTCAGCGTGCCGTCCTGGAGCCGCGCTCCGGTCGCACGATAGTGGGCCACCGTCGCCGGCAGGTGGATCGAGCGACGGCGGCCGTCGACCTCGACGACGAGGTCGTCGCCGCTGCGGCGCAGGGCGACGTCGTCCCGGTCGGCGAGCGGCAGCGCGATCCGCACCGTCACGACGTCGCCGTCGACGACGAGCTCGCGCGACGGCCCGTCGTGGAGCCGAGCCGCGGGGTCGAGCCCGTCGAACAGCGCGTCGGCCAGGTGGTCGAGCGGCTCGTCGCCGAGGATCTCGCGGGCGAAGTACGGGGCCCGCAGCACCGGCAGGGGCGCGAACGCGGCCTCGATCTCGTCGAGGTGCTCGGCCTGCCGCGCCCGCCAGTCGGCGAAGTACGCCCCGACGTCGGCGGGGAAGAGCCGGTTGACGACCACCGCGTCGGTCGCGATCCCGTAGAGCGACAGGTACGTGTAGGTGCGGCGGGTCTCGTCGATGACGACCCGGTCGGCGGTCGTGACGAGCCGCACCGTGACCGCGTCGTGGTCGGTGACGAGCCCGCGCAGCCGCAGGAGGCTCGCCATCACGGCGTTGATCTCGGCGACCGCGTCGACGTCCGGCAGTCCGACCCCGAGCATCGCCCGGGCGAGCGGCCGGGCGGTGGCCAGCAGCTGCTCCTGGCGGGGCACGACGCGGTCGAGCCACCATCGGGCGACGTCGGGGAACGCGAGCAACCGCAGGGTCTCGCCGGTCGGCGCGCAGTCGACGACGATGACGTCGTGGTCGCCGGCCTCCCGCAGCTCGGCGATCCGCAGCAGGCTCAGCAGCTCCTCGGCCCCCGGCGGCACGGTGAGCTCGAGCGCCGAGATCCCGTCGACGCCCCGCGCGACGAGCGAGCGGGACGCCCAGTCCCGCACCGCGCCCCAGTGACGGCCCAGCTCGGCGGCCCCGTCGATCTGCAGCGCGTCCAACCGGTCGTCGAGCCGGGTGACGTCCGACCCGACCGGTCGACCGAGCACGTCCGCGAGGCTGTGCGCGGGATCGGTCGACGCGACGAGCACCCGTCCCCCGTCGGCGGCGATCCGACGGGCGGTGGCGGCGGCGACCGAGGTCTTCCCGACGCCGCCCTTGCCGGTGTACAGGACGATCCGGGGAGCCATCCGGGGCGAGTGTAGACCCGCCCCGCCCGGCTCACCCGCCGGTCACGGCTGCGCGATCCGTCCGAGCGCCCCCGTCAGGGCGTCCGCGGCGACCGGTTCGGGCGCGCGGAGCGTGGCGCGACCCTTCGCGCCGGGGCCGTTCGGCGTCTCGCGCAGCTGCTCGGCGAACCGCTCGCCGGTGATGCAGTACAGGTCGGGGGACACCGGGGCGCCCCATCCTGCGGTCGGGCCGCCCTGGGCGAAGCTCGCGTGGTCGGCGAGCAGGCCCTGGCAGAGCTGTCGCAGGAAGTTGCGCGACACCGTGTGGTAATCCGGGCTCTCGAGCTTCCCCCCGATGCTGTACCGCGCCCAGTCCTTCGTGAGGTACGACGGGAGCTCCGCCCGCAGCTGACGCTCGGCGCGGACGAACGCGCCCTTCACCCGGGGGTCCTGCGTCTTGCGGGCGACCTCCTGCAGCCCCGAGACCGCCTGGACGAACGCGTTGAGGACGCGCATCTTCGTGTACGTGTAGAGCAGGATGTGGTCGCCCTTGGAGCGCTTGTACCGCGCGCCGCTCGGGGCGCTGCGGCGCACGAGCTGGATCGCGTCGACGGCGGTGTCGCGGAAGCGCTCGTCGACGGTGCGCTCGTACGTGCGGATGAGGGCCTGCATGCCCGTGACCTGGGCCATGCCCGACCCCCACGGCGGCTTGCCGCCCCCGAAGTCGAAGAGGTACTCCCACGCCGGGCCGCCCGCCCGCCGGGACGCGAGCCGCAGCGCCTCCTCGCCGATCGCGCGCAGCTGCTCGAGCTTCTCCGGCGCCTTCGTGGTGGCGAGCGCGTTGGCGAGGCCGAACGTCCCGAGCCACTGGATCTGCAGGCCCTCGCCCGGGTAGTACTGCCACACGAGCGGGCTGCCCGGCACCGTCGGGCGCCACGCCGCCCCGGAGTTCACCGCCCACCAGTCACGGTTGACCTGGAGCGTGAGGAAGATCGCGGGGGCCCGCGACGGCGTGATGCTCCGCCGCGCCGCCATCTGCTCGGTGTTGTCGATGACGCCCTGGAGCTGACGCTTCGCGTTGCCGTCAAGCCGGCGGACCTTCGACCGGGCGTCGCGGTAGAGCCGCACCCACGCGTTGCGGTCGCGGCCGCTGATGTCCTTCGCCCGACGCAACCGGCGCAGCTCGCTCTCGACGGTGCGCTTGGGCTTCTTGCGCTTGCCCTTCGCCTTGCCCTTGGACGCCTTCTTCGTCGCGGCCGGCGCGTGCGACGTGGCGTCGAGCGGTCCGGGCACGGCCGACGCCGGGAGCGCGAGCGCCGCGACGAGCAGCGCCGCGAGCGGCGCCCGTCGCCCGATGAAGGCGGCGCGGGGGGAGCGGAGCGGGGAGCCTGGCACCCACCCGATGCTAGGCTCACGCCCTTCGCCGACGCGCAGGTTCCCGTGCCGTTGCAGGATCCCGCTCGGTGGGGAGAGGGGTCTGATGATCACGACGCACCACCCGTCCCGTGCCCTCGGGCGCATCCTCCGTGCCGTGACGCTCGCCGTCGTCGGCCTGACGCTCGCCGCGTGTGGCGGCGGTGGGGGAGGGGGCGGTGACGAGTCCGCCGCGGACGTCGTGAGCCGCGCGTTCGGCAAGGGCGACCCGATCCGCAGCGCCCGACTCGACGTCGGGCTCAAGCTCACCGGGGCGGCCGCGGGTGGCGGTCAGGCGCTCGACCTCAAGCTGTCGGGGCCCTACGCGACGGAGGACGACAAGACGCGGTTCGACCTCAAGCTCGACCTCGGCGAGGCGGCGGCGAGCGCCGGCGCGGCCGGGGCGGGGGAGCTCGGCATCAAGTCGACCGGCGGCACGGTGTACCTCGTCCTCGGCGGCCAGGCGTTCACGCTGCCCGACGAGCTCGTCAAGGGCCTCGAGGACCCCTCCGACGCGAAGAAGAAGGGCGACGACGAGGGCATCTCGCTGTCGTCGCTCGGGATCGACCCGAGCACGTGGCTCAAGGACCCGAAGGTCGAGGGCGACGAGGAGCTGCGCGGCGAGGACACGACGCACGTGCGGTCCGACGTCGACCTGGACCGTCTCGCGACCGACCTGCAGCGCCTGCTCGACAAGGCCGGCACGGCGACGTCCGGCACCGCGCAGGCGAAGGAGGCCGCGGACACCGTCAAGCGCCTGAAGACCGACGTCCAGGACGCGACGATCGACGTCTGGGCGGCCGAGGGCCAGGGCTCGCTGCGACGGATGACGGTCGATATGAAGCTCAAGTCGGGTGCCGTCGTCCTCGACTTCGGCCTCAGCGAGATCGGGCGTGACGTGAAGGTCGAGGCGCCGAAGGACGCCGCCCCGATCGAGCAGCTGCTGTCGGCGATCAACGCCGGGTCGAGCGGTGGCGCCGACGGGACGACGGGCGGGACCGGCGGGTCGACCGGCGGATCCGGGGGATCGGGATCTTCGGGGGGCTCCGACGCCGGGGCGACGCTCAGCGAGCACGAGCGGTGCATCGCCGCCGCCGGTCAGGACATCGACAAGCTCCAGGCCTGCGCGTCGCTCGGCGACTGACGGCTCAGGCCCCGGAGGGCGGCTCGAGGTCGCGGGCCGCCTCGAGCAGCGCCGCCACCTCGGCCTCGACGTCGCCCTCCGGCTCGCCGCGGCGACGACGACGGGCGTTGCGGGCGGCGATGACGGCCCGCGCCTCCGCCTCGGCCTCCGGGTCGACGACGGGCGGGCCGGTCAGGGCGCGGAGCCGGGCGAGCTCGGCCTCGACGTCGAGCGGCTCCTGGCCGCGGGCGATCCGCCGGCGGTTGCGTCCCTCGATCATGTGACGGGCGTCCTGCTCCTGCATCTCGGGGGTCTCCTCGCCCGAGAAGTCCGGCCCGGGCCGGCGGCCGCCGCCCGTGCCGCCGGAGTCGCCCCCGATCTGGTCGCGCGGGTCGCCCCCGACGAAGATCGTGCCGATCGCGATGAGCGCGGACACGCCGACGACCGCGAAGACGAGGATGGTGATCAGCGAGTCCACGGGCCCAGTCTGACGGACGGCGTGCGATGCTGCCGGGGTGTCCGATCCGCCGCCTGCCGCCCGCCGGAGCGCGGCTCGCCGCGCCGCCCGGGAGGCGACGCGCGCCGCCGGCGGCGACGGGGACGCGGCCCCGCGGACGGCGCCCGCGCGCGGTGGGGGATCGGCCGATCCGCTCACCGGGCCGTTGCGTCGCGCGGGCCTCGTGCGGCTCCTCGTCCTGCAGCTCCTCGCCGACGAGGCTCCGACGTACGGCAACCACCTCATCGAGCGGATCCGGGAGCAGTCGGCGGGCCTCGTGACGGTCAACCCGAACACGATGTACCCGCTGCTGCGCGCCCTCGAGGAGGAGGGCCTGGCCGTCGGCGAGTGGGAGCATCCGGTGCGGCGCTCGCGGCGGTTCTACCGGCTGACCGCGGCGGGCGACGTCGAGCGCGAGCGCCTGCGGGGCGAGGTCGCGCCCGTGCTCGACGCCGTCGCCGACGGGGTCGAGGCGCTGCGGCGCCGGCTCGCCGCCTGACCGGCCCCGGCGCGGCGGCCTCCGACGATAGGATCCGCGGCGCCGTGCCGGCCGGGTCGGCGTCCGCCCCCGGCCTTCCGTCGGCGCACGTCCACACCCGGATCCCCAGGAGCAGCTGAGCCTCCATGTCGTTCGTCTTCAAGGCCGCGGTCGTCGGCGCCGGAACCATGGGCGG
>JALNWQ010000011.1 GCA_023230855.1 Solirubrobacteraceae bacterium
CGGGCGGGGCCGGGCGGACGGGGCCGGGCGGACGGGGCGGACGGGGCCGGGCGGGGCCGGGCGGGCGGGGCCGGGCGGGGCCGGGCGGACGGGGCGGACGGGGCCGGGCGGACGGGGCGGACGGGGCGGGACGGTGTGACGTTCCCCGCCACAACCGGCGGCGTTCGTCGCACGCCCCGCACGCCCACCCGAACGGTGTGACGTTCCCCGCCACAACCGGCGGCGTTCGTCGCACGCCCCGCACGCCCACCCGAACGGTGCGACGTTCCCCGCCACAACCGGCGGCGTTCGTCGCACGCCCCGCACGCCCACCCGGACGGTGCGACGTTCCCCGCCACAACCGGCGGCGTTCGTCACACGCCCCCGACGGCCGCCCGGCGACGCCCGCCCGCCCGCTGCGCCTCGCCCACCAGCCGTCAGCCGGCCAGCCGTCAGCCGGCGGTCGTCGCCGGGACGTCCAGCGGCCGTGCGTCCGGCGCCCGCCCATCGAGCGCCCCCGCCTCGACGAACCGGCCCTCGCGCCGGCGGGCCGCGCGGCGGACCGCGACGACGACCGCCGGGCCGAACGCGAGCGCGAAGACGAGGTTGCCGACGGCGTGGGCGATGTCGAACGGCAACGCCGACAGGAGGATGAGCGGCAGCGTGTCCTCGGCCGGTCCCGCGGTGAACGTGAGCCACGTCGACAGCGTCATGATCAGGCCGAAGAGCAACCCGGCCGCCGCGCACGTCAGCGCGATGGCCCAGCGACCGGCGCGGCCACGGGTGGCCGCCGCCAGCCCGGCGCCGAGGAGCCCGCACACGCCCCACGCGGCCATCTGCCACGGCGTCCACGGACCGTGCCCGAAGATGAAGTTCGACGTGAGCCCCGCGAACGCGCCGACCGCGAACCCCGGCGCGGGGCCCAGGGCGAACCCGGCGAGCAGGACGATGTCGGTCGTCGGCTTGACGTTGGGGATCGGGGCGAACGCGACCCGGGCGATCGTCGCCAGCGCCGCGAGCGTCGCGACGAGCGCCAACGTCCGGCTCGTCGGACGGCTGCGCTCGTACCACCGCAGCCCGCCGGCGACGGCGACCACCACGACGACGAACGCCGGCAGCGCCCAGTCGCTCACCCGCGACCCTCCGGCCGCGCCGCCGAGGACGACCCGGCCGCCGACCGGAGCCACGCGGCGCCGACGTCCGGGGTGAGCGGCGTCGGTGCGCCGGGCCCGACGCGGTCGCCGAGGATCCGCGCGGTCTGGGTGCCGAAGTACCAGCCCGCGGAGAGGACCTCGCCGACGGGCGCGTCCACGAGCAGGCGACCGTCCGCGAGGAGCAGCGCCCGGTCGGCGAGCTCGGCCGCGAACTCGACGTCGTGCGTGGCGACGATCACCGCGACCCCGTCGCGGGACAGCGCGTCGAGCCGGTCGAGGAGCGCCGTGCGGGCGGTCGCGTCCATGCCGCGGGTCGGCTCGTCCAGGCCGACCACCGCGGGCCGGTCGTCGCCGTCGGCGTCGCCTCCTCCTCCGCCGCCGCCGCTGCCGCTGCTGCTGCTGCTGCCGCCGCCGCCGCCCAGCACGATCGCGAGCGCGACCCGCTGCCGCTCGCCGCCGGACAGGTCGCGCGGATGCCGATCCGCCAGGTCGGCGACCCCGGCGCGGCGCAGGGCGTCGGCGGCCGCCTCGTCCCCGACCCGGTCGTGGAGGAGGTAGTCCGCCGGCCGCTGGGTGAGCAGGCCCACGCGGCCGCCGGTGCGGACCCGTCCACGGGTCGGATCGACGAGCCCGGCCAGGGCCCGCAGCAGCGTCGACTTGCCCGCGCCGTTGCGTCCGAGCAACGCGATCCGCTCGCCGGGGGCGATCGTCAGGTCGATCCCGCGCAGCACCGCCGGCCCGTCGCGCAGCTCCAGCCACAGGTCGCGGGCGTGCAGGGCCAGCCCGTCGGGGGCGACGGGCGACGGCGCCGCGGGGCGGCGGGACCGGCGGCGCCACCAGGGCGCCGGGCGGCGGACGTCGTCGACGGCGGATCGCGCCGCCGACGATCGTGCCGGAGCCCCGGGGACCGGCACGTCGGACCGCTCCGCGTCGGAGGGGGACGGCGTCGCCGTGGCCGACGAAGGGCCCGTCGAAGGCCCGCCCGCGGGCGATGCCGCAACCTCGGGGACGAGGACCGGGTCGGTGCCGGGGACGGGGTCCGAGGGGCCACCGGGGCCCGAAGCGGTGCCGGATCCGGGGCCCGAGGGGCCACCGGGGACGGGGTCCGGTGCGGCGCCGACCGCTCGTGGGGCTCCGTCGACCGCGGGTCCCGGTCGTCCGGTGACGTCGTCGTCGAGGACCAGGCGGGCGTCGCGCACGCCGACCGGCAGCCCGTGCGGGGTGCGGCGACCCGCGGCGGCGAAGAGCCGCGCGGCGGGTGGCAGCAGGCCCGGGGCCGAACGCTGCGCCCAGGCGAGGAACGCCGCGGGCTCGCCGTCCCACGCGATCCGGCCGCGGTCCATCGCCACCACCCGGTCGGCGTGGTGCAGGCAGCGGTCCAGGCGGTGCTCGGCCAGCAGCACCGCGGCGCCGTGCTCCTCGTTGATCCGGCGCAGCAACCAGAGCAGCTCGTCCCCGGCGACCGGGTCGAGCTGCGACGTCGGCTCGTCGAGCAGCAACAGGCGCTGCCCACCCGGTCCGATGCCGCCGGCCGCGAGCGCCGCGCCGAGCGCCACCCGCTGCAGCTCTCCCCCCGACAGCTCGTGGACGGGACGGTCGAGCAGCCGCTCGATCCCGAGCGCCAGCGCCACCTCCTCGACCGCGCGGGCGACCGCGACCGGCGACGCCCCGCGCAGCTCGAGCGGCAGCGCGAGCTCGGACCGCACGACGTTGAGCACGACCTGCGTCTCGGGCTCCTGCAGGACCGTGCCGACCGTCCGCGCGAGCTCGCCCGGGCCGGCGTCGCGGGTGTCGACCCCGGCGACGGTGACGTGCCCGGCCAGGGTGCCACCGAGCTGGTGCGGCACGAGCCCCGCGGCGGCGTGCAGCAGCGTCGACTTGCCCGACCCCGACGCGCCCGCCAGCAGCACGAGCTCGCCGGGACGGACGGTCAGGTCGACGTCGACGAGCGCCGCCGTCGTGGCGTCGGGATGCCGGTAGGACACGCGCTCGAGCCGGAGCGGCGGCGCGGTCGGGGCGTCGACGGAGGTCGCCGTCGTCGTCACGTCGCCCTCCCGGTCCGGGCGCGGAGGTCGGGCCTCCCCGTCGGGTCGTCTGGCCTTCCGGCGACCGGCCGTCCGACGACGGGTCCTCCCGATGCGACGGGACCGCTCACGCGGCGCCCCCGACCGGCGGGGTGGCGCGGACCGTCGACGACGCCACGCCGACGCCGCGCCGCGACAGCAGCGGCGCGATCATCACCGCCGCGATCAGGCCACACGCCCCGATGACCGTCGCGTCGACCGGGACGTCGAGCCGGGGCGTCAGCCCGACGTCGGCCACGCCCGCGACGAACGCGGCGGCCGTCGCGACGAGCGCGAGCGCGGCGCCGGCGATCCGCCGGTCGTGACGGGACCGGCGGACGCGGGCGCGCACGGTCCGCACGCCGAGGCCGTGCCCGCGCAGCTCGAGGGTCGTGGCGAGGTCGGCGGAGCGGTCGAACGTCGACCCGAGCACCGACCGCAGGACGACGAGCCGCGCGCCGCGGTCCTCCATCGATCCGGGGGCGCCCGGCGGCCGGGTGCGGCGCGCCTCCGACATCCGCAGGCCGTCGCGGGCGAGCACCGGCACGATCCGCAACGCGAGCGCGGCGGTCAGCGCGGCGTGTGGCCACCGCGGCCGCAGCGCCCGCAGCAACCCGTCGGGGTCGACGGCGACGACGAACAGCGCGCCGACGAGCAGCAGGACGACGAGCCGCAGCGCGAGGATCGCCCCGACGACGACCGCCTCGAGGGTCACGTCGAGCGCGCCGAGCCCCGGGACGGTCCCCAGGCGCAGCAAGACGGTCAGGCCCTCGCGCACGACCAGGGCGTTGATGACGACGACGAGCAGCGCCAGCGGGACCGCCAGGAGCAGCACCCGGCGGTGCAGCGCGGTCGCGCCCGCGCGTGCGCCGGCGACGAGGACGCACGCCCCGACCGTCGCCAGGACGAGCGGGTGGCCCGCGGCGAGCGCGACGACCGCGACCGCCAGGCACCACAGGGCCGCAAGCGCGGGCCGCGCCGTGCGCAACGGGTCCCCGCCGGGACGGTGACCCAGCCGCGCCACCCCGTCGAGCAGGCGGTCGGTCGCGCGCGACGTCGACGCGGTCGTCGTGGTCACCGGGGCGCCTCGGGGATCGGGACGGCGTCACCGCCGTCCACCCGCACCGCGAACCGGCCCTTCAACCGGTCCGGTCGCAACGCCGCGGCGGCGCGGCGGACATTCGCCTCGTCGGGCCCGGTGACGACCCACACCGCGAGCTTCGGCGTCGGACGGACCGCCGCGACGAGCCCCCAGCCGCCGCGGAGCGTCGACGTCGCCTCGCCCGCCCGGTCGAGGACGGTGAGCGTCCGACCGTCCGGGTCGAGCCGGGCGAACACGCCGGACCGTCGCGGCCCCTGCTCGAGCGGCCCGACCGCCCCGGACTCGCGGATCCGTCGCCAGGTCCCGACGAGCATCCGCGGCGCGCCGGCCGGGGCGGTGATCGGCGCGTCGAGCGCCCGCGGGGTGGCGGGCACGCCCGCCTGGCCCAGGCGGCGGACCGCCGCGGCGCACGCGTCGCCGTCGGGCGTCGCGCACGCCAGGTCGATCGCGACCTCGTCACCGACCCGGAACGGGGCGGGGAACGCGCCGACGACCGCGCCCATCCGCGCCCGGGCGTACTCCTGGCGGTCCCACCAGACGTGGTCGCCGTCCTCGACGCGGGTCTCGGCCGCGCCGCGGCTCGCGAGCATCCCGTTGCGGAAGTACACCCAGTCGAGCGTCCGTCCGGTCGCGTCCTGCTCCGCCTCGACCCCGGCGACGCCGCGGACGAACGTGCCGCCGGACGCGGCGTCGACGTCGGTGTTGCGCTGCAGCAGCCGCACGACGGTGTCCTCGCCGGAGACCTCGGCGTCGGGGCGGTCCAGGATGACGCGCGCGCCCAGGTCGTCGGTGACGAGGAGGCTCACGTCCTCGGGGGTCTCGCCCCCGCCGACGCCGCAGCCGGCCAGCGCGGCGGCCAGCGCCGTCGCGGTCGTGATCGCCGTCCGTCGGTGCATCGCCATCCCGTTCATCGTCCCGTCGATCGTCGTTCGCCGATGGCCCCGGCGGCGGCGCACAGCAGCGCCAGGCCGCCGATGCCGACCGTCGCCCACGGCGTGCCGGTGGTGCCGGATGCCGCGGCCCGCAACCCGGGGGCGATCGCCTCGTCCCGCTCGGTCCCCTCGGTTCCCCGCGGCTGCTCGACGACGGTGCCGGAGACCGTCGATCCGCCGGCAGCCCCCGCGTCGTCCCCGTCGGCCCGATCCGCGTTCTGCACCCCGCCGTCGCTGCCCACGCCACTGGCGGCGGCGGTGCCGGTCGCGCCGTCGTCGCCCTTCGTGCCGTCACGTCGGTCCTGGTCGCGCTCGGTGTCGCGCACCCCACCCGCGGTCGCTCCACGACTGCCGGGCTGGGGCCGGGTGAAGAGCCCGGCGCCGCGCCCACCGCCACCGGCGACGACGTCGCCCCCGCCGTCGCGCTGCACGCCGCCCTCGCCCTTGCGCGACGCCGCCCGGGCCCGTCGGCGTTGCCGCTCGCGACGCGCCTCCTCCTGGCGCTCGCGCCGCCGCACCTCGGCGGCGCGCGGCGGGGCGGGGATCGGCCACGGGTGACCGGCGAACGCCGGGCCGGCGTAGGCGGTCATCCAGGTCGGGTGCATGTCACGGCTGTGGGCCCAGCGGATGCTGCCGTCACGTCGCTGGAGCGACGCGAGGAAGTCGAGCGGATCGGGGCGCCCCGCACCCGATCCCCGCCAGCGTCGAGGATCGATCCCGGCCGCCCAGAGCGCCTGCACCACCCAGGGCGTGGACCCCGAGTTGGACTCGCCCCGCTCGAGGTCGTTCATGTCGGGGCTGCCCCAACCGCCGTCCGGGTTCTGGGCGGCGCGCAGCCAGTCGAGCGCCCGACGGACCGCGTCGCCCTTGCACCGGCCGGCGGCGCACAGCGCCTGGACCGCCGCGCCGGTCATGTCGGTGTTCGCCCCTCCTCCGGGGTTGAAGCCCGACCACGTGCCGTCGGTCCGCTGCATCGACTCGATCGCGTCGGCGGCGCGGGCGATCGGCTCGCGCACCGTCGCGTCGCCGCGCACCCCGGCGAGGAAGATGACGGCGAAGATCGTGTCGTTCACGCCGGGCGACGCGCCGCCGGCGGCGTGGGGAAACCACCCGGCGCTGACCGGCCGTCCCGAACGAGCGCGGTCGCCCTGCCCGTCACTCCACGGGGCGGTCGCCTGCCGGGCGAGCAGCGGACCGACGTAGTCGCGTCCCCCGAAGCGCCGCGGGTCGTCGCCCGACGCGACCGCGAGCATGCCGATCCGTTGGTACTCCGTCGACACCGGCTGACCGTGCGAGAACGTCGCGGGTCCCTTCGCGGCGACGTAGTCGGCGAGGCTCCGCCGCCCGTTGGGGGTTCGCTGGTCGTGCGGGTTGATCCCGGCGGCGGCGAGCGCCAGGCCGACCCACGCGCTGAAGACCGGGCTGGACTCGGCGCCGAGCTTGCCGCCGTAGCCACCGTCGTCGTTCTGGGCGTCCTGGAGGAACCCGACGAGCCGGTCCAGGCGACCCTGGTTGCGGTCGTCGAGTCGGACGTCGGCGTTGGCCTTGGCCGCTCCCGACGCCGTGGACGCGCCGTCGGCGGTGCCGATGACCCCGAGCGCCGCGAGGACGGCGACGGCCAGCGCGACGAGCACGCCGGTGCGGCGACGGGGCCACGCGCACGCGACGCGACGGAGGCGCGCGGGGCGCCGCGGCGGTTCAGGGCCGCACGCCGACACCGTCGACCCGCACCGTCCCCTGCAGCACCCGCACCGTCACCGTGCTGGACCTCTTGCGGTCGCGGCCCGAGATCAACCGGGTGCGACCGTCCTTGGCGCCCTTGACGGTGAGCCGTTGGGCCTTGCCCCTACCGGACCGGATCTCGATCCTGGCGCTGCGTCGCTCGCTGCGCACGGCGATCGTCGGACGGCCGGCGGGCAGCCGGATCGTCAGGCGCGCCTTGCGCTTCATCCGGGTCGTCGACAGGCGCCAGGCCTTGCCGTCACGGACCTGCGTCCGGCCGCCCCGGTACGTGATCTGCCGGGTGCGGTCGTCGCGGGGCACGAAGACCTGCCCGAGCCCGCGCACCGACGACTGGCCGCTCTTCGTCGTGAACCGCACGCGCACCTCCGACACGCGACCGACCGGCAGGTCGAGCAGCGCGTGGGTCCGGGTGGTGCCTCGGGTCCGCGCGACCCAGCGGGCCTTCTTCGCGTCGGCGCGACGGGTCTCCACCACCCAGCGCGCGAGCTGGGTCGCCCCGGCCCCGATCCTCCAGCGGACGCCGACGAGGCCGTCGGGGTTGCCGTCGGTGGTGATCCGCGGCGCGTCGATCCGCAGGCCGTCGACGATGACCGGCGTGGGCGTCGTGCCCCCGCCGAGGGCGAGCGAGCCCTCACCGGCCTGCGCCACGTCCCCGGTGGGCCCGGACGGCGTGGGGTGCTCGGCCGGCAGCGCGGAGCGCAACGCGACGTCGACGGGGACGGGTCCGCACGGCTGGACGCAGACGTCGAGCCGGTTGGAGCGCACGTACCCGTCGCCCTCCGCCTTCAGGCGCTTCCATCCGGGGGTCGTCCAGGAGAACGTCGCGCGCCCCGCCGCGTCCGTGACCTTGCGGGTCGGGTCGGCCACGAGCACCGTCTGGAACCCGTTCGCCGCGGTCGCGACGGGGGCGACGGTCACTCCGGGGGCGGGCACGCGCGCACCGGGCTCGCCGATCGAGGTGCCGCTGGCCTCGTTGCGGACCGCGGTGACGGTCAACGGCTGCCCCGGGCCGACGACGAACGTGCTCTGGACCGGCGCGCTCGACGCGCCGCCCTCGTGATCGGCCGTCGGCTCGCCGATGCCGGTGGGGCCGTCGAGCCGCAGGTGCGCGCGCCCGTCGAACGCGTCGTAGACCCAGACCGCGGCGTCGCCGGCGTCGAGCTGGTGCTGACAGCCGCCGACGGAGGTGAAGATGCCGTTGAGGAGGATGCCCCAGTAGGCGTAGGAGCCCTCGTCCTGCATGTCGGGGCCGAAGCGGGTGACGAAGTAGTCGTCGAACCCGGGGTACCACTGCCCGTCGAAGTCGGTGCCGGCCAGGCGCATCGCGTCGGCGGTGACGCTCGTCAGCGTCGGACCCGGCTTCGGGTTCGCGCCGTTGTTCGTCCCGTCGCACCGTCGGACGGTCTTGTCGGACGGCGTGCGCAGCGCGTGCCCGTCGGCGCGGAGCGGCCCCTCGAAGAGCGTCTGGGTCGCCCCTTCCGTGCGGACGAGGACGTCGGTGGGCGCTGCCGCCGCCGACGCGGGCAGGCCGAGGGCGACGATGGTGGCGATGCAGGCGGCGATCCGGGTCGCCGGGTGGTGCGGCATGGGTCCTCCCCCATCCCCGAGGGGGTCGTGACGGGGCGCATCGGGTCGGTCTCCTGGCTCGCGCTCGAGACCGGCCGCGCCTTCCCCGAGCCGCTCGGCTCCAGTGGCTGCACGTGGCGTGCGGCTGGCCCTCGTCGCTCACAGTGGCGGGTCCGCGCCGGTCTCTCACCGGACTTCCCTGCACCGCGATCCGCTTGGGTTACCCGCCGACGGTAGCACGCGCCGGTCGCCCCACGGACCACCCGGAGCGCCCCCGGACGCCCCCCGGACGCGGGGCTCCGGCCCGCCGCGCGCGGGGGTCCGGCGCCCGCGGAGCGGGTCCCCCCGCGCCCGGCCGCACGTCGCCGCGCACCGCACCGCACCTGTACCGTCGGCCGGGTGCCGCCCGTCCGACGCACGACCCGATCGACGACCCGTGGGGTCCGGCCGGAGCGCCCGGTGATCGGAGTGGACCGCGCGGCGTCGACGCCGACGTCGCGCTCCCGCCGCGCCCTCGCGACGGCGTCCGCCACGCTCGTCGCGCTGGCCGTCGCCCTGCCCGCAGCCCTGTCGCCCGCCGCCGCGGGCGCCGCCGAGCAGCCGCAGGCCGCGGTCGCCGACGGCGCCGCCTGGCTCGCGTCGCGCCAGCAGCCCACGGGCGCGGTCCCCGGGTTCGGGGGGGACTGGTCGATGACGGCGTTCGCCGCCGCCGGGATCGACGCCGGGTCCGTCCGGGCGAACGGGGCCGCGTACAGCGTTCGCGACTTCTACCACCGGCGGGTGTGGACCGGCGGACCGGGGAGCGGCAGCGACTGGCTGACCCCGTCGACGACGCTCGCCTACGGCAACCTCGTGCGGCTCGCCACCGACTACGAGCGCGCGATCATCGCGGCGTGGGCGGGCGGCCTGGACCCGGCCCGGCTGTCGGCCCGGCAGAACCTCGTCGCGCAGCTCGCCGGGATCTACCACCCGCGCCCCGTCACCCCGGACGACCCGGACGTCGGCCCGACCGAGGGCTCGTTCGGCAGCCCGGCGCTCTTCAACGGCGCGGTGTTCGGCCTGCTCGCGCTGGAGCGGGTCGCCGACGCCGACCGGCCACGCGTCCCCCGGGCGCTGCTCCACCGGATCGTCCGGACGATCGCGGGCAACCGGCACGACGACGGGGGCTGGACCTTCAAGCGGGTGACGTCGCAGGCGGATCGCGACGAGCGCTCCGACCCCGAGCTCACCGCCGCCACGCTCGCCGCGCTCTGCCGGGCCGGGGTCGCGGCGGACGACCCGCTCGTCGCGGACGGCTTCGGGTTCCTGCGGGGCCGTCTGCGCGCCGACGGCGCGATCGCCCCGGACTACAGCGCCACGTCCGACACCGACGTCACGTCGTGGGTCGTCCAGGCCGCGCACGCCTGCGGGATGGGCGACACGTGGCCGGCGGGGCTCCCCGACGGCCACCCCACGCCGACGGCGTTCCTCCTCGACCGACAGCGCCCCGACGGCAGCTTCAGGGCGACCGCCGACGACGACAACCCCGCCGACGACGTCAACACGACCCAGGCGGCGGTCGGGGCCCTGGCCGGCGGCGCCGACGACGGCGCCGCCGGCCGCGCGGGGTTCGGGGCGGACCCGCCGGCCGGCGCGTCGTGGTCGGCTCCGCGGGTGGCCCGCGGCACGACCGTCCCGCTCACGCTCGCGATCGTCGCCGGCGACGAGGACGACGACGACCCGGACGTCGACGTGCGGCTGTGCCGCGTCGACGCGCCGGTCGGATCGACGGTCGTCGAGCTGCTGCAGCGGGCGGCGTCGCAGGCGTCCCCCCCGGGCTGCGTCACCGACCTGGCGCTCACCCCCGACCAGGCCGCCGTGGCGTCGCTCAACGGCGAGTCCGCCCCGGCCGGCCGGCAGTGGTCGACCCGACGCGACGGCGGCCCCGTCACCGTCGCCGGGTCCGACCGGGAGGTCTGCCACGGCGACACCGTCAGCGTGTTCCTGGCCCCCGTCGCCGCTGCCGAGTCGGCGGGCCCGTCGTGCCCGAACGTCGCGAGCGACCCCGACCCGTACGTCCCCGATCCGCCCGCACCCGATCCCGGCCCCGGCACCACCCCCGGCCCCCCGGGCCCGCAGCCGGCCCCCGGCACCACGCCGACGCCGGCGCCGCCGCCCGCCCCGACGCCCGAGGCCGACCTGCCCCGGGCGCCGGCCACCGCGAAGCTCCCGCGGGTGTCGCTCCGGATCTCGTCCGCCCGCCTGACGAAGAGCGGACGGATGACCGTGCGCGTCGGCTGCCCCCGCAAGGGCGCGCCGCGGGAGGGGTGCCGCGTGGTGCTCACCGCGTCGTCCCGGCACCGCTCGTGGCAGGACGGCGCGCTGACCCGCAAGCGGATCGGCGGTCGGACCACGACCGTCGAGCGGGGCAGGACCCGGACGATCCGGTTCCGCGTGAAGGCGGCGTTCCGCCGCGACCTGCGCCGCGCCGGCCGCCGGTCGGTGCGGGTCGAAGCCCGGATCCGGACGCGGGACGGGGCCACCGGCCCCACCCGCACCGCGCAGCGGCGCGTGCGGCGCTAGCGGCCGCCGTCAGGTGGCGACCCGGTCCCGTCGGCGCCGGGCGGTCCGCGCCCGCGCGCACGCCCCGGTCGCCGGGGCTCCCGGACGCCACCCGTCCGGTAGCGTGACCCCGTACCGACAACGCGGATCGTGGCGCAGGGAAGACCGGTGAGAGTCCGGCGCGGACCCGCCACTGTGAGTGCCCCACACCCGTCGCAGCCCTCACGGGCGGCCACTGGGATCACCATCGCCGTCAGGCGGTGGCCCCGGGAAGGCGCGGCGAGCAGACGCACGAGCCAGGAGACCTCCCCCGGTCCGCCCCACCCCACGGCCCTCCGGGAGACGAGGGCGAGGAGGACCGATGACCCGCAGTTCACGGATGGCCGTCACCGCCACCGCATTGGCCGGAGCGCTGTTGGCCGCCCCGATCGCCCAGGCCGCCGATCCCGACCCGCTCGAGCGGGTCCAGGTCCGGATCGAGGGCGCGTCCAAGACCCTGTTCGAGGGGCCGATCCTCACCCGCGGCCACGCGATCCGCGCCGAGGGCGACACGCAGGACCGCACCTGCGACGGGACGAACAACGGCGCGCACCCGACGTCCGGGTTGACGCCGACCGCGTCCGCCGCCGACGCGATCTCGCTCACCGGCCGGACGTTCGGCGCCAACTGGGGTGGCTTCGACGACTACGACGTCAACCGCTTCGCCGGCGACGCCAACGACAACGACGCGTTCAAGTGGTGGGGCGTCACCGTCAACGCCGCGCCGACGTCCGTCGGAGGCTGCCAGGTCCGGGTCGCCGAGGACGACGCCGTGACCTGGATCCACGACGCGTTCAGCGGTCGCCCGGCGCTGCGGCTCGACGGCCCCACGGGGATCGGCGAGGCGAGCGCCGACGGCGAGGGCGGCCCGGTCACCGGCACGGTCCGCAACCGGTTCACCGTCACCGTCGGCCAGGCGCTGCCGGTCACGACGCGGGCGCGGACGGTGACCTACGACCCGGTGACGTACGAGCCGATCATCGGGGGCTTCGACCCGGCGGACGCCGTCGCGGTCCACGACGTGACGACCGATCCGGCCACCGGCGACCAGACGTTGGGTGACGTCCTGGCGACGAGCGACGCGTCCGGCGCCGCGACCCTCACCTGGTCGACCCCGGGGTGGAAGCGGATCAAGGCCGACAAGGCCGGGAGCGTCCGCTCCAACCGGATCGACGTCTGCGTCCGCGCCGACGCCGCCGACACCACCTGCGACACCGTGCCGGCCGACGTCGCGATGCGCGGCATCTCCCTGCCGACCGTGTCCGGCCCGGTCGCGTTCGGCGACGTCGCCACGGGCACGGCCGGCGCCGTCCGGACGGTCACCGTCACGAACCCCGACACGGCTCCCGTGCGGGTCGACGGCGTGAGCGTCGCCGGTGGCGCCGGGGCGTTCGCCGTCGACGCGTCGGACTGCGCCGCGCCGGTCGCCGGCGGTGCGACCTGCGACCTGCAGGTGCGGTTCGTCCCGTCCGAGACCGGAGCACGTGACGCGACCCTGCGCGTGCGGCTGCACGGCGGCGACGTCGTGCGGACCGTCGCGCTGAGCGGCGCCGGCGTCCCGGCGCCGGTCAAGGGCGTCCCGCCCGTGGTCGTGACGACCACCGTCACGACGCCCGCGCCCGCCGCGAAGCGGATCCCCGCCGCGTCGCTGCGACTGCCGTCGTCGCGGCTCACCGACGAGCGGTACCTGTCGGTGCGACTGCGCTGCCCGACGACCGCGGGCGCGGACGGCTGCCGGGTGACGATCGCGGCCGACTCCCGCCACCGGCTCCGGGCCCGCGGGAAGATCGCCCGTCGGACCGTCGGCTCGCGGACGGTGCGTCTGCGTGCGGGCCAGACGAAGCGCTACCGGCTGCGGACCACCGCGGCGTTCCGGCGTGACCTGCGCCGTGCGCGCACCCGCTCGGTCCGCGTCCGGGCGACGACCCGCACCGACGCCGGCAGCCGGGCGCGCGTGCGCACCGTGTGGCTGCGGCACCGCGGCTGAGGATCGACGGAGCCCGGCCCCCGCATCGGGGCCGGGCCATCGACCCACGGCCCTCGGCCGGGGGGCCGCGCGACCTGCGTCGCTACCGACCGACGCTGATCCGGAAGGTCTTCGCGTAGGTCCTCTTGCCGACCTTGAACGTCGTCCTGACGCTCACCTTCTTCGCCTTCTTCACGGCCCGGAGGCCCTTGGCGCCGATCCTGACGTTCAGCGTCTTCGTGCTCTCGGCCTTGACCGTCGTCACGACTCGGCCGAGGGTGACCGTCCGCCCGCGACGGCGCACCGTCGACGTGACCGTGACCTTCGTCTTCTTCGTCGCGCGGAGCGTGCCGAGGGTGAGTCGCTTCTTCCTGCGGGAGATCGCCTGCTTGGCGGCCTGGCCCTTCCTGCCGTTGCCCGTGAGCAGCACGAGCGTCTTGCCGAGCCGCGCGCGACGCTTGCCCTTGAGCGGCGTGGTCGTCGCCCCGCCGGCTCCAGCGCCCGGGTCGCCGGCTCCGGCGTCGCCGCCGACCGGGTTGCCACCGCCACCGCCGCCGCCGGGCGCGACGGCCACGTTGATCGTGCCGCAGGCGCCGGGGCCGCTGCTCGTCACCGGGTCGTTCGCGTCGACGTTGGCGACGTCGCCGGCCGGATCACCGGTCTCCTGGCAGAAGATCAGCGCGTCCTTCTCGCCGTCGGCGGCCTCGATCCGGTCGAGCGGGCTGCGCAGCGCGAAGCCACAGGTCGAGAGCGGCGAGGCGTCGGAGTAGAACCTGTCCGCGCCGGGTCCGCCGATGAGCACGTCGCTCATGCAACCGCCGGCGATCCGGTCGGCTCCGGGCCCGCCGTCGATCGTGTCGTCGCCGTCGTCACCGGAGAGCTGGTCGTCCCCGGCCAGGCCGTGGATGACGTCGTCGCCGTCGCCGCCCCACAGGATGTCGTCGCCGGGCGACCCGACGATGACGTCGTCGCCGGCGCTGCCTCCGACGGTCTCGATGTCGGGGTGGATGTTGTCGGCCTCGCCGGCCATCCCGTCGTCGGCGATCCCGTCGAGCGTGATGCTCACCGCGTCGGCACGGTGGAAGTAGCTGAAGCTGTCGTTGCCCGGCCCACCGATGTACGTGTCGTCGCCCGCCAGCGACGCGGGAGACCCGAACCCGACGTACTGCTCGAACTCGTCGTCGCCGGCGCCCCCGTCGAGCAGGTCGTCGCCGCCGGGGCTCGAGGTTCCGAAGTCGCCGTTGAGCGTGTCGTCGCCGTTCTCGCCGTAGAGGCGGTCGTCGCCACCCCGGCCGGTCAGCTGGTCGTCGCCGTCGCCGCCGTGGAGCTCGTCGGGGCCGCTGGCGCCGTCGAGGACGTCGTCGCCGTTGCCGCCGTACGCCTCGATCGGCACGGTGAAGTCGTGGTCGGCGTCCTCGTACACGCCGATGCTGTCGTCGCCGTCGCCGAGGTGCGCGACGATCTTCGTCGGCCGCGGACACTCGACGTCGCCGGTGAAGCCGTCGCCCGCCACGCACCCGACCCCGGGGGTCGCGCCGTCGCCGTCCGACACGAGGATCTTCGTCGTGTCGCCGTTCGACGGCCCGGGGTGGCTGAGGAGCACGTGGTTGACGGCCGCGTCGCCGGTGATCGTCACGACGCCGCCGGCGTAGCCGACGGTGACGGGCCCCGCGTGGGCGCTCGCGGCGCCGATGAGCGAGACGCCGAGGACGGTGGCGCACGTGACGGACAGGCGGCGGCGGGTGGTGCGGGACGGTCGGTCCGCGCGTGCCGGGCGTACGCGCGTGGCCGGAGGGGGAGCCGGACGGGACGGGGTCATCGGCCGATCGTTCCAGCCACGTCCACGGGCGTGACGCCCGGGTACCCCAGACCGCCACCCCGGGGTTTCGGGATGCCCGCGATCGGGGGGCGCGCGGTCGTCGCCGCGACGCCGATCGCCTGGCCGGATGGTCGAGCGAGGGAGCGCGGGCCCGCCGGCGCGTCGTGTCGGTCACGCCGTGCCGTCGGTCACGCCGTCCTGTCGGTCACGCCGCCGACGCGACGCCGAGCACCGTCGCCAGGTCGCGACGCGAGCCGATGCCGAGCTTGGCGTACACGTGCCCCAGGTGGTACTCGACGGTCTTCCGGGTCACCCAGAGCGCCTCGGCGATCTGGCGGTTGGTGAGCCCCTCGGCGGCGAGCTCGGCGATCCGGCGCTCGCTCGGGGTCAGCCCGTCGATCCCGGTACGACGCTCGCGCCGGGGACGACCGCCGCTGGCGCGCAGCTCGTCGCGGGCCAGCCGGGCGAGCCACGTCGACTCGGTGCGGCCGGCGATGTCGAGCGCGTCGCGGAGCACGTCGCGCGCCGCGGCCCGGTCGCCGTCCTCGCGCAACGCGACCCCCAGGTCCAGCAGCGCGCGGCCGTGCTCGAGCCGCAACGGCGACCCGGCGAGGGTCCGCTCGGCCCGGCGGAGCGTCGCGAGCCGCTCCGTCCCGTGCTCGGTCCGGGCGCGCACGCGCAGCACCGCGCCGAGCGCCCCGGCGGTGCCGGCCGCCTCGGCGACCGCCACGTCCTGCGCGACGAGGTCGCGGGCCTCGTCCGGCCGTCCGCGCAGGACGAGCAGCTCGGCCAGGCGCATCCGCCCGCGCGCGGCCCACGGCGCGCGCCACCGCCGGGCGTCGAGCAGGTCGACGACGCGTCGCAGGTCGATCTCGGCCTCGTCGTGCCGCCCGACGACGGTGCGGGTGAGCCCGCGTGCGGTGAGCGCGAACACCTCGACGAACGTGCCCTCCGCCGCGCCGAACGGCCGGTCCATGACCTCGGCCGCCTCGTCCGCACGGTCGAGGAGCACGAGGTTCTCGGCGACGATCGCCGTCACCGCCGCCAGCGACACCGGCACCCCGGCGTCGACGAGCCCGTCGTGCGCCGCCCGGGCGTGGGCCAGCCCGCGCGCGACCGACCCGAAGTCGCGGTGCCAGTACCCCCACGCCTGGTCGACGAACGCGCCCGCCGCCCGCAGCCCGCGCTCGCGGACGACCCGGTCGCCGTCGACGAGCACCCGTCGGGCCGGGTCGGGACGCTCGGCGAACCGCAGCGCGTGGCCGAGCAGGTTCCACGTCGACCCGCCCGGACCGACCTCCCGCAGGAGCGTCCCGCCGGCGAGGGCGCGCAGCCCCAGGTCGGCGACCTCGGCGGCGGGCCGGCCGGCGAGCGCGTCCTCCGACGCCAGGTGGGCCAGCTCCACCACCGACGGGTCGGGCGCGTCGCGGATCGCGCGGTAGCGCGCGTCGCGGGCGGACGTCAGCGCGTCGACGAGGACGAGCGCCTCGAGCGCCGCCGCCTCGAGCCGCAACCGCTGCCCGGGGTCGCGTGCGCCCTCGCGCGCCGCGTCGATCTCGGCGACCGCGGCGACCGGGTCGGTGAGGAGCAGCACCGCGCCGAGCGCCGCCCGGGCCCGCACCACCTCGTCGTCCGCCAGGCCGGCGGCGAGCGCGTCGCGGGCGTGACCGGGGCCGAGCGGGTCGAGGGTGCGGACCTCGAGCTCGGCGAGCTCGAGCAGCACGACGCCCCGTTCGGGCCCGGGCGCGTCCTCGTCCACGGCGCGTCGCAGCAGGTCGACCGCGGTGCTCGTCGCGCCCTCGGCGGCCGCTTCGCGCGCCGCGGCGCGCAGGTCCGCCACCGCGTCGCGGTCACCGGACGGGACGGTCGCGAGGTGGTGCAGCGCCACCTCCGCGGGCCGTGCGCCACGGTCGCGGAGCAGGCCCGCCGCCCGACGATGCGCGGCGTCCCGCTCGGCGACGGGCATCGACGCGAGCACCGCCTCGCGCAGCAACGGGTGGACCGTCGTCCAGCGGGCCGGCTCGAGGATCCGCGCCGCGACGAGCGCGTCGCGGGCCGCCTGCACGACCGTGGGGTCGCGCTCGGCGAGCGCGGCCACGTCGTCCGCCCGTGCCCGCTCGCCGAGGATCGCGGCCGCCCACGCCACCGCGGTCGCGTCGTCGCCGAGCGCGTCGAGCCGTCGCACGACGGTCGGCGCCAGGCCGCGCGCGCCCAGCTCCGCGAGGCGGGCGGCCTCGTCGGCGCGCCCGCGCAGGCCCCGCCCGGTCGCCTCGCGCGCCAGGACCGACAGCAACAGCGGGTTGCCCCCGGTGACACGGTGCGCCGCGTCCCGGAACGCGTCGTCCGGTACGGCGTCGAGGGCGTCCCCGACGAGTCGTCCGACGGCGTCGGCGGTCAGCGGCGCCGGCTCGACGACCGTCGCCGACGGCCCGTCCGCCAGCGCGGACAGCAGCGCGACGGGCGTGTCGGGCTCGTGCCGCCGCCAGGTGCCGACGACGAGCACCGGCAGGTCGTCGATCCGCCGGGCGAGGAACTCGAGCATCCGCAGCGACGGGACGTCCGCCCACTGCAGGTCGTCGACGCACAGCACGAGCGGGCGCTCGTCGGCGAGGTTGACGACGAGCCAGTACAGGCCGCTGAGCACCGCGTGCTCGGGATCGTCGGCGTGCCCGTCCGCGCCGAACAGCGTGCGGGCCCGACCGGCGGCCCCGGCGAAGAGCCGCGCGCGCCGGTCCTCCGCGGCGGTGTGCACGGTCGCGTCGAGCAGCTGGTGGACGACCCCGAACCCGAACCCGCGGTCGAGCTCGGACGCCCGCGCGCCGAGGACGTGCGCCCCCCGGTCGCGGGCCACGTCGCGGGCGACGTCGAGCAGCGCGGTCTTGCCGATCCCGGCGGGACCGGCGAGGAGGTGGACCGCACCGTGCCCGTCGAGCGTCGAGGCGACGGCGCGCTCCAGCGCGGCGACCTGGACGTCGCGCTCCAAGAGCCCTGCACGCACCCGTCACACCCTAGTCGTCCGCCACCGCCCGGACCGACGCGTCCCCCATCCGTCCATGCCGCCGGCGCACCGACGCACGTCGGATTCCCTGCCGACCGGCTACGCTGGGACGGCACGGCACGTGGGAACCCGGTGCGACTCCGGGGCTGACGCGCAGCGGTATGGGGGACGACCGGATCGTCGTGCCACTGGACCCGAGGAGGGTCCGGGAAGGTGATCCGGAAGGTCGAGCCCGAGCCCGAAGACCCGGTCGTGCGTCCAGGCCCACCCCGTCTCGCGATCGGACGGCGCGCCCACCACCGTGCGACCCGTCGCCGGTCCGTGCGCACGTCGTCCCCAGCGGAGGAGCACGACATGCACAGCAGGACCCCGACACGGTGGCGTCGCCTCGGCGCGATGCTCGCCGTCACCGCGACCGTCGCCGGCGGTGCCCCGTCACTCGCCGGCGCCGCGACGCAGCAGGAGATCGACGCCGCCGTCCAGCGCGGCGGCGCGTGGATCGCCGACCAGCAGGACAAGACCGCCGCCGGCGCACCCAACCCGAACCCGACCGGCGGACTGCCGGGATTCAACTCGAACTGGGCGCTGACGACCCTCGCCGCGGCCGGCATCAACGCCGCGGACGTCCAGAAGCCGGGCGTGCCGCAGAGCCTGCAGGACCACGTCCACGGCACGTACACCGGCTGGCTCTCGTTCACCGACCGCCCGGCCACCCAGAACGCGGGCGGGCACGGGCGCGAGGCCCTGGTCGCCTACGCGGCCGGGATCGATCCCAACCGGGTCAGCGCCGAGACGAACATCGCCGCGTCGCTCGCCAGCCGCTGGAACGCGGCCGAGGGGCACTTCGGGGCGTTCGCCCCCAACAGCGACGGCTTCGCGCTGCTCGCCACCGAGAGCCTCCACCTGCCCACCGGGGTGCGCGAGAAGCTCATCCCCCACCTGCTCGCCGCCCAGAAGACGGGCACGACGCCGGACGCCCAGGGGCGCACGCCGTTCGGCGGATGGTCGTTCTCGTCCGGCCCGACCGGCAACGGCGACATCGACGTGACCGGGGCGGTCCTGTCGATGCTCTGCCAGGAGGGGATGACCCCGGCCGACGCCGCGGTCGCCGACGGCATCGACTTCCTCCACCGGCGGCTGAACCAGGACACCGGGGGGTTCGGCACCGCGACCGAGAACTTCATCCCGCCGAGCAACACGACGTCGGCGTCGTGGGCGGTCATCGGCCTCAAGGCCTGTGGCGTAGATCTCCAGGGCCCCGACTGGACCACGACGTCGGGGAAGAGCCCGATCGCGTTCCTGCTCGACCAGCAGCGCACCGAGCCGGACGCGGCGGTCGGCAGCATGAAGTACGTCCCGACCACCGCGTATCCGGCTGCCGGCACCGACATGAACGCCACGGAGGCCGGGGTCCGCGCCCTGTCGGACGTCCGCTGGTCGGTGGCGGCGCCGGAGCGCGAGGATCCGGCCGATCCCCGCATGCGGCCCCTGCCGGTGGTCGCCGACGGGACGACGGTGCCGATCGCGCTCGCGGTCGACGATCGTGACGGCGACGTGCGGATGTGCGCGGTCGACGTGCCGTCCGGCAGCACGCTGCAGGAGGTGCTCGACATCGCCGAGACCACCGCGGTGCCCGCCGGATGCGTCGTCGATCCGACGTTCGACGACGGCGCGCTGACGACCGTGAACGGTCACGGGGTCACCCCGCCCGGCGGCGTCGACCCCGGTTCGCGGTGGGCGGTGTCGTTCGACGGTGGTGACTTCGGCGTGGCGAGCGCCGACCGCATCGTGCGGTTCGGCGACGTGGTGAGCCTGGAGCTGCACGAGCGTCCGCCCACGCCGGCGCTCACCGGCGACGTGACCGCCCTGGACCTCGGCGTCCAGGCGCAGGGCACGATCGGCGGATCCCGGGCCGTGACGCTCACCTCGGACCGCGACGGAGCCCGCCCGACGCGGGTGACGGCCACCGGCGAGAACGGCGACGAGTTCCTCGTCGCGGGCGACACCTGCACCGGCGCGACGCTCGACGCCGGTGACACGTGCGTCGTCCGGGTGCGGTTCGCGCCCGGGGCGAGCGGTCCCCGGCGGGCCACGTTGCGCGTGCGGACCGACGGCAACCCGACGAGCACCGAGGTCGAGCTGACCGGCACCGGTGGCGCGCTGCCGACCGGTCCCGCCGGGAACGACGGCGCGCCGGGGGCGGACGGCGTCGCCGGACCGCAGGGCGCACAGGGCCCCGCGGGGCTGCAGGGACCCGCCGGGCCGGCCGGACCGGCGTCGTCGACCGCGGGCGCCGACGCCGAGCGCCTGCCGCGCGTGCGCGTGCGGGTCTCCTCGTCCCGTCTGACCCGCGGCGGTCGTCTGACCGTGCGCGTCGGATGCCCCCGGTCCGGACCGACCGACGGATGCCGCGTCGCGCTGACCGCGTCGTCGCGGTTCCGCGCGTGGCAGGACGGGGCGCTGACCCGCAAGCGGATCGGCAGCCGCACGATCACCGTCAAGCCCGGGCGCACCGTCACGGCGCGCATGGCGGTCACGCCGTCGTTCCGCCGCGACCTGCGTCGCGCCGGCAGGCGCTCGGTGCGCGTGCAGGCCCGCATCCGCACGAAGGCCGGTGACGAGGGCCCGTCGCGCAACGCGAGCAGGCGCCTGATCGACCGGCGATAGCGGCCGCCCCTCCGGCCCGGGCGGACACCCGCCGCCCGGGCCGGAGCGATCGTCGGACGACGCCGTGATCGGGGCGTGTCGCGATGACGACGGCGTCGCCCTGGCACGCGGCGTCCATGAGACGCGGCGGGATCGAGCGCGATGGGACGCGGCGGGATCGAGTACGCCACCCGCCGTGAGAGGCTGCAGCGGTGCGCCCGTGACCGAGCTCGCGCCGGTGCACCCGGGAGGGGCGCTGGACGGCCATCGCCTCGCCACGCCCTGCTCCACCAAGCCCCGAGGTCCCCACCGATGCCCGATTCCCGCCCCCTGCGCAAGATCCAGAGCCAGGGCGTCCACCACATCACGCTGATCGGCGCGGACCGCCGCACGTCGATCGACTTCTGGGAGGGGCTGCTCGGCATGCCGTTCGTGTTCGAGCAGCCCAACCTCGACCGCGACCACGAGAGCCACCTGTACTTCGATCCCGGTGACGGGCGGCTCATCACGATCTTCACCGACGAGACCCGCACCCCCGACCCGTCCCGCCGTCACCGCGACGCCGGGGCCGTGCACCACCTGGCGCTGTCGGTGTCGCAGGCGACGTTCGCGCAGACCGTCGAGCGGCTCGACGAGCGCGGGATCAAGCACAGCGGCGTGAAGGACCGCGGGTTCATGGACTCGATCTACTTCCGCGACCCGCTCGGCTTCCTCATCGAGCTGGCGTCGTACCGGTTCGAGCCGCCCGCCGGCCTCACCCACGCCGACGTCCTGCTGCGCGCCCACCGCCTACGGGTGGAGCGCGACGACCACCACATCGCCCCGATCCACCTCGCCGACGCGATCGAGGACCTCACCCTGAGCACCCGCGACAGCCTGTCGGACGACCGCTCGCCCAAGGATCCCTACGCCGCGACCCGGTCCATCGAGGTGGACGAGCCGGACGAGTGAGTCCGCGGCCCGCCTACCGCGCGAGCACCACCACCGGCAGCGTCGCCGACCGGCCCGCGGCCCGCAGGCGGTAGATCAGGCCCTCGCCGGACGCCGGGGGTCGCAGCACCACACGGAACCGACCCTTGCGGTCCGCGCGCACCCGGGTCGTCGCCGACGGGCCGACCCCACAGGTCGACCCGGCGACGAGCTCGTACCCCCGCGGAGCCCGGCGCAGGGTCGACCGTCCCGTCACGACGACGCTGCCGTCGCCGCGACGCGCGACCGTCGTGTAGACGAGGTGGCGCGTGGCCTTGAGTGCCCGCGAGCGCAACCCGCCGACGGTCAACCGGTACCGCGCCCGCGACCGGGCCCGGCCGTCGCGCGGAGCCGCCACCGTCACCGCGACCGACCCGTCACGCCGCACCGTCGCCCGCCCCACCGTTCGCCCGTCACGACGGATCCGGACGACGTCGCCGGCCAGCGACCGGTCGGCCCACCCGTGCAGCCGTGCCGTCGGACGCGACCGGGTGCCTCCGGGGCGGATCGCCAGGAGCTCGATCGCCCGGATCGGGCAGGTGCGGGGCACCGTCACCGGCGCCACCTGCGTCGGCGGCGCCGGAGCGTCGACCACCGGGGGATCGGTCGGGGTCGTGACCGGCGGGTCGACCGGGGCGGGATCGGGGTCCGGTGTCGGGTCGGCGACGTCGACGACGCGATAGGTCCGCGTGACCGTCGACGACCGCTCGCCGGAGAGGTTCGACATCCGGATCCGCAGCTCGTGGACGCCCATCGTCGTCGCCGGCAACGGATCGCCGTCGGCGATCGGCACGATCTCCCCACCGGGAAGCACGACCGTGGCGGAGCACAGGGAATTCAGCGCCTCGCAGTCGAAGTCCGCCGGGACCCTCGATCCGCGGTCGATCTCGGCGTCGACGGTCGGCGTCGTGATGCCCACCACCCAGTAATTGACGGGGGACGACGTGGAAGCCACGTCACTGTGCGCCCAGACCGCGAACTCGTGCCGTCCCGGGGTCGACGTGTCGACCGGGCTCCCGCTGGGGACCGGCCCCTCGCAGCCCTGCGGCGTCGGGTAGACGTCGGTGCACGAGTAGTCGGCGACGACGACGTCACCGACGACGTAGGCCTTCCACCGCTCGGGTGACACGACGTGGCCGCTGGGGAACGCGTGCGCCGCCGGGGCGAGGACGAGCGTGCACGCCACGACGGCGCCGATGACGCGGGCGAGCCGTCGTGATCCGCGTCCGCCGCGCGGCTCCCGGCCGCTGGCGTCCGGCGCGCTCTGCACCGGCGATGGTCTCGTTGCCTGGATCCGCACGACATCGAGGTTCGCGCGGCCGGCCCCCGGCCCACATCGGGGAAACCCCTCGCCGTGCCCCTCACGTCCTCCGCGACCGCGTGCGGGCGGGCCGGCGGTCACAGCAGACCGCGCTCCCGCGCGACCGTGACGGCGTCGGTGCGGCCGCCGACCTCCAGACGGACGTACAACCGTCGGACGTGGCTCTTCACCGTGTTGCGCGACACGTGGATCTCGCGGGCGATCTCCGCGAGCGACTGGGTGGTGGTGAGCAACCGCAGGACGCGCATCTCCGCGGCCGTGGGCGTGGTTCCCGGGTGGGCGACGTACGACCGGGAGGCGCCCGGGGACCGGGTCGCGACCGGAACACCGCCGCGGTCGGTCCGCCGGGTGGCCCGCCCGTGCGGTGGTCGGGGGCCACCGGGACGTGACCGTCGGGCGGTCGCGGCGTCGAACGCCGCTCGATCGACCGGGACGTGACGAGACGAGTCGTTGCGCTGCACGACGCCGAGGCTCGCCGCCCGCACGAGGGTGCGCATCGGGGATTTCCCTCGCGGCGTCCCTCACGTCGAATAGGCTCGCGGCGTGTTCGACGGGGCCGGGCCGCTCGCGGGACGCGATGCCGACCTGGCCCACGCCGGGGCGATCCTCGACGATGCGGGACCGTGGATGGCGCAGATCGCCGGGCCCGCGGGCATCGGCAAGAGCCGCCTGCTGCGCGAGCTCGCCACGGCCGCCCGCGACCGCGGGTACCTCGTGCTCGACGGCCGGGCGGCGGACTTCGACGCCGAGCCCCCGTTCGGCATCGTCCGGCACGCGCTCGACGACTGGATCCGGGACCGGGACCCGGACGTGCGGGCCGGCCTGACCGGCGCCGACGGGCCGGCGCTCGCCCCGATCCTGCCGGGCCTGGGCGCCCCCGCCGGGTCCGACGCCACCCACGAGCGTCACCAGGGCTACGCCGCGCTGCGTCGACTGCTGGAGACGATCGCCCGGGACCGCCCGCTGCTGCTCGTCCTCGACGATCTGCACTGGGCCGATGCCGCGTCGGCGGAGCTGTTGGCGTACCTGGCGGCCCGCCCACCGCGCGCGCCGGTCCGGCTGGCGCTCGGTCTCCGTCCGTCCCCGCTCGCGCTCGCCCTGGAGTCCGCCCTCGCCCGTGCGGTGCGCGAGCACGAGGCGTTGCGCCTGGACCTGGATCCGCTGAGCGCGACGGACTGCGCGGCGGTCCTCGGCGACGCGGTGGCGCCGGACGTCGCCCGTGCGTTGCACCGCGAGAGCGGCGGCACGCCGTTCTTCCTGCTCGCGCTCGCACGGGCCCACGTCCGGGACGGGCGATCACCCGCACGGGTCGACGAGGCCTCCCCGAGCGTGCCGACCGACGTGCGGGTCGCGCTGGCCGGGGAGCTCCGGGCGCTGTCCCCCGACGCGCTGCGCCTGCTGCGCGGCGCGGCGGTGGCCGGGGATCCCTGCGACACGACCGTCGCGGCGCACGCCGCCGGCCTGGCGCCCGAGCCGGTGCCGTCGCTGGTGGGCGAGCTCCGACGCTCCGGCCTCGTGACCGTGGACGAGGGGACCGGGCTGGTGTTCCGTCACCCGATCGTCCGCGCGACCGTCATCGCCGACGCCGACGGGGGATGGGTCGCCGCCGCGCACCGGCGGATCGCCACCCATCTGGAGGCGCTCGGCGCCGACCCGACCGCGCGGGCCCCGCACCTCGAGCGCTCGGCCATGCCGGGCGACGCCGACGCCGTCGCCACCCTGCGCGCGGCAGGCGACGCGAGCGCCCGGCGGGCCCCGGCCCTGGCGGCCCGCTGGTACGGCGCCGCGGCGAGGCTGGTGACGGGCGTGCCGGGCGCCGCGGACGAGCGGATCTGCCTGCGGCTCGACGAGGCGGGGGCGGCCGTCGACGCGGGCCGGCTCGATCACGGACGGGACGCGCTCGCGATCGCCCTCGAGCTCCTGTCCTCCGACGACCCCCGGCGGAGCGGCGTCGACGCGCAGTGCGCCGGGGTGGAGCACCTGCTCGGGCGGCACCGCGACGCCCACGCCCGCCTGACCGCCGCGCGCGCCGCGGTGCCCCCGGAGTCGGCCGAGGCGGTGCTGCTCGACGTCGAGCTCGCCGCGTGCGCGGGGTTCGAGACCCGGCCGGTGGAGATGCTCGAGCGGGCGCGGGCGGCGCTCGCCGCGGCGGAGCGCCTGGACCTGCGGCCGCTGGTGGCGGTCGCCGCCGGCCAGTTGGCGCTCGCCCGGTACTTCGTCGGCGGGCCGCTGGACCCCGACCTGGACCTGGCGGCCGACCGGTTCGACCGTCTGACCGACGCCGAGCTCGCCACGCGCCTGGACCTCGGGCTGTGGCTCGGCTGGACCGAGGCCGTCTGCGAGCGGCACCAGCGGTCGCTCACCACCACCGACCGCGTGCTGCGGGTGTCCCGGGAGACCGCGCGGGGCGCGACGGTCCTCGTCACCCGCACCGCCGCGACGTGGTCGCTGCTGCGGCTCGGTCGGCTCGCCGAGGCCGACGCGATGCTCGCCGAGGCGATCACCGCCGGGCGCCTGGCCCCGCACCTGTTCCTGTCGGTGTCGTTCGGTCAGCGGGCGCTCCTACGCATCGCGCAGGGTCGCCGGTCGGACGCGATCACCGACGGCGAGGCGTCGGTGCGGCTCGCCCGGCACGCCGACCCCGGGCTCATCCCCGGCATGAGCGGGCTGTACTCGGCCGTGCCGCTGCTGGAGGCGGGCCGCCCCGACGGGGCGCGCGACGTGCTGTTGGCCATGAGCGGCGGCGACCCGGGACTGCGCACCTCGCGGTCCGGGCACGTTCCCGCCTACGAGGTGCTGACCCGTGCGGCGCTCGCCGGACGCGACCTGGCGGGCGCCGAGTCCTGGTCGGCGCGGGCGACGGCGGCCGCCCACGACGGGAGCCTGCCGGCCGAGGATGCGCACGCCCAGCGCGCGGCGGCCGAGGTCGCGCTCGCCCGCGGCGACGCGGCCGGCGCCCTGGAGCGGACGTCGGCCGCGGCTGACCGCTCGCTCGCGGCCGGTCTGCCGATCGAGGCGGGACGGTGCGAGACCCTGGCGGGCCGCGCCCTGCTCGCCCTCGGGCGTCGCGACGACGCGCTCGTGCTCCTCGAGCGCGCCGCCGACCGCCTCACGGGCACCGGGGCGCACGGGTGGGCCGGCGGGGCGGAGACCGAGCTGCGTCGCCTGGGTCGTCGACGGCCCCGCCCGGCGACGGACGCCGACGCGGGGTTGGGCGTGCTCACCGAGCGGGAGCGACAGATCGCCGACCTGGTGCGGTCCGGGTTGCGCAACCGCGAGATCGCCGCGCAGTTGTTCGTCAGCGAGAAGACCGTCGAGCGCACCCTGTCGACGACCTACGCCAAGCTCGGCGTGCGCAACCGCGCCGCGCTCTCCGCCGCGGTCGAGGAGTCCCGCCGGGTCCCGGTCGACCACTGACCGGGACCCGGGACGTCACCGCGGCACCGCCGCTCCCACGGCCCACGTGCCGGTGAAGGTCGCGCAGATCCGGTCCTGCTCGTCGGTGGCGGTCGCCTCGAGGAAGATCAACGTGCGGCCCGCCTGGATCACCCGGGCGGTGTAGACGAGCGCGCCGATCGCCGGGCGGAGGAACGACGTGTTGAGCGTCGCCGTCGCCGGCAGCCGTCCGGGGGCGCGGGTCGCCGCGCACAGTCCGAGGACCTGGTCGGCGATCGCGATCACCAGGCCACCGTGGATGCTCCCGTTGGGGTTGAGCGGGAACCCTCCACCGGTGAACCGCACCACCACCTCGCCCGGCGCGGCCGACACGCACTCCAGCCCCCACTCGCGCGACGGCGGCATCCCCTCCACCCACCGCCGCCACGCCTCGGCGGGCGCGTCGGCGTCGGGGGCGTCGGGCGGAACGGGCAGGACGTCGGGCACGGCGGGCGACGCTACCGGCCCGGCCGTGGGAGCGCCCGGGACCGTGCGTCCCCCGCCACCAGATGGCCGATCCCACGCATGGTCCGCGCCGAGTGGCCGGGCTAGCGTCCGCGACTCGCTCGCGGAGCCCGCGCCCGACCGCAGGCCGTGGACCGGTGACCGCCGGCGCCCGTGCGAGGCCATTCCCCCCGACCGAGAGGCGACAGATCATGTCCTGGCCCAGGCTGCCCATTCATCCGGCGGTGACCGGCGCGCGGTCATGGCCGGCGATCGCCGCGACCGCGCTGGCGTGCGCGGTCGTGCTCGCCCTGACGGTGACGATCGGCACCGCGGGCGCCGCGACGGTCTCCGCCGGTGGCGACCAGTCCTGTGCGCTCAAGCCGGACGGCGCGGTGTGGTGCTGGGGCGCCTCCAACGCCGGGCTCGGCGACGGTGCGACGACCCGCTCCGCGGCGCCCGTCGCGGTTCCGGCCGCGAGCCCGGCGACCGCCGTCGCGGTCGGTGGCGGGTTCGCGTGCGCGCTCGGCGTCGACCGGGCGGTCCGGTGCTGGGGCGCCGGGTCCTCCGGTCAGCTGGGCGACGGGAACGGTGCCGCGAGCGCCGTCCCGGTCCCGGTGAGCGGCGTCGGGGACGCGGTCGCGATCACCGCGGGCGACGAGCACGCGTGCGCGGTACGGGCGAACGGCCGGGTCGCGTGCTGGGGCGACGGCGGCGCCGGGCAGCTCGGCGACGGGGACGCCGTCGACCGCGACGCGCCGGTCGACGTCGTCGGGATCACCGACGCGGTCGCGATCGCCGCGGGCGAGGAGCACACGTGCGCCGTCCGCGGGTCCGGCACGGTGAAGTGCTGGGGCGAGGGCGACGACGGGCAGCTCGGCGACGGGCAGGAGGACCAGAGCGACACGCCGGTCGACGTCGACGGCGTCACCGACGCGGTCGCGATCGCCGCGGGCGAGGCCCACACGTGCACCGTCCGCCGCTCGGGTGGCGTGCAGTGCTGGGGCGACAACTGGCGCGGCCAGCTCGGCGACGGCACGACCGACGACCACAGCGTGCCGACCTCCGTCCAGCACGTGGGTGACGCGACCGACATCGCCGCCGGCGAGGCGTTCACCTGCGTCGCCCGGCAGGGTGCGGTCGCCCGCTGCTGGGGCGACGGCGAGCACGCCCAGCTCGGGACCGCCGCGTCCGGCGCTACGAACCCCGCCCCGGTCGACGTTCCCGGCACCGCCGGCGCGACCGAGATCGCCGCGGCGGAGACGCACGCGTGCCTGCGCACCGCGGCCGCCGAGGTCCGCTGCTGGGGCCGCGACGGCTGGGCCCCGGCCGGCGTCGGCCGGCTCGGCAACGGCCGCACGTCGGCGTCCGCCGACCCGGTGACCGTCCACGGGCTCACCGACGCGGCGACGGTCACCGCCGGCTACCACGCCTCCTGCGCGCTGCGCACCGGCGGCACGGTCGCCTGCTGGGGCGTCGGCGACGACGGCGCGCTCGGCCACGGCGCGACCACCGACTCCGCGGTTCCGGTCGCGGTCAGTGGGCTCACCGACGCGACGCGGCTCACCACCGGGTCGTCGCACTCGTGCGTGATCCGCGACGGCGGGCAGGCGCTCTCCTGCTGGGGCTCGAACTCCAACGGGCGACTCGGGGTCCCCGGTCCGCCGCTCGACCCGGGCGCCATGCCGGCCCGGTCGACGGTGCCCGCCCCGGTGCACGTCGACGGGATCCTCCTCGGCAAGCCGGCCACGGCGCGGTTCCGGACGGTGGCGGCCGGTGGCGCGTTCTCGTGCGCGCTCGTCGCCGACGAGTCGGGCTCGCCCGACGGCCAGGTCTGGTGCTGGGGCAGCGGCAGCTCCGGGCAGCTCGGTGACGGCGGGCCGGTCGACCCGGCCCGGCACACCGTCCCGATGGCGGTCCAGGTGCACGGCGGAGGACCGTTCTTCCCCGTCGCCCCGCAACCGACGCAGGGGTCGACGCTCGCCGCCGGCTTCAGCCACGCCTGCGCGATCGTCGTCGGGCCCGACCGTCGGGTGCGCTGCTGGGGCGCGGACTACGCCGGTCAGCTCGGTGGCGGGGTGGCCGGTCCGGCGAGGAACGAGACCGTCGAGGTGCCGGGACTGAGCGACGCCCGGTCGCTCGTCGCCGGCGACGAGCACACCTGCGCGCTGCGCGGCGACGGCACCGTCGAGTGCTGGGGCGCCGGGGCGCGCGGCCAGCTCGGGACCGGGACGACCCCGGCGGTCCAGGGTCCGACCCCAGTTCCGCTGGGCGACGACGCCGTCGCCCTGTACGCCGGCGGCGACCAGACCTGCGCGACGCTCGCCGACGGCACGACGTCCTGTTGGGGCGCCCGCGTCGACGGGCGGTTCCACGCCGGCGGGTCCGTCGCGGACCGCCCGTCGCCGCATCCGCTCGAGGGGGTCGGCGCGCCGACCTCGGTGGCGTTGCGCAACGACAGCCAGGGCCAGCACGGGTGCGCCGTCACGGGCGGCGCGGTCCGCTGCTGGGGTCACGGCCAGAGCGGCCAGCTCGGTGACGGCGCGATGCCGACCGGCCACCACCCGCTGCAGACGACGCCGACGACGGTGGTCGGGTTCGCCGCGGTGACCCCTCCGGACGTTCCGGTGACCCCGGGGTGGCCGACGCCCGGGCCCGCTCCCGGGCTCGGTGGCGGACCGGGTGCCGGCACCGGTCCGGTGGTGACCCCGGTTCCGCAGCCGACTGCGCCGCGGCGCCCCTCCGCCCCGGTCGCCGAGCTGCGTGACGGCCGGCTGGCGCTGCGTGCGCTGACGGTCCGCCGGGCGGCGAAGGTCAAGGCCTGTCCGCGCACCGCGCGGGCGGCGATCAGCGGGCGGGTGGCGGTGCGGTCCGGTGGACGGACCGTCACCCGGACGGTGCGGACGACCCGGTCGATCCGGTTGACGCGCACCGCGACGGCGTGCCGGACGACCGCCACCATCCGCATCACCGGACGGCTGGCGAAGGCCCGCAAGGTGACGCTCACCATCACCGGCAAGGGCATCCGGACGACCCGCCGGACGCTCACCGCCCGCGCGAGCGTCGCGCTGCGTCCCACCGCGGTCCGCCTGGACGGCCTCGTGGTCCGGTCCACCCGCAACGACGTGTGCCCGGCCCGCGCGACGGTGACGGTCACCGGCGCCACGAAGAGCACCCGCAAGCGCAGGGTCGTCAAGCGCAACGTCGCCGTGCGCCTGGCCCCGACCGCGAACTGTCGCCTGACGACGACGGTGAAGCTCCCCAAGGCCCTGCGCCGCGTCACCGCCGCCACCGTGACGGTGCAGGCGAGCGGCCTGCGCACGACCAAGCGCACGGTGCGGGCGGGTTGAGACGACCGCCTGTTCCGTCCCGTCCCACGACGGGGCGGGACGGAACGGGGTGGGGCCACCCGTGGTGGGGCGGCCCCGACTCCGGGCCGGTTGGCCTCGATTCGAGGTGGGGCTGGCCCTGGTGCGGCGGCGCGGTCCCGTCGAACGGTGGGTCCTTTCCGCGGCTCAGCCCCCGCCGTCCCCCTCCCGCCTCCCCTCCTCCAGCTCCCGGTGCAACCGCACGCGGAGCTCGGTGCGGAGCTCCTCCAGGGTCTTCGTCAGCTCGTCGATGCGGTCCTCGACGGCGACGATGAGGTCGTCCTCGCGACCCTCGGTCGCGGCGGCCGCGGCGCGCTCGCGGATCCGCTGCTCGTCGCGGTGCTGGGCGCGCGCCTCCTCCATCGCGCCGATGACGATGCCGATGAAGAGGTTGAAGATGAGGAACGACGCGACGAGGACGTACGACACGTAGAACAGCAGCGTCCAGTCCGACAGCTCGCGGCCGGCGGCGACGTAGTCCGGCAGGTTCTCCAGCGTCAGCAGGACGAACATCGTGATCATCGCCGTGCCGACCGTGCCGTACTGCTCGGGGTCGTGATCGGCGAAGATCACCCAGCCGACCATCCCGTACACGTAGATCAACAGCGCGGTCATCACCGCCAGGCCGGCCACCCCCGGCAGTGACCGCAGCACCGCGCCGAAGATCACCTGCAGATCGGGGAGGAACCGCACCACGCGGACGATCCGGGCCAGGCGCAACAGGCGGAGCAGCGTCGCGTTCTCGCGCAGGCCCGGCAGGAAGCTCGCCACGACGACGAAGAAGTCGAAGAGGTTCCACCGGTTGGCGGCGAACCGTCGGACCGTCGCGCGCGGCCCGTCGGGGTGGATCGACCCGACCATCCGGATGAGCAGCTCGACGACGAAGATCCCGAGGAAGACGTCGTTGATCCGGCTGAGCGTGTCGCCCGCGTCGTCCGCCACCGACGGATAGGTCTCCAGCCCCAGGACGACCGCGTTGACGACGATGACGACGAGGATCGCCGCGTCGAAGCGGGCGGATCCGGCGAGCGCACGGCAACGGGCGACGATCATGCGAAGGCGAATCGTGTCAGAGGGGGCGGGCGGGACCGGACGGCTTGCAGAAAGTATGGCGTTTTGCCATGATTTGCGCATGCCCGGCCGGGTCTACAGCGAGCTGGCGGAGATCGCGCTGGACCAGTACGGCTACGTGACGACGGTCGATGCGCGTGAGATCGGGGTGAACCCGCAGCGTCTCGTGGAGATGGCCGCCCGCGGGACGGCGGAGCGCGTGTTCCACGGCATCTACCGGTTGCCGGTGGTCGGTGAGGGCGGACTCGATCAGCTCATGCTTGCGACGCTGTGGCCACGGGGGCTGGGGGTGTTGTCGCACGAGACCGCGCTCGACGTTCACGACCTGTGCGACGTCAATCCGGCGAAGGTCCACGTCTCCGTGCCGATGTCCTATCGCCTCACGCGCGAGGTGCCGAGCGTGTACCAGATGCACCGCCGAAGGCTCGATCCGGAGGAGGTGACGCGGCACGAAGGGATTCCGATCGTGACCGCGCCCCGAGCCATTCTGGACGGCATCGAGGCGCATCTCCGTCCCGGCCTGATCGATCAGGCGGTCGGCGCCGCCCGGCGTCGCGGCCTCTTGGACGCCGTCGACCTCGAGCGCATCGCCACCGCCCGGTGACCCGCAAGCCGCCGCATAGCGTCCGTGTCCTGCACAAGTGGATCAGCGAACACGCGGACGCCACGGGCGAGCCGGTGGTTCGCGCGCAACGGTGGGTGTCGTTCATGGTCATCGCCAGCGTCCTGGACCGCGTCCGCGACGAACGTGACGATCCCCTGTTCCTCCTCAAGGGCGGCGCGGCGATGGAGCTACGGCTCGGCCTGCGGGCCCGCGCGACGAAGGACTTCGACGTGTCGTTCCGCGACCGTACGGAGGAGATGCTCGGGAATCTCGATACGGCGCTGCGCCTGCCGTTCGGCGACTTCGAGGTCACCCGTGGCGAGCCGGCCCCGATCGGGCCGACGGCGTCGCAGCGCATCGACTTGAAGCTTGCCTATCGCGGGCGCTCGTGGCAGACGGTCCGCCTGGAGATCGCACCGGCCGAGGGCAGCGCGGGACAGGATGTCGATCCGGTGGCGGGTATAGCCCTCGACCGCTTCGGGCTCACGGCAGTGGACCGCGTGCCGTGCGTGTCCATTCGCTACCAGATCGCCCAGAAGATTCACGCCTGCACAACCATGCCGGGTGGTCGACCGAACGACCGCTCGCGCGACCTCATCGACTTGTTGTTGCTCCGTGATCTGGTGGGAGCGGAGCAGCTAGGCGACGTCCGGGTAGCGTGCGTGGAGACGTTCGAACTGCGCGATCGACACGCGTGGCCACCGACGGTGACCGTGATGGATCCGTGGCGACAGACGTACCCGCTCGAAGCCGAGGCGCTCGACTTCGATCCGCGGGATGTCGACGTGGCGACGGAACGCGTCCAGTGCTTCATCCACGAGATCGCCGACGCGCGCTGACCGGTGCCCGTCGAAGCTCGGTTGGACATGCCTCGGTGAGCGAGTGGTTCCTCGACGTTCATGGCAGGCGTCGGCGAGGTCCGTTCCACCGCCACTTCCCACGTCCTCGAGTGCCGCCACCCCGCCGTCAGCGGGCGGCTTCGCCGGGCGCTTCGCCCGTCGCGTCGCGCACCGCGTCCCCCACCATCCGCACCAGCGCGCGGACGTCGGCGTCGGTGGCGTGGGGGTTGAGGAGGGTGAGCTTGAGCCAGCGGCGGCCGGGGCCGGCGCCGGGCAGGTCGGTGCGGCCGATCACCGCGCGGCCGTCGCGCATGAGGGTGCGACGGACGGTGGCGCAGGTCGCGTCGCGCCGGACCGGGTCGTCGTCGCGGGGGCGCAGGAGGACCGTGGTCAGGGTCGGCGGGCCGTGGAGGTCCAGATCCCGGTCGGCGGCCACCGCGTCGGCGGCGGCGCGAGCCAGGTCGTGGCAGCGGTCCACGAGGTCGCCCAGGCCGTCGCGGCCCAGGGCGTGCAGGGTGACGAGGAGCTTGAACGCGTCCGGCCGGCGGGTGGTGCGCAACGACCGGCCCAGGCGGTCGGCGTACCCGGCCGCGTCGTCGTCCGGCGCGTTGAGGTAGTCCACCTGGCGGTGCAGCGGGGCCATCCGGTCCGCGTCGGCGACGAGCAGCACCCCGGCCGCCACCGGCTGCCAGCCGAGCTTGTGGGCGTCGAGCGCGATCGAATCGGCGCGGTCCAGGCCGTCGACGAGCGGCGCCAACCGGTCCGACAGCAACGCCAGGCCGCCGTACGCGGCGTCGACGTGCAGCCACGCCCCGTGCGCGGCCGCGACGTCGGCCAACGCCGGCAGCGGATCGATCGCCGCCAGGTCGGTCGTGCCGGCGGTCGCGACGATGCAGCCGGCCGAGGTCGGCCGAGGGTCCACGCCGTCCCGGGCGTCCCCCGCCGCGCCCTCCAGGCTCACCGTCGCCCCCTCCAGGTTCACCGTCGCCGCGCGATCGCCCGCCGTCACCGCGCGCCCGGCCGGCCCGTCGGACGGCACCGGGCCCGTCCCGCGCAACGCCGCGTCCACCGCGCCCGGGTCCAGCCGCCCCGACGCGTCCCCCGGGACCGCCACGACCTGGGCGGCGTCGAGGCCCAGGACCTGGGCGGCGCGCTGGATCGAGAAGTGGGCGTGGTCGGAGCAGACGATCCGCAGCGGACGGTCCGGTCCGGCGGCCTCGCGGGCCAGCAGCAGGGCGGTGAGCGTCGACGCGGTCGCGCCGGTCGTGACCGTGCCGCCGGCGCGGGCCGGGTCCAGGCCGGCCAGGTCGGCGAGCCACGCCAGCAGGCGGTCCTCGACCGCCGCCGACGACGGGCCCTGGTCCCACGAGTCCAACGACGGGTTGAGGACCGACACCGCCAGGTCGGCGGCGACGGCGACCGCCAACGGCGGAGCGTGCAGGTGCGCGGCGCAATGCGGGTCGGCGGGATCGGCGTGGTCGGCGGCCAATCGGCCGACCAGGTCGTCCAGGGCCCTGCGCGCGCCGACCCCCCGGGCCGGGATCCGCTCGCCCACCAGCGCGTCGAGCCGCCGCGCCGGGCCCGCGGGATCGCCGGCCGGGGTCGGGCCGCCCCGCTCCGCGCGACCGCGCTCCAGCGCGTCCCCGACGACGTCGACGAGCCCGTCGAGGGTGCTGCGGTCGGCGGCGAGCGCCGCATCGGTCGGCAGCGGTCGCGGGGACGAGCGGACCGCGGCGTCGGCGGCGGTGATCGCGTCGGCGAGGATCGCGACCGCGCGGTCGGCCTGCGCGTCGGACAGCACCAGCGGCGGCAGCAGCCGCACCACCGCGTCGTCGCGCCCGCCGAGCTCGACGATGAGCCCGCGGTCCAGGCACTCGCGGCGCACGCGATGGGCGCGGTCGGTCGACGCGGGCAGCGACCCCAGGTGGTCGGGGTCGCCGGTCGGGTCGACGACCTCGACCCCGAGCATGAGCCCACGACCGCGGACCTCGCCGACCGCCGGGTGGTCGCCGACCGCGTCGCGCAGCCCGTCGAGCATCCGGGTGCCGAGCTGCGCGGCGCGGCGGGGCAGGTCGTCGCGGCGGACGATCCGCAGCGTCTCGGCGCCGGCGACCATCGCCAGGACGTTGCCGCGGAAGGTGCCGGCGTGCGCGCCGGGCGCCCACCGGTCGAGCTCGGCGCGATACACGATCGCCGCCAGCGGCAGGCCGCCGCCGATCGCCTTGCTCACGACCAGGACGTCGGGCACCACCCCGGCGTGCTCCTGCGCCCACATCGCGCCGGTCCGGCCCACCCCGGTCTGTACCTCGTCGAGGACGAGCAGCGCCCCGTGGTCGTCCGCCAGGCGACGCATCTCACGCAGCCAGTCGTCGGGGGCGGGCACGACGCCGCCCTCGCCCTGGACCGGCTCGACGACGATCGCCGCCGGCGGGACGACCCCGCCCTTGGGATCGCCGAGCAGCCGGCGGGCGTGGTGGACGGCCACCGTCGCGCCCTGATGGCCGCCCAGGCCGAACGGGCACCGGTACGGGTACGGGTACGGCAGCCGGGTGACGTCGGCGCCGGTCACCCCGGCGGCGGTGCGGGCCGCGACGCCGCCGCTGACCGCGAGCGACCCGGCGCTCATGCCGTGGTACGCGCCGGTGAACGCGACGAGCCCGCGACGACCGGTCGCGACGCGGGCGAGCTTGAGCGCCGCCTCGACCGCGTCGGTGCCGGCCGGCGAGCAGAACTGGATCCGCAGGTCGTGCGCGCGCAGCGCCGCGGGCAGCCCGTCGAGCAGCTCGGTGACGAACGCGTCCTTCTGCGGGGTGGCGACGTCGAGCGCGTGCAACGGCGCGCCCGAGTCGAGGGTGCGCCGGACGGCGGCGGTCACCTCGGGGTGGTCGTGGCCGAGCGCCAGGGTGCCCGCCCCCGCGAGGCAGTCGAGGTACGTACGGCCGTCGGCGCCGATGATCTCCGCCCCGCGCGCGCGGGCGGGGACGATGTCGAGCCAGCGGGCGTACGTGCGGGCCGCCGACTCGCGGGCGCGCTGCCGGTCGACGATCGCGTCGCGGTCGGTCACCGGCCCGGGATCGGAGGCCCAGTCGAGCATCGCCGTCAGACGAGCGGGCCGCGACCGGTCCGCGGGCGCCGGGCCTCGAGCGCCGCCCCCAGCAGGCCGAGCGCCAACGCCGCGCCACCCAGGCCGGCGGTCGCCCCACTGGTGTCGCGCTGACCGCCGGCGGCGGCGAGGGACGGGGCCGCGCCCCCGTCGGAGTCCGGATCGCCCGACGCCGCCTCGGACTGGCCGACGACGGTGCCGCGCACGTTGCCGGCCCCGGTCGGCGCGCCGGACGGGTCGGGGGTCGTGGACGTCTGCTTCTCGGACCCGGCGCCGGACGTCTCGTCGTCGGTCGTCGCGTCGTCGCTCTGCCCGCGGTCGCTGTCGCCGTTGGACGCGGACATGTCGGTGCGGGTCTCGCCCCCGGTGCCCTGCGGTCCGCCGTCGGCGTCGGAGTCGCCGTCGGCGGCGCCACCGGCGGTGCGTCCGCCGCCACCGGTGGGCGAGCTGAAGTTGTCGGCGCCGTCGGAGTTGCCGCCGCCGCTGTTGACCTTCCCGTCGCCGCCGTCGTCGTTGGCGGGGCCCTTGCTGTCGGCCGGCTCGCCGTTCGTCGGCTTGCCGTCCTTCACCGTCTGCAGCGGAAAGGTGCGGTACGCCAGGCCGGGGGTGGCCTGGGCGGTGCGCAGGATCGACGACGATCCGACCGCGCCGCTGGAGCGCTGCTGGCCCTGCACGTACTGCAGCGGGTTGCGCCCGCCGGCGGCGTAGTTCAGCGGGTTGCCGCCGGCGGCCCGGATCGCCTGCAGGGCGAACACCGTGGCGAGCAGGTCGGCCGATCCGCCGCGACGGTCGGCGAACCCGCCGGACGTGCGCTGCTGCCGATCGCCGATCCACGCGGCGGCGGTGTCGAGGTAGAGCTTGTCGGCCTTCGTCACCGCGAGCGCCTGGACGACGAGCGCAGTGGCGGTCGTCGTCGGGGCGCCGGCCGCCGTGGCGCCCCACGCCTCGCCCTTCTGCCGGACCGCGATGAGCCAGTCGCGGCCGCGCTCGCGGGCGGACTCGACCTGCGCCGACCCGGGGCTGCGGGCGAGCGCGAGCAACGCCCAGGCGGTCGCCTCGACCGACGCGTCGCCCCCGTCGCGGTCGACGAACGATCCGTCGGCGGCCTGGCGGGCGAGGATCCGGGCGACGAGGTCCTGGCCGGCGACCTGACGCGGGTCCTCGCCGGCGGCGACCGCGACCTGCACGGCGCGGGCGACGTCGCCGGTGCGGTTGAGCTCGCTCGCGCGGCGGTCGAGGAACGCCCAGAGGGTCTTGCCGCCCTTGAGCGTCCGGCGGCGCGGGTTGATCCCGGCGGACGCGACCGCCAGGCCGACCCAGACGCTCGTGGCGACGTGCGAGTCGGCGCCGGCGCGCAACCGCGGGAAGCCGCCGTCCTCGTTCTGCGCGCGCTGCAGGTAGGCGATCGTCGTGTCGAGCTGCTTGCGGCCCTCGCCCCCGATGCCCGAGGACTGCGCCGCCGCGGCGGTGATGCCGGGCGTCGGAACGCCGAGCGCGCCTCCCCCGAGGACCGGCGCCGCGGCGAGCGCGAGCGTTCCGACCGCGGTGCCGACCGCGACGCGCCGGACGATGCGACCTCCGGCGAGTGACCTGTCCGCGCGCGGCATGGACGCCAAAACCTACCAGAGACGTAGGGATACCGAACTCGTCGTGGGGGCCTCAGGACGCGCGCAGCGGCACCGCCATCGGGGTGCCGGTGACCGGGTCGGGCAGCACCCGCACCCGCAGGCCGAGGACCGCCTCGACGAGGTCGGCGTCGATGATCTCGTCGGGCGGGCCGGCGGCGTGGATCCGGCCGTCGCGCATGGCGACGACGTGGTCGGCGTAGCGCGCCGCCTGGTTGAGGTCGTGCAGCACCATGACGATCGTGCGGCCCTCGTCGCGGTTGAGCGCGGCGAGGAGCTCGAGCACCTCGATCTGGTGCGCCAGGTCGAGGTACGTCGTCGGCTCGTCGAGCAACAGCACCGCGGTGTCCTGGGCGAGCGCCATCGCGATCCACGCCCGCTGCCGCTGGCCGCCCGACAGCGCCTCGAGCGGCCGGTCGGCGAGGACGTCGGTGCGGGTGGCCTCCAGCGCCCACGCCACCCGCTCGCGGTCGTGGTCGGTGGCGCGGCGGCCGAACCGCAGGTGCGGGAACCGGCCGCGCTCGACGAGCTCGCCGACGGTCAGGCCCTCCGGCGGCACCGGGGTCTGGGGCAGGAACCCGATCCGCCGCGCGACCTCGCGGGTCGACCGGTCCTTCAGCAGGTCGCCGTCCAGGCGGACCTCGCCGGAGCGGACGGGGACGATCCGGGCGATCGCGCGCAGCAGCGTCGACTTGCCGCAGGCGTTGGCGCCGACGATCGCGGTGACCTCGCCGGTGGGGATCTCGTGGTCGAGCCCCTGGATGATCGTGCGGTCGCCGTAGGCGACGGTGAGGTCGCGGATCTCGAGGGTCATCGGTCCTCCGGGAGGGGCACGGGACGATGGTGGTGGAGGGAGATGGTCCGGCGCATCACGCCACCGCCCGGCTGCGCCAGAGCATGAACGCGAGGTACGGGGCGCCGATCGCCGCCACGACGATGCCGGCCGGCAGCTCCGTCGGCGGGAACGCGGCCCGGCCGAGCACGTCGCCGAGGCCCATGAGCAGGGCGCCGAACACCATCGCCACCGGGATCAGGCGGCGGTGCCCGGCCCCGGCGACGAGCCGGGCCATGTGCGGGCCGAGGAGGCCGAGGAACGCCACCGCGCCGACGACCGCCACCGCGGACGCCGCGATCGCCGTGCCGAGCGCGAGCGCCCCCACGCGGGCGGCGCCGACCGGCAGGCCCAGGCCGCGCGCCGCGTCGTCGTCGAGCGCCAGCACGTCGAGGTGTCGTACGGCGGCGAGCCCGACGACGGTGAGGACCGCCACCGGCGGCAGGACGATCCACAGGTCCGCCCACTCCGCGCCGTACGTCGACCCGGCCAGCCAGACGATCGCCTGCGACGCGGCCGGCTCGGCGCGGATGACCATGAGCGTCGTGATCGCCGACGCGGCGGCGGTGACCGCCAGGCCGATGAGCGCCAGCCGTTGCGGCGACGACCCGCGGCGGCCCGCGGCGGCGAGGACGATGACGAGCGCGACGACGCTCCCGACGAACGCCGCCAGCGGCAGCGTCCAGCGCGCCGCGTCGGGGACGAGCAGCAGGACGGTGAACGCGCCGACGCTCGCGCCGCCGGTGACGCCGACGAGCTCCGGGCCCGCGAACGGGTTGCGCACCGCCGTCTGCAGGATCACCCCGGACGCGGCGAGCGCCGCCCCGGCCACGACCGCCACCGCCAGGCGCGGAGCGCGGATCCCGAGCGTCTCGCCCGGGTCGGAGTCGGGGTGCAGCAGCCCGTCGACGAGCCGGGCGGGCGAGAGCATCGGCTCGCCGACGGCCAGGCCGACGAGGATCCCGATCGGCAGCACGACGAGCACCATCACCGGCACGACCCCCGGCCGGACGCGCGCACGGGCGCTGGCGCGGTCGAGCGCCGGAGGGCCGGTGTCCTTGAGTCGCCGGGCGACCATGACGAGGACCGGGGCGCCGAGCAGCGCGCACAGCAGCCCGGCGGGTACCTGGTTGCTCGTGCCGAGCAGCGCCCGCGACGCGACGTCGGCGATGAGGATGATCGCCCCGCCCCACGGCGCCGCGACGAGGATCATCCCCAGGTGCCCGCGCGGACGGGCCAGCCGCGCGAGCCCGGCGGCGAGGATCCCGACGAACGCGAACGCGCCCGCCACCCCGACCGACACCGCGGCGAGCACCGCGGCGGCGAGCACCGCCAGGACCCGCACCGGGGCGCCGCGCAGGCCGAGCGCCTTGGCGGTCTCGTCCCCGAGCGCGGCGACGTCGAGGCTGCGACCGAGCGCGAGCGCGACGGCGAGTGCCACGACGGCGACGATCAGTCCGGTGCGGACCGGCCCCCACTCGCTCTGGGTGAGGTTGCCGGCGCCCCAGAGGAAGAGGCCGGTGGTCTCCGTCTCGCGGATGAGGCGGATCCCGCCGGTGATCGCGGCGAGCGCCAGGCCGATCGCCATGCCGGCGAGGACGAGGCGGACCGGTCCCGCGCCGCCGAGGACCGCGAGCGCCCCGATGAGCGCGGTGGCGCCGAGGACGCCGACGAACGCGACGGCGATCGTCGGGGCGCCGGGCGCGATCGACGCGAACGCGGTCGTCGCGGTGACGGCGAGGACGCCGCCGGCGGACAGGCCGAGCGTCGCCGGCTCGGCGAGCGGGTTGCGGGTGACCGACTGCAGCAGGACCGCGGCGGCGGCGAGCGTGCCGCCGGCGAGCGCCCCGGCCGCCGCGCGTTGCAGGCGCAGGTCGCGGACGATCTCGGCCTTGAACTGCCACTCGAGGTCGAGCCGGTCGGTGCGGCCCAGGACCGCGTCGCGCATGAGCCACCACGGCGCGTCCCCCTGACCCTGGAGCAGGTCGAGGAACGCGGCGACGAGCAGGAGGAGGACCCCGGCGCCGGCGAACGCCAGGGTCCGCGCACGGGGCACGCGTCAGCCCCGTGACCGGCGGCCGCCACGCGGGCGGCCGGGGTGGCTACAGCGCCACGCCACGCCGGACGGCGTTGGAGATCTCCTTGGCGGCCTTCATCGTCGACAGCGGCCCGCCGAAGAACCACGTCTGGCCGTCGAGGTTGCGGTAGCGCCGCGCCCGGACGACCGGGAGCTTGGCGAACGCGCTCTGCGTGCGGTACCGCTGGATCTGCTTGCGGTGCTGCTCGGGGTAGGTGAAGAGGAACCACTCGCGCTTCGTGATGTTCACGAGCGACTCGGGACCGCCGTCGGTGAACCCGTACACCGTGTTGCCGGCGCCCTTCTTCGGCTTGCGCCAGGCGTTCTTCAGTCCGACCTTGCGCACGATCTCGGCCGCGAGCGAGTTGTCGGTGAAGAGGCGCAGCGCCGGGTTGGACGGGTCGCCGCCGGGCGTCGTGACGACGACGCGCTCGCCGAGGCGCTTGCGCTGCTTGAGCTTCTTCTTCGCGGACTTGAAGGTGCGGGTCATCCGGGACAGGACCTTCTTGCCTTGGCTCTCCTTGCCGACGGCCTTGGCGGTCGCCTTGAAGTCCTTCACCATCTGCCGGTACTGCAGGCTCTTGCTCGACTTCGTGCCCGCCGGGTACGGCTTCATCACGAGGACCGGGGCGATCGACCGGTAGCGGGCGAGCTCGCCGGTGGCCTGACCGGAGCTGCGCTGGTCGGTGGTGATGATGAGGTCGGGCTCGAGGTCGCGGATCCGCTGCTCGCTCGGCAGCGTGCGGGTGCCGACGTCGGTGATCTTGCTCGACCGCTTCTGGCCGACGTAGGCGTCGTAGCCACGCAGGTCGGCGGCGCCGACCGGGGTGACGCCGAGGGCGGTGAGGTTCTCGACCGCCGACCACTCGAGCGCGACGACGCGCTTGGCGGCGGCGCCGGCGGGCGCGGTCGCCACCAGCGCGGTGACGAGGCCGGCGGTGACGGACGAGACGAGGGCGGATCGGCGCACGGACGGGCTCCGGGTCGGGATGGTCATCGAGGTCAGTAGCGGACGCGGCCGGTGAAGCGGACCTTGGTGCTGCGGGCGCTGTCGTCGCCGCTGCCGGTGACCTTGAGCGTGCGCCGGGTGATCTTGCGGTACGCGCCGCTGCCGCGGTCGATCCGGACGGTGCCGGTGAACTTCGACCGCGACCCGCTGACCGACAGGGAGGCCGTGCCGTGGCCCCACACCGTGCCGCGCGACGTCTTCAGGCGGATCGAGAACTCGAGCTTCTTGCGACCGGCGAGCTTGGACCGCAGCTTGAGCGTGCCCTTGCCGAACGGCCGGCCGGTGACGGTCCCGCTCTGCTCGACGATCTTGCGCTTGGCGTCGCGCTTGACGTACTTCACCGTGCCGCCGGCGTTGACGGACTTCGTCGACCGCGCGGAGGCGGACGACGCGGCGATGCCGCCGACGGGGACCGCCACGGTCAGGAGGAGCGCGACGCGGGCGGTGGGACGGCCGACCGGGAGTCGCGGGATCTGGACTGGGACACGCATGGTTGGGCACCCTACCTTTTGGGTGGCCTTCGCTGCATGCCGGGCACGTCGGCTCGAGGGCTCGACGGGGCTGCCGGTGGCTCACGGTCGAGGACCACCATCGCCGTGGCGACCGGGCCGTCGTGGCTCATCGTCAGGTGGACGGCCGGATCGCCGAGGTCGCGCAGCGCGTCGGCGACGGGGCCGTGCAGCCGCAGGCCGGGCCGGCCAAAGCCGTCGTCGACGACCTCGATCCAGCGCAGGTCGACCGCGCCGAGCGCCGGTGGCCGGCCGCGACGCGACGCCGACCACGCCTTGACGAACGCCTCCTTCGCCGCGAACCGCGCGGCGAGGCGGGCGTCCCGGCGGGCGGCGTGCTCGCGGGGGCGCGAGTCGGCCGTCGCGTCACCCGCCCCCCCGTGATCGGCGGCCGCGCGAATCTCGCCCGCCGTGAACGTCCCGGCGACGAACCCCGACGCGTGGTCGGCGAGCTGCGCCGCGAACGACGGCACGTCGACGACGTCGATCCCGATCCCGACGACGGTCACGTGCGGTGGCGCCCCTCCCCCGGCCGCAGCGTCCCGTCGACGAGGCGGGCGGCCGGGTCCAGCAGCACCGCCGCCTCGGCGTCACGGACGGTGGCGTCGTCGCCGTCGGGCAGGCGGCGGCCGTCGCGGCGGCGGACGAGCGGGCGGCCGTGGCGGGCGGCGAGGAGCGCCTGGGCGCCCCGGGCGCGGCGCTCGCCGGCGCGCGCCAGGTAGTCGTCGCGACGGTCGACGGGGATCGTGGCGACGAACGTCGACGGGTGCGCCAGGGCGATGAGGCCGCCGACGTGGCCGAAGCCGAGGCTCGTGACGAGCGCCGCGCGCGGAGGCTCGGCCAGGTGGATCGGCCGGTCGCCGGCGACGAGGTGCGACGACGCCCGCAGCAGCGGGTCGGCGCACTCCAGCGTCCGGTTGCCGGGGACGATGCCGGTGTCGAACGTCCGCAGCACCCCGTCGACCTGCCACGCCGCGGCGCCGCCCTTGCTGTGGCCGGTGAGCGACTTCTGCGACACGACGAGCAGCGGGTTGCCCGGGGTGCGACCCAGCGCGTCCTGGATCCGGTGGTGGACGTCCGCCTCGTGCGGGTCGTTCATCTCGGTCGACGTGTCGTGCTTGGACACCAGCGCGACGTCGTCGGCGGTGAGCCCGAGGGCGGCGAGGCCGCGGCCGAGCGGGGAGTCGGGACCGCCCGTGGCCGCGCCGAGCACCCCGAGCCCCGGGGCGGGGATCGAGCGCTGCAGGCCGTCGGCGAACGTCCCCGCGTAGGCGAGGACGCCGCGGACCGGCAGGCCGAGGTCGAGCGCGACGTCGCCGCGGACGACGAGCAGCGCGCCGCCGCCCTGCGACTCGACGAACCCGCGGCGGCGCAGGTCGCCGGGCCGCGACGACTCGACCGGGTCGATCCCGGCGGCATCGAGGTCGTCGCTCGACGCGGTGGCGCCCATGTCGCCGAACCCGATGAGCCCCTCGGGGGTCAGGTCGTCGAAGCCGCCGGCGAGCACCGCCAGCGCCTTGCCGGCCCGGATCTTGTCGTGGGCCTCCTCGAGCGACACCGCGGCGGTCGCGCACGCCCCGACCGGGTGGACCATCGGCCCGTAGCTCCCGACGTAGGCCTGCACGACGTGGGCGGCGACGACGTTGCCCAGCGACTCCTGGATCCGGTCGGGCTGCCGCTCGCGGTCCATCATGTGGTCGAGCAGCAACCGTCGCAGCGACCACATGCCGCCCAGGCCGCACCCCTGCGTGTTGGCGACGCGGGTGGGGTGCGCGTGCTCGAGCAGCTCCTCCGGCTCCACCCCGGCGGCGGTGAACGCCTGCACCGTGCTGACGAGGTTGACCAGCGCCATCCGGTCGGCGCCGGCGACGAGGTCGTCCGGGACGCCCCAGCGGGCCGGGTCGAGGCCGCGGGGCAGCATCCCGGCGACCCGGCGGGCGTGGGCGACGGTGCGCCGCACCCGGATCTGCGCGCCGGCGCGCAACGTCACGCGGTGCTCGCCGTCGGGCGTGACGGTGACGGTCGTGCCGTCCGGGTCGGCGGCGACGAACGTCTCGGCGGTCGCGCGGTCGGCGACGGTGAAGCTCAACGGCCGGTCGACCGCCACGGGGGCGTGGACCTCGTGCCCGGCCGGGTCGATCGTGCCGTCGTCCTCGAGCGGGCGCAGGCCCACGCGCTCGCGCACCGCGTCGGCGTAGCGGTCCGCCAGGTCCTCCTCGGTCACGTCCTGCCGGGTCTCGGCGTCGGTCCAGCGGCCCCGGTAGCCGTCGACGTCCCAGTCGACGAGCCCACAGAGCCACGCGAGCTCGGCGACGACGCCGGGCGACGGGTCGTCCTCGTGCTCGAGCGCGAACCGCGTCGCGCCGGTCCCACCGGGCCCCAGCTCGCCGGCGCCGACGATGACGACGAGGTCGGCCGGGTCGACGGCCGGACCGGGGTCGACATCGCCTCGCGCGCCCGCGCGCGTGAACCGTCGACGCTCGGCGTCGCGGTCGGTGTCGGGGGACGGCAACGCGCGGACGGTCGTGTCGGGCGTGGCCGGGCCGTCGTCGAGCGCGCGGGCCAGGCGGTCGCGGCGGGCGGCGTGGGCGGCGCGGTCCTCCAGGGCGGTGATCGCGTCGGCGATCCGGCCGCGCAGGTCGGTGACGGCGTCCAGGCCACCGGTGGCGTCGACGGTCACCGGGGCGTGGCGGGCGGCGTCGGCGACCGGGCCGGCGGCGAGCCCCTCGAGGATCCACGCCGCCTCGTCGGTGGTGAACGTCCGGGCGCCGGCGGCCTCGACGGCGTCGGCGACCGCGTCGGCGGCGGTCATGAGACCGGTGCCGCGCACCCAGCCGATCCGGGTGGGGACGAGCGCCACCCGCTCGCCCCAACGGCCGTGCTCGCTCGACCAGCGCTGCGCGAGGACCTCGAGCGCGGCCTTCGTCTCGGCGTACGGGCCGTCGCCGCCGAACGTGCCGTGGTTGGGCGACAGCGGCAGCAGCACCGTGACGGGCCGTCGGGCGGACGCGATCCCGGCGACGCCGCCGATGAGCCGCTCGACCCCTAGGAGCTGCAGGCGCAGCGCGACCTCGGCGTCGGCCCCGGCGTCGGCCAGGTCGCCTTCGGTCGGGACCGCCGCGAGCGGGGCGAGGATCGTGGGGACGAGCGGCCCGAACGCCAGGTCGGGTCGGCGGCGCTGCTGCACCGGCGGGTCGGCGAGCCAGTCGACGAGCGCGTCGACGTCGGCGAACGCGGCGAGGTTGGCCGGCAGCAGGTGCAGCGCCGCCCCGGGCGCGGCGTCGCGGTGGTACAGGTCGCGGAACGCGCGACGACGGGCGCGGGTGAGGCGCGAGCTCGTGACGACGACCGTCGCCCCCGCCCGCAGCAGGCGCCGGACGAGCGCCTCGCCGATCGATCCCGGCCCGGCGCCGGTGACGAGCGCCACCTCGCCCGACAGGTCGGGGGCGGTGTCGAGCGCATCGTCGAGTCGGTCGGCGAGGGCCGCGGCGAGCGTCGGGTCGGCCAGGCGGACCGGGGGTGCGGGGGCGGTCGTGGCCGGCGCGCCGGACCGCGCCGTCGCGGCGTCCGGATCGACCGGGCCGCCCGGTCCACCCGATGCCGCGCCGGACCGGCCCGCGACGCCCCGCAGGCCCGTCACGACGTCGGCGGGTCGCGTCGGGTCGTCGGCGGTACGGGGGCGCGGCGCGCCGGTGTCGACGGTCGGGACGTCGGGGCGCACCCCGGCGACGGGGACCGCCGGGCGACCGCCGACGGCGACGAGCTCCAGGGCGTCGGCGAGCGTCGCGTCACCGCGCCCGCGGGCCACGTCGGCGAGCCAGCGGGCGGTGGCGGCGGTCTCCGGGACCGTGCCGTGGACGGTCAGGCGCCGCAGGTCGGCGGCGGTCTCGTCGGCGGGACGGCGGCCGGCGAGCGCGTCGTGGGCGACGCGGACGAGCTCCCACCGTCCGCGCGACCACGCGTCGTCGATCCGCACGTGGCGGCGCGCGTCGAACGCCGGGGCGAGCTCGGCGGCGCGGGCCACGCCCAGCTCGGCGTCCAGGGCGGCGAGCCGCTCGCGGTCCGGGTCGGGCGCGGCGACCGGGTCGCCGTCGGGGGCGAAGGGCCGGCGCAGGCCGTCGGCGAGGGTGCGGGCCGCGTCGAGCAGCGCGTCCTCGACGTGCCCGGCGACGACCGTCGGACCGGTCGGGGCGTCGGCCGTCGCGGTCGCGACGGTGCGGGCGACGCGCACCCCCAGGTCGGCGGCGGTGAGCGTCACCGCACGGTCGAGCAGCGCGCGGGCGGCGTCGGCGGTCGTCGGCGACGCGTCGTCGAGCCGGGCGAGCTGGCCGCCGCGCGACGACGGTCCGGGCCGACCGTCGAGGGCGACGGTCGCGAGCACCCGCTCGCCGGCGGCCCGGTCCAGGCCCCACGTGCCGGCGAGGTGCGCCAGGGCGGCGTCGCGGCCCAGGCCGGAGCGGCCGAGCGCCCGGGTGACGCCGGTGGCGATCGCCTCGCGCAGGTACGGGCCGGGGAAGCGGTACCGCTCGCCGCGCTCGCGGAGCGTCGCGACGAGCTCGCCGACCGGCTGCTGCTGCGCGCCCTCGGCCCCCGACAGCGACAGCTCGCGGCCCAGGTCGATGAGGACCTGGTTGCGTCGCGACGACACGCCCTGGAAGAGCTCGTCGATCGTCTCGCCGACGGCGATCTGCTCCGCCCGGACCCGTGCCTGCAGCGCGAGGACGAGCAGCAGCGCGTCGCCGGCGTCGACCGGGTGGATCGGCCCGTCGGAACCGGGAGGCCCGTCCGCGGAGACGGGTGCGGCGGACGGCGGCGGGCCCGAGGGCGCCGGCCCACCGGATGCGGCGGTCGGGGATCCCGCGTCCGGAGGCGTCGCGCCCTCGCCCTCCGGCTCCGCGACGACGTCCTGCTCGAGGACGCGGTCGCGGTCGGCCTCGACGTGGAGGATCGCGACGGCGGGATCGGTCGGGTCGGCGTCGCCCTCCCCCACGCCGGGCGTGGCGGCGGGCGCGAGGGTCAGTCGGGCCAGGCCGGTGAGGACCGACGCGTGACCGGGGGACACCTCGACGAGCTCGCCGATCCCGTGGCCGCCGACGGCGGTCGGCGCGGCGAGCGTCCGCTGGGTGTCGATCCACCGCACCGGCGCGGCGACCTGGTGGGCGAGCAGCGCGATCAGCAACGCGCGGGCACGGCCCTCCGGGTCGTGGAGCCCCGGAACGGGCACCGGCTCGCCGGCGGCGTCGGCGACCGCGGCGACGAACGCGTCGTCGAGCGTGAACGTGCGGCCGACGAGGTTCGGTGCCCACCGGCCGACGAGCCGCCGGTGGTCGACGGTCCCGATCCGGGCCTCCAGCGCGTCGCGCATCGCGGCCGCGGCCGGGCGCAGCAGCGGCGAGTGGAACGGCACGTCGACGCCCGGGAGCGTGCGGACCGGCGTGCCCCGGCCGCCGGCGCGGGCCGGGAGCGCGTCGCCCAGGCGGCGCAGGGCGGCGATCGTCCCGACGACGGCGTACTGGCGGTCCGGGGCGTTGTGGTTGACGACGTGCAGCGGGTCGTCGTCGGTGCCGAGCGCGGCGACGGTGCGCTGCAGGCCCGCCTCGTCGGTCCCTGCGGCGGCGGGGTCGACGACCGCCAGGGCGTACGGCGAGGTGCCGTCGGCGGTCCGCGGGACGCACCGCTGCATCGCCTCGCCGCGGGCGTGGACGAGCAGCAGCGCCGCCTCCAGATCCAGGACGCCGAGGGCGTGGAGCGCGGAGAGCTCGCCGACGCTGTGGCCGGCGACGGCCAGCATGCCCGGATCGACCGGGTCGGCGGGCAGGACCCCGGCCTCGCGCAGCTCGGCGATCTGGGCCGCGGCCTGGGCGACGATCGCCACCTGGGTGATCTCGGTGCGGTGCAGGACCCCGGCGGGATGGCGCAGCGCGCGGCCGTCGGCGAGGCGCAGCGACGCGGGGTTGCGCTCGACGACGTCGAGCAGCCCGTAGCCCAGGTGCTCCCTGACGATCGCGTCGGCGCGCTCCCACGTGCGGCGCGCCGCGGCGGACCGGTCGCGTTGGGCGGTGCCCATCCCCGGTCGCTGCGTGCCCTGGCCGGGCAGGACGAGCGCCCGACGGCGGATGCGGAGCAACGACAGCTCGGCCTCGCCGAGCGCGACGTCGACGTCGTCGGCACGGACGCGGACCTCGACGAGCAGACGACCGTCGCGGACCCCGGTGCGGGTGGCGTCGAACCGCAGCAGCGCGCCGGTCGCGACGGGCGCGAGGAACCGCACCGACCACCGCTCGAGCGCCGTCGCGTCCCCGCCGGCGACGGCGTCGACGACGAACGCCGATGCGCGCGCCGCGGTCCACGCGCCGTGGACGATCGGCGCGTCCAGGCCGGCGAGGCGCGCGGCGAGGACCGACCGGTGCAGCGGGTTGTGGTCGCCGCCGATCCGCGCGAACGGCGTGGCGTCGTCGGGCGCGAGGTCCTCGACGGTCGCGAGCGCGTGACGGGGCCGCTGGTGGCGCGGCGGGGCGGCCGGGGCGAGCGCGTCGAGCAGCGCGTCGACCGGGTGCCGCGGGGCCGGACGGTCGCCGGCGGGCGTCGCGTCGTCGAGCGCGACCCGGGCGACGACCGCGCCGTCGCGGGACAGGGCGCCCTCGGCGGTGACGTGGGCGACGTCGGCGTCGCGGGCCCGGACGAGCGTCGTGCGGACGTCGACGTCGAGCCGGTCCCCCGGTCGCAGGCCGGCGCCGTCGACGACGGTGACGCCGGGCCGGTCGGCGAGCAGGTCGATCGCGGCGGCGTCGAGCGGGGCGAGGGTCCCGCGGTGCTCGCGCGCGGTGCGGGCCCGGTCGTCGGTGACCGCGGCCGGTCCGAGGAGCTGCAGCTCGGCGACGACCCGGGCGACGTGGCGACCGTCTCCGTCGGAGAGCAGGCCGTGGAGCTCGAGCGTCGTGGCGGCCCCGTCCGGGTCGTCGAGCCGGACGATCCGCGCGTCGACCACCGGGGCGCTCCCGTCGGCGGGCGGCCACGCGGGGCCCGTCGTCACCTCGTGGCGGACGTGGACGAGCTCGGCGAGCCGGGCGGCGACCGCGTCCTCGGCGGTGAGCGCCGCGACGAACGCGGGCCAGACGAGGGTGAGCGCCCGGTCGATCGGCGCCCCGTCGTGGCGGGCGCCGGTGGTGCGCCGGTACGCGGCGGCCGGGGCGGCCGGCGGGCCGGCGGGCGCGGGGGCGTCCGCCGATGCGGGGGTCGAGGACGCCGTGACCGACGGGTCCGCGCCGGCCGCCAGCACGTCGCGGGCCCAGGCGGCGCGCGCGGCGGGCCCGTCGACGAGGGCGAAGGAGCCGGGGACCGCGCCCGGCCGGTGGACGAGCCGCAGGGTGCGGGGGCGTCCGTCGGGGTCGGGCACGTCGACCTGCACGACGACCGTGCCGTCGGCGGCCTCCTCGACCCGCACCCGCTCGGCGTCGCGTCCGCCGCCGGGACGCACGTCGACGGCGGTCAGCCGCCCGTCCTCGACGGTCGTGCGCACGTCGTCGCCGGGACGCACGAGCGACCACAAGGGGTTGACGATCGTGGTGCGGGCGTCGGGGGCGGTGAGGACCGACGGGGCGAGCAGCAGCCCGGCGACCGGTCCGTGGCGCCCGTCCGCGATGTCGGCGACCGCGCGCGGGGCGGGCCCGGGCGCGGCCAGGCGGTCGCGCTCGTCGGGGGCGACGCCCCGCTCCAGCAGGTGCTCGACGGTGGCGGCCTCGAACCGGCGCAGCAGGTCGGCGACCGGCTCGTCGGCGCGGGTGATCCCGCCGACCGCGTGCGGGCCGGGGATGACGAACACCGCGTCGGCGTCGTGCCGGTCGTCCTGCGCCTGCCAGAGCGCGTCGGCCATGAACCACCGGCGCACCTGGCCGTCGAGGACCGGCACGAACGGCACGGGCTTGCCGGGCCGGTCGCACACCTCGAGCACGAACTGCACGTCGGCGGGGTGCAGGAGCGTCGTCGTGGCGTGCGGGTAGCGGGCGACGAGCGCGTCGATCGCGGCGTCCGGGTCGTCGAGGTCGGCCCCGGTCGCGACCGGCGGGTCGACGACGCCGTCCTGGGCCGGGTCGAGGCGCGCCGCGAATCGCCGGTGGAGCGCGAGCGTGCGGGCGCGCCACGACGGGTGGCCCCACGCCCCGTCCTCGTACCGTCCGCCGCGGCCGGTGGCCATGCGGTCGGTGACGCGCCGCAGCAGCTCGGCGTACGTCATCGCGTCGATGTCGCCCAGGTACGGCTTGGCGGTCGGGGCGAGCGCCGCGACGATCTCGTCGCGGCGGGCGGCGACGGCGTCCGCGTCGCCGGCGACCTCCTGCAGGAGCTTGCCGGCGCGGGCGGCGCTGTTCTCCAGCAGGTGGATGTCGGCGTTGAGGTTGCTCGTCGCCGACGTCACCCCGCCGGCGACGCCGTTGCGCGGCACCCAGTCGTCGCTGCCGGTCGCGGCGACGAGCGCCCGCTTGACCCGGGGCGCCGCCGTGGCCTCGGCGCACGCCATCGCGGCGGTGCCGACGAGGATCGCGTCGACCGGCATCGGCGGCCGGCCGTGCCGCGCCGACCACGTGCCGGTGAGCAGGTCGCGGGCGCGCTCCGGGGTGCCGATCCCGCCACCGACGACGAGGATGAGGTTGTCGCGGCGACGGATCGCGGCGTAGTGGTCGAGGAGCAGGTCCTCGAGGTCCTCCCACGAGTGGTGGCCGCCGCCCTGGCCGCCCTCGATCTGGATCTGGAGGACGTGGTGCGGCGCGGCGTCGGCGATCGCGAGGGTGCGGGCGATCCCGTCGGGGGTGCCGGGCTTGAACGCGTTGAGCCGCAGGCCGTGCGCGGCGAGCCGGTCGAGCAGCGCGATCGCGTCCTCGACGTCGGGCACCCCGGCGGACACGGTCACCCCGGCGAGCGGCGCGCCGCGGTCGCGGGCGCGGAACAGGCGCTCGTCCCGCTCGATGTGCAGCGCCCACAGGTGCCGGTCGAGGAGCAGGGTGTTGAACGTCGCGTCGCGGCCGGGGTCGAGCAGCTCGGCGAGCTCGCGCAGCCGCTCCTCGAGGGTGCGCGCATCGCGCTGCCCACCGCCGGCGAGCTCGGCGGCGTATCCGGCGTTGGCCGCGGCGGCGACGATCGGCGCGTCGACGGTCGTCGGGGTCATCCCGGCGAGGACGACCGGCGGGCGGCCGGTGAGCCGGGTGTAGCGGGTGTCGACGTGGCGGCGACCGTCGGGCAGCCGCACGACGCGCGGCGCGAGGTCGGCCCAGCGGACGTCGTCGTCCTCGGGCGCGCTGGCGGGGACCGACAGGACGCGGCGTCCGTCGGGCGACGCGAGTCCGACGGCGCGGGCGCCGGTCCCCTGCAGCGCGTCGCCGGTGTGGCGGGCGACCGCGACCCCGGGCCCCAGGTCGAGGACCCAGCGGGCGCCGTGGTCGACGAGCGCGCCGCACACCCGGTCCCAGCGGACCGGGGCGGTGGCGTGCGCGGCGAGCAGCGCCGCGACCGGGTCGGCGGTGGCGGACAGGTCGGCGCCGTCGGGGCCGAGCAGCGGCACGGCGTCGGGGACGGTCGTCGGGACGCCGTGCTCGCGGACGGTCGCGACCGGGCGGCCGTCCGCTCCGTCGGCGGCACGTCGGGCCGGGTCCGGTGCGGCGTCCGCCGCGTCGTCGGCGACGGGGATCCCGTCGGCCAGGCGGCGGACGGCCCCGGCCAGGTCGGGGGTGTGGAAGGGCACGTCGCCGGGGAGCGGGGTCCAGGTGACGGTGAGGGGTCGGCCTCCGGTGCGGCCGTCGCGGCGGGCGGCGGCGTCGGCGGCGACCCGCGCGTCGAGGTCGTGGCGCAGGCGACGGAGCGCGTCGTGCGATCCCGCGACGACGATCTCCTGCGGTCCGTTGACGAGCGCGACGCGGGCCGGCCGGTCGTGCGTGGCGCCGCTCGCCTCGACCGCGTCGGCGAGGCGCTCGGCACGGTCGCCGGTGAGCGCGACGAGCCCGCCGCGCGGGTGGTCGCCGGCGGCGTCGGCGAGCGCCAGGCCGAGCGCCCACGCGTGGCGCAGGTGCCGGGCGAGGCGGGCGTCGTCGATCCGCCACGCCGCGGCCGGGTCGGCGGCGAGCTCGGCGACGAGCGTCGCGGCGATGAGCCCCTGGGAGTGCCCGGCGACCGCCACCGGCGGGTGGGCGGTGAGCGCGTCGGCCAGGCCGTCCTCGGCGACGGCGTCCCACAGCAGGACCTGGGCGAGCAGGTGCAGCGGATAGGCGATCGCCGCGGAGCGGAGGTAGTCGGCGTCGGGGGCGCCGTCGGGATCGAGGGCCCAGGCGGCGACGTCGATCCCTTGGGCGTACCGTCCGCTGCCTGACGCCGTCGGGGTGGCGCACAGGTCGGCGAGGACGTCGCCGGCGAGTCGTAGACGCGCGTGCGCGGCCGGGTCGGCGGCCGCCAGCGTCGCGATCTCGTCGAGCGCGTCCGCGCCGAGGCCGGCGAACGTGATCGCGACCGGCACGTCGCCGGTCGCGATCCGCTGCACGAGCGGGACCGGCGACAGTCGGCCCCGGGGTCGTGAGCGACCGGGCGCCGTGGGGGCGCCCGGACGTGCGACGTCGGTGGTCACGGTCGACATGATCGCGGCACTAGCGCCGCAGCGTGACCCGCTTCGTCGTCGTCGCCTGCGTCTTGGCCTTCGTCGGGACGACGGTGATCGTCACCTTGACGCTCTTGCGGGTCCGCAGCAGCTGGGTCGCCGCCTTGCTCAGGCGCGGCTTGAACGTCGCCGACCTGCGGCTCTTGAGCTTGAACTTCTTGTAGGCGACGACGGTGATCCGCTTGGCCTTCTTGCTCTTGCCGACGCGGTACTTCGACCGGGTCACGATCCGGTACTTGCCGCTGGTGGCGCCCTTGATCCTGTTCAGGAGCTTGAGCGACACCCGACCGTTCTTGCGACGCAGCGATCCGGACGAGATCTGGACCGAGCGGGTCTTCGCGGTGGCCTTCGGCGTGTCGACCGGGGTCGGCGTCCCCGACGGCGGCGGACGGAATCCGTCGCCGTCGCCGCCGCCGTCGATCGGCGGCGGGGTGAGCGTCGGGGTGGTGGGCGTGCCGCCACCGCCGCCGGCGGCCTCGTCGTCGCTGCGCGGGTCGGGTCCGACGATGCGGGCGAACGGGTAGCCCTGGTTCGCGGGCCGGACCGACGTGTCGCGGTCGAGGGTGAGCGTGCGGATCGTGCCGGCGACGTCGGCGGTCAGCGTGATCCGGTCGTCGGCGCGCAGGTCGACGCCGTCGTCGCCGGTCGGGGTCCACTCACCGACCGACACGGGGATCTCGACGGTCTGGGCGCCACCGGCGACCTCGACGTCGATCGGGTCGCTCGTGACGGTGCGGCTGCCCTGGACGCTGCGCGCGCCATGGACGTCGAAGCTCGCGGTGACCGGCACCGTGCCGCCGACGCCGAGCCACGCGGCGGCCTGCGTCGCGTCCAACCGCACGCGCACCGTCGTGTTCGTGACGGTGCGCGCGACACCGGCCGCGGCGCGCGGCAGCGTCTCGTTGTCGACGTCGGCGTCGACCGGGTCGGCCAGGTCGGCGCCGTCGACGTCACCGGCGTACCCGGGGACCCGCACGCTGCCGAGGGTCACCGGCGGCTCGGTGGTGTGGGTGGCGCCGTTGTCGAGGCTCCCCCCCGACTGGCAGTCGACGCGCACGCGCAGGCCGTCGTCCATCACCATGCGGATGAAGAGCGTGCCGTTGACGGTGATCGGGGCGTCGTTGACGCGGCCGACGGGGATCGGGCCCATCGTCGTGGCGGGCGCCTGACGCACCCGGAGCGACCCGCCCGCGGCGGTCCAGACGACGTCGTCGATCGCGGGGGGGACGAACGTCGCCGACGAGTTGCCGAACGCGCCGAAGGTGTCGGCGACCGTCGAGAACGCGATCGGGCCGGTGACGCCCTCGGCGGTGTTCACGCCCTCGAGCGCGATCCATCCGTCGATCGGCAGCTGGCCCGCACCCTCGTGGATGTAGCCGGCGTCGTAGGCGTACTGGAACATGTCGTCCCAGTGGCTCAGGCTCACGTCGACGGTCGGGTCCTTCAACCGGACCTTCGTGCCCGGGGTGATCGCCGATGCGACCGGGGCCCCGCTGACGTCGTCGACGAGGTCGCCGGTGATCGTCACCGGCATCGAGCGCCAGTAGTCGTCGGCGTCGAAGTGGCACGCCTGGGGCGCCGAGACGGACGCGGCCTGCGCGGAGGTGGCGGGCAGCGCGACCAGCGGGAGCGCCACGACGGCGAAGGCGGTGGCGACGCGCGCGGAGAGCGAATGGTGCATGGCGGAGGGGGAAGGCTCGAGGACGGGATCGGGCGGGAGCGCTGAACGCGCTCCCGCCCGGGTACTGCGATCGGAGCGGGACGGCGGTGGCCGCCGTCCCGTCATCCGCGGACTAGCGCTTGAGCGTCAGCGTCTTGGTGACGCCCTTCGACTTGCCGCCCACGGCGCTGATCGACACCTTCACGCGGACCGACTTGCGCTGCTTGAGCAGCTGGCGGCCCTGCTTGGTGAGCTTGAACGCGGCGGACTTCGTCTTGCCGGCACCGACCTTGACGGCCTTGGTGCGCGAGATGACGGTGACCGTGCGGCGCTTGCCACCGATCCGGTACTTGCCGGTGGTGACGACCTTCACGCGGAACGACGTCGCGTCGGCGTTCGGGTTCTGGATCTTGAAGCTCAGGCGGTTGCTCTTGGACCGCTTGAGCGACGAGGTGCGCAGCGAGAGCTTCTTGACGGCGGCCTTCGGGGCCTCCGGCGCGGGCTTCTCGACGGTCACCGTGTTGGTGATGACCTGCGGCGCCGGGTCCTGCGTCAGGGCGGCGGTGGCAATCACCGGGCGGCCGGCGGCGGCGTCCTGCGGGACCCAACGGCCGGCGGCGCCGAACGCGGGCACCCAGGAGCCGGAGTTGTTCCGGTAGAAGCCGGGGTTCTCGAGGTCACCGACGGACTTGTCGGGGTTGTCGCTCGTGACGTCCGCCTGCGGACGGGCGTTGCCGAACGTCGAGCTGGCGTTGTTGCGGCTGTAGGGGATCGACGTGTCGCCGTCGGCGTACGTGCCGTAGACGCAGTCGTTGGCCGAGCCGTAGGACTCCGACTCGAACCGCACCCAGACGTTGCCGAACGGCTTGATCGCGAGCGCGCGGTTGTAGCCCGGGCGGTCGTAGCCGGTCGAGCGCGTCGTGACGCCCTCGAGCGAGCCGGGGGCGGCCAGGCGGAACTCGACCGGGCCGGCGCCCGTCGGGGTCCACGTGGACGTCGGCAGGTTGAGCTTCACCGGCGGGGCGGTGACGACGTGGTTGCCGTCGGCGTAGCCGGTCGGGTCGTTGATCGTGCCCGGCGTCGAGTCGACGACGTTGACGAGCCAGGAGCCGTCGACCTTGACGGTCTGGACGCCCTCGACGGTGTTCGTCGCCTCGATCGCGACGGCGGCCGACACCGGGAACCGCGTGTCACCGGTGTGGGTGAGGTACTTGTGGCCGACCGCGTAGGCGACCTTCGGGTACGGGTTGCCGTCCTTGTCCTTCGGGACGTTCCAGACGCTGCCGGCGTACTCGGCGGGCTCGGTGTAGTACGTGCGGGTGAACTGGCCGGTCGCGGCGTTCGTCACGGGACCGTCGGAGTACCAACCGACGATCGGCGGCGTGGACGGATCCGGGTTCGCGGAGGCCGGATCGGTGTCGTAGTTCACCGTGAACGCCCACACCTTGTCGCCGACGACCGGCTTGGTGACGGGGTCGGCGTAGCCGGCGATGGTCTGGGTGGCGGGACCCTCGACCGTCTCGACGGTGGTCGCGACACGCTGCGGCTTGAGGTTGCGCGTCGTCGTGTCGCCGGCATCGGCGCCGACGGGCACGGCGCCGCTGGCGGTGGCGGCGTTCGTCTCGGTGCGGACCCAGAGCTGCTCGAGCAGGCGGGTGTCGTTCTGCGTGAACGTCACCGTCGCGTTGTCGAGGCGCAGCGCCTTGCCGGCACGGGCCTCCAGGGCACCGTTCTGCGCGATCTCGATGTCGAGCGACGAGATCTGGTTGTTCTGCGTCGGCGGATCGGCGGGGTAGCGGGAGTCGGCGAACTCGGCGAACGGCGCGAGGCAGGACCAACCGGTCGGCTCGTACGGGTAGGCCGAAGCGGGTCCTGCGGCGGCCGAGAGGCCGATGGCGGTGGCGAGGCCGGCGGCGCCGATCGTGCCCGCGGCGCGCCGGGCACGCCTTGAGAGCTTCTGGGTGTTCACCTGTGGTGCTCCTGATGGGTGGACTGATGCGGTGGAGACCCGGCTCCGATGACCCGGAGCGGACGTTCCCTGCCGCGACGCGGGCGCGACTTAGGGCGCCCGACGGCGGCGACCCTAACACCAACCTCTCAGGGCCGGATTGGCCGTCGGGCCCCGAATCTGGATGCGCCGTACGCGTATGTGGCGCGTTGACGCTCGTTCGGCGCGCACGTGTTCGTCGAACGCCGCCTGAACGGCATCTGAACGCGCGTTCGCGCCCAAAGAGTGGATACGCGCCAATTTGGCGTCGGTGGGATTTTCCGCCCGGCGGGGCCGGACGCGAGGGATTCAGCCCCAGGTGCGCTTGGGCTGATCCGGTCGCAGCGCGACCGCGGCGACCACCGCGAAGACCGCGGCGAAGCCGACCAGCACCGCGCACGGGACCAGGACGTCGCCGACCGTCACGCAGTCCGGGATCCCCTCGCAGCTACCGACGCCGGCGCCGTCGAGGATGATCCCGCGGTAGGCCTCCATCGCCCAGTACACCGGCGATGCGGGAGCCACGGGCTGCACCCACTCCGGCAGCGCGTCGACGGGGACGAACCCGCCGCCCAGGCCGCCGAGGATCATCGCGCCGAGGTTGGCCACCGCGTTGACCTGCTGCACCGTCTGCAGCAGCGCGGTGATCGCCAGGCCGGCGGTGAGGACGACGAGGCTGAAGCACGTCGCCGTCAGCGCGATGAGCCACCACGACCCGGCGTTGTCGAGGTCGAGCAGCACGAGCCCGAAGGCGAACAGCACGACGTGCTGCACCGCGAGCAGCCCGGCGGGCACCGCGATCTTGCCCGCCAGCAGCGCCGTGCGCGACAGCCCGGCGGCGCGCAGGCGCGGCCACGTGCTCCACCCGTGCTCGCGGAACACCGCGAACGCGACGATCCCCGACGCGAAGAACGCGAAGACGCACGCCATGCCCGGCACGGTCTGCGCCGATCCGGTGACGCCCAGGTAGCCCTGGTCCTGGATCGCCAGGTTCATCGCCCGGCTCAGCAGGGTCATGAGCACGATCGGCATCGCGACGAGCACGACCGCCGGAACGGGGTCGTGCCGCAGGATCCGCAGCTCGTTGCGCACGACGGCGCCGACGCCGGTCATCGCTCCCCCTCCATGGCGCCGCCCGCGCCGCGACGGCCGGTCAACGCCAGGTACGCCGCCTCCAGCGACGGGCGCACGACCTCGATCCCCGTGGGCGTGGCCCCGTCGAGCACCGCCAGCACGTCGCGCAGCAGCGCGCCCGGATCCTCGGCCGGCAGCCGCACGAGCGGGCCGCGCGGGGTGTCCTCGACCACGACCCCCGGCCGCGCCGCCACCGCGGGCGGGACGACGTCGTCGAACCCCAGCAGCAGCACCGGCTCGGCGTGGCGGCGGATGAGGCCCTCGACGGTGTCGGTCACGAGGATCCGTCCCGCCTCGAGCAGCGCGACGTCGGCGTGCAAGGCCTCGACCTCGGGCAGGTAGTGGGTGGTGTAGAGCACCGCGGCGCCCTCGGCGGCGACCGAGCGGACGACGTCGAGGATCGCCCCGCGGGTGCGCGGGTCGGCGCCGGCGGTCGGCTCGTCGAGCAGGACCAGGCGCGGCCGGTTGACGAGCGCCCCGGCGGCGTGGACGCGGCGTCGCTGACCGCCCGACAGCTCGACGACCGCCCGGTCGGCCAGCGACTCCAGGCCGAACGGCCCCAGCAGCTCGTCGGCGCGGGCGCGGGCGACGCGGCCACGCAGCCCGTACGCCTCGCCGAGCGCGCGCAGGTTCTGGCGCACGGTGAGCTGCGGGTACAGGCCGACCTCCTGTGGGGCCAGGCCGACCGCGCGGCGCACCACCCGCCGCTTGCGGTGCGGGTCGGCGCCGACGACGCGGACCGTGCCGCCGTCGGCCCGGCGCAGGCCCGACGCGACCCCGACGAGCGTGCTCTTGCCCGCCCCGTTGGGCCCCAGCAGCGCCAGCACCCGGCCGGCGTCGATCCGCAGGTCCACCCCGTCCAGGGCGGTCCGCGACCCGTAGCGCTTGACGACCCCGCGCAGCTCCAGCGGTGGAGCGTCGACGTCGGCCGCGCTCACCGGACCGTCCTCCGCCGCCGCGCGGCGAGCCGCTCGAACTGGGCGCGGTCGCAGACCATGAACGCGGCGCGCTTGTCCGGCATGTCGATCTCGGCCTCCTTCGTGAAGCCGAGGAACGCCAGGAGCGACAGGAAGTTCTGGTTGCGCACGTCGGGCTCGCCGACGAGGCGCAGGACGTCGGGCCGTTGGAAGAGGAACCTCGCGACCGCCCGCCCGACGGCGACGCTGTAGCGGCCCAGGTGCTCCTCCTCGCCGATGAGGACGTGCGCCCCCAGGTCGCCGTCGCGGACGGGGGCGTGCGCGCCGAGGACGTCGCGGTGCGGGTCGTACACCTCGATGTAGCCGACCGGGACGTCGTCGACGAACCCCAGGTACGGGCTGCGCGCCGGGTCGTCGACCTGGCGCTGCAGGTAGTCGCGGATCCACGACTCGGGCCACGCCATGTCCCAGAACTCCACGACGTGCGGCTTGCTCATCCACGCCGTCATCAGCGGCGTGTCGTGCTCGGGCACCACCGGCCGCGACCACAGCCGGCGGTCGAGGGCGGCGTCGTGCTCGCTGTAGGCGACGAGCTCGGACAGCAGGGGCACGTCGGTCATCGGGGCGCGAGCGGGTTGGGGACGAAGCCGACGGCGGCGGCGATCGGGCGCTCCGGATCGTCGGCGTAGCCGCGGCCGAGGATCCGCACGCGGTTGAGGCACAGCTTGACGAACGCGGGCGCCTCGAAGTCGAACCGCTCGAATCGCTCGCCGAGCTCGTCGTCGAACCGCTCCTGGTACTCGGCGACCGCGCGCTCCGCCGCCGCCCAGAACGCGTCCTCGGGCAGTCCGGTGCGGTCGACGAGGATCTCCGCCAGGTAGCGGTGCACGCAGACGAGCAGCCCGGACTGGATCCACTGCGGCACGATCGTCGACTCGATCCCGTGGCCGAGCGCCGCCCGGACCGCGCGCGGCATCGACTCCAGCTCGGGCAGCGGGTCGGCGGTGATCGTCGCGTCGTCGACGACGTCCTTCACCGCCAGGCGCACCGGCACGCCGTCGCGCACGACGAGCAGGCAGTTCTGCGCGTGCGGGGAGAACGTCGCCCCGTACCGGTACAGCACGTGCATGAGCGGCGGCAGGATCACCCGGTGCAGCGTCGCGACCCACTCGGCGACGTCGAGCCCGCTGCGGGCGACGAGCTCCTCGACGAACGACGTGCCGTGCGGGTCGACGTGCAGGAGCGCCGCGAGGGTGAACGCCCGCTCGCCGTCGCGCAACCGCGGGGCGAGCGGCTCGCGCCACAGCGCCCCGAGCATCTCGGTGTGCTGGTAGGGCACCCCGTCGATCGCCTCCATCGAGCGGTGCGCGACGCTCACCGACGCCTCCTCGCCCAGCACGACCAGTCCCTGCTCGACGAGGAACGGGTCGGCGTCGACCAGGCCGGTGAACCACGCGCTCAGGGCGGGGGCGGCCATCGTCGCGTCGCGCGGGAGCCCGCGGTGCACCGACGTGTTGAGGATCGACAGCGGCACCTTCATCGCGCGGCGCGTCGGATCGTCGGCGTCGACGAGGGTGCGGATCGAGATCTGCGGCCGGTAGCGGTGCTCCAGCGGGCCCAGCACCGCGAGCTCGCGCCGCGCCAGCTCGGCGGCGTGCAGCGGCAGCACGCGGTGCGAGAGCTGCCACGGGTGGACGGGCAGGAACACGACGCCGTCCGGGTCCATGCCCGCCGCGGTCACCCGGTCGCGCAGCTCGTCCAGTCCGGACGCGCCGACCTGGTCGGCGACGACGGTCGCGTGGTCCAGGCCGGGGACGTGGGCGACGTCGGCGCGGTCGGCCCGGACCGCCAGCCACGGCAGCGCCACCCGCGGCTGCGCCTCGGGCGTCCACGCCAGCTGGTCGTGGGCGTCGAACCCCATCCGGCCCTTGTTGGCGACGATCCACGGGTGGCCGCGCATCTCGCCCTCGAGGTCGTCGGCGGGCAGCTCGACGAGCTCGGCGGCCGGGCGGCCGACCGCGAGCTGGTGGACGTCGGCCAGGAGCGTGTTGGAGATCTCCTGCACCAGGCCGGAGGTCGTGTCGGCCGTCGACCCGACCGCCGGGGCGCCGAGCGCGACGACGTCGACCGCGTCGATCCCGTCGACCTCGACCCCGTCGCGCCACGTCCGCAGGCTGTCGGGATCGACCCGCCACACCCCGAGCGAGCGGCGGCGCGCACGGAACTCGACGGTGAGGTGCGGCCCGAGCCCCTGCCGGAACGCGCGGACCGTGCCCGGCGGCGGGTCGGCGTCGTCGGTCGGCTCCAGCGGCTCGGGCTGCAGGACCTCCTCGTAGATGAGCTCGGTGAGGAGCTTGGCCACGAGCTCGCGGTTGACGCGGGCCCAGCGCTCGGGGGTGAGCGCCTGCAGCAGCGGGGAGAGGTCGCCGGTCATGCGTCGTCCCCGGGGTGGTCGGCGGGCGCCGGGACCGGCGACAGCCCGTCCAGCCCGAACGACTGGAAGACGGTGCGCACCGGCAGGCGGTGCACGTCGCGGCCGAGCAGCGCGTTGACGATCGTCGCGTTGCGGTGCGCGCCGAGGCCCAGGTCGGGCGTCCCGACCCCGTGGGTGTGCAGCTCGGCGTTCTGGACGAAGAGCGTCGACGGGCGGCCGTCGCGACGACGCAGCCGGTAGTCCAGCTCCACGACCGGACGACCCCGCGCGTCGTGCTCGACGATCCGCTCCAGATCGGTCACCGGCGGCCGCCCGGCGCGGTAGCCGGTGGCGAGCACGACCGCGTCGGTGTCGTGCCATGCCCGCGCGTCCTCGTCGGCGTGGCGCAGCTGCAGCCGCCAGCGGCCGTCGTGCGGGTCGAGCGCGACGAGCTCGCAGCCGGCGCGGTAGCCGGCGCGCGGGTCGTCGTCCTCGACGGTGCGGCGGTAGAGCAGGTCGTAGATCTCGGCGCTCGTGTCGGCCGAGATGCCCTTGTACAGCAGGTCCTGGCGCTCGCGGACGTCGTCGCGACGCGCCGGGTCCAGGCCGTGGAAGTGCCACGTGTACTCGGGGGTGAAGTGCTCCAGGCCGAGCTTGGAGTACTCCATCGCGAGGAACCCGCTGCTGCGGGTGAACCAGTCGACCCGGCCGTCGCCGCGACCGTGGCGCAGCAGGTCGAGGAACACCTCGGCGGCGCTCTGGCCCGACCCGACGACGGTCACCGACCGGGCGGCGAGCAACGCGTCGCGGTGGTCGCCGTAGGCGGCGGAGTGCAGAACGGCCCCCGCACCGGTGACGTGCGGCGCCGCGCAGTCGGGCACCACCGGGGCGGTGCCGGTGCCCAGCACCACCGCGCGCGCCCGCACCGTGACGTCGGGCCCCGTCGGCGCGCCGTCGGCGTCGACCGGCCGTGCGCGCACCGTCCAGGTGCCGTCGGCGCCCTCGGTCACCGCGACGACGTCGTGCCCGAACGCGCAGCTCGTCAGCCGGTCGGCGACCCAGCGGCAGTACGCCTGGAACTCGCGGCGCAGCAGGTGGAGCCGCTCGTGGAAGTAGAACCGGTACAGCCGGTCGTGCTGGTGCAGGTAGTTGAGGAACGTGTGCGGGCTCGTCGGATCGGCGAGCGTCACGAGGTCGGCGAGGAACGGGACCTGGATCTCGGCGTCCTCGAGCATGAGCCCGGGGTGCCAGGTGAACGCCGGGCCGCGGTCGAAGAACCGCGCCGAGACGCCGGGCACGCCGTCGAGCAGCGCCGCCAGCCCCAGGTTGAAGGGGCCGATCCCGACGCCGACGACGTCGAGCGGCTCGTCGCGCGCGGTGGTCATCGGTCGCCTCCGGTCGGGGGCGCGCCCGCACGGCCGGCCTCGACGGGGGCGTCGAGCGCGTCCCAGCGGCGGCCGACGCGGACGGCCTGCTCCAGCACGTCGGGCCAGCGGGCGGCGACGTCGTCGCGGGTCCAGGCGACGAGCGCCGCGCGCTTGCGTCCGGCGAAGTCGAACTCGGTGAGCGTGCGCCCGCCGAGCGCCGTGCAGAACGCGAGCATCCGGGCGTTGCGGACGTCGGGCTCGCACACCACCCGCTCGACCCCGGGCTCGCCGAGCAGCCCGCAGACCGTCGCGATCGCCAGGCGCTGCGCGGCGCCGGTGCCGATCCGGGCCGGGTCGCCGACGAGGACGTGCCACCCGCGGTCGGCCGGACCGACCGGCGCGTGGTCGGCCAGCGGGTCGTCGGCGGCGCGGTACGTCTCGACGTACCCGTACGGCCCCGCGGCGTCGGCGACGACCCACGCCCGCTGGTGCGCCGGCGTGGCGGCGACGTAGGCGGCCACGTCGTCGACCTCCCACCACGGACGCAGGTGCGGCTCGGCGAGCCAGCGGCGCAGCAGCGGCAGGTGCGCGTCGGATCGGACGGCGTCGAACGTCACCCCCGAACCGGGACGATCGACCGTCATGCCGACGTCCTCGCGGGAGCGTGCGCGACGAGCGGGTTGGGGATCGTGACGTACACCGACTGCTCGGCGATGTCGCCGACGAGCTCGTCCAGATCGCCGATCCGCGTGCGCAGGTTGGCCTTGCACGGCCAGCGCTCGTCGTCGAGCAACCGGTCCAGCAGCGTGTGCGGGTAGCGGCCGCCCCGCTCGCGCTCCCGCTCGATCGCGGCGCGCAGGTCGGCCAGCAGGATCCGCTCGTCGACGAGCCCGGCGGCGCCCATCGCCCCGACGACGCCCATCGCGTTGTTCACGAACGGGTAGTACACGAGCCGCTCGTCGGCGAGCGGCTCGGGGAAGATCGACTCGGTCGCCTCGCCCAGGCCGGGGACGATCCGGCACAGGTCCTCGTGCGCCGCCTCGCGGTGGAAGTAGCCTTGGCTGTCGCGGTGCACCGCACGGGCGGGCCAGCCGTCCTCGAGCTCGAGCATGAGGTTCTGCTGGTGCGGCTCGAACGTCAGGCCCACGTCGAGGTAGATCCGCAGGACCGACGCGACGAACACGTCGAGGTACCGCGCGAACCAGCGCCGCGCGACGAGGTCCGGGCGCTCGCCGGCCTCGGCCGCCAACCGGTCGACGATCCGGGCCAGGCGGGAGCGTCCGTCGTAGGGGTGGTCCTGGCAGAGCGACGTCACCGCGGTCGCGTCCAGGCCACCGCCGCGCCAGCGGTTCTCGCGCAGCAGCACCGACAGCCCGTCGATGACCGCGCCGTCGGCGTCGAGGACCGCGAGGTGCGCCGGGTCGTGCACGACGACCCAGTGCGGGGCGACCGCGGCCATCCGCTCCCCGACGACGGTCCGCGCCAGCCGGGCCGCCTCGACCGACCGGTCGAGCTCCTTCGGCAGGTTGAGCCGCATGGAGTTCGTCACCCGCAGGTGCAGCGAGAACTTGAGCTGCCACGGCCACGCCTCGTGGTGGACGGTGCGGACCGACGTCGTCGCCGCGACCGGGGCGCCGTGCGCGCCCAGGTCGACGATCGCGCCGGAGCGCAGCAGTCCGGCGACGTCGTCGCGGCCACGCAGCCGCTCGACCTCCCACGGGTGCATCGGCACGATCACCCGGTCGCCGAGGCCGGCGAGGCGGTCGCGCAGCGCGGCGGTGCGCGCGGCCCGGCCCGCGGCCGGCTCGGCCCCGTCGTGGGCGTCACCGGCGGGCCCGTCGGCAGCCGTCGCCAGCGCCGTCTCCAGCAGGTCGGCCGCCAGCCGCGGGGCGGGGACCTCGGCGCCGTCGTCGTCGACGACCGCGCTGTCGTGGCGGACGATCGCCGGGTCGACCGCCAGCCACCGCAGCGCGAACCGCGATGCCGTCTCGGGCGCGTAGCGGTCGCGCTCGTCGGGGCGCATCTCGCCGCGACACTTCGGGGTCGGATGGAACGGGTGCCCCGTCACGAGCGACCGCTCGGTGGCGGCGAACGTCCACCGACCGCCCGGATACGGGCCGGCCTGGAGCGGCTCGGGACCGGCGGCGTCGGCGGCGAGGAACCCGGCGAGCGCGTCGACGCTCAGGCCGATCCGCTGCAGCACCGACAGGCGTGCGGGGGCGCCGCCCGCGGGGGGCGCGGCGAGCGCCGTCGGATCATCGGTCCCGTGCGCCGAGAGCGCGTCGACGAGGAGCGCGGCGAGCCCGTCGAGCTCGAGCGGCCGGACGCGACCGTCGACGGTGCGCAGGCGCGCCGGGAGCCGGTAGCGGTGCCGGCCGGTGGGCGACGCGTAGGTCAGCTCGGCCTCGATCGTGGCGGCGCCCCCGAGGACCGGCAGCTCCGCGGTCGAGGCGCCGTCCGCGCCGCCGACGACGACCGCGTCGGCCTCGCGAAGCGCGCAGTTGAGCAGCGCCTCGACGTGGACCGTCATCGACGTGACGACCGGGTTGGGGACTGACGGCGCGGACATGGTGGGGCTGGCTCGGGGGGTCCGTGCCGACCGACGGAGGGCGGGAACGGCGGATTCGGCCGAAGTTAGGGTGCCAGAAACCCGCCGGGCGCGGCCGTGTCGCGGCGGCCCGGCACGCCGCCGCGACGGACGGCGAGGCGCCGATGAAACGTCGACCCGCCCAGACGTCGGTCAATGCGACGGATCAGTGCGAAGAACCTCTGGGTGAAGAGCTTCAACGCCCCGGTCGGCACCGGCGACCCGTACGTCCTGGGCCACCACCTGCTCGGCCACGACCGCCAGAACCAGTTCCCGATCCACGGCGTCGTCGCGATCGAGGCGACGAACACCGTCGAGGGCACGCAGCGCGCGTTCGTCAGGGGCATCTGGTCGGTCGACGTCGACGACCCGACGTTCACGTCGACCGGGCCCAAGGGCGGCACGTCCGACGACCCGTCCGCCGCGACGGTGACGATCGACCCGATCTCGATCGACATCCCGCCGCTGACCTGGACGCCCACCGGTGACGGCCCGATCGAGTTCCGCGTGGCCGAGCACGGCAACATCGGCGACCAGGTCACGATCTACGGCCGGGGCTACCCGGGCCGCGCCGACCACAACGTCCCGATCTGGGTCCGGCCGTACGGCAGCGTCTTCCTGCGGCCCGAGACCGACGCCTACGGCCTGACCGCCGACTGCGTCCAGGGCGACATCGAGGTCACCGAGGCCGGGATCCCGTACTCGCGCCTCCTCGGGGACGTCCTCCCCGGCGCCCACCAGTCCGGCCTGCCGGCCGGCACGCAGACCGCCGACGGCAGCGACACCGGCGTCGGCGAGCACGCCAACCCCGGCTGGGTCCACGACCGCAACGTGGCGACGTACCGTCCGGCGTACGGCTCGCGCGGCCGCTACACGATCACGTCCGACGCCCGGGCGCCGTTCGCGACCTTCCCCGTCGCGACGGCCGCCGACGGAGCCGACCAGACCCCGACCCGGACCGTGACGGTCACCGTCCCCGCTCCCGCGCCGCCGGCCGAGCAGATCAGCACGAACGCGTCGATCGAGGTGCTGTCGACGAGCCTCGCCGGCAGGAGCGGCAGCTTCAAGCTCCGCCTGCGCAACCGCACCGACCGCAACGACGTCGGCGCGATCCGGATCAAGACGCGGACCGCGATCAAGGTCGGCAAGCGCAAGGCCACCCGGTTCTCGGTCGCCGGCACCGTCGACTACCGCCTGAAGGCGGGCCAGACGCGCACGTACCGCATCGCGCTCGGCACCCGCGCGCGCCAGGCGCTGCGCGGTCGCAAGAGCCTGCCGGTGCGCGTGACCGTCGAGCCGGACCGCGCCGCGGACACGACCAAGTCGCTGTCCCTGCGCCGGTAGGGAGCTGATCGGCATCTCCCGGATCCGCACGCCCCGCAGCGCGGCCGCCGTCGTGGCTGCCGCGCTCGGGGCGGCGGGCCTCGCCGCCCCGACGACGAGCCTCGCCCCGGTCGAGGTGTGGGTCGCCGTCGAGGCGAGCAACGCGGTCGTTCCCGGCGACCCGACGTCGAACGTCCAGGTGCAGAAGCTCACGACGACCGTGCAGATCGACACGAACGACGACGTCAACCCACCGGTCATCGGCGACCTGCAGCTCGCCGCGACGACGTGGCGGGCGACCGGCGGTCCGATCCGCCTGCGTCAGGCCGTCGGTGGCTCCCTGCCCCAGCTGCCCGTCGGGCGCAACGGCAACCTGCGGTCGGTCAACGGCAGCGTCTACGTGCACGTCGACATGAGCTCGACGGCGTCCGGGTTCTTCGCCCTGGACTGCCAGCCGGGCAACGTCGTCGACCACTCGGGCACCATCCACTCCGAGGCGCTCGGCAAGAGCCTCGTCGGCGCCGGCGAGGCGGATCCGTTCCGGGTTCCGGGATTCGTCGGCCGCACCGCTCCGGCGGGCTACGTCGGCGCGGGGGACGACGCATCGGTCGACGCGCAGATCCTCCACCGCGCCCGGCCGGGGACGACCGAGTGGGGCTACGTCCGTCCCGACGGCCAGCCCAACGGCGGCCCGGAGCCGACGTCCGGCTGGGTCTCGGGATCCGGGGACTACAACGCCGGCGTCCTGCCGGTCCCGCGCAGGTCGGGCGAGGCGTTGACGCTCCACCACACGGCCGGCAACGAGCTGCGGGTGCGCCTGACCCCGGACCAGGTCGACGCCTGGCTCGGGCCCGACGCGGGCGACACCGTCGACGTGTCGGCGCGCGTGCAGGTGTCGGCGACCGGCCTGGCCCCCGCCGAGCGCGAGGTCACCTCCGCCGTTGAGGACTGGGACTCGACCGACGGCGAGCTGCCGACGTTCGCGCTGCCCGGCGCCGGCTGGACGGCGACGTCCGACACCGGCGCGTTGACGTTGCGCCCGGGAACGCTCGCCGGCGCCGACGGCGCGTCGATCGTGCTGACCGCCGACACCGACGGTGGCCCGCGCACGCTCGAGCTCGTCCGTGGACGACTCGTCGGATCGACGATCGAGGCCCCGGCCGGCAACCCGCCGTTCCTCCGCGTGCCGCCCCCGCCGGTGTACGAGCCGTACGTGCCGCCGCCCACCGGTGGCGGAGGTGGCGACGGTTGTGGTGACACGCCGCCGCCGATCATCGGCGACGGTGGCGGTGGCGGCGACGCCGGGTTCCGTCCGCCGCCCCCCGGTCCGATCGTCACGCCACCGGCGGATGATGCGCCGAAGGCGAAGGCCGCGAAGAAGCGGACGACGGTGCGGATCACGAAGTCGTCGCTCCGGCGTCGCAGCGGACGGATCCCGGTCACGCTGCGCAACCTCGACCGCAAGGCCACCACCCGGGCCCGGGTCGAGGTCCGCACCCGCGGCCGGTACCGGATCGGCAAGCGCAAGGCCCGGATCACCAGGCGACGGTGACGAAGCGCGCCACCGTCCGGCGGTAGGGCGTCGGCGGGTGGCGGCGCCGGTCACGGCGTCGTCACCCGCCGACCCGGCGCACCCGCCCGCCACGCGGACGGACCGTGGCCGCGGCAGCGGTCGTCCGGCCGGTCGATGTTAGGGTTGCCAACTCCAGATGCCGGAGCCGAGCGCCCACGTGGCCGATCCGCATCCCTACGCCGACCCGTTCCAGGACGTCATGCCCCACCCGCCATCCCCCGCCCGCCGTCCGCGCCGCCGCGCCGTCTCCGTCGCCGTCGGGCTGCTCGGCGTCGCCGCGATGGCGGTCCCGTCGGCGGCGACCGCCGGGCAGAGCCTGACGCCCAACACCTGCAAGTACAGCAGCGACGGGTTCTGGCGCAACATCGACGTGCGGGTCGCGTCGACCGCCGCCCCGGTGTACGTGCCGCCCGGCGCCGGGTTCCGCCTGACCGGCACGACCGCGGCCACGCGCCTGCCGGACTGGATCCCCGAGTTCGCGTTCAACACCGGCCTCATGGACCCGGGGGTCAACGACATCAGCGCCGACGTCTGGCTCGCGGTGCAGGGCGCCGGCACCGCGCAGGGATCGCAGATCCTCCACACCCAGACGACGGCCCGGACGACGATCACCGCCAGCCCGGACGGCGAGCAGTTCCGTGGCGCCACCCCGCTCGACGTCGTCGTGCCCTTCCCCGACTCGACGTGGACCGCCCCCACGCTGAGCGACGGCCAGCCGTACGCCCAGATCGACTTCCAGCAGGGCCCCAACGGCACGCTCCCCGAGCTGCCGCCGCGGGCCACCGGCGGCGACGTCACCCGGCCGACCGGCAGCCTCTACATCCGCGCGCGGATCAAGAAGACCGTCTTCGACCTGGACTGCCGCCCCGGCCGGTACGTCGCGCCGGAGGGCACGTCGTTCACGCCCGGCAAGGCGGAGCGGTTCGAGGTCGCCTACGCCGACCCGTCCGCGGCCGACACCGGCATCGCGCCGCCCCCGGTCGCATCGCCCGACCTACGCCTGCGCTCCACGACGCTCCGCCGGTACTCCAACGGCACGAAGGCGGCCGTCCGCCTGACGAATCCGGGCGTCATCACGTCGACGAGCCAGGTGCGCGTCGTGTCGTCCGGCAAGCTCAAGCTCCGCAAGGGCCGCAAGGCGCAGCGCGTGACGTTCGCCAAGTGGAGCACCGTCACCGTCGGCGCCGGCAAGAACGGCTCGCTGGCGCTCAAGCTCTCCAAGGACGTGCGCAACCTGCTGAAGCAGCGCAAGTCGATCAAGGTCCGCGTGTCGCTGCGCAGCGCGACCGGTGAGCAGACCGCCTCCGGCGCCGACCGTTGGGCGAAGAGCCGGACGTTCACCGCGACGCTGCGGCGGTGACGTCCCGCCCCGCCCCCCGGGGGCGGCGGTCAGCGGAGCCGGGACGACGTTCCCCGCTCCTCGATCTGCTCGCCCCCGTCCGCGGCCCGCTGCTCACGGCGGCCGCGCTGCAGGCCGTCGCCGCGGTGGCGACGGTCGTGCCGTTGGTCTGCGTCGTCGAGATCGCGCGGCGCCTCCTCGACGCCCCGGTCGACGAGTCGGCGGTGCACGCGCTCGTCGTCGTCGCGGTCGTCGCGTTCGCCGTCCGGCTCGTCGCGCACGGCGCGGGCGGCCAGATCACCCACCTCGCCGACAACACCTTCCAGCTCGTCGTCCGTCGCCGGATCGCGCGCCACCTGGGACGGCTGCCGCTCGGCTGGTTCGGCGCCCGCCACTCCGGCGAGGTCCGCCGCGCGGTGCAGGACGACGTCAACGCGATGCACTACATGGTCGCCCACTCGCTACCCGACCTCGTCGCCGGGGTGGTGACCCCGGTGGTGGCGCTCGGGTACCTCGTCGTCGTCGACTGGCGGCTGACGCTCATCACCGTCGTGCCGCTCGTCGTGTTCGCGGTGCTCTACGTCGAGATCGTCCGCGGGTACGGATCGCAGATGACCGAGCACGCCGCCCGGCTGGGCCGGATCGGCAGCGCCGTCGTCGAGCTCGTGCAGGGCATCGGCGTGGTCAAGGCGTTCGGGCCGACCGGCGGAACGCACACCCGGTACACGACCGCCACCCACGACTTCGCCGACTTCCACGAGGAGTGGGTGCGTCCGATCGCGCGCCGCTCCGCGCTGGCCGAGCTCGTCTGCTCGCCGCCGGTGATGCTCACCGTCATCCTCGCCGGCGGCGTGGCGCGCACCACGTGGGGGTCGATGGACCCGCTCGACGTCGTGCCGTTCGCGCTGCTCGGCCTGGGCCTCACCCAGCCGCTGCTCACCCTCGGCCACAGCGCCCAGGGGTTCCGCCTGGCGTCGGAGGCCGCCGGGCGCGTCATGGCGCTCCTCGCCACCCCGACGCTGCCGGACGTCGCGGAGGGCGCGGACTACCAGCCCCGCCCGACCGGCGACGGGGCGGTCGCGCTCGACCGGGTGTCGTTCGCCTACGACGACCGCGCCGACGTGCTGACCGACGTCACCGCCGACCTGGAGCCCGGCACCGTCACCGCACTCGTCGGTCCGTCCGGCGCCGGCAAGTCGACGCTGGCGGCGCTCATCCCGCGGTTCTGGGACGTCCGCGACGGCCACGTCCGCGTCGACGGTCGCGACGTCCGCGACGTGCCCGCGGCCGACCTGTACCGCCGGGTGGCGTTCGTCTTCCAGGACCCGGGCCTGCTGCGCGCGTCGGTCGCCGAGAACATCCGCCTGGGCCGCCCCGACGCGACCGACGACGAGGTCCGCGCCGCCGCGGACGCCGCCCGGATCCACGACCGGATCGGCGAGCTGCCGCGCGGGTACGACAGCGTCGTCGGCGTCGACGCGCGGCTGTCGGGCGGCGAGGCGCAGCGCCTGGCGATCGCGCGGGCGCTGCTCGCCGACCGGCCGATCCTCGTCCTCGACGAGGCGACGGCGTTCGCCGACCCGGAGTCCGAGGCCCAGATCCAGGACGCGCTGTCGCGCCTGGCCGCGGGACGCACCGTCGTCGTCATCGCCCACCGCCTGTCGACGATCACCGGCGCCGACCGCATCCTCGTCCTCGACGGCGGCCGGATCGTCGAGCGCGGCGCCCACGACGAGCTGCTCGCCGCCGACGGCGCGTACGCCCGCCAGTGGGCCGCCCACGAACGGGCCGCGAGCGCGCCGTTGCGTGCGGTGGCGGACGAGCCCGACCGGGCGACCGGAGGTGCGGCGTGATCTCCGCGTTGATGGCGCTGCTCGACGCCGACGGTCGTCGGCTGCTCCGGGCCCAGGTGGCGGGGATCGTCGCCTTCGCGGTGCTGCAGGGCGTGGCGTTCGTCCTCATCGTCCCGATCGTCGACGCGCTGCTGCAGGGCGACGACGACCGCGCCACCCGCTGGCTCGTCGTCCTCACCGCCGTCGCGGCGGCCGCGTCGGTGGCGTTCTACGCCCAGGCGATGATCGCCCACCGGCTGGGCACGGTCGTCGCGCGGACCCTGCACCGCCGGTTGGGCGACCACGTCGCCGCGCTGCCGTTGGGCTGGTTCGGCGCGACGCGCGTCGGCGAGCTCACCCGCCTGTCGGGCCAGGGCGTGACCGACGTCATGACGTCGGCCGGGCACCTGCTGCGGCCGATGGTCGCCGCGCTCGTCACCCCCGCCACCGTCGTCGTGGCGATGTACGCCGTGGACTGGCGCCTGGCGCTCGCGACGACGCTCACCGCCCCGCTGATCTACGGCGCGCACCGCCTGTCCGGATGGTTGGCGCGGCGGGCCGCCGTCGACGTGCAGGCCACCGCGTCCGACGCGGGCGGCCGGATCGTCGAGGCCGCCCAGATCCAGCCGGTCCTGCGCGCCTACGGGCAGGCCGGCGAGCACGACGCGCGACTCGACGACGCGCTGCTCGCCCAGCACGCCGCGCGCCGCAGGCAGCTGTGGACGATGAGCATGGGGCTCGTCGCGTCGGCGCTCGCGGTGCAGCTCGCGTTCCTCGTCGTGATGATCGTCGGGGTCGACCTGGCGCTCGGCGGATCGATCGACGTGCCCGAGCTCGTCGCGCTGCTCGTCCTCGTCGCCCGGTTCGGCCAGCCGCTCGTCGAGGCCGCCGACATCGTCGGCGCGATCCGCGTCGCCCAGGGCAGCCTGCGCGCGATCGCCCGCGTCCTAGACACCCCCGCGCTGCCCGAGCCGACCGATCCGCGGCGCCCGGTCGACGGGTCGGTGCGGCTGGAGGGGGTCGCGTTCGACTACGGACGGTCGGCGACGGATGGCGCCGGCCGGTCCTCCGGGCCCGCCGCGGGGTCGGGATCGAGCGGGGTCGCGTCGGCGGCGAAGGCCGGCGGCGGCGCACCCGCGGGATCGGCCGAGCGCACCCTCGAGGGGATCGACGTCGACGTGCCGGCCGGGACGATGCTCGCGCTCGTCGGGCCGTCCGGGGCGGGCAAGACGACGGTCGCCCGGCTCGTCGCCCGGTTCTGGGACGTCGACGAGGGCACGGTCCGCGTCGGCGGGGTCGACGTGCGCGACATCGCCACCGCCGACCTCATGGCCCACATCGCCGTGGTGTTCCAGGACGTCTACCTCTTCGACACGACGATCGAGGAGAACGTCCGCGCCGGACGTCCCGACGCGACCGTCGACGAGGTCCGTGCCGCCGCCCGCGCGGCACGGGTCGACGAGATCGTCGATCGGCTGCCCGACGGGTGGGGCACCCGGGTCGGCGAGGGCGGCCACGCGCTGTCCGGCGGCGAGCGTCAGCGGGTGTCGATCGCCCGCGCGATCCTCAAGGACGCCCCGATCGTCCTCCTGGACGAGGCGACGTCGGCGCTGGATCCCGAGAACGAGGCGGCGGTCGACGCGGCCCTCGCCGAGCTCGCCCGCGACCGCACCGTCATCGTCATCGCCCACCGCCTGTCGACCGTCGTCGGCGCCGACCGGATCGTCGTCCTCGAGGCCGGCCGGATCGCCGAGCACGGCCGCCACGCCGACCTGCTCGCCGCCGGCGGCCGCTACGCGTCGTTCTGGCGCGAGCGGACCCGGGCGCAGGGATGGCGGATCGAGCGGGCGGGGGCGACGGGGTCGGACTGACGCCGACGGCGTCGCGGGGCGACGCCGGCGCGTCGGGCGGCGTGGACGGCCGAGCGCCGGAACACGGCCGTCAGGCGGACGGGGGCGCGACCCCTCGGTCCGACGGGAACGCGGGTCCGCGTCGATCGTCCACGACCTCGACGCGGACCCCGACCGCGTCGTACGTCGGGCGGGCGCGGGCGTCGCGCGTGGCGAGGGTCGCGTCGTGCTCGCGGGCGGCCAGCGCGACCAACCCGTCGTACGTCGCCCCGCCCGCGACGCCGCGTCGGGCCAGCTCGCGCGGAGCCCTCGTGGCCACCGCGCCCGACAGCGACAGGGGGTCGGCGAAGCCGTCCTCGATGAGGAGGACGGCGTCGTCCGGCCGCACGCGCGCATCGCCCGGAAGCCGGGTCAGCACGGCGTACGTCTCGGCCAGCGCGTGACCGCTGAGGCGCAGCTCGCGCCCTGCGGCCCAGTCCCGGACGGCGTCGTGCGCCTCGTGCGATGCGACGAGGAGCGGCACCGCCACGCTCGTGTCGACCGCCCGCGGCGGCGGGTGGCTCACCGGCGGCCCGCGTCGATCAGCGCGAACATCGCATCGTCGGTGACGACCGTGTCCGCCCGTGCGACGAGCCGTCCGTCGGCGGCGCGCTCGAGCCGGGCCGTGCGTCCGCCGGGAGTCACCTGGAGCCCGGCGCCGTAGAGCGACACGTCGACCTTGGTCCCGGCCGCCAGACCGAGCGCGTCGCGAAGCGCCTTCGGCAGCAGCAGACGTCCACCGGAGTCGATCGTCGCTTCCATGGGATCAGCGTACCATCGGAATCCCATTCCGAGTCCGGGGCGCGGTGGCGCCCATCGATCGACGGACGCGAGACCCAGAGGTCGAATCCGTTGGGGCATCGCTCCATCGACCGACAGGCCGATGCCTCCGCCGTCAGAACACGACCGTCGACCGGCGGTGGACGATCACCCGGTCCTGCAGGTGCCAGCGGACCGCGCGGCCGAGGACCTGCCGCTCGACGTCGGCCCCCAGGGCGACGAGCTCGTCGAGGGTGGCGCGGTGGTCGATCCGGACGACGTCCTGCTCGATGATCGGGCCGGCGTCGAGCTCCTCGGTGACGTAGTGCGCGGTCGCGCCGACGATCTTCACCCCGCGCTCGCGGGCCTGCCGGTACGGCTCGGCCCCGACGAACGCCGGCAGGAACGAGTGGTGGATGTTGATCACCGGCCGACCGACCCGGTCGAGGAACCCCCCGGTGAGGATCTGCATGTACCGCGCCAGGACGACGAGGTCGGGGGCCTCCTCCCCCACGATCCGCAGGATCTCCGCCTCGGCCTCGGGCCGGTTGGCCCGGGTCGCCGGCACGTGGTGGTACGGGACCCCGAACCGCTCGACGCGCTCGCGGTGGTCGGGGTGGTTCGAGACGACGCACGCGATGTCCGCCCCGAGCTCGCCGCGCTCCCACCGCCACAGCAGCTCGGTCAGGCCGTGTGGCTCGCGCGACACGAGGACGACGATCCGGCGCGGCTCGTCGACCGGCACCAGGCGCCAGGTCATGTCGTGCGGCGCGGCGACGGTGGCCGCGAAGTCGGCCCGCAGCGCGTCGAGCCCGGCGGCGCCGCCCGGCACGTCGACGACGATCCGGCTGAAGAACACCGGCGGGTCGCCCCCGGCCGCGTGCTGGTCGAGCTCGACGATGTTCGCCCCGTGGCGGGCGAGCAACCCCGACGTCGCCGCGACGATCCCCGGGCGGTCGGGACAGTCGATGAGCAGCCGGGCGCGGACGGGCACCGGAGCAGGCTACGCCGTGGCGCACGTGCGGACGGGACCGGGGCGGGGCGGCGTATCGTCGGGACGACGGCCGTCGCGGCCGGACGGCCCGGCCGCCCGTCGACGAAGGAGCGCCGAGGTGCCCGCCACCAGCCCCGATCCAGCGATCCCCGACGCCGCGGAGGCGCGGGCCGATCGACGCGGGACCGTCGGCGCGATCCGTCGATCGGGAGGCCGCTGATGCGCCGGGTGCTCGTCGTCGGGGTCGGGTGCGGACATCCCGACCAGGTGACCGTGCAGGCGGTCCGGGCGCTCGACGAGGCCGACGCGCTGCTCGTCGTGCGCAAGGAGGGACGGGAGGCGCTGGCCGCGGAGCGGCAGGCGATCATCGACCGCCACCGGACCGCCGGGCCGTTGCCGACGGTCGCGCTCGAGGATCCGCACCGGCCGTGGCGGACCGACCCCGACTACGACGCCGCGGTCGCCCGGTGGCAGGAGCAGCGCGCCGAGCGGTGGGGTCGCGCGATCGCCGACGCGGTGCCCGACGGCGGAGCGGCGTTGTTCCTCGCCTGGGGCGACCCGTCGCTCTACGAGTCCACCCTGTCGATCGTCCGCGAGATCGACGCGCGCGGCGACGTGCCGATCGAGATCGAGGTCATCCCGGGGGTGAGCGCCCTGCACGCGTTGACCGCCCGGCACGCGGTCCCGCTCAACCGCGTCGGCCGGCCGGTGCTCGTGTCGCCTGCGCGCCTGCTCACCGACGGGCTGCCGGACGGGAACGACGACGTCGTCCTCATGCTCGACGTCCACGGCGCGCTCGCGTCGATCCCCGCCGACGGGATCGACGTGTACTGGGGCGCCTACCTCGGCACCGACGACGAGCTGCTCGTCAGCGGCCCGCTCGCCGACGTCCGCGACCGGATCGCGGAGCTGCGCGAGGAGGCCGCCGCCCGGAAGGGCTGGATGTTCGACATCGCCCTGCTGCGCCGCCGCGTCGACGGAGCGGCGTGGTGACGGCTCACTCCGCCGCCGCGGTGAGCACCTCGATCGTGCCGGCGTGACCGTCGACGCGGACGACGTCGCCGGTCCGCAGCTGCGACGTCACGTCCTCCAGGCCCATGACGCACGGCAGGCCGAGCTCGCGGGCGACGACGGCGGCGTGGCTCATCGCGCCGCCGACCTCGACGACGAGCGCGGCCGAGCAGTACATGATCGACGCCCAGCTCGGGTCGGTGAACGGGGCGACGAGGATCTCGCCGTCCTCGACGTCGTCGAAGTCCGGGTCGAGCACGACGCGGACCGGGCCCTCGACCACGCCGTTGCTCACCCCGGTGCCGGTGAGCGTCGTCCCGGCGGCCACCCGGTCCTGCGCCACCGGGGCGGTCGCGTCCGGCCGGCCGCGCCAGGCGGACTTCATCGACAGCGCGGCGTGGGCGTCGCGCTGGGTCCGGCGCGCGGCGACGTGGTCCTGCAGCCGCGACGACGGATCCACCGTCAGCAGCTCGTCCATCGTCAGGTGGAAGACGTCGTCCGGATCGTCGAGCGCACCGGAGCGGACCAGCGCCTCGCCGGTCTGCCGGGCGGCGGCGCGCGCGACGTCGAGCGACCGGAGGAACGCCGCCTTGCCCAGGCCACGGGTGGGGTTGTAGCGCTGGGCGAGCCACAGCACGAGCTCCGCCTTCGCGCGGCCGCGCAACCCGACGGCCCGCAGCACCTCGCGCCGTGCGGCCTCGCGGTCGGCCGCGCGGCCGCGCAACAGCTCGTCCGGGCTCTCGCTCTCGGGCCGGCGGCGGTAGTGCTCGACGAGGGTGAGTACCGGGGAGGGATCCTCGCGCCACACGCGGGCGGAGATCTCGCCCTCCATCGGACCGTGGAACCCGTGCTCGGCGACGAACGCCTCGACGGTCATCCGGTCGCGCGACATCGCCCACAGCCCCTCGACGACCGCGAGCTCGGCGTGCGAGCCCTGCCCGGCGAGCAGTCGACCGGCCAGCTCGGGATCGCCGGCGGCGGCCGCCAGCGCGTTGACCTGGTCGTACACCGGGGTGACGCCGACGAAGTTGTTGAGGATCTGGAGGTAGAGCGCGCGGTCGAACCAGCTCTGCGCGCGACGGAACCGGGCCCGGGCGGCGGCGATGTCCGTCGTGGGGCCGGCCGCGAGCTCGCTCGCCCACCACGTCGCGGTGTCGGCGTCGATCCGGGCCATGTTGCGCGGGATCGACAGGAACGCCGGCGGGGTCCGGCGCAGCACCCGCAGCGCGTACGCCTTGGTCGGGTCGGACGTGAACCCCTCGGGCAGCTCGCCGAACATCGACACCGCGACGTCGGCGCCGCTCGCGCCCGGGATCCGGTCGCCCATCTCGCCCAGGCGCGTGACGTTGCCGGCGATCCGGCCGTGGAACACCCCGAGGAACCGCTCGTCCCCGATCGGCGGCACGGCGTCCTCGGGCTCGGTGAGCGTGCCGACGGTGCGGAAGGTGCGGCGCACCGCCCGCTCGCCGATCCCCGACCAGAACGACCAGTTGAGCGCGGTGAGGACCCCGGGGACCGCCTCGCCGAAGTTCGTCGTCGTCCAGAACGCGTCGGACGTGCGGATCGGGTCGAGGACGTCGACGGTGGCGGGATCGACGAGGGCGGCCTGCGGCGTGGTCATGGCATCTACGGATCGGGTCGAGACGGACGCGGCCGGGCCGCCGGACCACCATTCCTACCACTGAACACTCTGTCTGTGTGGGAAGTCGGACGAGGATTCTGGTCGCATGACGCGGACGGACGGCCGGTCGGTGGCAGACTGCGAGCCGTGGACGCGCTCTACGTGTTCTTCGGGGTCCTCGTGCCGTTCGTCGTCCTCGCCCTGCTCTTCGGCGGCACGGTCGCGCGCGACGTGCGCCAGTACTTCGGCGTGGCGCTCCTCGTCGCCGTCGGAACGGTGATCTACCTGGGCCTCACCGGGCACCTCAACGACTGACCGGGTGGGAGCCCGGCGACCCGGCCGCAACGGTCCCGCTACGATCGGCGGACCGCGTGGCGGTGCGAGGAACCCGGTGTGAGTCCGGGACGGTCGCGCCACTGTGACCGGGCGCCCCAGGCGCCCGGGAGTCAGAGACTCCCCGCCACGGAACCTCGAACGCCGGGACGCCCGATCCCGAGGAGGCACCAGTGCACCATCCCGCTCCGCCCGCCGGGCTCGTCCCGGCACCGACCGTCGGCTCCCACCCGGACGCCGCCGGCTCCGGCACGCGCTCCGGCCTTCCGGCCGGACCTGCCGCCCCCGACCGGGGCCCGCGGTCGTGCTGAGGCTCGTCACCACCGCCGACACCGAGATCCTCGCGACGGCGACCGCGGTGCGGCGGCTGCCCGAGGACTTCCCCGAGGTCCGCTGCGCCAACCCGCAGGGCACCCGCGACATCGAGCCGTTCCTCGACCACGTGCTGGAGGGCGCGCGGGTCGTGGTGATCCGGGTGCTCGGCGGACGCCGGGGCTGGCCGGGCGGCGTCGAGCGGCTCGCGGAGCGGTGCCGCGCCGAGCGGATCGCGCTGGTGGCGCTCGGCGGCGAGCACCGGCCCGACGCCGAGATGACCGCCCTGTCGACCGTCCCCGCCGGGACGGTCGCCCAGGTCGGCGAGTACCTGCGCTCCGGCGACGTCGACAACGTCGAGCAGCTGCTGCGGTTCCTCGCCGACACGCTGCTGCTGGAGGGCTTCGGGTTCGAGGAGCCCCGTCCCGTGGACGACCTGGGGGTGTACCTGCCCGGCCGCGGCGACGTGACGGTGGACGAGGCGCTGGAGGGCCGCGATCCGGCCCGGCCCGTCGTCGGGATCACCTTCTACCGCTCCCACCGGCTGACCGGCAACACGGAGTTCGTCGACGGGCTGTGCGCCGCCATCGAGCGGGCGGGCGGCCATCCGCTGCCGGTGTGGAGCACGACGCTGCGCCGCGACCCCGTCGACGGGCGCGTGCCGGCGCTGGAGCTCCTGGACGGCCGCGTCGACGCGCTCGTCACGAAGATGCTCGCCACCGGCGGCTCGCACCGCGGCGACGCCGCCGGCGACCTCGATCCGGCCGACGGCGGCCACGACGAGCAGATGGCGTGGGACGCCAGCGCGATCGAGGCGCTCGACGTGCCGGTGGTCCAGGCGCTGTGCGTGACGATGTCGCGCGCGCGGTGGGAGGAGGGCGGCGAGGGCCTGCTGCCGGTCGACGCCGCCACCCAGGTCGCGATCCCCGAGTTCGACGGGCGGATCATCGGCGGGCCGATCTCGTTCAAGGAGCGCGACGACGAGGACTCGCCGGTCGGCGTGGCGGTGCCCCGCTACGTGCCCGACGCCGAGCGCTGCGACCGCCTGGCGACCCTCGCGCTGCGCCACGCGCGCCTGCGCGACCCGGACGCGCGCCGCAAGATCGCGATCGTCCTCACGGCGTTCCCGACGAAGCACGCCCGGATCGGCATGGCCGTCGGCCTCGACACGCCGGCCAGCGCGATCGGCCTGCTGCACGCGCTGCGCCAGGACGGGATCCGGATCGACGAGATCCCCGCCGACGGCGACGCGCTGATGCACGCCCTGATCGCCGCGGGCGGCCACGACCCGGAGTTCCTCACCGACGAGATCCTCGCCGCCGCACCGCTGCGGATCCCCGTCGCCGACTACCTCGACTGGTACCGCACGCTCGACCCGGCGCTGACCGGCCCGATGGAGGAGCGGTGGGGCGCCGCACCGGGCGACCGCTACCTGGACGCGAGCGACGGCGCGTCCCCCGACGGAGACCTCGTGATCGCCGGCCTGGACCTCGGCGACGTCGTGATCCTCATCCAGCCGCCGCGCGGCTACGGCGACGACCAGGTCGGGGTCTACCACGACCCCGAGCTGGCGCCGGCCCACCACTACATGGCCGCGTACCGGTGGCTCGACCACCACTGGGGCGCCGACGCGATCGTGCACCTGGGCAAGCACGGGACGCTCGAGTGGCTGCCGGGCAAGATGCTCGCGCTGAGCCGCGCCTGCGCCCCCGACGCCGCGCTGGGCTCGATGCCGCTGGTCTACCCGTTCGTCGTCAACGACCCCGGCGAGGGCGCGCAGGCCAAGCGCCGGGCGCACGCCGTCGTCGTCGACCACCTCGTGCCGCCGATGATGCGCGCGGAGAGCTACGACGAGCTGGCCGACCTCGAGGCGCTGATGGACGAGTACGCGCGGCTGGAGGTGCTCGACCCGTCCAAGCTGCCCGGACTCGGCGCGCAGATCTGGGAGGCGATCCAGCGGGCCAACCTCCACGAGGACCTGGGCCTGGACGCCGACGCCCGCCCCGACGACGCCGGCGAGCTCGTCGAGCACCTCGACGGGTACCTGTGCGAGGTCAAGGACGTGCAGATCAAGGACGGGCTGCACGTGCTGGGCGCGGCGCCGGAGGGCCCGCACCTGCGAGGCCTCGTCGCCGCGATCGGCCGCCACGGCAGCGGCGACGTCCCCGGGCTGCGGCGCGCGGTGGCCGCGGCGTTCGGGCTCGACGAGCCGGCGCTCGTCGCCGAGCCGGGTGCCCGGGTCGAGGCGGAGCGCGCCGCGGCGCTGCTGGAGCGCTTCCCCGGCACCGGCCACCGCGGCAGCGACCTGCTGGACCGCCTGGAGGAGGCCCAGCACGCGCTGCTCACCGAGCTGTCGGAGCACGACTGGAGCCCCGACCGCGCGCCGGAGCTCGTCCGCTCGGTCCTGGGCCGCGACGACGACGGCGTCGCCGCCGCGCTGCGGTTCGCCGCCGCGCAGATCGTGCCGCGCCTGCGGCGGACGACCGACGAGACGGCCAACGTGCTGGGTGCGCTGCGCGGCCGTCACGTGCCGGCGGGTCCGTCGGGCGCCCCCACGCGCGGCCGGCTCGACGTGCTGCCGACCGGTCGCAACTTCTACGCCGTCGACCCGCGGTCGGTGCCGTCGGAGCTCGCCTACGAGACCGGGGTGAAGCTCGCCGACGCCGTCCTCGAGCGGCACGTCGCCGACACCGGTGCGATGCCGGAGATGGTCGGGCTCGTCGCCTGGGGCACCGCCGCGATGCGGACCCAGGGCGACGACGCGGCCGAGGTCCTGGCGCTGCTCGGCGTCCGGCCCACGTGGCACCCGACGTCGCGGCGCGTCACCGGCCTGGAGGTCGTGCCGCTCGAGGAGCTCGGGCGCCCGCGGATCGACGTGACGCTGCGGATCTCCGGGTTCTTCCGCGACGCGTTCCCGCACCTCGTCGGCCTGCTCGACGACGCGGTGACGCTCGTCGCCGGGCTCGACGAGCCGGACGACGCGAACTTCGTCGCCAAGCACGCCCGGGCGGAGCGCGACCGGATCGCCGGGGAGCTCGACGCCGCCGAGGCGTGGCGCCGCGCGACGACCCGGATCTTCGGGTCGAAGCCCGGCACGTACGGCGCCGGGCTGAGCCAGCTCCTCGAGACGCGCGACTGGCGCGACGAGAGCGACCTGGCCGCCGTGTACGAGGCGTGGGGCGGGTTCGCCTACGGGCGCGGCCTCGACGGGATCGCCGCCGGCGACGCGATGCGGGCGTGCTTCGGCCGGATCGAGGTGGCGGTGAAGAACGTCGACTCCGCCGAGCACGACCACCTCGACAGCGACGACTACTACGAGTACCACGGTGGGATGCTCGCGACCGTCCGCGCGATCAGCGGCCGCGACGCCGTCGGCTACCTCGGCGACAGCGCCGACCCGGAGAAGGTGCGGGTGCGGACGCTGGAGGAGGAGACGCGACGGATCTTCCGGGCGCGCGTCGCCAACCCGCGCTGGATCGGGTCGATGGTCCGCCACGGGTTCAAGGGCGCCGCCGAGCTCGCCGCGACCGTCGACTACCTCTTCGGCTACGACGCCACGACCGACGTCGCGTCCGACTGGATGTACGAGCAGGTCGCCCAGCGCTACCTCCTCGACGAGGACGTCTCCGCGTTCATGGACCGCGCCAACCCGTGGGCGGCGCGCGGGATCGCCGAGAAGCTGCTCGAGGCCGCCGGGCGCGGGATGTGGGCCGCGCCCGACGCCGAGCTGCTCGACGACGTCCGCGCGCGCTACCTCGCGCTCGAGGACCAGCTGGAGGAGGCGACGGGATGAGCGTCGCGCCCGCCCCCGACGGTCGACGCGACGCGCCCCGGATGGGCCCGGCCGCGTTCCCCCTGTCCGCGCTCGTCGGGCAGGAGGACCTCATCGAGGCGCTGCTCGTCTGCGCGGTCCATCCGGTCGTCGGCGGCGTCCTCGTCCGCGGCGAGCGGGGCACGGCCAAGTCGACCGCGGTGCGCGCGCTCGCGCCGATGCTGCCACCCCGGGGCGACGACGTCCCCGCCCCGCTGGTGGACCTGCCGCTGGGGGCGACGCTCGACCGGCTCGTCGGCACGTTGGACCTGCGCGCGGCGCTGCAGGGCGAGCACCGGGTGGAGGCCGGCCTGCTGGGTCGCGCCGACGGCGGCGTGCTCTACGTCGACGAGGTCAACCTGCTGCCCGACCACCTCGTCGACGTGCTGCTGGACGCCGCGGCGTCGGGCACGGTGACCGTCGAGCGCGACGGCGTGTCGGTCGTGCAGGACGCGCGGTTCCTGCTCGTCGGCACGATGAACCCGGAGGAGGGCGAGCTGCGCCCGCAGCTGCTGGACCGCTTCGGCCTGGGGGTCGAGGTCACCGGTCCACGCGACCCGGCGGTGCGGGCGGCGATCGTCCGGCGGCGGATGGCCTACGACGCCGACCCGGTCGCGTTCGTCGCCGGGTGGGCCGACCGCGAGCGGGCGCTGGCCGAGCGGATCGCCGCCGCGCGGGAGCGCCTCCGGTCGGTGACCCTCGGCGAGCGCGAGCTGCGACGGATCACCGACGTCTGCGCCCGGCTCGACCTGGACGGCGTGCGGGGCGACCTCGTCTGCGCGCAGGCCGCACGGGCGCTCGCCGCGCTCGACGGGGCCGACGCCGTCACCGACGCGCACGTCGAGCGCGCCGCGCACCTGGCGCTCCGTCACCGCCTGCACCGCGACCCGCTCGCCCCACCGCCGGACGGCGACCGCGAGCCGACGATCGACGACGCGCTGGACCAGAGCGACGGCGGGGCCGACGACGGCGCACCCGACCGGCCCGGCGGCTCCGACGGCGCGCCCGACGCCCGGCACGGCGGCGACGATCCGATCGCCGACGACGCCGCCCGGCGACGCACGGGCGACGGGCCCCGCGACGACCACGACCCGGACGGCCGGCGCGACCCGCACGGCCGTCCCGACCGGGCGGCCGCGCACGACTCCGCCGACCCACCGTCCGGTCACGACCCCGCGCCGGGCTGGTCGCCGGACCCGGACCTCGCGGGCGCACCGCCGCCCCGGAACGCCCAGGCCCCCCGGCTCCCCGAGCGCCTCGGGCGGCCCGCCCCGCTGCCCGGCCGGCTGCCGGAGTCGGCGCTCGCCGCGCCCCGGGGTCCCCGACCGCGCCGCGCGCGCGACCACGACGCGATCCCCGGCCGCTCCCCCGGCGGCACGCTCGCGGTGCTCGACGCCCGACCCGCCCGCGACGACGACCCGATCGCCGTCCTGCCGACGATCCTCCACGCCGTGCGGTCCGGCGCGGACGGCGGCGCCGTCGTCCCCCACGCCGCCATCGTCGGCGGGGGCCGGGGAGCGCTGCTCTGCCTCGTCGTCGACACCAGCGGATCGATGGCCGCCCGACGCCGCCTGGCCCGCGTGAAGGGCGCGCTCGAGGTGGCGTTGCGGCGCGCCTACGCCCGCCGCGACCTCGTCGCCGTCGTCGCGTTCAGCGGTCGCGGCGCCCGCACCCTGGTGGCTCCCGGCGCGCCGCTCGACCGGGCCGCCGCCGCGATCCGTGACCTGCCCGCCGGAGGGCGTACCCCGTTGGCGGCCGGCATCGACCACGCCGCCGCGCTCCTCGCCGACGCCCGGCGTCGGCGACGCGACGGCCGCGCCCGTGTCGCGGTGCTGCTCACCGACGGCCGCGCCCCCGACCCGGACGGCCGCGCCGCCGACGCGCTGCGGCGCCTGCGGGCCGCGACCGATCGCACCGTCGTGGTCGATCTGGAGGAGGGGCCCGTCCGGCTGGGTCTCGCCGCCCGGCTGGCCGGCACCGCCGGCGCGGACCTCACGCGCCTCATCGTCCCCGAGCACGAGCACCACCGTCCGCCCGACCACCGGAGCGCCGCATGAGCCAGAAGCCATCGTCGACCGAGGCCCCCGTCGCGGGCGACACGTCCGCGCCCGACCGGACGCCGACCCGCACCACGACGTCGCCGGAGCGGCCCGCCGGCTACGTCGCCCGCTGCTCGCTGCGTGGCGCGTCCTCGTCGCAGGATCCCGACGACGCCCCGATCGAGCGGCCCCTGAACGACGCGGCGGCGTTGGCGCGCAACACCGCGCCCGGGGTCGACGTGCCGCACCGTCCCGACGACCGCGGCACCGCCGAGCCACGGCGGCGCAAGCCCCGCGACCGCCCGCTGCTCATCGTCGTCACCGGTGACGGCAAGGGCAAGTCCACGTCGGCGTTCGGGATGCTCCTGCGGGCGTGGAACCGCGACTACCGCTGCGGGGTCGTGCAGTTCATCAAGTCCGGCAGGTGGAAGGTCGGCGAGCAGCGCGCATGCGAGGCGCTCGGCGGGATCGACTGGATGAAGACCGGCGACGGCTGGTCGTGGATCTCCAAGGACCTCACCGAGTCGGCGGACCTCGCCCGCGCCGGATGGGAGCAGGTCCGGCGGTTCGTCGCGGAGGAGCGCTACGAGTTCCTCCTGCTCGACGAGTTCACCTACCCGCTGAAGTGGGGCTGGGTCGACGTCGACGAGGTCGTCGCCGCGCTCCGGGACCGTCCGGGGTTCCAGCACGTCGTGATCACCGGCCGCGACGCCCCGCAGGCGCTGATCGACGCGGCCGACCTCGTGTCCGAGGTGCACCTCGTCAAGCACCAGATGGACCAGGGGATCCGCGGCCAGCAGGGGATCGAATGGTGAGCGCGACCCTCGTCCCGCGGATCGTCGTCGCCGGCACGAGCTCGGGGGCGGGCAAGACGACCGTCGCCTGTGGCCTGATCGGCGCGCTGCGCGCCCGCGGGCTGACGGTGCAGGGGTTCAAGGTCGGCCCCGACTACATCGACCCGTCGCACCACGCGCTCGCGTCCGGGCGCCCCGGGCGCAACCTCGACGCGTTCCTCGCCGGCCCCGACCTCATCGCGCCGCTGGCCCGTCACGGCGGGACCGGGGCCGACGTCGCCGTCGTCGAGGGCGTCATGGGGATGTTCGACGGCGCCACCGGGCGGGGCGAGCTCGCCTCCACCGCGCACGTCGCGAAGCTGCTCGACGCCCCGGTGGTGCTCGTCCTCGACGCGTCGGCGATGGCCCGCTCCGCCGCGGCGGTCGTCCACGGGTTCCGCGACTTCGACCCCGCGGTGCGCGTGGCCGGGGTGATCCTCAACCGGGTCGGATCGGACGGCCACGAGCAGCTGCTGCGCGAGGCGCTGGCCGACGGCGGCGTCCCCGTGCTCGGCGCGCTGCGGCGCGACGAGCGGATCGCGACCCCGGAGCGCCACCTGGGCCTCGTGCCGGTGGCCGAGCGCGAGGCCCAGGCCCGCGACGCGCTCGCCCTCCTCGCCGACGCCACCGCCCGCCACGTCGACCTGGACGCGACCCTCGCCCTCGCCCGCTCCGCGCCCCCCGCGCCCGGCCCGGCGTGGGCGCCCGACGACGGCCTGCCCGACCGTCCGCCGGACCGCCGCGGCCAGGGAGACCACCGCGACGACGGGGACCGTCCCCACGGCGACCCGGTGGGCGTCGCGATCGCGGCCGGCCCGGCGTTCTCGTTCCACTACACCGAGAACCTCGAGCGGCTCGAGGCGGCCGGGGCGCGGCTGCTGCCGTTCGACCCGCTCGTCGACGAGTCGCTGCCGGACGGGACCGACGCGCTGCTCCTCGCCGGCGGGTTCCCCGAGCTCTTCGCGGCCGAGCTCGCCGCCAACGCCCCCCTGCGCGAGCAGGTCCGCGCCCACGCGTCCGCCGGGCGACCGACGATCGCGGAGTGCGGCGGGCTGCTGTACCTCGGCGAGCGGTTCGACGAGCACGAGATGTGCGGGGCGCTGCCGCTCCGGGGGGCGATGGGCCGCATGACCCTCGGCTACCGCGAGGCGACCGTCGCCACCGCGGTCCCGTGGCAGCCGGCCGGGGAGGTCGTCCGCGGGCACGAATTCCACTACTCGCAGGTCGAGCCGACCGCGGCGACGAGCCCCGCGTGGCGGCTCGCCTCGCGCGGGGTCGACCGGCCCGACGGCGTGGCGTCCGGGGCGGTGCAGGCCGGGTACCTCCACGTCCACTGGGCCGCCTACCCCGACGTGCCCGCCCGGTTCGTCGACGCCGCCCGCGACCGGCGATCGGGGAGGGCGGGCGCATGACCCTCACCGTCGTCGGGATCGGCGCGGACGGGTGGGACGGCCTGGGGACCGACGCCCGCGACGCGCTGCTGCTCGCCCCGCTCGTCGTCGGATCGACCCGGCAGCTCGACGCGCTGCCGGCGACCGTCACCGCCCCCCGCCGTGCGTGGCCGTCGCCGATGGCGCCGCTGGTCGACGACCTGGCCGCCGGCCGGCTCGGCGACGCGGTCGTGCTCGCCAGCGGCGACCCGATGCTCCACAGCGTCGGGTCGAGCCTCGCGCGTCGCGCGGCCCCGGGCACGGTCTCGGTCGTTCCGCACCCGTCGGCGTTCGCGCTCGCGTGCGCCCGGACGGGATGGGACGCCGCGACGACGACGCTCGTCAGCGCCGTCGGGCGCCCGGTCGACGTCGTCGCCACCGCGCTCCAGACGCGGCGGCGGATCGTCGTCTACGTCACCGGGACCGACGGCGCCGCCACGCTCGCCCGGGCGCTGTGCGACCGCGGGTTCGGCGCGTCGTCGCTCACCGTCCTGGAGCGGTTGGGGGCGACGGACGAGCGCCGCACCGACACGACCGCCGACGCCGCGCGCGACCACGTCGCCGACCCGCTGCACGCGGTGGCGGTGGAGGTCCGCGGCGGACCGTCGCTCCCGTGCATGCCGGGACTGCCCGACGACGCCTACGACCACGACGGCCAGCTCACCAAGCGCCACGTCCGCGCGATGACGCTCGCCGCGCTCGGCCCGCTCCCCCACGAGACGCTGTGGGACGTCGGCGCCGGCAGCGGGTCGATCGCGATCGAGTGGCTCCGCGCCGAGCCGACCGCGGACGCGGTGGCGATCGAGGCCGATCCCGTCCGGGCCGCCCGGATCGGAGCGAACGCCACCCGGCTCGGCGTGCCCCGCCTGCGGGTCGTCGCCGGCGCCGCACCGGACGCGCTCGCCGACCTGCCGCGCCCGGACGTCGCGTTCGTCGGCGGTGGGATCACCGTCCCCGGCGTGCTGGACCGCGTGTGGGGCGCGCTGTGCCCCGGCGGTCGCCTCGTCGCCAACGTCGTGACCCTGGAGGGCGAGCGCGCGCTGGCCGCCGCCCGGGACGCCCACGGCGGCGCGCTCGTGCGGATCGACGTCGCGTCCGCCGAGCCGCTCGGGTCGCTCACCGGCTGGCGGCCGCAGCGGCCGGTCGTGCAGTGGTCGGTCGTCAAGGACGACGACGAGGGGCGATGCGCCCCCGAGAGCGCCGGAGGCACAGCGTGAGTCCATGTGACATGAATCAGTGGATGGTACGCTCGGACCATGCGTACCCCAGCATCCGTCACGGTACAAACCGATGGCCGGGGACGGATCACGCTACCCCCCGAGCTCCGTCGCCATCTCGGCGTCGAGGCCAAGGGCAGCGTCCTCGTCGAGGCCCGGGAGGACGGGGAGATCGTCATCCGCGACCCGCGCCGGGACCGGCGCCGCCGCCTGCAGGCGGCTCGCGGGGCGTTTCGCGGGCAGGGGCAGTCGGTCGACGAGCTGATCGCCGAGCGGCGGTCCGATGCGCTCCGCGAGGATGCCTGATGGGGCACATCGACCGACCGCCGTACGTCGTTGACGCCAGCGCGGTCATCGCCCTGCTGCGTGACGAGCCCGGGGCCGCCGAGGTCGAACGGGCGCTCGCGGCGGTCGACACGACCGACCCGACCGCGGCGCTCATCTCGACGGTGAACCTCGCGGAGGTCCACCAGGCCCTCGGTCCGGAGCTCCCGGCCTCGCTCATCGGCGAGGTCGACTCGGTCATCCGGCCCGCCGCGTTCAGCGCCACGCACGCACGCGGGGCGGCCGCGCTTCGCGAGCCGACGCGCGATCTGGGGCTCTCGCTCGCGGACCGCGCGTGCCTTGCGCTGGCGCGGAGCCTCGACCTGACGGTCCTCACCGCCGACCGGCCGTGGGCTCGTGCCGACGTCGGCGTCGAGATCAGGCTCATCCGATGATGCCGCACGACGCCCCGCCCACCGTGCACTTCATCGGCGCCGGCCCCGGCGCGCCCGACCTGCTGACCCTGCGCGCGCAGCGCCTCATCGCGTCGTCCCCGGTCTGCCTGTACGCCGGCGCGCTCGTGCCGCCCGAGGTGCTGGAGCACGCCCCGGACGACGCCCGGGTGATCGACACCCAAGACCTGCACCTGGACGAGATCGTGGCGGAGATCGTCGCCGCGATCGATGCCGGTCACGACGTCGCCCGGCTGCACTCCGGCGACCTGTCGATCTACAGCGCCACCGCCGAGCAGATGCGGCGCCTGGACGATCTGGGGATCGCGTGGGACGTCACCCCCGGCGTGCCGGCGTTCGCCGCCACCGCCGCCGCGCTGCGCCGCGAGCTCACCGTGCCCGAGGTCGCGCAGACGGTGATCCTCACGCGCTACGGACGGCGGGCGTCGGCGATCCCGCCGGGCGAGGAGCTGTCGTCGCTGGCGGCGCACGGCGCGACGTTGGTCATCCACCTGGGGGCGCAGGCGATCGACGAGATCGTCGACCGGATCGTCGGGGCGTACGGGCCCGACTGCCCGGCCGCGGTCGTCGCCCGCGCGAGCTGGCCGGACGAGCGGGTGCTGCGCGGCGCCCTCGGCACGATCGCCGCGATGGTCCACGACGCCGACGTGCGCCGCACCGCCACGATCGTCGTCGGTCCCGCGCTCGGCGCGACCGGGTTCCGCGACAGCCACCTGTACTCGGTCGCCCGCGACCGGTCCGGCGCCGCGTCGGTCACGGTCGACCGCTGATGCGTCGCCTGTCGATCATCGGCATCGGGTCCGGTCACCCCGACCAGATCACCGTCCAGGCGGTCCGGGCGCTGAACGACGCCGACGTGCTGTTCGTCGTGACGAAGGAGGGCCGCGAGGAGCTGACCGAGGCGCGCCGACGGATCGTCGCCCGGCACCGCACGACCGGGCCGCTGCGCGAGGTGACGCTCGCCGACCCCCCGCGGCCGTGGCGCACCGCCCCGGACTACCGGGCCGCGGTCGCCCGCTGGCGCGAGCAACGCGCCGCACGGTGGGCCCGCGCGATCGCCGACGAGCTGGACGACGGCCGGACGGGCGCGTTCCTCGCCTGGGGCGACCCGTCGCTCTACGAGTCGACGCTGGCGATCGTGCGCGACATCGACGGCCGGGGCGAGGTGCCGCTGGAGATCGAGGTCATCCCCGGGGTGAGCTCGGTGCACGCGCTCACCGCCCGGCACCGGATCCCGCTCAACCGGGTCGGGCGGGCGGTGTGGATCACCCCGGCCCGGCTGCTGGCCGACGGGATGCCCGACGGCGTCGACGACGTGGTGGTGATGCTCGACGCGCACGGCGCGATCGCGCGGATCCCGCCGGAGAGGATCGACGTGTACTGGGGCGCCTACCTCGGCACCGACGACGAGTTGCTGATCAGCGGACCGCTCGCCGAGGTCGCGCCCGAGATCCTGCGCGTCCGCGAGGAGGCGACCGCCCGCAAGGGCTGGATGTTCGACATCTCGCTGCTGCGGCGGCGCGTCGACGACGAGGCGTGGTGAGCCGGGGCGCGATCCTGATCCTCGGCGGCACCGCCGAGGCTCGGTCGCTCGCCGCGGCGCTGCACGGCGACGGCGTCGCGGTGACGTCGTCGCTGGCAGGACGGGTGGCCCGGCCGCGGTTGCCGGTCGGGGACGTGCGGATCGGCGGGTTCGGCGGCCCGGAAGCGATGGCGACGTGGATCGGCGAGCACCGCGTGCGGGCCGTCGTCGACGCGACCCACCCCTTCGCGGAGCGGATCTCGGCGTCGGCGGCCCGCGCGTGCGCGATCGCGGGCGTGCCGCGCGTGCGGCTCGAGCGGCCCGGGTGGACGCCGGGTCGCGGGGATCGCTGGACGTGGGTGGCCGACCTCGACGCCGCGGCCCGCGCGCTCGACGACCTCGCCGCGCGCCGGGCCTTCCTCACGACGGGCCGTCAGGGGCTGGCGGCGTTCGCCGCCGACGCCGGGCGGTGGTTCCTCGTCCGTTGCGTGGACCCGCCCGAGGTCCCGCTGCCCCGCCACCACGAGCTGCTGCTCGATCGCGGGCCCTACACCGTCGCCGGCGAGGGATCGCTGCTGGACGAGCACCGGATCGACGCGGTGGTGACGAAGGACAGCGGCGGCCCGCTGACGGTCGCCAAGCTCACCGCCGCCCGTGACCGGGGGCTTCCGGTGATCGTCGTGCGTCGGCCGCCGCGACCGGACGGTGACACCGTGCACGACGTCGCGGCCGCGGCCGCCTGGGTCCGGGCGCTGGCGGTGGCCTGACCGCCGGTCACGACGGCGGAGGGTGCGGTGACGTGGCTGCGGGCGGCGGAGCTCTCCGGGACGGATGCTCAGCCCACCGGGTAGCTCCGCGGCGTGTAGACCCGGTCCGGGCGGCCGTCGCCGTCGCCCGGCATCACCCGCGTCCGTGACGACCCGACGATGAGGATCGTGCGCATGTCGACGACGGCCGGGTCGACGGCGGCGAGCGTCGTGATCGTCACCGCCTCCTCGCGCGCCCCGACGGCGCGGGCGACGACCACCGGGGTGTCGGGATCGCGGTGCCGGCGCAGCGTCGCCAGGGCCCGCTCCAGCTGCTCCCGCCGCGTGCGCGACGCCGGGTTGTAGAGCGCCAGCGCCAGGTCGGAGGACGCGGCGGCGGCCAGGCGCCGCTCCACGACGTCCCACGGCTTGAGGATGTCCGACAGCGACACCACCGCGAAGTCGTGACCGAGCGGCGCGCCGACGCGGGCCGCGGCCACCTGCATCGCCGACAGCCCCGGGACGACCCGCACGTCGACGGCGGCGAACGCGTCGGGCTCCGCGTCCACGACCTCGTACACCGCGGCCGCCATCGCGAAGATCCCCGGATCGCCGGACGACACGACGGCCACGCGCTCCCCGGCCGCGGCGAGCTCCAGCGCCTGCCGCGCCCGGTCGATCTCGACGCGGTTGTCGCTGTCGAGCCGTCGCTGCCCCACGCGCACCGGCACCCGGTCGACGTAGGTGCGGTAGCCGACGATGACGTCGGCGGACTCGAGCGCGGCGGCCGCCTCGGGGGTCCGCCAGTCGTCGCCGGCCGGGCCCAGCCCGACCACGTCGACGCGGCCGGTCCGCACGCCGACCGCCGCCCGGTCCGCGTCCGTGCCGGCTCCGACCGTCGCTCCGTCCCCCGAGGCGCCGGACCCCGTCGCCGCGGAGCCCGCCGGCGCCTCGTCGGCGAACGTCCCCGGCCCGGTCGGCACGAGCACGAGCGACATGTACGGGACCGTGTCGGCGTCGACGTCGCGCAGCGGGCAGGTCCGCTCGACCGGGCTGCTGGCCCGCTCGACGTACACCGCGCGGTCCGCGACGCCGGCCGCCTCGGCCGCATCGGTGACCTGACCGAAGGTCCGGCCGAGCTTCATCACCACCGCGGCGTCGGCGTCGCGCAGCCGCTCGGTGAGCACCGCGGGCGGCAGCGTTCCCGGCAGGATCGTCACGACGTCGTCGCGCTTGGCCAGCGGCGTGCCCGACGCGGCCGCCGACGCACTGAACGACGTCACCCCCGGCACCACCTCCGTGACGTACCGATCGGCCAGCCGCTCGTGCAGGTACATGTACGACCCGTAGAAGAACGGGTCACCGGCACAGAGCACCACGACGTCGCGCCCGGCGTCGAGGTGCACGGCGATCTCGGCCGCGCTGTCGTCGTAGTAGTCCACCAGCGCGCCCTCGTAGCCGCCCGGGTGATCGGTGCCCTCGACGGTCACCGGGTACAGCAACGGCAGCTCGACGACCCCGTCGCGCATGTGGGGACGGGCGATCTCGCGGGCGACCCCGCCCCGCGACGCCCGGCGGGCCACGGGGAACGCGACGACGTCGGCCTCGGCGATGAGCCGTGCGGCCTTCACCGTCACGAGGTCCGGATCACCCGGCCCGACGCCGACCCCGTAGAGCCGACCGGGCGTCACCTGCGGCGCGGTCGCGGTCATCGTCACTCCGCCGCGCTCGCCAGCGCGTTGACGGCGGCGGCGGCCATCGCGCTGCCACCGCGACGGCCGTGGACGACGACGTGCTCCAGCCCGGACGAGTGCTCGGCCAGGGCGACCTTCGACTCGGCCGCGCCGATGAACCCGACGGGGATCCCCACCACGGCCGCCGGCGGATCGACGCCCTCCTCGACGAGCTCCAGCAGCCGGAAGAGCGCGGTCGGCGCGTTGCCGACGACGACGACCGACCCACCGAGCCGGTCGCGCCACAGCTCCGTCGCGGCCGCGGTCCGCGTGGTCCCCAAGCGCAGCGCGAGGTCGGGCACCCGGGGATCGGTGAGCGTGCAGACGACGTCGTTGCCCGCCGGCAGTCGCGACCGGGTCACTCCGGACGCGACCATGTTCGTGTCGCACAGGATCGGGGCGCCGTCGCGCAACGCGCGCTCCCCGGCGGGGCCGAACCCGGCACTGGCGGCGACGTCGGTGACGAGGTCGGTCATCCCGCAGGCGTGGATCATCCGCACGACGGTGCGCTCCAGGATCGGCTCGAGTCCGGCCAGGTCGGCCTCGGCGCGGATGGTGGCGAACGACCGGCGGTAGATCTCCGCGCCGTCCCGGACGTAGTCGTGCGTGGCGCTCATCGGTGCTCCAGGGTCTGCAGGGCCGACGCGACGTCGGGCACCGTGCGGGTGAGGGGACGGTCGGGGTGGCCGGCGCGGTCGGGGTGGTCCGCGCGATCGGGGTGACCGGTGCGCTCGACGACGATCCCGTCGGCACGGGCGGTCACCGCCACCGCGACCGCCGGGGGACGACCGCAGGCCCGGTCGCACGCGGACCAGTGCTCGGCGGGCGCGTGCGGGCCCCGGACCGCGGACCGGTGGGCGGCCGCCGCGCGCACGTCGACCGACGCTCGCGCGCACGCGCCGGCGCCGGCGCACGCGCTCAGTCCCCACCACCCCGATCGCTCGTCGGCCACGAGGCCCACCGCGGTGAGGCGGGCGACGACGTCCGGCGCCGCGTCCGGGTCGACGTCGACGACCGACACGGTGCGCCGCGCGGCGATCCGCACGTCGACGTCGCCGACGTCCAGGTCCAACAGCGCGTCGAGCGCGTCGAGGTCCAGGCGCCCCAGCGGCGGCAGGACGGTGACCGCCGCCCGACCGTCGCGCTGCCGGGCCACGCCCAGGGGGACGACCGGGCCGTCGACGCCCACGGGGCCGTCGGTCGGCGCGGGACCGTCGGTCGGCGCGGGACCGTCGACGCCCGACGTCGCGCCGCCGGTGATCCGCGCCCCGATGCGGGCGGCGATCCGCGCCGGTCCGTCCGGCAGCTCGCGGATCCGCCACGCCCGTCCGTCGCCGGACCGCTCCGTCGACCGGAGGGCGAGGAACGCACGGGCCGCGTCGAGCGCGACCGTCGGCCCGCCGACGCGATCGGTCGGCGCCCCGCCGAGGACGAGCCGGAACCCGCCGGGAGCGGCACCGGGCTCGAGGTCGGAATCGGGGTCGGGACCGGGACCGCCTTCGGGCTCGCCGTCAGGACCGGGACCGCCGCCGAGGCCGCCACCGGGATGCGGGTCGGCCCACAGCGCGACGTCGGCGTCGTCGCGTCCGACGGCGCCACTGCCGTCGTCGACGGCGAAGAGGAAGCGGCCCGGCAGGGCCGCGAGCGCCGGGTCGGCGCACAGCCCGCGGTCGATCCCGTCGACGACCGCGTCGACGTCGACCCGGGACCGCGGGTGCCGCCCGGCCAGCGGCGACGCCATGACGTTGCGGACCCGGTCGTGCGTCGCCGACGGCAGCAGGCCGCCGACGGTCAGGCGATCGGCGATCCACCGGGCATCGTCGTCGGCGATGCCGCGCAGTTGGACGTTGGCCCGGGACGTCAGGTCGACGAGCCCGTTGCCGCGGCGAGCGCCGTCGCGGAGCGCGAGCAACCCCGCCCTGTCGATCCGTCCGCCCGGCAGGCGCACGCGGACGAGGCCGCCGTCGCCCGCCGGATGGGGGCGCAGCACGCCGGGGCAGCGGTCGGTGACACGGACGGGCGGGGTGTAGGACGGAGCGGTCACGGCGTGCGAGCGGGTCAGGAAGCCGGCGGCTCGGCCGTCGCGGGGCCGGGCGGAGCGGCCGGCGGCGTGGGTCCGTCGGCGACGGGGTCGGTGGCGCCGATCCGGACCTGGTCGACGTGCGCGACGATCTGCCGCAGCAGCGACGCCACGCGGTCGTCGTGCAGCGCGTAGACGACCCGTCGGCCCTCGCGGGCGCCGACGACGAGCCCCATGTGGCGCAGCAATCGCAGCTGGTGCGACACCGCCGACGCCTCCATCCCGACGGCGTCGGCGATGACCGACACCGGCGCCGGTCCGGCGTGGAGCCGGGCGAGGATCCGCAGGCGGCTGGGGGTCGACAGCGCCTGCAACGTGTCGGCCGCGGTGCGGACGTACGCGGGGTCGGTGAGCAACCGGTCGGGATCGGGCGGGGTGCCGTGCGCCACGCCCCCAGCATGGCAGAACACCTGAACAGACGATCAGATGTTCACGGATCGGTGCTAGGCTTCCGCCCGAGCCAGTCGCACCCATCCGTGGGTCAGGGAATCCGGTCCGAGTCCGGAGCTGACGCGCAGCGGTAGGGGGGACGGGCGGAGCATCGGCCACTGGGGGCGTCCGTCGGACGTCCACCGGGAAGGCGCTCCGACCGGACGATCCCGAGCCCGAAGACCTGCTGGCTTGCGGCCCTCGACGCGCGCCCCGCGCACCGACGGCCGGATCACCCAACCGGTCCCCGCGCATGGGCCGCAGATCGAAGAAGGAGCCCGCGTGATGCCACGCGCCCCCCGTCCATCCCCCGTCGTCGGCCGTCCGTCGACGCCCCCCCGGCGCCGCTCGTCCCGCGTCGCGCTGCCGATCCTGCTGGCGACGGTCGCCCTCCCCCTCGCGTCCTGCGGGGACGACGCCGCCGACGCGTCCGGAGCGGCGCCGGCCGCCACGGGCGCGACGACCGTCGTGCCCGGCGGCGCGACGACCTACCCCGTGACGCTCGACAACTGCGGCCACGCCGTCACCGTCGACCGGGCCCCGCGGCGCGTCGTGTCGGTGAACCAGGGCTCGACCGAGATCCTGTTGTCGCTCGGCCTGCAGGACCGGATCAAGGGCACGGCCACGTGGACGGACAAGATCCGTCCGAACCTCGCCGCGGCCAACGCGAAGGTGCCGCGGCTCTCCGACGGGCCGGTGTCGACCGAGCGCGTGCTGCAGGAGGAGCCCGACCTCGTCACCGCGTCGTTCGGCGGGGCGCTGGAGGACGGCGACCCCGACCAGCGCGACCGCTACGACAAGCTCGGCGTGGCCACGTACGTCGCACCGTCGCACTGCGAGAACCGCACCGACTCCAGCGGCGACGGTCCGCGCAGCGAGCCGCTGCACATGCGCACGATCTACGCCGAGATCCGCGAGCTGGCCCGGATCTTCGACGTGCAGGACCGCGGCGAGGCGCTCGTCCGGTCGCTCGAGCAGCGGATGGAGCGGGCCACCGGCAGCGTCGACGGCGAGGGCGTGTCGGTCGCCTACTGGTTCGCGAACACCGAGTCGCCGTACATGGCCGGCTGCTGCGGATCGCCGGGGATCATGACCCGGGCGCTGGGCGTGGAGAACGCGTTCGCCGACACCCACACCGAGTGGCCGCAGGTGAGCTGGGAGACGGTGCTGGACCGCGACCCGACGATCCTCGTCCTGGGCGACCTGCAGCGCAAGTCGCAGACGGGGGACAAGCTCGCGGACAAGATCCGGTTCCTCGAGTCCAACCCGGTGACCAGGCGCCTGACCGCCGTGCGCCACAAGCGCTACGTCATCATGAACGGCGCGGACATGAACCCGTCGATCCGGACCGTCGACGGCGTCGAGAAGCTCGCCGCCGGCATCCGCGAGCTGCGCGCGGACGACTGACCCGGCGGGCACGCGCGGTGCACGAGATCGCCCCCGAGGCGCGGCCGACCGTCACGCTGCCGGCCGGTGCGGGCCTCCTGGCCCGCGTCCTGCTGTGGACCGGCGGCGCCGTCCTGCTGGCGCTGTCGATCGCCGCCGCGATCACCATCGGGCCGGCCGACCTGTCGGTGCGCGACGTCGGCTTGGTCGTCGGCGAGCGCCTGGGGCTCGGCGACGCCGGGCTCACCCGGATCCAGGAGGGGATCGTCTGGGACCTGCGCCTACCCCGCACGCTGCTGGCCGCGGTGTGTGGCGCGGGACTGGCCATCTGCGGGGCGATCATGCAGTCGCTGCTGCGCAACCCACTCGCCGACCCGTTCGTCCTGGGCATCTCGTCCGGCGCGTCGACAGGCGCGGTGATGGTCATGGTGCTCGGGATCGGCGGCGGCGCGATCAGCCTGTCCGCCGGCGCGTTCGCGGGGGCCCTGGTGGCGTTCGGCCTCGTCCTGCTCCTGGCCACCGGTGCGGGCGGCGGCACCGATCGGATCATCCTCGCCGGCGTCGCCGGCACCCAGCTGTTCTCGGCGCTGACGTCGTTCATCGTCACCTCTTCCGCCGACGCGGAGCAGACCCGCGGGGTGCTCTTCTGGCTCCTGGGCTCGCTCGGCGGAGCGGACTGGGGCGACGTGGCGCTCTGCGGCGCGGTCGCGGTCGTGGCGCTCACCGCCTGCCTGCTCAGCGCGTCCGCGCTCGACGCGTTCGCGTTCGGGCAGGACGCGGCCGCGACGCTCGGCGTGCCGGTGGCGTGGATCCGGCTCCTGTTGCTCCTCGTCACCGCCCTGCTCACCGCGACGCTCGTCAGCGCCGCCGGCGCGATCGGGTTCGTCGGGTTGGTCCTCCCCCACGCCGCCCGGATGCTCGTCGGTCCCGGGCACCGGCTGCTCCTGCCGTCGGCCGCGCTGATCGGCGCGATCTTCCTCGTCTGGGTCGACACCGCCGCCCGCACGATCCTCGACCCGCAGGAGCTGCCGGTCGGGGTCGTCACCGCGCTCGTCGGCGTGCCGGCGTTCGCCGCCATCCTCTACCGACGGCGGGCGATGCCGTGAGCCCGTCGGCGTCCGTGATCCGCTCCGTGGGCCCCTCGCCGGGTTCGACGCCGTCCCGCGCGAGGTCCCACCCGTGAGCCTGCAGGCGCGCCACCTGTCGTGGTCGGCCGGGGGCCGGCTGATCGTCGACGACGTGACGCTCGACGTCGCCGCCGGCGACACCGTCGGGCTGCTCGGCCCGAACGGGTCGGGCAAGTCGTCGCTGCTGCGGCTCATGGCCGGGCTGCGCCGCGCCGACGGCGGAACGGTCCTGCTCGACGGACGCGACCTCACCGAGGTGCGCCGTCGCCAGGTCGCCCAACGGCTGGCCGTCGTGGAGCAGCACGCCGGCACCGAGGTCGAGCTGACCGTCCTCGACGTCGTGCGGCTCGGACGGATCCCGCACCGCCACGCCTGGTCGGGGGCGCGGGCCGAGGACGACCGGGCCGTCGCCGCGGCGATCGCCCACACCGATCTGCAGGACCGCCTGGCCCAGCCCTACGCGACCCTGTCGGGCGGCGAGCGTCAGCGGGTGCAGATCGCCCGCGCGCTGGCGCAGGAGCCGCGCGAGCTGTTGCTCGACGAGCCGACGAACCACCTCGACGTCCACCACCAGCTCGACCTCCTGTCGCTCGTGACGGAGCTGCCGCTCACGACCGTCGTCGCGCTGCACGACCTGAACCTCGCCGCGATGTTCTGCGACCGGCTCGTCGTCCTGGCCGACGGGCGCGTCGTCGCGGCCGGCGACCCGACGACGGTCCTCACCCCCGACCTCATCCACGACGTCTACCGGGTACGGGCCGTCGTCACCCCGGACGGCCCCGACGGCACGCCGGCGGTGCGGTTCCTCCCCGGCCCGCGCCGACGCCGACGCACGGCACCGCGGGGCGATGCGGGCCCGCCGGCCGTGGCCTCCACGGTCCGCGCGGGACGGTGACGAACCCCGCCGGATCCGGCGGCGAACGTCACCCCACCCCGACCGCATCCGCGCCCGCCCCGCCCGTGGCGGATGGCGCCCGCCACCCGACCACGACCCGCCACACGCCGACCCCACCCGACCCGACCCGCCGCACGGGCTGCCGCCGGCCCGCCCACCCCACCACCCCTGGTCAGTCCGCGGCGCCCGACGAATCCCCGTCCCCGCCCTCCGACGACGGCGGCACCCCGATCACCCGGGTGACGCGCAGCTCGCCGGGGGGCAGGGCGAACCGGACCGTCAGCTGGGGTCCGGGCTCGGGGTTGGAGAGCTGGGCGCGGGGACGCTCGACGACGCCCTCGGCGTCGGCGGGCAGGCCGAACAGGCCGGCGACGAACCGGGTGCCGGACGCGGTCTCGATCGGCATCTGCTTGAGGTCCTCGCCGCGGACCCGCAGCGCCGTCGTCATCGCACGGTCGCGCAGCCGCGCCGGACGGCCACGGCCGTAGGTCGGGATCCGCAACGTCGCACGCAACGGTCGACCCGCCGTGTTGCGCAGGACGTACACCGTGGTGATCGTCCCGGCGTCGAACCGGTGCTGGAGCGACACCTCGACGCCCGGTCCACGATCGTCGGCGGTGGCCTGCATCGCGCCGACGAGCGGGCGGGCGACGTCGACGTCGTCCGGCGCGGGACGGATGAGCGACTGGCTCATCGTCGTCTGGCCCGGCTGGGTCTCGAGGATCCGAACGTCACCGTCGTCGATCCGCAGGCCGAGCGACCCGTCGCCGCTGCCGCCGACGTGGGTCACCGCCCGTCCGCGGTCGTCGAAGAGGCGCGCGGGCTCGATCCCGCCCCACCGCAGCGGACCGTACGGCCGCACGACCGCGGTCGCCATCCTCGCGGTCGCGACGGTCATCCGGCCCAGCTCCGCGTCATGGCTGTACGCCTCGGGCAACGGCAGGTAGCGGCCCTCGTCCAGCCCGTCGAGGGCGACCCCGGCGAGCGTCGACGCCAGTCGCGACCCGCTCACCTGCGGGTTGCCGCCGGTCTCGGTGAACACGCTGCCGGTCATCCCGTAGAACGCCGGGGAGATCGCGGAGGTGCCCTCCTGGCGCTCACGGTCCTGCAGCACCCACGCCGCCGCGCGGACGAGGCCGCGCGCCAGCTCCTCCTGCCCCTCGATGAGCCCCGCGCGCCGGGTGCCGCGCAGCGCCGACAGCGCCCCGCGCAGCGCGTGCACCCAGTACTGGGTGAGGTACAGGCGGTCGCGGCCCAGGCCGGTGTCCCAGTTGAGCACCCCGGACGGCGTCCAGTCACCCATCGCCGTCCGGCGGATCCACCGGCGGGCGACGTCGAGGAGCTCGGGCGGCAGCGGCTCCATCCCCGCCTCGACCGCCCGGTCGTACGCCCCGAGCGCCCCGATGACGAGGTTGGCGTACTCCGCCGTGTGCGCCCGGTTGACGACATGGTCGGCCCGGAAGAACGGGTGGTAGCGGAACCCGAGCCCCGACGTGAGGTTGGGCGACCCGTCGGCGGAGACCGGCGCCCGGGCGTGCTGCAGCAACCACACGAGCTGGCGGCGGTAGTCGTCGCGCAGCATCCGCGGGTCGTCGGTGACGTCGGCGTGCGCCTCGTACACGTCGACGTTCCAGTTGACCTGGTTGAGCGCGCGCTCGTCGCCGCTCCACCCGTCCGCGCCCGCGACTCCGACGACCGCCTCGCGGATCCGGCGGGACGTCGCCGCGGGCAGCCCGACCCGGTCGCGCACGCGCCAGGCCGCGGCCAGGGCCTGCATGACGACCGCGGTGAACGACGGGTGCATCGTGACCGTGCGGATCGTCGTGCTGAACCCGGGGAACGACGTGTAGTCGCTGGACGGGTTGAACGGCTGGACCTTGCGACCGTCGCGCTCGGGCACGTAGTGGTCGTCGAGGATCCGCACGACGAGCGGCGCGATCCGGCGGTCGCGCCGCGCGACGCCGCGGTGGCCGGCCTCGGCGGCCTGCGCGTGGACGAGCAGCATCTCCAGGTCGACGCGCCGCGCGACCCGGCCTTCGGCGTCGAGGTAGCTGCGGCGACCGGCGCTCCAGCGTCCGTCGATCGGTCGCACCAGGCGGTCGGTCGTCGCCCACAGGTCGACGTCCATCGTCCCGCCACCCGCCCCGGGACGGGCGAGCGCCACGGCCAGCGGGTCCTCGGGCGTCGACGTGCCCGAGAACGGTCGTCCGACGACGAGCAGCACGAGCAGCGCCAGGACGAGCAGGACGATCGCGCGCGGGGTCGGCTCGAGCCGACGCCACCACCGGACGACCGCGTCCACCGGGCCGCCCGGGCCGCCGGCGGGGCGCGGGCCGCGCCCCGGCGGGCCACCCCGGCCGGTCGCGGACCGTCGCCGGGGGGCGCGTCCGGACGAAGCGCCGCGGCCGGCGACAGGTCGGCCCCGGACGCCGGGATCTCCCCGGGGATCAGGCACACGTCGCTCGCCGCGTCCCGACGCGGACCGTCGACCGTCGTCGGGACCCCGACGCGACCGGCGGTCCGTCGGGCGGTCCGTGCGACGGGCCGTCGGGCGGTCCGAGCGGCGGTCCGCCGGGCGATCGGCGGCACCGGTCGGGCGATCGGCGGGGCGACGCTCCGCCGCGTCCGCGCGGGCAGCCCGGCGGCGCTGCTCGTCGGATCCGGGCTCGGGTCGGCGTCGGGGTGACCGGTCGGCCATCCGCCCGCAGGCTAGAGGGATGGCCGAGCCGCCGCCCGGCTCCCGGCCCACGGGACCCGTCGACCCGTACCTCCGCCCGGCGCGTGGCAGACGGCGCCCGCCCAGCGACCACGAACCGCCACACGGCGCCCCCCGCCCCGCCCCGCCAGGCGACGACGCCCCGGCAGGACCGGGCAGGGCCACCCCGCGATGCGCCCCGCCCTACAACCCGAGCGACCGCCCGACGATCTCCTTCATGATCTCGCTCGTCCCGCCGTAGATCCGCTGGACGCGGGCGTTGCGCCACATGCGGGCGATCTCGTACTCCTCCATGTACCCGTAGCCGCCGTGGAGCTGCAGGCACAGGTCCACGGTCTTCCACTCCAGCTCGGTCGTCCAGAGCTTCGCCCCGGCCGCGTCGTCGGCGGTGAGGCGGCCGGCGACGTGCTCCTCGATCGCGTGGTCGACGAACACCCGCGCCACGCGCAGCTCGGTCGCGATCTCGGCCAGCGCGAACTTGTTCGCCTGGAACGACCCGACCGGGCGACCGAACGCGTTGCGCTCCTTGACGTAGTCGAGGGTGATCGCGAGCGCCCGCTCCGCCCCCGCGACGGCGCTCACCGCCATCGACAACCGCTCCTGCGGCAGGTTGAGCATGAGGTAGCGCAGGCCCTTGCCGGGATCGCCGAGGACGTCCTCCTCGGGCACCGCCACGTCCTGGAAGAAGAGCTCGGCGGTGTCCTGCGCCCGCCGGCCGATCTTGTCGAGCTTGCGTCCGCGGGTGAACCCGTCGGCGGTCGCCGGGACGACGAAGAGCCCCAGCCCGTCGACCCCGTCGCGGATCGCGCGGGCCGCGACGACGACGAGGTCGGCCTGGATGCCGCTCGTGATGAACGTCTTGGACCCCGACAGCCGCCAGACGTCGCCGTCCCACCGCGCGGTCGACGCGATGCCGCGCAGGTCCGACCCGGTGCCCGGCTCCGACATCGCCACCGCGGGCACGATCGACCCGTCGGTGACGCCGGGGACCCACCGCTCGCGCTGGTCCTCGTTCGTGAGGTCCAGCAGGTACGGGATGAGGATGTCGTTCGTCAGGCCGAACGCGTCGGTGACGGCGCCGGTGCGCACGACCTCCTCGTCGAGGACCGCGTTGAAGCGGAAGTCGTCGAGGCCGGCCCCGCCGAGCTCCTCCGGCGCGGCGAACCCGACGTAGCCCTGGGCGGCGGCGGCGCGCCAGAACGGGCGGTCGATGATCCCGGCCGCCTCCCACTCCTCGGTGCGCGGCACCGCCTCGCGGGTGAGGAAGCCGTTGACCGACTCCCGGAACTGCTCGTGCTCGTCGTCGAAGATGCGGCGCATCAGTCGGTCCTTCCGTCGGGGTGGAGCTCGTGGTGGACGGCGCGGCGCAGCGCCGCGTGGAACGCGTCCGGCGCCTCGATCATCGGGTAGTGCCCGCAGGGCAGGGCCACCTGCACCGCGCCGGGGATCTGCGACACGACCCAGTCGCCGCCGCGACGCGACACCGTGCGGTCGCGGTCGCCGAGGATCTGCGTGACCGGCAAGCCGTCGGGCAGCAGGTCGACCTGGTGCGTCCGCAGCAGCGTCCGCAGGCATCCGGCCTCGGCGCGGGGGTCGGTGCCGAGCGACACCCGCAGCAGCCGCTCCAGCGCGTCCGGGTCGGGGCGGTCGCCGAACCCGCCGGCGAGGACCGCGCGGCGACCAGCGACCCGGTCGGCGCGCTCGGCGGACTCGACCGCGTCGATGGTGACGTCGGGCTCCATCCCGAACGGGAACGCGGCGCTGCGGGCGTGGGCGACCCCGTTGGACGCGACGAGCACGATCCGGTCCACGCGGTCGGGGGCGAGCGCGGCGAGCCGCACCGACACCATGCCGCCGAGCGACCACCCGACGACGGTCGCCGGGGGCACGTCACGCGCGCGCAGCAGGGCCAGGACGTCGCCCGCCAGGTCGTCGAGGGCGTACCCGCCGTCGTCGTCCGGGGCGTCGGAGCGGCCGTGACCGCGCAGGTCGACGGCGATGACGCGGTGCCCCGCCGCGACGAGGTCGTCGACGGTGGCCGCCCACGGCTCGTGGCTCATGCTCCATCCGTGGACGAGGACCACCGGGTCGCCGTCACCGCGATCGACGGCGTGGATCCGGGCGGCGGGCCCGGTCAGCAGCCGGCTCATGTCGCCGAGCAGTCCAGGACGATCTTGCCGAACGCGTCGCCGTCGACCATGCGCTCCACGGCGGCGCGCGCGTCGCGCAACGGCCACGTCGAGTCGATCACCGGCCCCAGGCCCTCCTGGCCACAGAACCGGACGAGCCGCCGGAGCTCCTCGAGCGTCCCCATCGTCGACCCGACGACCGACACCTGCGGCAGGAACACGCGCAGCAGCTGCGCCGGCGGGTTGGGGCCCGTCGTCGCACCGCACACGACGACGATCCCGCCGGGACGGACCGACCGCAGCGAGTGCTCCCAGGTCGCCTCGCCGACGCTCTCCATCACCGCGTCGACCTTGTCGGGCAGCCGGGCGCCGCTCGCGAACGCGGCGCTCGCGCCCAGGTCGTCGACGGCGCGACGGCGCTTGGCCTCGTCGGTGCTCGTCACCCACACCGTCAGGCCGGCCGCGCGACCGAGGACGATGAGCGCGGTGGCCACGCCACCGCCGGCGCCCTGGACGAGGACCGTGGCGCCCGGCGACAGGCGCGCCTTGGTGAAGAGCATCCGGTAGGCGGTGAGCCACGCGGTGCCGAGCGATCCGGCCGCCTCCCACGACAGCCCCTCGGGCTTGGGGACGAGGTTGCGGCGCGGCACCGCGATCCGCTCGGCGAAGGTTCCGGGCAGGCCGACCGACAGCATCGCGCCCTGCAGGTCGAGGGTCTCGTCCCCGCCCCCACGGTCGGGGTCGGCGACGAGCGAGTGGAGGATGACCTCGTTGCCGTCCTCGTCGATCCCGGCCCCGTCCGATCCGAGGATCTGCGGCAGCCACTCCGGCCGGACGTCGCCGCGCAGGGCCCACACGTCGTGGTGGTTGAGCGCCGCGGTGCGCAACGTCACCGTCGTCCAGCCGTCGCGCTCCGGTGGCTCGGGCGCGTCGTCGACGACCGTCACGGCCCCGACCGGGTCCTTCGGATCGGGCTTGGTCACCTGCATCGCCAACATGGCGTCCTCGTTCGTGGTCGGCCCGCGCCGGCGGTCGGGCGGGGGGTGGTCGGGTCGGCGGCGGCGACGGATCGGCGGCCGCCGCGGTCATGGCTCCGGGCGCTGGGCGGCGGGTCCCGGCGGGACGCGCGCTCCGCGGGCCCGGGCGCGGATCAGGCGGTGGAGCGGAAGGCGGCGCCCGGCCCGCGGTACCAGGCGGCGTTGCGCTCGGCCGCCGCGGCGTGCTGGGCCGGAAGCTCCCCGGCGGGGTGGATGGCGCCCCAGGGGCACTCGTCGATGCACGCGTCGCAGTCGGTGCACGCGTCGGGGTCGATGTAGAGCTGACGGGCCTCGTCGTGGCCCGGCTCGCCCGCCGCGGGGTGGATGCAGTCGACCGGGCACACGGCGACGCAGAACGCCTCGACGTGGTCGCGGCAGGCGTCGGTGATGACGTAGGCCACGACGCTCACCCACGCGGTCGAGCGACGCCGCGGCGAGGCGCGCAGAGCCGCCGGCGCGATCCGGAGACGAATGGGGTGGCGCGGAGCATGGATAAATCGTACACTCCGTCCAAGTGTTTGTGCAGTTTTGTTCCCGAGGCGCTCGGCGCGCCGCTCGCGACCGGCCCGGCGACCGTGTCCGGATGTAACGTGCAGACATGACGTCGCTGACCCGCAGCTCGGGGGTGAACCGCACCGCCCGCCGCCAGGAGGCGCACGACAAGCTCTCGACCGCGCTCGAGTCCGCGCTGCGCGCGGGCACCCCGTTCACCCGGATCACCGTCGACGAGCTCATCGAGCAGTCCGGCGTCCCGCGATCGACGTTCTACCTGTACTACGCGGACAAGTCGCACCTGCTCCGCGCGGTCTCGAGCGGACTGAGCTCCGCGTACCTCGAGGCCTGCGAGGACTGGTGGCACCTGCCGCCCGACGGCACGCGCGAGGACCTGCGCCGCGCGTTCGACCGGATGCTCGAGTCGTACCTCCCCCACCAGCACCTGCTCGCGGCGGTCATCGAGACGAGCAGCTACGACCACGAGGTGTCCGCCGACTACCGGTCGCTGCTGGAGCTCCACTTCGACGAGGTCGCCGAGCACATCCGGCGCGGCCAGGCGGACGGGTCGGTCGCCGCCCACGTCGACGCCGACCACGCCGCACGGTGGATCACCCACCTCGTCGAGCGCGGGCTCTACGAGTTCGCGGCCGACGCCGCCGACGACGAGCGCGAGCGGTACCTCACCGCGTGGACCGACATCGTATGGAACGCCCTCTACGCGGCCGCCCGATGAGCACCACCGACCGCCCCGTCCCCGCCGCCGGCACCAAGCGCTCGCGGACCCGTCGCGGGGTGCTCGACGCCGTCGACCGACTGCTGGCGGAGGGCAACAGCTACACCGAGCTGAGCGTCGCCCGGATCATCGCCGAGTCGGGGATCTCGCGGTCCACGTTCTACACGTACTTCTCCGACAAGGGCGCCCTCCTGCGGTCCGCGGTGGACGACCTGGGACCCGAGGTGAACGCCGCCGGCCAGGCGTGGCAGGACGTCGACGCGACGATCGACCGGGACGGCCTGCGGGCCATCCTCGGGAACGTCATCCGGACCTACCAGCCGCACGCGCGGATGATGGCCGAGGTGTACGCCGCCGGGAGCCACGACCCGCTCGTGCGCGAGAAGGTCGACGAGCTCATGGGTCACAGCATCCGGGGGCTGCGCCGTCACATCGAGCGCGGTCAGCGGGCCGGCTTCGTCGACCGGCGGCTGTTGCCGCTCGAGACCGCGACCTGGTTGGTGTGGATGTTCGAGCGCACCCAGCACCAGGACCTGGCCCACGCGGACGACGCCGAGATCGACGCGATGATCGACGCGTTGACCGACCTGGTGTGGGACACGTTGTACGCGCCGGCGCGTCGGTGACGCCGTGGACCCGCCGGGCGCGAGGGCCCGGCGGGTCGAGCTCGCCCGGGCGGGCGGGCGGAGGGGGTACCCGGGCGAAGGAGGCGCCCGGCCGGCGGAGGGCCCCCGGGCGAAGCGGAGTGGGCGCCTAGGCGGCGACCTGCTGCAGGTCCTTCGCGACCTTGCCCTTGTTCGCCGCGACGTCCTTGGTGAGCGTCTCGGGGTTGGCCAGGTCCTTCGTGTCGGTGACGCCCGGCTGGTTGATCGCCGTGTTGAACATGTCGATCGTCTTCATCGTCGCGCGACGGTCGCCCTCGAGCGTCGCCCGGGGACGGGTGATCCGCTCCTTCAACGAGATCAACGGGCGGACCGTCGGCAGGATGTGGCGCCACGGGGTCTGCTCGACCCCGAGCTGCTCGACGATGTAGTCGGGCTGCCACGCGGCGACCATGCCGTAGGCGAGCTTGCGCCGCCGCTCGGTGGTCATGAACTTCGCGACCGGCGCCGGCAGGATCTCGACGTCGCCCGGGGGCTTCTCGGTGCTGAAGTCGATGATCGAGTGGATGACGTCGCGGCAGTAGTCGTCGGCGGGACGCTCGATGAGCCGGTGCACCTTGGACTTCAGCCGCGCGTCGTCGACGCCGACGTGGAGGATCTCGGGATCGACGCCCATGACCCAGCCGATGTAGCGGGTGAGCGCGAAGATGTCCTCCTCCTCCTGGTCGGAGATGTGGATGCCCGACGCGCGGAGCGAGTCGACGAAGACGACGCCGAACTGGCCGGCCTGGGTGTTCATCGAGTCGAGGTTGTTGATCGGCACGCCCCAGCCGGGCCAGTCCCAGTGCTCGGAGTGGCTCAGCGTGTTGCGGACCGCCGCGTGGATCATCCGCACCTTGGCGGTGAGCCGGAAGCCCTCGCCGTCGCGCAGCATCGCGCCCGGGGTGTGGGCGGCGACGACCCAGCGGAAGCTCTCGACCATCCGGGGGCCGGCGAGCTTGGGGTCGCTCAGCCGGCCGCTGAAGAGCACCGGCCGGGTCGAGCTGTACATCGAGAACCCGGCGCCGATGACCGAGTACGAGATCGCCATCGGCGCGAGGCTGCCCGCGCGCCAGTAGGCGATGGCGCCCCGCTCGATCTGGTCGAAGTCGACCCAGTCGGGGATCTCGTCCAGGCGGTCGAACAGGGCGGCCATCGCGGGCGACGGGTCGTCGACGCTGTCGATGCCGTGCTCGAGCGCCTGCTCGTACAGGCGCCAGTTGGCGTTCTTCGACTTGTCGCGGAAGTCGAGGAACGCGGCGTACGCCAGATCGTCGCCGCGGAGGGCGTGATCGGTGAGCTTGTAGACGAGGTCCGTGCCGAAGCGGCGGATCGCCTCGTCGAGATTGACGATGCGGCCCAGCTCGTGCCCGGCCGGCACGCCGGCGGGCACGTCGAGGGCCGGAGGACGTTCGGTGACCGTGGGGCTCATGGCCCGACGCTACCGCGTCGGGCGCCACAGGTCAAACAAGTCGTTGGACGAGTTGTCCGGTTTTGCGACGTGAGACGTCCACGGCGGCCCTCGGGGCACCGCGGATCGGCCGTGTCGCGCAGCTGTCGGTACCCACCGGCGGGCGAGACGAGCCGGCGGGCGGGACGAGCCGGCGGGCGCGGACGCCCGGACCAGTGCCACGGTCGAGCGGCGAAGGCGGGTGGCGGGGACGAGCCGCCGGCGCGTGGCGACGCGCCGACCGCTCAGGAGCGCGCGTCGGGCGGCAGCGCCTCGTCGCCGAACCCGGCCCGCAGGACGCGGTCGGCGGCCTGCGGCACGGTCGTCGTCGCGTCGCGCACGGTGCGCTCGGCGTCGGCCAGCGCCTCGGCGACGCCGGGGCGGGCGTGGAACGCGGTGAGGACCGCCTCCTCGACCTGGGCGTGCAACCACCGCTGCTGCTGACGGTCGCGGCGGCGGACGAGCTCGCCGGACTCCTCCATGTGCGCCCGGTGGCCCTGGATCGCCTGCCACGTCTCGGCGATCCCGGTGCCCTCGGTCGCGCTGGCGATGAGCACCTGGGTCTTCCACCCGGGGGTGGCGTCGGGCAGCAGCCGCAGCGCGTGACGGTAGTCGCGGGCCGCGTGGCGGGCCAGCCGCAGTCGGTCGCCGTCGGCCTTGTTCACGACGATGAGGTCGGACACCTCGACGATGCCGCGCTTGATCCCCTGCAGCTCGTCGCCCGCGCCGGGGACGAGGAGCAGGCAGACGCAGTCGACGAGCTCGGCGAGCTCCGCCTCCGACTGGCCGACGCCGACCGACTCGACGATGACGACGTCGAACCCGGCCGCCTCGCACAGGACCATCGCCTCGCGCGTGCGGCGCGCGACGCCGCCGAGCACCCCCGCCGACGGCGACGGCCGGATGAACGCGTCGTCCAGGACGCTCAGCCGCTGCATCCGGGTCTTGTCGCCGAGGATGCTGCCGCCCTGCCGCGTCGACGACGGGTCGACGGCGAGCACGGCGACCTTGTGGCCCTGCTCGACGAGCCACACGCCGAGCGCCTCGATCGTCGTCGACTTGCCGGCGCCCGGCACGCCGGTCAGGCCGATCCGGCGCGCCGGCGACGGTCCGTCGCCCGGTCCGGGCAGCAGGCGGGCGATGAGCTCCTGCGCGCGCTCGCGGTCGTCCGCGCGGCGGCTCTCGGCGAGCGTGATCGCGCGGGCGAGGATCCCCCGGTCCCCGGCGCGCAGGCCGGCTTCGAGGTCGTCGATCGAGAGGCGGTGACGGGCCATGGTCGCGAGGGACGGACCGTATCCCACCCCCGCGACCGGACGCGGCCGCCCGTCCGCGCGGGCCCGTCCGCCCCCGACCGCCGACGGACGCCGCCCGGGTGCGCCGCGCCCGCGCGCTCGGGGCTCAGCCCATCATCCGCCGCATGATCCGCGACGCGATCGGGCCGTACGGCGGGTAGGCCATCGACGGGTCGGGCTTCGTCGGCTTGTGGAGCACCGCCTTGCGGTGACTGAACGTGTCGAACCCGTGCCGGCCGTGGTAGGCGCCCATGCCGGACGTGCCGACCCCGCCGAACGGCAGCTCGGGGACGAGCAGCTGGTACAGCAGGTGGTTGATCCCCACCGACCCGGACGACGTCGAGCCGGTGACGACGTCGACGACGTCCTGCGACTCGGTGAAGACGTAGAGCGCCAGCGGCTTGGGGCGGTCGTTGACGAACGCGATCGCGTCGGCGACCGACGGGACCGACAGGACCGGCAGGATCGGCCCGAAGATCTCCTCGGTCATGAGGTCGGACCCCGGGTCCGGGTCGGTGATGACCGTCGGGGTCACCTGCTTGCCGGCGCCGTCGACGCGGCCACCGCAGGCGACGGCGCCCCCGTGACCGTCGAGCAACGCCGCGAGCCGCTCGGCGTGACCGGTGTTGATCACCCGCGACGGGTGGTCGCGACCGGTGCGCTCCACCTCGCGCAGCAGGCGCTCCATGAACGGCTCGCGGATCGCGTCCTCGACGAGCAGGTAGTCCGGGGCGATGCACGCCTGGCCGGCGTTCAGGGCGTTCGCCCACGCGATCCGGCGGGCGGCGACGTCGAGGTTCGCGTCGCGGGAGACGATCACCGGGCTCTTGCCGCCGAGCTCGAGGGTCACCGGGGTCAGGTGCTCCGCCGCGGCGCGCAGGACGATCTTGCCGACCCGCTCGCTGCCGGTGAAGAAGATGTGGTCGAACCGCTCGGCGAGCAGCGCTCCGCTCACCGACGCGTCGCCCTCGACGACGGCGATCGCGTCCGGGTCGACGTACCGGGGCAGGAGCTCGGCGAGCGCCGCGCTCGTCCGCGGGGTGAGCTCGGACGGCTTGACGACGACGGCGTTGCCGGCGGCGAGCGCGCTCACCAGCGGATGCAGCGTCAGCAGGACGGGGAAGTTCCACGGGCCGACGACGAGGACGACGCCCTTGGGCTCCGGCGCGGTCCACGCCTTGCCCGGCAGCTGCGCCATCGGCACCCGGACGCGCTGCGGCCGCACCCACTTCGCCAGCTGCTTGAGGGTGTGGCGCGCCTCCGCGCGGACGGGGGCGATGTCGCCCATGAACGTCGCCATCGCCTGGCGGCCCAGGTCGGCCTCGATCGCGGCGGCGAGGCGCGGCTCCTGCTCGTCGAGCAGGCGGGCGATGCCCTCGATCTGCGTGCGCCGCCACGCGAGCGGACGGGTGCGACCGCCGGCGAAGGTCGCGCGGAGGCGCTCGACCTCGGCGGTGACGACGTCGCCCGGGGTGGACCCGGACGCGGTGACGGGGGCGGCGGTGGTGGACATCGGTGCTCCGGGGTCGGGTGGTCGGGGTCAGGCGGGGGTGGTGACGGGGCTCGCGCCGCGCTCGCGCACCTCGTACGCGGCGAGGTCCGGCTCACGGGTGTGGCGCCAGTAGTCGAGGTACTTCCACGGGCTGTTGACGACGATCCGCCCGCGCGAGTTGCGGTAGTACGTCGTCATCCCGGGATGGGTCCAGATCGTGCGGTCGAGCGCCGCGTCGAGCTCGGCGTTGTAGGCGTCGTGGGCCTCCTCGGTCACCTCGACGCTCTCGATGCCGCCCTCGACCATGGCGGCGATGAGCTGCATGACGTAGCGCACCTGCAGCTCGACGCCGAGGACGACGGTGCCGCTGTGGCCGGTGTTCGTGTTGGGCCCGTAGAGGCAGAAGAAGTTCGGCAGGTCGCGGATTGCGATGCCGAGGTACGCGCGGGCGTCGTCCTCGCCCCACGTCTCGCGCAGGCGGGTACCCGACCGCCCGACGATCTCCATCGGGCCGAGCACGCGCAGCGACTGGAACCCGGTGGCGAGGACGACGACGTCCGCCTCGTGCAACGTGCCGTCGGCGGTGCGCACCCCGCCCGCCTCGACCCGCTCGATCGGGCCGGTCACCAGGTCGACGTCGTCCCGGCGGATCGTGCGGAACCAGCCGTTGTCCATGAGCAGCCGCTTGCCGTACACCGGGTACGTCGGCAGCGCGTCGTCGACGAGCTCGGGGTGCTCGCGCAGCTCGTGGCGGATGAACCTCTCGAGGAACCCGCGCAGCGCGTCGTTGCCCCGGTTGATCGCGCGGTCGGGGTGCGCGTACTCCGGGTCGATCTGCAGCAGCGGGTGCAGGCGGTCGCCCATCTTCCACATGAGCCGCAGCCGGTACCACCCCAGGTAGTACGGCACGTGCTCCATGAGGAAGCGCACCTCGTCGGGCACCTCGCGGCCGTAGGTCGGGTACGGCACCGACCACTGCGGGGAGCGCTGGTGCACCGTCACCCGCTCGGCGACGCCGGCGAGCGCGGGCACGAGCTGCATCGCGCTGGCGCCGGTCCCGACGACCGCGACGCGCTTGCCGGTGACGTCGAGGCCCTCCGGCCACTCCGCCGTGTGGACGACCGGGCCGTCGAAGTCGTCGAGGCCGTCGATCGCGGGGATCGCGGGCCGGTTGAGCAGCCCGACGGCGCTGACGACGACCGGCGCCTCGACGACCTCCTCGTGGCCGTCGGCGACGACGTCGAGGACCCACAGCGAGCGCTCGTCGTCCCACCGCGCGGCGGTGACCTCGTGGCCGAAGCGGAAGTGGTCGAGCACGCCGTGCCGCTCGGCGACGCCGCGGTAGTACGCGTGCAGCTCCTCCTGCTTGGCGAAGTACTTCGACCACGACGGCCGCTGCTCGAACGAGAACGCGTAGAGGTGGGTGGGCGAGTCGACGCCGCAGCCGGGGTAGGTGTTCTCGAACCACGTGCCGCCGACGTCGTGGTTCTTCTCGAGCACGACGTACGGGACGCCGGCGCGCTGCAGGTGGATCGCCTGGCACAGCCCGGACAGGCCGCCGCCGATGATCGCCACCCGCGGCGGCTCGACCCCGTCGGGGGTCGGCACGTCGACCCACCGCTCGCGGATCCCGAGCTCCTCGCCGAGCAGCGGGGCGTAGTCGTCGCGCACCCGCTCGCCGCCGTACGACGCGCTGAGCATCGCGGGGAGCCGGTCGACGTCCAGGTCGTCGCCGGCGCCGGACGGTAGGTCGACGAGGATCTCCAGCGCACGCGCGCGGATCTCGGCCTGCACCTCGGGGGCGAACCCGCCGTGGTCGTGGTCGTCCATCCCCTCGGGCGGGGTGGGGCGGTACGGGTCCTCGAGCCAGGTGGCGTCGCCGGTGACCTGCGCGAGGACGAGCAGCAGCGTCGGCAGGTTGGCGTGCTCCAGGGCCGTGGCCAGGCGGTCGCGGTCGATCTGGGGTCGGGACATCGGGCTCACCAGGTGGTCGGGTGGTGACGGGGCGCGCGCGGGCCGGTCCGGCCGTGCGATCCCCCGTCGGTCCTCCGACGCTAGCCCGCCGGACGCGCCCTGTCAAACATCGAGTTGGACGAACTGTTCGGTTCCTGTAGCTTGGCGGCATGACGGAGCCATCGGCGCGGCCCCCGGGCCCGGCGCACCCCTTCGACCTCACCGGCCGCGTGGCGGTCGTCACCGGCGGCAACAACGGCATCGGCCTGGGCCTCGCCCGCGGCCTGGTCCGCGCCGGGGCGCACGTCCACGTGTGGGGCACGAGCGCGGAGCGGAACGAGCGGGCGGTCGCCGAGCTCGCCCCGCTCGGCGCGGTGGAGTCGGCGGTCGTCGACGTCGCCGACGAGGCCCGGGTCGTCGCGGCGATGGACGACGTCGCGTCACGCCACGGGCGCCTGGACGCGTGCTTCGCCAACGCCGGGATCGCCCTGCCGCGGATCCCGCTGCACGACACGACGCTCGAGCAGCTGCGCCGGGTGCAGGCGATCAACGTCGACGGCGTGTTCCTCACCCTGCGCGAGGCGGCCCGGCACATGGTGGCGGCCGGCCACGGCGGCAGCCTCGTGGCCACGTCGAGCCTGGCGGTGCTCATGGGGCAGTCCGGCGGCTACCCGTACGCCGCGTCCAAGGGGGCGCTCGGTCCGATGGTGCAGGCGCTGGCGGTCGAGCTGGCCCGCCACGGCATCCGCGCCAACACGCTGCTGCCGGGGTGGACCGAGAGCGCGATGCTCGACGTGCCGTTGCAGGACGACCGGTTCGTCGACGCGGTGCTGCCCCGCATCCCCGTCCGCCGCTGGGGCACCGGCGCGGACTTCGAGGGGATCGCGGTGTACCTCGCCGGCGACGCGTCGGCGTACCACACCGGTGACGCCATCCGGATCGACGGCGGCTATGCCGTCTATTGATCCCCGGCCGGCCGACCGCGGGCACCGCGGCGGTGACCGGTCGGCCGATCACCGCGGTCACCACGACGACCGGCCGACGACCGACGGGGCCACAGCGCCCGGAGAGGACGCACGATGGACCTGACGTTCACCCCCACCGAGCTCGCGTTCCGCGACGAGCTGCGCACCTGGCTGCGCGACCACGACCCGGGCCCGGCCCCGGACGGCGAGGACGCGGACTTCGCGTGGCGACGCCGGTTCCAGGAGGAGCTGGCCGCCGGCGGCTGGGCCGGGGTGCACTGGCCCGAGGACGTCGGCGGCCGCGGGGCGACGCTCACCGAGTCGGCGATCTTCTTCGAGGAGCTCGCCCGCGCCGGCGCGCCGCTGCCGGCCAACGTCCTGGGCCTCGTGCTCGCCGGGCCGACGATCATGAGCTGGGGCACCGACGCGCAACGGGAGCGGCTGTTGCCGGCGATCCTCGACGCGTCGGAGATCTGGTGCCAGGGGTTCTCGGAGCCGTCGTCGGGATCCGACCTGGCGTCGTTGCGCACCCGGGCGGTGCGCGACGGCGACGGGTGGCGGATCACCGGCCAGAAGGTGTGGACGAGCTTCGCCCAGCACGCCCGCTGGTGCATGCTGCTGGCGCGCACCGACCAGGACGCGCCGAAGCACCGCGGGATCACCTACTTCCTCCTCGACATGGAGCAGGACGGCGTCGACGTCGTGCCGCTGCGTCAGATCACCGGCGAGTCGGAGTTCAACGAGCTGTTCCTCGGCGGGGCGTGGGTGCCCGACGACATGGTGCTCGGCCCGGTCGGGGCGGGGTGGCGGGTCGCGCTGACGACGTTGATGAACGAGCGGGCCGGCTTGGGGTTCTTCCTCCAGGCCCGGTTGCGGCAGGACGTCGACGAGCTCGCCGCCCGGATCGCGCAGCGCGGCCTGCTCGACGACCCGGCGGTGGCCGAGCGGCTGGGTGAGCTGCACCGTCGCACCGAGGTCATCCGCCTGACCGCCTACCGCGGCCTGTCGCGGACGGAGCGCGATGGTGAGCCGGGGCCGGAGGGGTCGTTGACGAAGTGGCTGTGGTCGGAGACGAACCAGGAGCTCACCCAGTTCGCCGTCGACGTGCTCGGCCCGACGGCGTTGGACGCGTCCGACCCGTGGGCGCACCGGTTGCTGCGGGCGCGCGGCAACACCATCGAGGGCGGCACCACCGAGGTGCTGCGCGACATCGTGTCCGGCCGCGTGCTCGGACTCCCGAAGGCCCGTTGAGGAGGTCGCCGTGCGATTCGATCTGACCGAGGACCAGCGCGAGATCCGCGACGTGGCGCGCGGGTTCCTCCGCGAGCGCGCGCCGATCGACACGGTGCGCGCCGACGCCGACCGTGGCGGGGGCGACCCAGCGCTGTGGCGTGACGTGGTGGAGCTGGGGTGGCCCGGCATCGCCGTCGCCGAGGAGCACGGCGGGCAGGGCCTCGACGCGGTGACCCTCGCGGTGCTGCTGGAGGAGGCGGGACTCGCGTGCCTGTCGACCCCGTTGGCGTCGACGGCGACGGTCGCCGCGGTGCTGCAGGCGTGCGGCACGGACGAGCAGCGCGCGACGTGGTTGCCGCGGTTGACGTCGGGCGAGGTGACCGCCGGACTGGGGGTGACCGATCTCGTCGTCGACGGTCCCGGCGCCGCGGTGGCGTTGCTGCTCGACGACGAGCCGCGCCTGGTGATCGATCCCGACGTGGCGCCGGTGACCACCGTCGATCCGACCCGTCCGGCGGGCCGGATGCGTGGCGGCCGGTCCGAGCCGTTGCCGGCCGAGGCCGCGCACCGGGCGCGGACGGCGATCGCGGCGGAACTCGTCGGGGTCGGTCAACGCGCGTTGGACCTGGCGGTGGCGTACGCGAAGGACCGCGAGCAGTTCGGCCGGCCGATCGGCGCGTTCCAGGCGGTCGCGCACCGCTGCGCCCGGATGCTGCTCGAGGTGGAGAGCGGCCGCTCGACGGTGCACCATGCGGCGTGGGCCGCCGACGCCGACCGCGACCGCCTGCACGAGGCGGCCGCCCTGGCCGCCGCGTCGGCCGCGATCGGCGCCCGCGAGGCGACCGCCGGCGCGATCCAGGTCCACGGCGGCATCGGGTTCACCTGGGAAGCCGACCTGCACTGGCTCTACAAGCGCGCCCAGGTCGACACGGCGTTGCTCGGCGGCATCGCGACGCACCGGCGGGCGTTGGGGCGGATGGCGGTGGGGCGGGGGTGACGGGTTAGGCAGCGCGCGTGGCTCGCCGGGGCCGCCCCAAGACGGAGAGGCCGCCCCCACGGGCAAAGTGGAGCGATTGACCCGGTAGGAGCGGGTCAATCGCTCCACTTCGGTCCGCGCCCCGCCCGGCGGACCTCCCGGCGCCCCACACGGCACCTCGCCCGGCGGCCCACCCGCGAAGGCGCGGGCACCGGCGTTGCCGGCACCCGCGTCCCCGGCCCCTCAGTCCCCCGCAGGCACCTCGAGCTCCAGGTCCTTCATCAGCATCTCCACCAGCGTGCCGGCGGCCTCGCCGATGACGGTGCCGGGCGGGTAGATCGCGGCGGCGCCGGCCTCGCGCAGCTCGTCGAAGTCCTGCGGGGGGATGACCCCGCCGACGACGACGAGGATGTCGTCACGGCCCGCGTCGTCCAGCGCCTTGCGCAGCTGCGGGACGAGCGTCAGGTGACCGGCGGCCAGCGACGACGCGCCGACGACGTGCACGTCGGCCTCGACCGCCTGGCGGGCGGCCTCCTCCGGCGTCTGGAACAGCGGGCCGATGTCGACGTCGAAGCCCAGGTCGGCGAACGCCGTGGCGATGACCTTCTGGCCACGGTCATGGCCGTCCTGGCCCATCTTCGCCACGAGGATGCGGGGCCGGCGGCCCTCCTGCTCCTCGAACGCGTCGACGAGCGACTTGGTGCGTGCGAACGATCCGGACGTCTCCCCCACCTCACTCCGGTAGACCCCGCTGATCGACCGGATCTCGGCGGTGTGCCGGTCGAACACCTTCTCCAACGCGTCGCTGATCTCGCCGACCGACGCCTTCGCGCGCGCCGCGCGGACCGCCAGCTCCAGCAGGTTCGCGGACCCGTCGGACTTCGCCGCGCCCTCCGTGAGGTGCCGCAGCGCCTCCTGGGTCGTGGCCTCGTCACGGTCGGCGCGCAGCCGCTCGAGCTTGGCGATCTGGGCGGCGCGGACCTCGGCGTTCTCGACCTTCAGGACGTCGATCTGCTCGTCGGCGGTCGGCCGGTACCGGTTGACCCCGACGAGCGTCTGCTTGCCGGCGTCGATCCGGGCCTGGGTGCGCGCGGCGGACTCCTCGATCCGCAGCTTCGGGACCCCGGCGTCGATCGCCTTGGTCATCCCGCCCAGGTCCTCGATCTCCTTGATGTGCGCCAGCGCCTTCGTCGCGAGCTCGGCGGTGAGCCGCTCGACGTAGTAGCTGCCGCCCCACGGATCGATGACGTCGGTGGTGCCCGACTCCTGCTGCAGGAACAGCTGGGTGTTGCGGGCGATCCGGGCGCTGAAGTCCGTCGGCAGCGCGAGCGCCTCGTCGAGCGCGTTGGTGTGCAACGACTGGGTGTGACCCTGGGTGGCGGCCATCGCCTCCACGCAGGTGCGCACGACGTTGTTGTAGACGTCCTGCGCGGTCAGCGACCAACCGGACGTCTGGCAGTGGGTGCGCAGCGACACCGACTTGGACGACCTGGGCTGGAACTCCTCCTGCATGAGCTTGGCCCACAGCAGGCGGCCCGCGCGCATCTTGGCCACCTCCATGAAGAAGTTCATGCCGATGGCCCAGAAGAACGACAGTCGCGGCGCGAACTTGTCGATGTCGAGCCCGGCGGCGACGCCGGCACGGGCGTACTCGATGCCGTCGGCGAGGGTGTACCCGAGCTCCAGGTCGGCGGACGCCCCCGCCTCCTGCATGTGGTACCCGGAGATCGAGATCGAGTTGAACCGCGGCATCTCGCGGGAGGTGAACCCGAAGATGTCGCTGATGATCCTCATCGAGGGCTTGGGCGGATAGATGTAGGTGTTCCGCACCATGAACTCCTTGAGGATGTCGTTCTGGATCGTCCCCGAGAGCTGCTCGTGCTTCACCCCCTGCTCCTCGCCCGCGACGATGTAGAGCGCCAGCACCGGGAGCACCGCGCCGTTCATCGTCATCGACACCGACATCTTGTCGAGCGGGATGCCGTCGAACAGCGTCCGCATGTCGAGGATCGAGTCGATCGCGACGCCGGCCATCCCGACGTCGCCCGCGACGCGCGGATTGTCGGAGTCGTACCCGCGGTGGGTCGCCAGGTCGAACGCGATCGACAGGCCCTTCTGGCCGGCCGCGAGGTTGCGCCGGTAGAACGCGTTGGACGCCTCGGCGGTGGAGAACCCGGCGTACTGGCGCACCGTCCACGGCTGGTTGACGTACATCGTCGGGTACGGGCCGCGGAGGAACGGCGCGAACCCGGGACGGGTGTCGAGGAAGTCGAGCCCGTCGACGTCGGCCGAGCCGTACGCCGGCTGCAGCGTGATGCCCTCCGGCGCCTCGTGGCGCAGCTCCTCGACCGGCAGGCCGGACGCCGCGGTGGCGGCCGCGTCGATCGTCGCGCGGTCGACGGCGGCGGACTCGACGTCGCCGAGGGTCGCCGTGGTCAGGTCCGGGACGTTGGCGCTCATCGTGCGACCTCCGCGTCGGTGGTGGTCGGTCGGGTGTCCCCGACGGTGAGGTCGAGCGCGGCGGCGAGCAGCTCGACCATGTCGATGCCGTCGCGCAGCGCCCCGTCGGCGCCGACCGCGGCGGCCCGGTCGTCCTCGGCCTGGACCAGGCGGACGTCGCGCGCGCCGGCGGACCGGAGCGCGTCGACCGCGGTGCGCAGCGCGTCGTCGTCGGCGTCGCGACCGAACGCGATCGCGGCGACCGGCGGGCTCCCCGCCTCCTGCCAGGCGGCGCCGGCGGCGGCCGGGTCCTCCAGCGGCGCGGACTGCCGGGCGACGAACCCGCCGACCCCGTAGAAGTTCGCCGCCCACGTGGCGGGACCGCTGTGCGCGGCGAGCGGGCCGAGGCCGGCGACGAACACCGTCGGACCCCACGGCGCGTCGCCCTGCCCGGCGTCGGGGACCGCGGCCCGGGCCCGCGAGCGCAGCGCCTCGAACGGCGCGGCGTCCCGGCGGACCGGCAGGCCGGCCGACGCGATCGCGGTCGGCTGCAGGCCCGCCCAGGCGGCGAGCTCGTCGATGCGGGCCCCGGCCGCGGCGGCGTCGACGAGCGCGACGAACGATCCGTCGGCGTCGCGGACGGCGGCGGACACGTCGTCGGCGAGCGGGGCGCGCTCGGCCAAGCGGGCGACCTCGGTGCCGGCGATCGCGGCGCGGTCGGCCGGCTCGGCGCGGACCTTGTCGTCGCCGACGAGCGGGAACGCGTTGACGCCGGTGAGCTCCTGCTCGCGGCGGCGCAGACGGGCCTCGCGGGCGACGGCGGCCTCGGTCAGCTCCTCCGCCCAACGGCCGTCGGTCACGACGGCGAGCGCCCCGCCGTCACCCTCGATCCGCTGCAGCTCGGTCCAGGCGGCACGGGCGATCTCGTCGGTGAGCGCCTCGACGAACCACGACCCGCCGGCCGGGTCCGCGACGCGCCGCAGGCCCGACTCCTCCTGCAGGACGAGCTGGGTGTTGCGCGCGATCCGGCGGCCCAGACCCCCGGGACCGGCCGCCCCGACCTCGTCGGCGACGACCGCGTCGAACGGGGCGACGGTCAGGCCGTCCGCGCCGGCGACGGCGGCGGCGAACCCGGCGGTCGTCACCCGCAGCATGTTCGTCCACGGGTCGACCGCGGCGAGCATCCGGTCGGAGGTGCGGGCGAACGTCGCCGAGCGACGGTCGTCCTCGGGCACGCCGGACAGCTCCAGCACCCGGGCCCACAGGCGACGCAGCGCCCGGAGCTTCGCGATCTGCTCGAACTGGCGGGCGTCGACGGCGACGACGAACTCGATCGTCCGCGCCGCGCGGGCCGGCTCGAGCCCCGCGTCGTCGGCGGCGCGCAGGTAGGCGGCGCCGGTGGCGACGGCGATCGCGAGCTCGCGGACCGTCGTCGCGCCCGCGTTGACGTGCGCGCGCGTGTCGACCCGCAGCGTCCGCAGGTCGGGGAAGGCGTCGGCGACCTCGGCGGCGATCCGTCCCGCGCGGGCCACGGCGGCGGCCGGGTCCTCGCCGACGGCGCCCTCGGCGGCGAGCGTGCCGATCGGGTCCAGGCCGAGCGACGCGGCGGGGACGGCGCCGTCCTCGCGGCGCAGGCCGGCGACGAGCACCGCGGCGGCGGCCGGGGCGGCGGGGCCGGCGTCGAGCGCGACCGGCGCCAGGTCGGTGTAGACCCCGTCGAGGGTCGTGCGCACGTCGTCGGCGGTCGAGATCGCGGTGCCGTCGACGCCACGGGTGGCGGCGAACTCCGGCGTTCCAGGGACCTGGGCGGTGCGGGCCGCGCGGTCGGGCCGCAACGTCACCTGGGTGGCGCCGCCCTCGAGGTCCTCGAGGATCGCGGTGCGGGTGGCGGCGCGGTCGGGGTGGACGTGCTCCTGGCGGATCTGCCAGATCGGGTCGTCCTCGCCCGCCGGTCCGCCGCCACGCACGAACGGGGCGCGGCCGGGAACGCCGGCCGGGTCGGCGGCGAGCGCGTCCTCGCGCGTGTAGATCCAGCGCAGCGGCAGCCCGTCCTCGGTCGTGCCGGCGGGGACGTCCTTCGGCGGCGGCGTGTCGTCGGCCGGCTGGCCGGGCTTCGTCCGCTTGGCGGTCGCGGCCTTGATCCACTCCTCGGTGCTGACGGGCGGGAAGTCGGAGGCGAGCGGTTCGGGCATCACGGGATCCACGGAGGGAGGGGGCTGGCGTGGCACGGCGTCCACCGGGGCGGCGTGCCGCGTCGAACCGTACCGCCGGGTGTGCGTCGGTGGCGTCCGGGGCGTGTGCTGGGGCGGATCGAGTGGCCGTCACCGAGCGGGCTCGGCAGATCGAAAGCGAAGGCCGCGCAGATTGAAAGCGGACGCGGCCTGCGACGAGGCCTACGGCGCCGGCAGCTCCAGGCGCGGGTAGTACGCCTTCTTGCCCATGAACTCGTACGGGCCCTCCAGGCGGCACGGTGGGGCGGCGCCGAACGGGGGGAGGACCAGCGGGTTGTTCACGTTGCGGCAGTCGTAGGAGCGCAGGCCGCCCTTGGCGAAGTCGTCCATCCGGCCCGGCTTGGGGTACGGGTTGGAGCGGTGGGTGGGCAGCTTCTTCGTCCAGCCGCCGACGATCTCGTTCCAGGCGGTGAGCCACGCCGACAGGTGGCCGCCCTCGACCCCGCCGGGGAAGATCGTCCGTCCGCCGTACGCCGCGGGGATGTTCGCGAAGTTCGCGAGGATCGACTCGGCGTCCGCGCTCGCCAGGGCGAGGAACGGCGTGAGCTGCCGGGCCGCCATGTGCAGCGGCGGCAGCCGGCCGTCGACCGCGTCGAGCGCCCGCTCCAGCACCGGCAGCGCGGTGCGGGCGGTGCGCAGCGCCGGCATCGCCCGGCGGAACGCGCGACCGAACCCGGCGGTGTCGTCGGCCAGCGCGTCGGCGGCCGGGACGAGGCTGCGCACCGTCGGTCGCAACGACCGGACCGCGGCGCGGATGTCGCCCGACGCGGCGCCGAGCTCGGCGGTCGCCACCCGCACGTCGCGCAGGAACGGGGGCAGCGCGACGAGGGTGCGCCGCAGGTCACGCTCGCGCCGGGCGGTCGCGGCGACCATCCGCGCGCCGCCGTCGATCGCCTGCTCGAGCGCGACGCCGCGGCGACCGAGCGCCCCGAGCGTCTCGGCCCCGTCGGCGACGATCCGCTGCAGCGTGCGGCCCTGGTCGTCGAGCGCGTCGACGACGGTGCCGAGGTCGGCGGTCGCCGGCTCCAGCCGGCCCAGGACCGCGTTGGCGTCCTCGGCGCGGCCGTCGAACGCCTTCGCCATGCCCTGCGTCATGCGTCGCAGGTCCTCGCGGGTGCGTGGCGCGAACGCCTGCAGCACGTCGTCCAGGCGCTCCGCGCGACGCACGCCCGACCGGGGGATCCGTCCGCCCTCGGGGAGCGCGGCGGCGTCCGGTCGGCCGGGGGCCAGCTCGACGTACCCCTCCCCCAGGAGCGACTTATTGCGTACGACGACGCGCGCGTCACGCCGCACGGGCACGTGCTCCGGGTCGATCTCGACGACGACCTGCGCGTGGCGGCCGCGGCTGTCGACGCGCTGCACGCGGCCGATCTTCACCCCGGCGGTCCGGACGTCGGAGTTCGGCAGCACCGAGTCGGCCTCGGGCACCTGGAACGACACCCGGTACGGGGTGGCCTCGAACGGCATCGAGCTGCCGAACGACCGCAGGATCCCGATCGCCAGCACGACGCAGACGAGCGAGAAGATCAGCGGGAACAGCAGCCGCCGGAAGGTGGGCGCGCGGGTGATCATCGACCGGCCTCCTCGCCGTCACGGGTGCGCGCCGCGGCACGACCGGCCGCGTCGCGGTCCTTCGCGTCGCCCTCGGGCGTGTCGGCGCTCCGGTCGCGCGACGCCGGGGCGGGCACGTCCCCGCCGGCGGGCGGGCAGGCGTCCGAGGTGCCGGTGAGCAGGTGCAGCAGCGGGCCGAGGTCCAGGAGGTACGTCGGGCTGCTGCAGTGCACCACCGGCAGCGCCCGGCTGACCGCGCCGTGCGCGTCCGACGTGCTCACGACGGTGTTGAAGTTGTGGCCCGCCCACGCGAGCCACCGCAGGTAGCCCTGGTCGTCGCGGGTGTTCGGGTTGTGCCCGATCGTGTTGAGGACGTACGTCAGCGCCTGGACGGCGCGGGACGCGTCGGGGAGGATCGCCGACAGGCGGCGGATCGTCGCGGTCGCCTCGTCCGCGATCGGGACGGCGGTGCGCAGCAGCGGTCGGAACTCGCGGCGCGACAGGTCGGCGAACGCCGCGGTGAGCGGCTCGACGTCGCGCAGCGTGCGCGGCAGGTCGGCCACGGTCGGGTTGAGCTCGCGCAGGGTCGGGGTGAGCGTCGTCGACAGTCGGCCCGCCTCGGCGAGCGCGCGGTCGGCGGTGCGCAGCGTGTCGGGCAGCTCGCGCATCGTCGTGCGCAGCGCGGCCTCCTGGTCGGCGATCGCGGCGAGCGTGTCGCGACCGGTCCCGAGCAGCTCGGCCAGGCGGCCGTCCGACCGGGCGGCGCGGGTGACCGCGGCGATGTTCGTCACGAGCCGGGCGAGCCGACGGCGTCGGTCGTCGAGGCGCGCCGAGATCCGGCGGACGTGCGCGGTGGTCGGGCCCATCGCCCGCAGCGTCCGGCGCAGGTCCGGTCCGCGGCCCTTCGTCGCCTCGTCGGAGCCGCCGACGAGGTTCGTGAGGAACGACCGGGTGTCGGCGTCGAGCGTCGAGAGCAGCTCGCCGATCGCGACCGGCGACGTCGCCCGGTCCGCGTCGACCATCGCGCCGTCCTCGAGCGGGCCCGCCTCGGGGGTGCCGGGGTCGAGCTCCACCCGCATGTCCTTCAGCGGGGTGATCGGCCGCAGGTGGACGCTCGCGTCGCGGTGCACCGCGGCGAGCTTCTTGCGCTCGATCTCGAGGGTGACGGCGGTGCGGTCCCCCTCGACCTCGGCCTCGGTGATCGTGCCGACCTTGACGCCGACGACGTTCACCGCCTGCCCGAACCCGGGCGCGACGCCCCCGGCGTCGGTGAGGAGCGCCCGCACGGTGTACGTGTCGCGGAACGGCAGCGGGAACCGCTGCTGGACGAGGACGTAGGCGGCGGACGCCATCCCGATCGCGATGAGCAGGAGGATCGGCCACGCGAGCCGCGTGGTGCGGAGGATGCGGGTCATCGGGCGTCCTTTCCGGCGGCGGGGCGGAGCAGGCGGTCGAGCTGGTCGCGCAGCGGGGCGAGCAGGTCGGCGCGCGCCGCGCGTCCCTCGCGGGTGCGGGCGGTCGGCAGCGGGCCGGTGCGCTCGCGGAGCTCCATGTGCCCGCCGAACGGCCGGCCGTTGCGGGACTCGAGCTTCACCCGCGGCTGGTCCTCGCAGACGCTGTCGGGACGCTTGGCCGGCTTGACGTCGTAGCCGAGCCACACGGGGCGGACGCCCTCGAGCTCGTGGTCGAACGACGAGACGACCTGGCCGATCCCCGGCAGCGCGCCGTGCATGACGCTCGTGCCGATCCCGAGCCCGGCGCGGAACGTCGCCCCGTTGCCGTCGAACGCGGGCGATCCGCCGGTGAGGCTCGCCGCCGCGTGCAGCAGCTCGAGCCACGCCGGCTGGTCGACGGTGAAGCGGCCGTCCGGCACCCGCTGCTCCAGCGCGGACACCACGTGCTCGCTGAGGCAGCGACCGATCGGCCCGACGTACGGCAGGACGAACCCGAGCTGCCCGGCGAACGTCGGCAGGTCGCGGACGAGCGGGGCGAGCTCGCGGACGGCGGCCGGCAGCTCGCGGTCGCGGGCCATGAGCTCGACCTCGCGGAACGCCCGGTCGACGGGGACGAGCGTCGTCGGCAGCCGCTCCAGCGCGGGCGTGAGATTGCCCGCCAGCCGGGTGAGCTCGGGGAGCATCGCGTCGATCCGGCGCAGCGACGCCGGGGCGGTGCGCAACGTCCGGGCGCCGGCGTCGAGGCCGGCGCGCAGCGCGTCGTCCTGCGAGCCGAGCGCGTCGACGACCCGGGAGTACTCCCGCACGATCCCGGCGAGCGCGCGGTCGTCGCGCGACAGGTCTCCGAGGAGCTCGGCGGTGGCGCGCAGCGAGCGACCCAGGTCGCCGTCGGCGCGGCCGCGCATCGCGTCGGCGACCCGCCCGGCCGGCCCGGCGGCCCGACGCAGCTTGCGGACGGTGCGGCGCAGGGCGGTGGCGCCCGACGCGCCCCCGTCGGGATCCGGCCCGAGGCCCTCCGACAGCGACCCGAGGACCCGCCGTGCCGACGTCCGCACGGATGCGTCGAGCGTGCTCAGCACCTGGTCGAGCTGGACCGGGACCGTCGTCTGCGTCAGCGGGATCGTCTCGCCGCGCCGCAGGACGGGCGCGTCGGCGCTCCCGCCGACGACGTCGACGTAGAAGTTGCCCTCGAACGCCAGCCGCGCCCGGATCGCCAGGCGCGAGTCGGCGCGGACCGGAGGCGCGTCGTCGTCGAGCCGCATCGTGACGATCGCCCGTCCGTCGTCGGACGCGCGGACGCCGGTGACCTTGCCGATGTCGGTCCCGGCGCGACGGACCGCGGAGCCCTTCTTCAGCTGGTTGCCGGACGCGAACGCCGCCTGGATCTCGGGTCCGCCGTCGAGGACCGCGCCGCGACCGAACGCGAACGCGGCCGACAGGACGATGATGAGCGTGCCGACGAGCGCGGCGAGCCCGAGCCGGCGCGGCTCGGCGCCCTGGGCCTTGCGACGGGTCATCGGATCGCCTCCGGGGGCTCGGCGGTGAGGCCGGCGCGACGGGCGCGCTCCACGACCTTCGGGTCGGCCTCGGTCCGCAGGGTCTCGCGGGACTGGTGACCGGGCGGGTTCGTCAGCAGCTGCCGGTCGGCCGAGTACGGCTCGTTGCCGGCCTCGCACTCGTCCGCGTTCGCGTACGGGTTGTAGTTCGCGTGGAGGTTCGACAGCGGCCGGTCGTTCTGCAGCAGCTCGAGCGGGCCGGCGCCCATCGACTTGACGGTGATGTTCGCCAGCGCCGGGCCGTCGCCGACGCCGAGGGTGCCGAACGCCCGGTCCCACACCCGGCCGAAGAGCGAGATGTAGTTGCAGTGGACCTGCGCCGGGGTGAGGAGCGCGAGCAGGTCGGTGGACGCGGCGATCGCGTCGGCGGTGCGGCCGATCGTGCCGATCGTCGACGCCGCGCCGGACACCGTCGTCAGGCGGCGGGCGACGCCGTCGAGGTCGCCCGCGGTGCGCGGGATGAGCCGCAGGGCCGGCATCGCGTCGGCGACCAGGCGATTGGTGCCGGTCAGCGCCCGCGGCAGCTTGCGTGCGGCGGGCCGCAGCCGGACCGAGATGTCGGCCAGGTCGTCGAGCGCGGGACGGAACCGTCGCAGCTCATCGGTGGTGCGCGACAGCGTGCCGGGCAGCTCGTCGACGATCCGTCCGAGCGCCGGGCGCTCCGCCGCGATCGCGGTGAGCGTCGTCGCCGCGTCGCGGGTGCCGCGGCCCACCTGGGCGCGCCGCTCACCGAACGGACGGACGGTCCGTTCGTAGCCGTCGACGAGCGGACCCAGGCGCGTGTCGGGATCGGCCAGGCGGCCCATCACGCGCTCGGCGGGCCGGGCGGTGTCGCCGAGCGACGCCAGGCTCTCGCCCAGGCCGCGGCCGCGGCCGACGAGTGCGCCGCCGACCGCCGTCGCCCCGGTCTGGAGCGCCTCGGCGGTGGCGGTGTCGAAGACGTCGAGCAGGTCGGTGAGCTCGACGTTCGCGCGGGCACGCTCGCGCGGGAGCGTCCCGCCGTCGGGGATCGTCCGGGCGCTGCGGCCGGGGACGAGGTCGAGGTAGGACGAGCCGAGGATCGACGCCGGTCGGACCTTGGCGAGCGTGTCGACCGGCAGCGGGTCGACGTCGGCGTCCAGGCGGATCGACACGCGGGCGGTGGCGGGCTCGCGGCCGTCCCGTCGGGCCGGGATCGCCTCGACGGCGTCGACCTGGCCGACGCGGACGCCGGCCATCCGCACCTGGTTCGTGCGGACGAGGCGCTCGGCGTCGGGCAACTCGACCTCGAGCCGGTAGCCGCTCTGGCCGGGGATGCCGCCGTTGGCGGTGTACGACACGTAGACGAGGGCGACGAGCACGAGGATCGCGCCGAAGCCGAGGGGGGGCGTGCCAGCGGCCGGCGGGGCGGCGGCCGGGTCGGGGGGTGCGGCCGGGTCGGGCGTTCGTGCTCATCGGTCGGCGATCTGGTCGATGACGTCGCGCAGCTGCTTCAACGTCCGGTCGGAGATCGGCTGCGGCCGCGGGGCGGGCGGGTCGGACGGGGGGCGCGAGCGCAGGCCGGTCCGGTTGGACACCCCGTCGGAGGGGGTCGTCGGCTGGTTGATCGGGATCCGTCCGCGACCCGGGCTGTCGTACTTGTTGCTGCACCCCGGCCCGGCGGCGTTGAGGATGCACCGCGACGACACCCCGAGGTTGAGCGCGATGAGGTGCGACACGCTGTCGTACGCGCCGGTGACGGTCGACAGCATGTAGACGAAGTCGAGGAGATTCTCGACGCCGCCGGTCTCGCGCAGGCTCGCGAACAGCTCGGAGAAGTCCCCCAGCGGCCGCGTGGTGCGTCGCGTGAACCGGTCGAGCTCGGGCAGCAGCGGTCGGGTGGTGCGCAGCGCCTTGCGGGTGGACGCGGCCGCCGGCGTGAACGCCTTGAACGCCTTGGTGCCGGTCCGCGACAGCGACGGGACCCGGCGGTTGAGCTCGTCGAGTCCGGGGATCGACCGGCGCACGATGGCGGCGGTCGGGGTGAGCGCGGTGCTCGCCGTCTCGATGCTCGACAGCGACCCGCGCAGCTCGCGCAGCAGCGCGGGCAGCCGCTCCACCGACGCCCCGAGCGCCCGGGTGCGGGCGGCGGTCGTCTTCGCGACGTCGCCGGCGGACGCGACGAACCGCCGCAGGTCGCCGTCGCGGTCGCGCAGCTCGGCGAGCACCGCGTCGGTCTGGACGGTGGCGGCGTCGATCCGGTCGATCTGCCCGTCGAGGATCGCGAGCACCCGCTCGGCCTCGCGGAGCGCCGGGTTGGCGCGGCGCACCAGGTCGTTGATCCGCTCGCCACGTCCGGACACGGTGAGGCCCATCTCGGTGACGATCACCCGGATCCGGTCGGCGACCGGGAGCGAGAAGACGTCGAGCACCTGCTGCAGCTGGACCGACACCTCGGTCTGGTCGACCGGCACCGTCGGGCGCTCCTCGCCGTCGCCGACGGCCCCGAGCTCGGGACGACCCGGGGTGCCGGGCTCGCACTCGACGAAGTTCTCGGAGACGAACCCCTCCGGCAGGATCTTGCAGGCGGCGTCGTCGCGGAACGGGCTGAACCGCGACTCGATCGCGAACGTCATCCGCGCGGTGCGACGGTCGGTGACGACGACGTCCTCGACGGTGCCGACGCGGGCGCCGGCGATCTTCACGAGCTGCCCGGGCACCATGCCCTGGGCGGTGTCGAACTCGGCCGCGAAGCGGTACCGGTCGTCGTCGCCGCCGGCGCCGGCGACGAGCAGGACGGCGACGATCGCGGCGAGGGCGATCGCGGCCAGGGCGCGGAGCCTCATTCGTCGCCTCCCTCGTCGTCACGGAACTCCGGCAGCGCCGCGGGGACGTCCGGCTCGGGCCACGGCGGCTGGCCCTCGCAGTTCGTGAACGTGTGACAGAACGCCGTCGGCGAGTTGACCCCGGGCGACATGCTCTGCGACGGGTCGCAGATGCCGGCCTTGGGGTACCACGGGTTGGACCCGTCGGGGGCGGGCGGGGCGTTGCCGCCCGGGCACCGCGCCCGCTGGTTCATGCCGACGTTGATGATCCCCGGCGCGACGCCGTCCTTCGTGAGGCCCGGGATCGCCCCGGAGAACGCGCCGCCGACGAGCGTCTGCGGGTTCTGGACGAACTCGAGCTTCACGTAGTGGCCGGTCGCGTTGTGCCCGCCGGAGCTCACGCCCGCCAGGCCCTTGACGACGCCGAGCAGCAGGTCGGCGCCGTAGAACCGCAGGCCCTCGAGCATCGGCAGCGCGGCGGCCGCGCCCTTCGACAGCGCCGGCACCGCGTCGACGACCTGCGGGCCGATCCGCTCGAGCGACCGCAGCGCGACGTCGGCATCGGGCAGGACGTCGCCGAGCTCGCGGATCGCCGGGTCCAGGCGGGGCAGCGCGGTCGCGACCCGGTCGAGGGTCTTGCGCAGACGCGGCTGGGACGGCGGGATCGCGCGCAGCGCCGGGCGGAGCGTGCGGGCGGCGCGGCCGCCGCGGCTCAGCGTCGCCCCGGCCTGCCGCAGCACCGCGGGGGCGTCGCGGAGGATCGCCTCGAGCGACGCGCTACGGTCGGCGACCGCTTGGAACGTCCGGGCGGACCCGGTGACGGCGGTCTCGAGCTCGGCGGTGCGGGACGCGAGCGTGCGGACGGTCCGCGCGCCGGTCTCCAGCACGTCCTCGAGCGCGTCGCGGTCGCCGGCGAGGTCGGCCATGAGGTCGCCGATCCGGCCCATCGCCGGGTCGAGCTCGGCGAGCATCGCGTTGAGCTCGGGCGCGCCCGAGCCGGCGACGACCTGCGCGGCGCTGCCGAAGAACCGCTGCATCGAGCGGCGCATCGGCGCGTCGACGCTGTTGAGGATCGCGTCGAGGTCGACGATCCCGTTGACGTCCTCGCGGGCGAGGACCGCGCCGTCGGGCAGCTCGGGCTCGTCCGGTCCGGCGATCCCGACGTCGACGTAGCGGTTGGTGAGCGTCGCCTGGCCGACGGCCCGGATGCTCACCCGGGTGCCGCGGCGGAACGGCGCGAACCGGTCGTCGGTGATCCGCATCTCGACGTCGGCCAGGCCGTCGTCGGTGAGCTTGATCGCGGACACGCTGCCGATCTGCGTGCCGGCGACCTCGACCCGGGCGCCGGTGACGAGCTGACCGGCGTTGGCGAACCGGGCGTGCACCCGGTAGGCGTCACCGCGGACCGCGTCGACGATGACGACCGCGAGCGCCACGACGACCGCGACGAGCGCGACGACGGCGAGCGCCCGGCGGTTGCGGGCACGACGGACGCGAGGACCTTCGACGGGGGTGCCCATGCTCAGCCTCCGATCGGGAGTCGGGGGACGCCGCCCCAGAAGATCTGGGATCCGACGATGCCGATGAAGTGGACGCCGACGAGGTTGACGATCATCGCCCGCGCGGTGGCGGTGCCGACCTCGACGGGGCCGCCGCGGACGCGGTAGCCGTAGTAGCACCCGACGAGCACGACGAAGCTCGCCATCGCCATCGCCTTGGTGGCGGAGAAGAGGAAGTCCATCGGCGACTGGAACTTCCAGAACAGCTCGAAGAACCCGCCGGGCGACACCGCGCCGAGCTGCACGACGACGGAGATGTAGGAGCCGAAGAAGCAGACGAGGATCGCCAGGCCGTAGAGCGCGGGCAGGATGATCCAGGTGCCCAGCAGCCGGGTGGCGCAGAGGTACGCCACGGAGTCCATCCCCATGACGTCGAGCGCGTCGACCTCGTCGGTGATCTTCATCGTGCCGATCTCGGCGACGTACCCGGTCGACACCTTCGCGGCCATCATGTACCCGAACGCGTACGGGCCGATCTCGCGCAGGTCACCGATCGCCGCGAACGCGCCGGCGACGGCGGGCGCCCCGATCTGCTGGGCGGCGTACGCGCCCTGGATCCCGATGATGAGCCCGAGGGCGAAGACGAGCCCCAGGACGATGATCACCGATCCGGTGACGAGGATCCGCGCCTGGCGCAGCACCTCCTCGAAGTACCGGATCATCCGCAGCGACAGGACGTTGCGGATGACGAGGCCGGAGAACGCCCACGCGTCGCCGAACTCGAGCCAGCGCGAGCGGGCCCGGTCGGTCATCCGGGTGACGCCGCGGGTGCTCACCGGACCTCGGAGAGGATCGGGTTGGTCGCGAGCAGGAACTGGGTGAACGCGTAGTCGATCGCGCCGATCGCGAGGAACGCGATGACGACCGCCTGGTTCACCGCGCGGCCGACGCCCTCGGCGCCACCGGACGCGGTCATCCCCTTGTAGCAGCAGACGACGGCGATCATCGTGCCGAACATCGCGCTCTTGATGAGCGACCCGAACACCTCCAGCGGCGTGGCGGAGCTGAAGAACGTGGCGAAGAACGGGCCGAGCGGCGCCTGGTTCTGGATGACGACCATGATCGCCCCGACGACCCCGGCGAGCAGCGCGAAGATGTCGAGCAGCACGCACACGACGATGAGCGCGAGCAGGCGGGGGACGACGAGCTCGCGGATCGGGTCGATGCCGAGCACCTCGAGCGCGTCGGTCTCCTCGCGCACCTTGCGGGCCCCGAGGTCGGCGGCGATCGCGGTGCCGATGACCCCGGCGACGACGATCGCGGTGACGAACGGCGCGAAGAGCCGGATGACGATGATGACGTAGAGCCCGCCGAGCCGATCGAGCGCGCCGAGCAGCCCGAGGAAGTTCACCGCCTGGATGCCGGCGGGCCCGAACGACAGCGCGAACGACGTGATGATGAGCGGGACGACCGCGATCCGCAGGCCGAACCGCAGCTGCTCGACGAACTCCGGTGCGTAGGTGTGCGGGCCCCGGATCGCGCGGTAGATCGCGGTGCCGAGGAGCTGGACCATGCCGCCGAGCTCCAGGACGACCCGCGGCGTGCGGACCGCTGGTCGCGGGACGGCGGCCCCGCTCATGCGCCGTCCCCGGCGTAGAGGCCCTCGATGACGTCGGCGTGGCGGGCGTCGATCTCGCGCCGCTTGAGCTTCATCGTCGGGGTGAGCTCGGCGCCGCCGGGCAGCCACTCGGACTCCAGCAGGCGGTACCGCTTGATCTGCTCCACGCGCGCCAGCCGTGCGTTGGCCCGGTCGACGGCGTCGGCGACGAGCAGTTGCACCTGCGGGTCGCGGGCGACGGCCGCCGGGGACGGGTCCGGCAGGTCGTGCGCGGCCGCGTGGGCCGCGGCGCTGTCGGGGTCGAGGACGAGGAGCGCGACGTTGTACGGCCGCTCGTTGCCGATGACGCACGCTTGGCCGATGAGCGGCGACGCGCTCTTCAGGTGACCCTCGATCGTCGCGGGGGACATGTTCTTGCCCGCCGCGTTGATGATGATCTCCTTCTTGCGGTCGACGATCCGCACGTAGCCGTCGGCGTCGAGCGACCCGAGTGCCGGACGAGCTCGGCGATCGAGCGATCGGGCATCTGCTCGGCGAGCTCGAGCAGCCCCGCCGCCGGCGTCGGGGCGCCAGCTGGAGCGAAGTGCACCCATCGCGCCGCGGCGGCCTGCAGGCGGCGGACGTACTTGTCGCCGAGGCCGGGGACCGGGACGCCGGCGGCCAGGTCGTCGACGCCGACCAGGCGCCCGGCGATCGCCCTGCGGAGCGGCGGCAGAGCGGGCAACGGCGCCTCGGGGGTCGGCACGTGATTTTGGACGATCCGCTCGGAATCGGCGAGCTGTCCCAGCACCAGGCTCCGCAGCTGGACCGCACGCTGCTTCCTTGCGGCCACCCGCAACTCGAGCGACTCGAGATCCGCTCCCGACCCCCACTCTTCGCTGCCAAACGGAGTGGGACCAGCACTCTGCGCGGGACGGAGGTTCTGATCGGAGGGCGCTTGGTTTCGCGTGTCTCCTTCGCGCGCTTGCGCGCGTGCGCTCGCGCCACAGGAGGCCTCACGCCGAAGCTGCTTACGCATCTTCGGCTTAGTCCTAGCCTTGGCTCCCCACGGGGGTGTGCCAGATTCGTCGCCGCGGCGATGATCCTGGCGCTCCGCGCATGGCAGCGACGAGAGCTCGCCCCGCCGTGGCGCGGACAGTTCGGGATGCTGCTGGCCGGCTGGGGCGTCTTCAACCTCGTCGAGGGCCTGATCGACCACCAGATCCTCGGCATCCATCACGTCCGCGACGACCTCGGCGCCCCCCTCGGCTGGGACATCGGCTTCCTCGTCTTCGGCGCGCTGCTCATCATCGTCGGCCTCCTGCTGTCGAAGTCCGGCGAGAAGATCGCCCAGGACTACAACGAGCGACAGGCCCGACGAGCAACCGGCGCCTGATGACCCAGAGCACGCAACAGGGAACGAGACGCCGCGGTGTCTCGACCGGGCCGTGCTTCTCTTCGCCGGTGCTGCGCACGGACCGGTGAGCGTGCTGGCGCATCTCAGCGCGTGGCACGGCGCCTTGTACCTGTCGCCGGTCCTGATCGTGCTCGTCGGCGTCTTCGTCGTCGGGCGACGACCGCTCGACGCCGCAGCCGACCCCGAACGCTCTGCCGAACTCTTTCGGGACCGTCGCGACGACCAGCACCCCCCACGTGGACCCTGCCCACGCTGACCGGCCGGTCAGATTGACGACGTCCCGCGTAGAGCCAGCCCAGCGGCTATCCGACGCCGGGAGCCGCCCGGCTGTGGTTCTCGTCGTTGCGGGGTAGTCAGTCGGCCATGTCGAACTTCTGGGTGGTCGAGAACGCGGGCGGCGGCTGGAACGTGAAGAAAGAGCACGCCCCGGACCCCGTGTCGCATCACGACACGCAGGCCGACGCGATGAAGGCCGCGCACCCGCTCATCGTGAACTCCGGCGGTGGCGAGCTGATCGTGCAGGACCGCCACGGCAAGATCCGGAAGAAGGACACCATCGGCAAGAAGGATCCATTCCCGCCGGCCGGCTGATCCAGCCACCCGGGACCGCTCCAAGCCCGCTGGGTTGGCGGCGTAGATTTATTGGAGGTCTTGCGGGCCCTTTCGTAGCTTTGGCGGCTACGTCATTGCCGGGTTCTCTACGTGTGGGCGGGGCCGAGGGTGTTGATGACGGTGCGGGTGGCGTCGGCGCCCGCGAATGCCGGCGGCCAGAGCAGCACGTCGTCGTAGGCCTGTGCTCGCGCGGCGTAGCGGTCTTTGACCTCGTCGGGGGTGCCGGCCAGCGCGATGGTGTCGATCATCTCGTCGGTGACGGCGGCGATCATGCCCGGGAAGTCGCCGTCGGACCATGCGGTGCGGATCGCGTCGACGGCGTCGAGGAACCCGTGCAGCTCGTGGATCGCCCGGTAGGTCTTGACGGTGCTGTTGAACGCGATGACGGCGGCGGCCTGCTGTCGGGCGACGGTGCGGTCCTCGTTGATGCAGCAGGTCAGGTAGCCCACCAGGGGCGGGGCGTCTCGTCCGTTGCGCTTCGCACCTGCGGCCAGCGCGGGGCGGACGACCTCGCGGATGTACCGGTCGGTGAAGAGGGGGTGGCCGACCAGGCCGTCGGAGACGCGTCCGGCGGCCTCGATCATGCGGGCGTTGACGCCGGCCATCAGGAGCGGCACGTCAGGTCGCAGCGGCGGGTCGACCGGGACGGTCGGCTTGACGTCGACGCGGTAGAACCGGCCGTCCTGCGCTTGTGGGCCCTCGTGCAGTCGCCAGAGCTTGCGGACCAACGGGAGCAGCTCTTCCATTCGTGGGGCGGGGTGCAGGCCGTCGAGGCCGTGCCAGTCGCGCTGCATGCGGGTGGTGCCCGTCCCCAGCCCGAATCGCAGCCGGCCGTCGGAGAGCTCGTCGAGGTCGCGGATCTCTGCGGCGAGGACCACCGGGGTGCGCCCGAATGCGTAGGCGATCGCGGTCCCAACCCCGATCGTCGAGGTTGCCTGCGCGATCGCGCCGAGTGGCACGGTGGCGGAGCGGTGGTGAAACTCGGTCGTCCAGACCGACGAGAACCCCGCCGCCTCCGCGGCCTTGGCGGCGTCGATCTGCTCGCGAATCGGCGTCGGGGACAACACGATCGACGGGGTCTTCATCAGGGGTGCTCCTCGGTCTGGTGCGCGGCTGTGCTCGAAGGGTCGAACGGCACCACGTCTGGGTGAGCCGCGGTCTTCAACCAGGACCGAAAGGCGGCGACGGAGTCCTCGAGGGCGGGCGTGGTGCCGTTGACGGCCCAATCCAGCGCGAGGCCCTGCACCCATGCGAGGGTGGTGACCTGGATCGTCTGTGCCGGGTACGCGAGATGGCCACCGCGGGCGCGGTGCCCGGCGATCAGGCCGTCGATCATCTGGCGCAGCTGATCGGTCGCCGTTGCGGCTGCTGGTGCGAGGGACGGGTTGGTGATCGCTTCGGTCTGCAGGCCCAGCCAGGCGACCAAGAACGCCCGGTCGCGGGTCAGGCCGGCCCAGAACGCTTCCAAGCCGACATCGATGATGCTGTCGGCGTCCTTGAGCGCGGCGACGGCCTGCAGGATCTGGTCGACGAGGCGGGCGATGAGGTGCTCGGCCGCGTTCGTCAGCAGGCCCTCGCGCGAGGCGAAGTAGTACGGGATCGCGCGCTTGGGGACCCCGGCCTCCTCGGCGACGCGTTGCAGCGAGGTGGCGGCATACCCGTCGCGGGCGAGGCAGCGCACGGTGGCCTCAAGGATCTCCTCGGCACGCCGGGCGCCCTTGCGAGTCAGATGCGTCGGGGTGCTCATCGGTCGTATTCTGCATCCACTCCCAGAACGTACCGCACGGTGCACAAAAGTGGTACGCTCGGACCACTCTGCCAGCGGGTCGCCCGAGTGAGCGCCCCGGACGCTGAGCAGGCTTCGTCAAACCAGTTGAGGGAGGCAGTCATGGGGACCATCACGTTCGTCGAGCACGACGGCACGCCGCACCAGGTCGAGCTGGAGGACGGCACGTCGCTGATGGAGCTGGCGACCAACAACGGCGTTCCCGGGATCGATGGCGACTGCGGCGGCGAGGCGTCGTGCGGCACCTGCCACGTGATGGTCGACGACGCCTGGATCGCCACGACCGGCACGCGCACCGAACTCGAGAGCCAGATGGTGGAGATGTCGCCGGAGTGCGGCCCGAACTCGCGTCTGGCGTGCCAGCTGCGGGCCACCCCCGCGCTCGACGGGCTGACGGTGCACCTGCCCGAGTTCCAGATGTAGGCCCACCCCGTGTTCGAGCAGACGACCAGCGAGCCAGAGACCATGACGAGCAACAGCAGCCTCTTTCAGCGGACGAAGGTCCGCGTGACCGACACGGTGCAGGCGACCGTGCCGACGGATCGCGTGATCCAGGGCGTCGGCCTCGCGCAGAAGGCCAAGCGCCTCGCCGGCCTTGAGACGCCGCTCGTCTTCACGGAGGAGCCGATCCCCGATCCGGCGGACGTGCCGCTGGAGGAGATCGACGTCAGCAACCCGTTCATGAACCGTCAGGGCCAGTGGTACCCCTACTTCGCACGCCTGCGTGAGGAGGCCCCCGTCCACTACCAGCCCAAAAGCCCGTTCGGGCCGTTCTGGTCGATCACGCGCTACGCCGACATCCAGGCCGTCGACTCCAACGCGGAGGTGTTCTCGGCCGAGCCCTTCATCGTCCTGGGGCCACCGCCGTTCAACGCCGAGATGTTCATCGCGATGGACCCGCCCAAGCACGACGTGCAGCGCCGGGCCGTGCAGGGCGTCGTGGCGCCAAAGAACCTCAAGGAGATGGAGTCGCTGATCCGCGAGCGCGTGCAGGACGTGCTCGACAACCTGCCGACCGACCGGCCGTTCGATTGGGTTGAGCGCGTGTCGAAGGAGATCACCGGGCGCATGCTGGCGACGCTGCTGGACTTCCCGTTCGAGCAGCGGCACAAGCTGACCTACTGGTCCGACACGATCAGCGGGTCCGCGGACGCCACGGGCGGCACGACGCACCAGGACGAGCTCTTCCCCGCCGCCGTGGACCTGGCGCGCAACTTCACGGCGCTGTGGCACGACAAGGCCGCCCGCCGCGCCGCCGGCGAGCCGGACGGCTTCGACCTCATCACCCTGATGCAGACGTCGGAGGACACCAAGGACCTGATCAAGAAGCCGTTCGAGTTCCTCGGCAACCTCACGCTGCTGATCGTCGGCGGCAACGACACCACCCGCAACTCGATGTCCGGCGGCGTCCTGGCGCTCAACCGGTTCCCGGACGAGTTCGAGAAGCTCAAGGCCGACCCGAAGCTGATCCCGAACATGGTCTCGGAGATCATCCGCTGGCAGACCCCGCTGGCCTACATGCGCCGCGTCGCCAAGAAGGACGTCTACTTCGGCGGGCAGTTCATCCGCAAGGGCGACGTGGTGCTCATGTGGTACGTGTCGGGCAACCGCGACGAACGGAAGTTCGAGAACGCCGACGACTTCGTCATCGACCGCAAGAACGCGCGCAACCACATGTCGTTCGGGTTCGGCGTGCACCGGTGCATGGGCAACCGGCTCGCGGAGATGCAGCTGCGGATCCTGTGGGAGGAGCTGTTGGAGCGGTTTGACCGCATCGACGTCGTCGGCGAGCCCGGCTACGTGCAGTCGAACTTCGTCAAGGGCTACAGCGACATGCAGGTGCAGCTCACGCCCAAGCCGGTCCGCGAGCAGACGCCGGTCCGCGTCGAGGCGACATCGGGCGCCTGAGCCGCAACGGCGACGCGGAGAGGAACGACGGGATGAAACGCGACCGGGTGATCGTGGTCGGCGCCGGCCACGCGAGCGCGCAGCTCTGCGTGAGCCTGCGCCAGGGCGGCTGGGATGGCGAGATCGCACTGGTCGGCGACGAGCCGTCGCTGCCCTATCAGCGGCCGCCGCTGTCCAAGACGTTCCTGCACGGCACGACGACGCTGACGGACCTCCTGATCCGCGGGCCGGACTTCTACGAGAAGGAGGACGTGACCTTCCGTCACGCCCGCGTCACCGGGATCGACCGCGAGGCCGGCACCGTCGCACTCGACGACGGCGACGCGCTGTCCTACGACCGGCTCGTCCTCTGCACCGGCGCGCGACCGCGACCGCTGGACGTCCCCGGCGCGGACCTCGCAGGCGTGCACGCCCTGCGGGACGCCGCCGACATCGAGGCGATCCGGGGCACCCTCCGGACCGCCCGCCGGGCCGTCATCGTCGGCGCGGGCTACATCGGCCTGGAGGCCGCCGCGTCGCTGCGGAAGCTGGGAATCGAGGTCGCGGTCCTCGAGGTCGCCGACCGCGTCCTGCAGCGGGTCACCGCCCCCGAGGTCTCGGCGTTCTACGACCGCGTGCACCGCGAGGAGGGCGTCGATCTGCGCACCGGCGTCGGCGTCGCGGGGTTCGAGGGCGACTGGCACGTCCGGGCGGTCCGCCTCACCGACGGCGCCGAGATCCCCGCGGACCTCGTCGTCGTCGGGGTCGGCGTCCTGCCCAACGTCGAGCTCGCCCGCGACGCCGGGCTGGCGGTCGAGAACGGGATCGTCGTCGACGAGCACGGCCGGACGGACGATCCGCGCATCTTCGCCGCCGGCGACTGCGCCAACCACTACGACGCCCGGTACGGGACACGAATGCGGTTGGAGTGCGTCGCCAACGCGCTGGAGCACGCCAAGGCGATCGCCGGCGCGATCTGCGGCAAGGGAAAGCCGATCTCGGCCTTGCCGTGGTTCTGGTCCGACCAGTACGACCTGAAGCTACAGATCGCCGGCCTGAGCACCGGCCATGACGAGGTCGTACTGCGGGGAAACCCCGACGTGGGCCGCAGCTTCGCCTGCTTCTACCTCGCCGACGGCCGGCTGATCGCCGCGGACTGCGTGAACCGACCGAAAGAGTTCATGTTCAGCAAGCGCGCCATCACCCAGGAGCTCTCGCCCGACCGCGTGCTGTTGGCGGACCCCGACACGCCGCTGGTCTCGCTCCTGCAGACCCCGGCTCGCAGCGCCCGATAAGCAACACGACCGCCGTCGTCCAGGCGAACGCGTCGTGAACGTTCGCGCCATCCCAGTCGATCCCGCGGCCGTTCCGCACCGGCGTGCCGGGCACTGCGGACGGGGAGCGCCGACCGGGCTGATCGAACGGGTCAAAACCCGTGATCGCCATGATCACCTCGACGAAGCCACCGCCGTAGTCCGGCATCCGTGACGAGGCGGCCTCGGACAGCTCGATCGTCTCCGTCTCGACACCATTGCTCATGGCAGATAGCTGCCTCTTCGACGGTTTCTCGGGTGCGTCTCGCGCGCGCCCCGCGGGCCATCGAGCAGTGGGTCCGGCGTCGCCATTCCCTTACCCGCGTGAAACTTCACGCTACACGGGGAAGTCGCCGATCGGTGTAGAACATGGCCGGCGTGTGAAGGCCGCGTGCCGTGGACGAGTCGCCCCTCCGCGGGGCGGGCTGCCGGCCGGGTGTCAGTCGACGGGGACGACGGTGCGCCAGAGGCGCTCGAGCGCCTTGAGGAGCGCGGCGTCGGAGACGCGAGGCGAGGCGAGGTATTCGGTGAACGACCGCTCC
>JALNWQ010000012.1 GCA_023230855.1 Solirubrobacteraceae bacterium
AGCAGCGCGCGCAGGCCGTCGGGGTCACGCTCGATCCCGGCGTGGCGCCACAGCGCCCGTCGCGTGTCCGCGCTCGGCACGAGGAGCCCGGCCGCGTCGGGCGCGGGCGCGGTGATGGTCGGCAGCGCGGGCTGCGCGGCCGCGGCGCGTGCGGCCCGACCGCCGAACACGACGCACTCCGCCAGGGAGTTCGACGCCAGCCGGTTGGCCCCGTGCAGGCCGGTGCAGGCCGTCTCGCCGGCCGCGAACAGCCCCGGGACGGTGCTCGCCCCGTCGAGGTCGGTGACGACGCCCCCCATCGTGTAGTGGCACGCCGGCGACACCGGGATCGGGGTCGTCGCCGGGTCCAGGCCGGACTCGCGCAGCGCGTCGACGACGTTGGGGAAGCCCGCCGGGTCGACCCCGGTCATGTCGAGCCGCACGTGGTCGGAGCCCTCGGCGCGCATCGTCTGCCAGACCGCGAGCGACACGGCGTCCCGCGGCTGCAGCTCGTCGACGAACCGGTCGCCGGCCGCGTTGAGCAACGTCGCGCCCTCACCACGGATCGCCTCGGTGACGAGGAACCCGTTGCGTCCCGGGATCCCCGTGACGGCGGTCGGGTGGAACTGGACGAACTCGAGGTCCGCGAGGGCCGCGCCGGCCGCGTAGGCGAGCTGCGCGCCGACGCCGACCGACCCGGGGGGATTCGTCGTGCGGGACCACAGCGCCGCCGACCCGCCGCAGGTGAGGATCGTGGCCCGCGCGGCGATCCGCCGGCCGTCGTCGGTGCGGGCTCCGACGACGCGCTCCCCGTCCCGCCACAGCGCGACCGCCCGGGTGCTCTCCAGGACGGTGATCGCGGGCTCGCGGACGAGGCGCGCCGCGAGCTGCCGGGTCAGGCGCCGTCCGGTCGCGCTTCCGCCGGCGTGGGCGACGCGCCGGCGGTGGTGCCCGCCCTCGAGGCCGAGCACGAGCCGTCCGTGGCGGTCGGCGTCGAACCGCACCCCGAGCGCCTCGAGGTCGGCGATCGCGTCCGGCGACTCGGCGCAGAGCACCGCCGCCGCCGACCGGCGCACCGTCCCCCGTCCGGCGGCCTCGGTGTCGGCCAGGTGCTGCTCGGGGTCGTCGTCGGCGGCGAGCGCGGCGGCGATCCCGCCCTGGGCCCAGTACGACGCGGTCTGCGCGAGCGGCGTCGCGGTGACGACGGTGACGCGGGCCCCCTCGCGGGCGGCCCGGAGCGCGGCGTAGAGCCCGGCGGCGCCTGCGCCCACCACCAGCACGTCGGTGGTCGCGTCGGCAGCGGTGGTCCCGGGCATCACGGGTACGGTAGCCGTCGTGACCCCGGTCCTCTTCCGTCATCCCGCGTCGCTCGGGCACGACACCGGGGCGCACCCCGAGCGTGCGGCCCGGATCGTCGCCGTCGAGCGGGCGCTCGAGGCCGAGTCCTGGTGCGGGTTCGAGCCGCAGGAGGCGCCCGAGGCGACGCGGGACCAGCTCGAGGCGGTGCACCCGGCCGCGCACGTCGAGCGGATCCGGGCGCTGGCGGGGTCCGGCGGGGGATCGATCGACGCCGACACGCTCGTCTCGCGCGGGTCGTGGGACGCCGCGCTGCGGGCCGCCGGCGGCGCCGTCGCGATGGTCGACGCGCTCGCCGCCGGCGCGGGACGCGCCGCGGCGCTCCACCGCCCCCCGGGCCACCACTGCGAGACCGACCGCCCGATGGGGTTCTGCCTGCTCAACAACGTCGCGATCGCGGCGCGTCACGCGCGGGACGCGCACGGCATGTCGCGGGTCCTCGTCCTCGACTGGGACGTCCACCACGGCAACGGCACGGCCGAGATCTTCGCCGGCACCGACGAGGTCCTCTACTGCTCGATCCACGAGTACCCGCTCTACCCCGGGACGGGCCGTCCGTCCGAGACCGGGCACGGCGCGGGCGAGGGGCACACCGTCAACCTGCCGGTGGGGGCGGGAAGCGGCGACGAGGCGTTCGTCGGGCTCGTCGAGCGGGTGGTCCTGCCGATCGCGCGCGACGTCCGGCCCGACCTGCTGCTCGTGTCGGCGGGCTACGACGCCCACGTCGACGACCCGCTGGCGTCGTGCGCCGTGACCGACGCGGGCTTCGCGGCGATGGCGGCGGCGACGCACCGGCTGGCCGACGAGCTCGGAGCGCCGCTCGGCATGGTCCTCGAGGGCGGCTACGACGTCGACGCGCTCGCCCGCTCGGTGGCGGCGACGTTGCGGACCTGGTCGGCCCCGACGCCCGCCGCCCCGGAGGATCCGCCCACGGCGCCGGTGGTCGAGTGGGCGACGCGCCGGTTGGCCGAGCGTTGGCCGTCGCTGCGCTGAGCGGCCCCTGGTCGGTCGGTCAGCGGTCGCGGAGCCGGGCGGTCCGCTCGCCGGAGTCGGACGTCCCGGGATCCGCGGCGGGAGGCTGGGCGGTGGCGCCGGGGCCGGTCGACGTGGTCGACGGGGCGGCGCCGGCGCCGGGGGTGCTCGACGGGGCGACCGGCTCGGGCTCGGGGGTCGCTCCGGGAGGCGGCGCGACCCCCGCCGGCGGCGCCCCGGCATCGGGCGTCGCCGGGGTCGGGAGCGTCGAGCTCTCGGTCGCGGGATTGGGGTCGTCCCCGGTCGTCAGGGCGACGAACGCGCCGATCGTGCCGCCGACGGCGATGAGCACGAGCGCGCCGATGAGCGCGATCGGCAACCGCCAGTTCGGCGTCGGTCGCATCCGGGTGCGGGCCGGGGCCCCGCAGTTGAGGCACCAGGACTGCTCGGTGTCGACCGTCGCGCCGCAGCGGGGGCAGACGATCGGGTGCGGCGGCTGATCGGTCATCCGTGCGACGTGGTGCGGCCGGCCTCGCGCCCCGGTCGGCCCGTGGCGTGGACGCCGGTGGTCGCGCCGTCCTCGGTGCGGTGGGGCGCGGTGGGCGCCCCGGCCGGGTCGGGCGGGGCGCCCTGGGTGGCGACGTGGCTGCCGCACTGCGGGCAGAACCGGGCGTCGCTGCCGTGCAGCGCGCCGCAACGCACGCAGACGGACACGCCCGGCTCGTGGAGCTCCTCGATCGGCCGGTAGTCCCGCAGCGCGTGCTCGAGGACGTGGAGCTCGGCGTCGAGGCGCTGCAGCGCCTCGACCTTGGCGTCGACGAGCAGCGGGTTGTCGACGCCGGCCCGGCGGAGCTCGAAGACGAGGCCGCCGAGGTCGCGGTACCCGAGCTCGCGCACCCGGCGCAGGTAGCGCAGGCGACGACGCATCCGGCCGCGGCCACGGACGCCGGCCCGGGTGGGGACCGCCGGCGTCGGTGGCGCCGCGTCGGGGGTGGGGGCGTCGTCGGTCGTGGACGCGCCGGCCGGGGCGGCCGACGGCGCGACGGCGCGGTGCACGGCGGTCGCCGACGCGTCGACCGGCGACGCGTCGTCGGCGGCGACGGGCTCGGGGTCGCCCGTGGGGATCGCGGGGAGGGGCTCGGGCTCGGGGTCGCCCGTGGGGATCGCGGGGAGGGGCTCGGGCTCCGGGTCGCCGGTGGGGATGCCCGGATACTGCCGCGGACGGTCGGGCGTCGCGTCGGGCCCGGGGACCTCGACGGCGGCGTGGACCTCCGTCGGCGCGTCCGGCTCCCGGTCGGGCGTGGCGGGGGCCGCCCGCTCGACGTCCGTCGCGGCGGGCGGACGGGCCGCGGCGTCCGCGTCGGGCGCGCGCCGGTCCTCGGCGGCGGGGGCGGCGGCCGGTCGCGGGACCGCGGCCTCGCCGTCCGCGGGCGGGCGACGGCGGTCGCGGGTGCGGGAGAGGCGGTCGAAGAGGCTGCTCATGGGAGGGCCGGGCCTGGCTCCGCGCCCGGACCGGTGCGAGTGTAACGGCGCTTCGGCGGCGGCTCGCCGCGTGGTCCTGCCCGGCGCGGCGCGGTCGGCCCCGGTGGTCGGCGATCCGCGGCGCGTCGACGTCGCCGTGGCGGTCGGGCCTCAGGCCGCGAGCCGCTCGCGCCACGCCGCGACGACCCGGGCGGCGTACGGCCCGGTCCCATGGGGGTGGGCCGCGGCCGCCCCCGGCACCCGGGGGTCCTCGTGGCGCAACGCCTCGCGCGCGGCGGCGGCCCACACGTCGAGGTCCCACGGTGCGCAGAGGCACCCCGGCACCCGGCCGACCGTGTCGGGGTGCGCCCCGGTCGGGGTGGCGAGCACCGGCACGTCGCACGCGAGCGCCTCGACGGCCGCCAGCCCGAACCCCTCGTGCTCGCTGGGCACGACGACGACGCTCGCGGCGTTGAGCCAGTCGCGCATGCGGGTCGGGTCGACGCCGCCGAGGCTGCGGACCGGCACGCCGACCGCGCCGGCGAGCGCCTCGGCCCGGTCGAACCGCTTGACCCGTCGCTCCCGGCCGTAGGGGAAGAGGAGGAACGGCTCGGCCGGGTCGAGCCCGAGCCGGCGGCGGGCGTCGCCCCGGTCGGTGGGCCCGAACCGGTCGACGGCGAACCCGACGGGGAGCGCGACCGCCCGGGCCCGGAACGGTCGCGGCAGCCACGACCGCAGGTCCTCGGCGGCGATGCCCAGCAACCGTTGCGTCGGCAGGGTCGCGGCGGTGATCGCGCGGCTCCGCGGATGTCGGAGGTCACGACCGTGGAGCGTCACCGCGCGGAGGTCGGCGCGGACGCCGAGCGCCGGCGCCGCGGTCAGGCCGAAGTGGGCGTGGACGACGTCGTAGCGCACCCCGCGGTGGCGCCGCCGCAGCTCCCGTGCGGCCGCGCGGTAGGCGCCGGGCGCGAACTCGTGGAGCGCGACGTCGACGCCGTCGATCCCGCGCAGCGCGGCGACCTGGTCGCGGACGAACCCGCCACGCTCCGGGCTCCCCGCGTCCGGGGCCATGTTCGACACGACGAGCGCACGCATCCGGTGCTGATTCTGCACGGTTGCCCCGTCGTTCCGGCACGGGCCCCCGGTCGAGCATGGCGACCATGACCAACACCGACCCGCAGACCCCCACGCCCACCGCCGACGAGCCGGCCGACGCCCCGGCCGCGATCACCCTCCGCGAGCGTCCGCTGGCGCTCGCGGCCGACGTCCACCAGCGCGCCCTCGGGATGCGCCTGCGCCGCGAGGACGGCCAGGGCACCGTCGAGTACGTCGCGCTCGCGATGCTCGTCGCCGCCGTCATGGCCGGCGTCGTGCTGTTCATGAGGAAGTCGAACGGCGGCGGCATCGGCGAGGCCGTCCTCGGCAAGATCAAGGAGGCGATCGGGCACGCCGGCAAGGCCCCGAAGTAGGCCGTCCGCGCGGCGCACGGGCCGGGGGCGGCAGGATGGGGCGATGCCCGCCCCGCCCCGGCTCGTGATGGCCACCCGCAACGCCCACAAGGCCGACGAGCTGTCGCGGATGCTCGCGACGTGGGGCGTCGACCCGCTGCCGGACGACGTGACGCTGCCGCCGGAGACGGGGGAGACGTTCGCCGAGAACGCGCTCGGCAAGGCGCGGGCCGCGGCGCGCGCGACGGGCCGACCGGCGCTCGGCGACGACTCCGGGATCCGGTCCGACGCCCTCGGCGGGGCGCCGGGGGTGCGCTCCGCCCGGTTCGCCGGGGAGCACGCGACCGACCTCGAGAACCTCGAGCTCCTGCGGTCGCGGGCGCCGGTCGGCAGCGGGGTGGCCTACGTCTGCGCGCTCGCGGTCGTCCTGCCGGACGGCGTCGAGCACGTCGTCGAGGGCCGCTGCGCCGGCGTCGTCGCCGCGACCCCCCGCGGCGACGGCGGGTTCGGCTACGACCCGCTGTTCGTGCCGGACGCGCTCGACGACGGCCGGACGATGGCGGAGCTGTCGCCGGACGAGAAGGCCGCGATCTCGCACCGCGGCGCCGCCGTCGAGGCGCTACGGCCCTGGCTCGCGGCCCGGCTCGGGGGTGGGGTCAACGCAGGTTGATCGCCGCCGACGCGCCGACCGCGACGCTCACCCCGGCGTAGCCGACGAACCCGTCGATGACGAGCAGCAGGGCCGCCAGCAGGCAGGTCAGGACGACGCCCGACCAGGCGATCCGCTCGAGGGTCATGGGCCGGTATCCAACCACCTCGGACGGCGGCGACGACGACCCGGGACGCGTTCCGTCCTGTCCGATCGGGAGACTGCCGCCGTTCGCTCGGTCCCCCGGGACCGCGCGGACCGTCGTCCCGCCGGGTGCGGGGGGGCGTCCGACCGACGGGCGGGCCCGTCGGCCCGCTGATACCGTCGCAACCCGATTACGTCGCCCCAACAGGAGGAGCGCAAGTGACCACCAAGGCAGAGTTCGTCGACATCGTCGCCGACAAGGCCGGCCTCGGCAAGAAGGACGCCCAGGCGGCCGTCGACGCCGTGCTCGAGACCATCACCGAGTCGCTGTCGCGCGGTAGCGACGTCGCCTTCTCGGGCTTCGGGAAGTTCTCCGTCACCGAGCGGAGCGCCCGGAAGGGCATCAACCCGGCCACCAAGGAGCCGATCGACATCCCGGCGAAGAAGCTCCCGAAGTTCACGGCCGGCGCCGCCCTGAAGAAGTCGGTCGCCTGAGTTGACCACGGCCGACGACCAGTCCGGTTCCTTCGGGGGCCGGCTGGCGTCAGCGGTCGGCGACCGTCGTAGCGCGGTCGTCGTCGGGCTCGATCCCGACCCGGGCCGGCTCTGGCCCACGTCCGGCTCCGCGCCGGACCCGGCGGGCCTCGATCCCGCCCGGTCGGCGGCGCTCGCCGTCGTCGACCACTGCCGCCGCGTCCTCGAGGCGACGGCCGACGCCTGCGTCGCCGTCAAGCTCCAGAGCGCGAGCTTCGAGCGCCTCGGAGCCCCCGGCGTGGAGGCCCTGGCCACCGTCGCCGCCTTCGCCCGCGACGTCGGGCTCCTCGTCATCGTCGACGCCAAGCGTGGCGACATCGACGTGTCCGCCGCGTCGTACGCCCAGGCGTTGCTCGGCGGCGCCCCCACCCCGTGGGGCCACGTCCCCGGCCTCGGAGCCGACGCGGTGACCGTCGCCCCGTACATGGGCGCCGACAGCGTGCAGCCCTTCATCGACGCCGCCGTGCCCCGCGGCGCCGGGACGTTCGTCCTCGTCAGGACGTCGAACCCGGGAGCGGCCGACCTGCAGGAGCGGCCGACCGCCGACGGCGGGCCGGTCTGGGAGCACGTCGCCCGGCTCGTCGACGCCCTCGGCGCCGCCGCGGACCCCGGCGCCGGCATCGCCCCCGTCGGCGCGGTCGTCGGCGCGACCGCGCCCGACCGCATCCTCCGGCTCCGCGAGCTGATGCCGCGGACCCCGTTCCTCCTGCCGGGCGTCGGAGCCCAGGGCGGACGGGTCGAGGACCTCGCGCCCGCGTTCGCGCCGGGCCCCGGCGCGGCGCTCGTCACCGCTTCGCGCTCGATCGTCGGCGCCGGCGACGGGTCGCCCGCCCGGCGCGCCGCGGCCGCCCGCGCGGCCGCCGAGGCGTTGCGGGAGCAGGCGGCCCGGCTGGCGTCGTGACCGGGCCGGACGCGACCGGTCCGGCGCCCCCGCCCGGGGCCCGGCTCGCGGCCGAGCGCACGTCGGCGGCCTATCCTGCCCGGCGTGCCCCCGACCTCACCGTTCCGCTTCCTGGCACCGGCAGCGCTGGCCGCGGTGGTCGTGGCGGTGCTCGTCGTCGGCCGCAGCGGGTCGGAGGACGCCACGCCGTCGGTGACGCAGGCGACGCCGGCGGTCCGGACCACGACCGCCCGGCCGACGCGTCGGACCGCGACCGTGCGCCCCGGCGACAGCCTGTCGGCGATCGCGGCCCGACACGGCCTGACGCTCGACGACGTCCTGGAGCTCAACCCGCGCCTGGCGACCCGGACGCTGCGGGTCGGGCAGCGCGTGCGGTTGCGCCCATGAGCGTGTCGACCGCCTCGCGGGTCACGCGCCCGACCCGCCCGTGGCCCGCCCCGGCCCTGCCGGCGCTGCTGGTCGTCGCGGTGGCGGCGTCGTCGCTCACGGCGCCCGCCGTCGCCCGGTCCGCGGACGGGCCGTCGGTGAGCGCGCCGTCTGCGATCGTCGTCGAGCTCGCCACCGGCGACATCGTCTTCGAGCGCCGCGCGAACATCCTGCGTGGGATCGCGTCGACGACGAAGCTCATGACCGCGCTGCTGGCGCTCGAGGACGGGCGCCTGGACCGCCGACACCGGATCACCGCCTACCCGGGCGCGGCCGTCGAGTCGGTCGCGGGGTTGCGGGCCGGCGACCGGATGACGATGCGGGACCTCCTCGCCGGGCTCATGCTGCCGTCCGGCAATGACGCGGCCGTGGCGATCGCCCGGGCCGTCAGCGGCTCCACCGCCAAGTTCGTCACGGCGATGAACCGTCGGGCCAAGGAGCTCGGGCTGCGCACGCGCTATCGCAACCCGATCGGGCTCGACGCCGAGGGCCACCGGGGCACCGCCACCGACCTCGTCAAGCTCACCCTGCTCCTGCGCGAGTTCCCGGAGTTCCGCCGCATCGTCGACGAGCCGTCGATGCGGTTGACGTCGGCGAGCCCCCCGATCACCGTCGAGAACCGCAACACCCTCGTGCGGGACGTCCCGTGGGTCGACGGGGTCAAGACGGGGCACACCCGCAAGGCGGGGTACGCGCTCGTCGCGTCCGGCCGGCGGCGGGGCGTGTCGGTCGTGAGCGTCGTGCTCGGCGCGTCGTCCGAGGCGGCCCGCAACGCCGACTCCCTCGCCCTCATGCGGTTCGCCCTCGACCGGTACGTCCGCAAGGTCGCGGTGCGGCGCTCGGACGTCGTCGCGCGCCTGCCCCTGCGGTACCGCGACGACCGGGTGGTCGAGGTCGAGGCCGCCAGGACCGTGCGGCGCACCGCCCGCCGGGACGAGCGGTTGCGGACCCGCGTGGTCGGGCTCCCGGCGGACGTCGAGGGGCCGCTGCCGAAGGGCTCGCGGCTCGGGACCGTCGAGATCCTGCAGCGTGGGCGGGTGGTGGCCCGGGTCCCCGCGGTCACGACGCGGGCGGTCGCCGCGGCGACGGTCTGGGAGCGGGTCGACGATCGCCTGTCGGAGCGGGGCGTCCAGGTCCTCATCGGCCTCGTCCTGGCGCTCCTCGTGGCGCTCGTCACGCTGGTGCGACGCGGGCGTCGGTCGGGACCGACGCCCGCGCTCTCACGGTCCCGCGGGTAGTGTGGCGTCGGTCGACGGTCCCCGGCGGACCGCGGGACCCGCATGATCATCACCGTCACCCTGAACGCCGCGATCGACCGCTCGCTCGTCGTGCCGAACCTCCGGCTCGGGCACCGGCACCGCGCGGTCGAGCAGACCGCGCTCGCCGGCGGCAAGGGCGTGAACGTCGCCCGCACGCTGAAGACCCTGGGCCAGCCGGTGATCGCCACCGGGCTCGCGGGCGGCGCGACGGGCACGAGGATCGTCGAGCAGCTCACCCGCGAGTCGATCCTCAACGACTTCGTCCGGATCGACGAGGAGTCGCGGACGAACACCGCGGTGTTCGACCCCACGAGCGGCGTCCAGACCGAGATCAACGAGCGCGGGCCGAAGGTCGACGCCCGCGAGCTCGAGCTCTTCACCGACAAGCTCCTCTACCTCGCCCGCGGGGCCGACGTCGTCGTGATGGCCGGATCGTTGCCCCGCAACGTGCCGGAGGACGTCTACGTCGACCTCGTCAAGGAGCTGCACCGGGTCGGGGTCCGGGTGTACGTCGACACCGACGGCGAGCCGCTGCGCCGGATCGTGCGGGCCGCGCCCGACGCGATCACGCCGAACCAGCTCGAGGCCGAGGAGATCGTCGGCCACGAGTTCGCCGACGACGTGGACCGGGCCCGGGCGGTGACGGAGATCCTCGATCTCGGCGTCGGCGAGGCGATCATGACGCTGCAGGACGGGTGCGTCGCCGGGGTCCGGCACGACGCGGCGTCGGCCCAGGCCCCGATGGCGTCGGCGACCGCCGGGACGATCGAGCTGTTCCGGGCCCGGATCGAGCCGCGGGAGACCGTCGCCCGGATCGGATCCGGCGACGCGTTCCTCGCCGGGCTCGTCGCCGGCCGCTACGAGGGACGGTCCGTCGAGGAGTCGCTGCGGTTCGCGGTCGCGTGCGGCGCCGACGCGACCCAGCGACTCGGCGCGGGGCTCGTCGACGCCCGCCAGGTCGACCGCCTGGTGCACGAGGTGTCGATCGAGTCGATCGACCCCGCCGACCTCGACGAGTGAGGCCTCGCGGGCCGCGTCACGGCCGCCGGGCGACGCCGCGGCGGCCGCTGCGCGATCCTTCCGGGCATGGAGATCGAGATCGGCCGGGGCAAGAAGGCCCGCCGCGCCTACGGCTTCGACGAGGTCACGATCGTCCCGTCGCGGCGGACCCGCAACCCCGACGAGGTCGACATCGCCTGGAAGCTCGGCCCGTACCGGTTCGAGCTGCCGCTCGTGAGCTCGGCGATCGACGCGGCGATCTCCCCGGACACCGCCAAGGAGATCGGCCGGCAGGGCGGCCTGGCGATCCTCGACCTCGAGGGCCTGTGGACCCGTCACGAGGACGCCGGGGCGCAGCTCGCCGGGCTGGCGGCGCTGCCGCCCGCCGAGGCGTTCCAGCGGCTCCGCGAGCTCCACGCCGCGCCGGTCCGGGCCGAGCTCATCGTCGAGCGGATCCGCGAGATCAAGTCGGAGCCGGGGGTCGTCGTCGCGGGGTCGCTCACGCCGCAACGCGTCCGCCGTCACGTCGACGTGGCCCTCGACGCCGGACTGGACGTCCTGGCGATCCTCGGCACCGTCGTGAGCGCCGAGCACGTCGGCGAGGCCGGCGACGGCGACGTCCTCAACCTCAAGCAGTTCATCGCCGAGATGCCGATCCCGGTGCTCGTCGGAGGGTGCTCGAGCTACCACACCGGCCTGCACCTCATGCGGACCGGCGCGGCGGGCGTCGTCGTCGGCGTCGGGGCCGGCGGCGGATCGACCGTGCGCCGGGTCCTCGGCGTCGGGCTCCCGCAGGCGACGGCGGTGGCCGACGTCGCCGGGGCCCGCTCGACCCACATCCTCGAGACCGGGGAGTACGTGCAGGTCATCGCCGACGGCGGGATCCGCACCGGCGGCGACCTCGCCAAGGCGATCGCCTGCGGGGCCGACGCGGTGATGGTCGGCACGCCGTTGTCGCGGGCGACCGAGGCGCCCGGCGGCGGTTGGCACTGGCCCGCGTCCGCGGCCCACGCGTCGCTGCCCCGCGGGGAGCGGATCCACGTCGGCACCGTCGCCCCGCTCGAGCGGGTCCTCCACGGCCCCGCCGTCGACGCGAGCGGCACGACGAACCTCATCGGCGCGCTCAAGCGCTCGATGGCGACCTGCGGCTACGTCGACCTGGCCGAGTTCAACCGGGCGGCGATCGCCGTCGCCCCCGCCGCGCGGCGCGAGGCCGCCGCGCTGGATCCCGACCCCCAGGCCGCCCCGGACGGGCGAGAGAGGCCCTGACCCGCATGTCCGACGCGACGCCCCCGCCCGTGCTGCCCGACCGCCTCGACGTCGACGAGGTCGTCGTCCTCGACTTCGGCGGCCAGTACAGCCAGCTCATCGCCCGCCGCGTGCGCGAGTGCGGCGTCTTCAGCGAGCTCCTGCCCCACCACGTCGGGGCCGCCGAGGTCCGCCGTCGCGCCCCGCGAGGCGTCATCCTGTCCGGCGGGCCGGCGTCGGTGTACGCCGACGGCGCCCCGGCGCTCGAGCGGGAGCTGCTCGAGCTCGGGGTTCCGGTGCTGGGCATCTGCTACGGCATGCAGCTCCTGGCGCACGAGCTCGGTGCGCGGGTCGAGGCGGCCGACGTCGGCGAGTACGGTCGGTCGGAGCTCACCGTCGTCGAGCACGGGCGCCTGCTGGCGGGGCAGCCCGAGACCCAGCCGGTGTGGATGAGCCACCGCGACACGGTCTACACCGCCCCTCCGGGGGCCGTCGCCCTCGCGAGCTCGACCGCGTCGCCGGTGGCGGCGTTCGAGGACGTCGAGCGCGGGATCTACGGGATCCAGTACCACCCGGAGGTCGTCCACACGCCCTACGGCCAGCAGACCCTCATGACGTTCCTGCGCGACGTCTGCGGTTGCGCGATGGACTGGTCGGCGGCGAACATCGCGGAGGAGCAGATCCGGCTCATCCGTGAGCAGGTCGGCGACGGCCGCATCGTGTGCGGGCTCTCCGGCGGGGTCGACAGCTCGGTCGCCGCCCTGCTGGTCCACCGGGCGGTCGGCGACCAGCTGACCTGCGTCTACGTCGACCACGGGATGATGCGCAAGGACGAGAGCGAGCAGGTCCGCCGGACCTTCTCGGAGCACTTCCACGTGCCGCTCGTCGTCGTCGACGCGCGAGAGCGGTTCCTCTCCCGGCTGGCCGGGGTCACCGAGCCGGAGGCCAAGCGCAAGATCATCGGCGGCGAGTTCATCCGCGTCTTCGAGGAGGAGGCGGCGCGGCTCGTCGCCGGGGGCGCCGATCCGGGGTCCGGTCCCGAGGGCACGACGGTCGAGGTGGCGGGCGACGTGCCGGCCGGGCCGGCCGATCCCGGGGCCCGGTTCCTCGTCCAGGGCACGCTGTACTCCGACGTCATCGAGTCGGGTGGCGGGAACGGCGCCGCCACGATCAAGAGCCACCACAACGTCGGCGGGCTGCCCGACGACCTGACCTTCGAGCTCGTCGAGCCGTTGCGGGCGCTGTTCAAGGACGAGGTCCGGGCGGTCGGCACGGAGATCGGGCTACCGGAGCGGATGGTGTGGCGCCAGCCGTTCCCGGGGCCCGGCCTCGGCATCCGCATCGTCGGCGGCGAGATCACCGAGGCGAAGCTCGCGCTGCTGCGCGAGTGCGACGCGATCCTCCAGGAGGAGATCCGCGCGGCGGGCCTCTACCGCGAGCTGTGGCAGAGCTTCTGCGTCCTGCCCGACGTGCGGACCGTCGGCGTGCAGGGGGACGAGCGGACCTACGGCCACGTCGTGGCGATCCGCGCGGTGACCTCGGACGACGCGATGACCGCCGACTGGGCGCGCCTGCCGTACGACCTGCTCGACCGGATCGCCGGCCGCATGGTGGGCGAGGTCCGCGAGATCAACCGCGTGGTGCTCGACATCACGAGCAAGCCGCCCGGCACGATCGAGTGGGAGTGAGCGCGCTCCCGGTCGACCGGCGGTGAGCGGCGGGGTCGCCGGGCCGGCGCGGGGCCCGCGCGCGGCGGCGTACCTCGTGGGCGGCGTCGCGGCGCTCGCCGCCGTCGCCGCGGACCGCCTGCCGCTCGACCGCGTGCCGCTCGCGATCGGGGCCTGCCTCCTCGTGACGGCCGCGCTCTGCGGCCGTGACGACGGCCCGTGGGGCGCGGCCCTCGTGGTCGGGGCGGCGGGGCTCGGCGCGCTCGCCGCCGGCGAGGGCTGGGGCGGCGTCGACGTGGCCGCGCCGACCGGGGCGGCCGTGGGCGGTGCGGTCGGGCTCGTCCTGACGCCCCTCGCCGACAGGGTCGTCGCGATCGGGCTCGGCGGGACCGTCTCGGCGACCGTCGCCGTCAGCGCGGTGATCGCGGTCCGGGACGCGCTGCCCGCGCTGGGCCGTCCGGGCGCCTGGGGGGCCTGGATCGTGCTCCTGGGGGCCGTCAACCTGCTGCTGTGGGCCCGTGACCGCGAGGTCGATCTCGGTGGTGGTCGCCGTTGACCGGCTCCGGCCGACGGTCGACGTCCGCGACCGGGGAGGCGGCCGTCCTTCCGGCGCGACGGTGCGCTATCGTGGTCCGCCGCTGCGCGCTGATCCCTGCTCGCACAGAGTTCTTGAGAGCCCGTGTCTAAGACCTACGTCGCCAACTCCGAGACCCGCGAACGCTCCTGGTACGTGGTCGACGCCACGGGCCAGACCCTCGGTCGTCTCTCCACCCAGATCTCCGAGGTCCTGCGCGGCAAGCGCAAGCCGGAGTACACGCCGCACGTCGACACGGGCGACTTCGTGATCGTCGTGAACGCGGAGAAGATCCACGTGACCGGCAACAAGCGCGCCGCCAAGCTCTACCACCGCCACTCGGGGTACCCCGGCGGCCTCTACACGCGGACCTTCGAGGAGCAGCTCGCGAAGCAGCCCGAGGAGATCATCCGCAAGGCCGTCAAGGGCATGCTGCCCAAGAACCGGCTGGCCCGCAAGCAGCTGACCAAGCTCAAGGTCTACGCCGGACCGGAGCACCCGCACGTGGCCCAGAAGCCGCTGTCCCTGGAGATCGACGCCTGATGGCTGACGAGGCCCCCACCCCCGACGAGACCCCCGAGGCCGCCGAGGCCCCGGCGACCCCCGCCGAGCAGCCCGAGGCCGCCGCGGCCGACGCCGTGACCGCGGAGCCGACCGAGGCCGAGGGCGCCGCCGCCCCCGAGGCCGACGTGGCGCCGGAGGCCCCCGAGGCCGACGACGAGGGTGACGACGACGCCGACGAGGCGCCGCGCGTGAAGCCCGCGATCCCCGGGGCCGACCTCGAGGTCGACATCGTCCTGGACTCGGGTCAGCAGGCCGGGCAGCAGTCCGACGAGTTCGGCTACTACTACGAGGGTGACGGCGAGCAGCCCGCCGACGGCGACGCCGACGCGGAGGACGCGGCGGACGCGCCCATCGCCGAGGTCACGATCGACCTGTCGGCGGGGGCCCGCTACACGGCCACCGGCAAGCGCAAGTCCGCGGTCGCCCGCGTGATCCTCACCCCCGGAACCGGGCAGTACACCATCGGGGGCAAGGACCTCGAGACGTACTTCCCGCGCGACGCGCTCCAGCGGACGATCCGTCAGGCCCTCGAGGTCGTCGGCTACCACGAGCAGCTCGACGTCATCGCCCGCATCCACGGCGGCGGCATCAGCTCGCAGGCCGGCGCCCTGCGCCACGGCATCTCGCGCGCGCTCATCGTCGCCCAGCCCAGCCTCCGTGGCGAGCTGAAGAAGCGTGGGTTCCTGACGCGTGACGCGCGCGTCAAGGAGCGCAAGAAGGCCGGCCTCAAGAAGGCCCGTAAGCGTCCGCAGTTCAGCAAGCGCTAGGTCCTTCGCGCACCGTCACGATGGGACGGCTCTTCGGTACCGACGGGGTCCGTGGCCCCGCCGGAACGGTCCTCACGGCCGAGCTCGCGTTGCGACTCGGCCGTGCGGCCGTTCTGGGCGCCGCGGACCCGACGGACGGCGGGCCCGCCGCGCCGCCGCGGGTGCTCGTCGTCCGCGACACCCGCGCGTCGGGGCCGATGCTCGAGGCGGCGTTCGCCGCCGGGGCCGCCGCGGTCGGGGCCGACGTCCGCCTGGCGGGCGTGCTGCCGACCCCGGCCGCCGCGCTCCTCGTCCGGGAGCTCGGGTTCACGATCGCCGCGGTCGTGTCCGCGTCGCACAACCCGTTCGCCGACAACGGGATCAAGCTCTTCGGGCCGGACGGTCGCAAGCTCCCCGACGACGCGGAGGCCCGCGTCGCGACGCTCGCGGCCGAGCCGATCGGCGACGGGGCGTGGGGGACGTCCATCGGTGCGATCGGACCGCTGCTCGGGGCTCGGGAGGACTACCTCCGGGCGCTCGACGTCCGGTTCGCCGACCTCGACCTGACGGGCCGTCGGATCGCGTTGGACTGCGCGCACGGCGCGACCGCCGGCGTCGCCCCGGACGCGTTCCGCCGCCGTGGCGCCGACGTCGTCGTCATCGGGGACCGGCCGGACGGTCGCAACATCAACGACGGGGTCGGCTCGACGCACCCGGGCGCGCTGTCCCGGACGGTCGTCGAGCACGGGTGCGACGTCGGGTTCGCGTTCGACGGGGACGGGGATCGGCTGCTCGCCGTCGACCACGCCGGTCGCGCGTACGACGGCGACGAGCTGCTGGCGATCATGGCGCTGCACCTCCGGGCCACCGGGCGGCTCGCGGGCGGGGTCGCGGTGACGGTGATGTCGAACCACGGGTTCGGGCTCGCGATGGCCGCGGCCGGGATCCCCACGGCCACCACCCCGGTCGGCGACCGCCATGTCGTCGCGGCGCTCGCGGAGCGCGGGTGGAGCCTGGGCGGCGAGCAGTCGGGGCACATCATCGAGACCGGGTTCGTCCCGTCCGGTGACGGGATCGCGTCGGCCCTGCTCACGCTCGAGGCGATCGGCGACGATCGGCTGGCGGACCGACGGGCCATGGAGTCCCTGCCCCAGGTGCTCGTCAACGTCGCGGTGACCGATCGCGACGCCGCGATGGAGGACGGGGGCCTGGCCGCCGCGATCGACCGCGAGGCGCGCGGTCTGGAGGGGCGCGGTCGCGTGCTCGTGCGGGCGTCCGGGACCGAGCAGCTCGTGCGGGTGATGGCCGAGGCGCCGACCGTCGACGAGGCGCAGGCGGTCTGCGACCGGCTCGTCGCCGACGTGCCCGGACGCGCCGGGTAGCATGCGCCCCGATGCGCGAGGGCGTCGGGATCGACCTGTTGGAGATCGGCCGCCTCGAGCGCGCGTTGGCGCGTCGGCCCGGGCTCGGGGACCGGTTGTTCACGACGGCCGAGCAGGAGGCGTGCGCCGGGGCCTCGCGCCCCGCGCGGCACCTCGCCGCGCGGTTCTGCGCGAAGGAGGCGGTGACGAAGGCCCTACGGCTCGACGCGTTCCGTCCACTGGAGATCGAGGTCGTCGGTCGTGGTGGCCCGCCCGCCGTCGTCCTGCACGGGGCGGCCGCCGCCCGGGCGGCGGAGCGTGGCGTCGAGGTGACGTTGTCGCTCACCCACGAGCGGGAGATCGCGTCGGCCGTGGCGTGGGCGGTGCCGGTCGCCCACGGGACGGGCGCATGATCCGCGCCACGCCCCGCCCGTCGGAGCGCCGCCCGTGAGCGCCACCCCGGCTGGCGACGGTCCGAGCGTCGCGCCCCGCGCGCCGGGCCGGACGGCAGCGTTGCCGTCGGGCCTCGACCCGCTTCCCGACGCGCCCGCGATCCGCGCCACCGACGCGTGGGCGATCGCGGTCGCCGGCATCCCGGGCCCCGCGCTCATGGAGGCGGCGGGGGTGGCCCTCGCCGACGCCGCGATCGACCTGGCGCCGGACGGCCCGGTGGTCGTCGTGTGCGGGGCGGGGAGCAACGGCGGCGACGGGTACGTCGCCGCCCGGGTCCTGGAGGAGCGTGGTCGCGCCGTCCGCGTCGTGCGCACCGTCCCGGAGGAGCGGCTCGTGGGGGACGCGGCCGCCGCGCGGGATCGGTGGGCTGCGGCGCGTGGTCGCCTCCCGGGGGCGTCGCCGTGGACGACCGGCGCGCTGGACGGCGCGGCGCTCGTCGTCGACGCGATCCTCGGGACCGGGGCGACGGGCGCTCCTCGCGGGGTCGCGGAGACCGCGATCGACGCGATCCGTGGGTTCGCCGACGCCGGTGGCGTGGTCCTGGCGTGCGACGTGCCGAGCGGCGTCGACGCCACGACCGGAGAGGTGGAGGGGGCCGCGGTGCGCGCCGACGCGACCGTGACGTTCCACGCGGCGACGCCCGGGCTCTGGATCGCGCCCGGCAAGGGCCTGGCCGGGCGGGTCCGGGTCGTCGACATCGGCATCCCGGACGGGCACCGGGACGCGATCCCCGCGGCGTGGGCGGGCCTCATGACCGACCGGCTCGTCGCGGACCTGGCGACCCGTGGCGCGAGTGGGACGAAGTTCCGGTCGGGGCACGTCGTCGTGGTCGGCGGCGGACCCGGGATGGTCGGAGCCCCGTGCCTCACCGCCCGAGGCGCGATGCGGGCCGGCGCCGGGTACGTGACCGTCGCGACGCCCGGGGCGGTCGCGTCGACGGTGGCCGCGCACGCCCCGACGGAGGCCCTGGGCCTCGCGCTGCCCGACGACGCGGAGGCGGCGGCGACGGCGGTCCTCGACGCGCTCGGCGCCCACGACGGGACGCTCGTCGTCGGTCCGGGACTGGGCCGTGGGGAGGGAGCCGCGGCGCTCGCGCGCCGCGCCGTCGGCGGCGCGACCGGACCGGTCGTCGTCGACGCCGACGGCATCGCGGCGTTCGCCGGCGAGCCGGAGGGGCTCGGCCGCACCGGGCCCACGGTCCTCACCCCGCACGCGGGGGAGCTCGCCCGCCTGCTGGACCGGCCGACCGCCGACGTGGGCGCCGGACGGCTGCGCCATGCCCGGGACGCGGCCGTGCGCAGCGGCGCGGTCGTCGTCCTCAAGGGCGACGACACGCTCGTGGTGGCGCCCGACGGACGCACGGCGATCAGCCCGGGGGGCGTGCCGGGACTCGCGACCGCCGGGACGGGAGACGTGCTCGCGGGGATCGTGGGGGCGCTCGTGGCACGGGGCGCGGAGCCGTTCGTCGCCGCCGCGGCGGGCGTCCGCCTGCACGCCCGGGCCGGTGAGCTCGTCGCCGACGAGCACGGCGTGGACGGGACGGTCGCCGGCGACGTCGCGGACGCGGTCGGTCGCGCCCGGCGGCGGATCGAGCGGGCCGACGTCGACGGTCGGGCCTTCCGCTGACGTGGTCGGCGGCCGCGCCGCGCCGGCGGCCCACCGCCGGGCAGGCGCTTGCAACGGTTCGCGGTGCGACCGGGTTGCGCCATCATCGGTCGACGCGTCGCGACGCCCGCGTCGCCGCGGGCTCCTGCCCGACGCCACCACCGGCCGACGCCGTCGCAGGCCGCAACTTCCACCGTCCCGGAGGGTTCCACATCACCATGAGCAGCTTTTCCCGTGTCCTGGCGAGCGTGGGTGCGGCGGGCGCCGTCGCGCTCCTCGCCCCGGGCGTCGCGATCGGCGCGACGTCCGTCAAGGAGCTCGGCGTCGTCGCCGACGAGAAGAAGCCCCAGTGCCCGGAGAACTGCTCGCTCGTCACCCGCACGACGGTCCTTCCGACGTCGGTCACGGGGAGCCGCACGCTGTTCGAGGCGCCATCCAACGGGCGGATCGTCGCCTGGTCGGTGACGCTCGGCGACCCGGTCGACAAGGACCGTGAGGCGCTCGAGAAGCAGCTCGGCCGGGCGAAGGCCCAGCTCGTCATCCTCCGGCGCGTCAAGGGCGTCACGACGGCCGTGAAGGCCGGCTCGAGCGTCAAGCACCTCGACCCGTACTTCGGGAGCACCGTGACGTTCGCGCTGCCGCGCTCGTTGTCGATCCGCAAGGGCGACGCGCTCGGCATCAGCGTCCCGACCTGGGCCCCGGTCCTCGTCCAGGGCTACGACGCCAAGACGTCGTGGCGGGCGAGCCGGCCGAAGGGCCGCTGCGGCGGCACCACGGCCGAGCGGATGCAGGACTACTACACCGACACGACGGTCGCGGTCGGCAAGACCGGCACCTTCAACTGCCTGTACAAGGCGGAGCGGATGGCCTACACGGCGACGTTCATCCCGACGCCCACGCGCACGAAGGCCAAGCCGAAGGCGAAGAAGAAGGCGTCGTCCCGGTCCGCGCTGCGGACGCTGATCCTGCGCCCGGACCTCGTCAACTAGGCGTCGCCTACGGGCAGACGCCGGGGTTCGTCTGACAGAACTCGTTGAACTCGCCGGGCGCGGCGCCCCCGGAGCCGCTCGAGTCCGGCTCGTCGTCCGATCCGGTGCCGCCCCCGCCGCCGGTGGTGGTCCCACCGTCGCCCTGGCCACCCCCGCCGGGGTCGCTGGGGCTGGGGGTGCCGCCCCCGCCCGATCCGGCCGACGGCGTCGTGGTCTGCGTCGTGGTGGGGGAGGACGTCGACCCGCCGTCGGACCCGGAGCCGCCGGTCGACGAGGACCCGTCGTCGGTGGACGAGCCGTCGGTGGCCGGTGGCGGGGTGGGGCCGGTCGTCAGGGTCGGCAGGTCCGACAACGATCCGGTGTCGCCGGCTCCCGCGCCGATGCTGGCCCCCGACGGAGGCGTGAGCGCCGGCTGCTCGCGGGGCGCGATGTCCGTGACGTCCTCGCCTCCGCATGCGGCCAAGCCGAGCGAGGCCACCGCGGCCATGGTCGCGGCGACGAGCAGGCGGCTGGGGGACCGGTTGCGCATCGGAGGCCGGTCGCCGGGTCCGTTCAGACCGTGGCGGTGGCGCCGAGCGGCGGCATGCGCCGCCCGCACGTCGGGCAGTCGTTGAGGTCGAGCTGGGCCATCTGCGCGCAGTGCGGGCAGTGGCGGAGGTTCTCGACCGCCCAGGGCAGGTCGGAGGGGCTGGGCGCCAACGGGGTCAGGCGGGCGACGACCTCGAGCACCTCGCCCGTTTCGCGGTCCCGGTACGTGTGCCCCGGCTGACCCTCGATGATGACCTCGCGGCCCGTGGACGGGGCGCGGAAGCGATAACGCTGACGCTCGGACATTCCGTGGAATCTACCGCGTGAGGTGGTCGTCGGGGCGCACCGGGGCATCCGCCGGGGTCGACCCGCCGGGGTGGCGCGCCGGAGCCGCTCGCCCCGACCGGCCCGTGCGCGCGTCAGGCGGCGACGCCGGTGCGGGACTCCACGGCCTCGCGCAGCTCGCGGAGGCGGCCCAGGCGGCTGCCGACCCGGTACTGCGACGGCGACAGGCCGTGGCGGCGTCGGAACGCCTTGGCGAACTGCGCGGGCTGGCGGTAGCCGACCTGACGGGCGGCGTCGCGGACCGACACCGGATCGCGGGCGAGCATCTCGGCGGCACGGTCCATCCGGATCTCGGTCAGCGCGGTCCGGAAGCTCGTGTCGCCGACCTCCTGGAACGCGCGCTGTAGCTGCCGGCACGAGCAGGCCACCCGGCCGGCGAGGTCGGCCACGGTGAGGTCGGACGCGTACTCCTGCTCGAGGATCGAGAGGGCCTCCTCGTAGAGCGCGGTCCGGATGCAGATGGTGTCGGGTCGCTGCATGTCGTGAGGGGTACGCGCGACGTGCCCCGCCGGGATCAATCTCCGTCGTCGAGACGGCGTCGTGGCGCGTTCGGAGTCGTCCGGGGTTCCGATCGCGGCCCGTCCCCGCTACTGTGTGCGTATCCGCATCAGTCGTGCGGATTGTCACGAACGGTCGACGAAGGGACGTCAGCGATGTTGGTCAGGGACGTGATGACGGCGTTGACCGTGGAGGTCGGGCCGTCGCACACGCTGCGACAGGCGGCCGCGAGGATGGCGGAGCGCTCGGTCGGCTCCGCGGTGGTCATGGACCCCGACGGCGAGGGCCCGGCGATCCTCAGCGAGCGGGACGTGCTGCGGGCGGTGGCGGCCGGGGTCGACCTCGACGCCGCGCGCGTCGGCGACCACGCCACGGGGCTCGTCGTCTACGCCGCGCCGGCGTGGTCGCTGGACGAGGCCGCCGACGCGATGGCGCGCGGCCGCTTCCGGCACCTCGTCGTCCTGGAGGACGGAAGGGTGGTCGGCATCGTCTCCGTCCGCGACATCATCCACGCGTGGGCGAACGAGCGGATCGCGTCCGGTCGCGCGGCGCAGGTGACGCCGGCGGGGTGACGGCGCCGACGGGGCGGGATCGTCCGCCCCGCGGTGGTCAGGCGTCGCGTCGCGGGGCGTCGGTCCGCGACGCGACGGGCCGGGCGTCCTGGGCGCTCGCCGCGTCGGCGGCGGCGCGGCGAGCGACGCGGAGGCGCTCGCGGAGCTCGTCCGGGTCGGCGGGGGTGACCTTCGGGAAGCTGTACGTGTGCTGGTCCATGGTCTGCTCCTTACGACACCGGACCTGACCGAAGGTTCCGCCGTCGACCGTGTGATCTTGCCCGGGTCATCGGCCGATCGGCGTGCGGATGGCGCGCTCGCGTGGGCGTCTGGACGGACGTCGGATCCGGCCGGTGCGAGACGGGATCCGCGCGGAGGGGCTTCGCCGTCGACGGCCGGAGGCCTTCCCCGTCCCCGACGGGCCCGGGTGGGGCGGTCGCCCGGGGCGACCGCCCGCCGGTGACCTCAGGCCGCGGTGGCGCCGGTGGCCGGCGTGGCCGCCGGGACGTCCCGCAGGTAGCGCTCGGCGTCGAGCGCCGCCTTGCAGCCGGATCCGGCGGCGGTGATCGCCTGGCGGTAGGACGAGTCGATGAGGTCGCCGGCGGCGAACACGCCGGGCCGGTTGGTCGCGGTCGACACGCCGTCGACGAGCACGTAGCCCTCGGGGTCGAGGTCGACCTGTCCGGCGACGAGGCCGCTCACCGGATCGTGCCCGATGGCGATGAACGCCCCCGCGATCTCCAGGGACTCGGTCTCGCCGGTCTCGACGTGGCGCAGCACCACGGTCTCGAGCGGCGCGAGCACGGGCCCGTCGCCGGTGGACGCGGCCTCGAACCGCTCGACGACGTACGGCGTCTTGAACGTGATGTTGTCGACGGCGCGGGCGCGGTCGAGCATGATCGCCGACGCGCGGAACTCGTCCCGACGGTTGACGATCGTCACCGAGCGTCCGAACTTGGCGAGGAAGATCGCCTCCTCCATCGCGCTGTCGCCGCCGCCGACGATGAGCGTGTCGCGGTCCTTGAAGAACGCGGCGTCGCACGTGGCGCAGTACGACACGCCGCGCCCGCCCAGCTCGTCCTCGCCGGGTACGCCGAGCTTGCGGTGCTCGGCCCCCGTGGCGATGATCACCGCCCGCGAGACGTGCTCGACGTCGTCGACCCAGACGCGGTGCAGGCCGCCGGGCTCCTCGGCCAGCTCGACCTTCGTGACCTGCTCGGTCCGCAGTCGGGCGCCGAACCGCTCGGCCTGGTCGCGGAGGTCCTGCATCATGTCGGGGCCGAGGATCCCCTTCGGGTAGCCGGGGAAGTTCTCGACGTCGGTCGTCTGCTGCAGCAGGCCGCCCCAGTTCCACCCCTCGAGCACCAACGGGCTCAGCTCCGCGCGCGCGGTGTACAACGCGGCGGTGTACCCGGCGGGGCCGCTGCCGATGATGATGACGTTCTCGGGGTCGGGCATGGCTGCATCCTCGCGCATCGCGGTCGCCGCGAACGGTCACGCGGCCGGACCCCATACTTTACCTAATGAAGTGGTGGTGGTCGATCGGCGTCCGCCGTCGTTCGTCGCGGCGCGGAACGCACGCCCGGCAGGTTTTGGCTGGCGAGCCAGCCAGACGTGGCATGCTTCCGCCATGAGCGCATTCGAGGTGGCCGAGACCTTCACGACCGTGAACCTGCTGCGGGACGGTCCCGCGGCCATCATCGAGCTGAACCGGCCGGACTCGCTCAACGCCTGGACCCTGCCGATGGGCCTGGAGCTTCGCGAGGCCGTCGCCCGGTGCGCGGCCGACGACGAGGTCCGGGCCGTGATGCTCGTCGGAGCAGGGCGTGGCTTCTCGGCCGGGGCGGACCTCACCGCGTTCGGATCCGACGAGATCCCCAAGACCGACTCGGGCTCCGGGCGCCCGGACCTCGGCTGGGTGCTGCGCGACCGGTACAACCCGCTCATGCGGGACGTCCGCGCCCTGCGCAAGCCGGTGCTCGCGGCCGTCGACGGGCCGGCGGCCGGCATCGGCATGTCGCTCGCGCTGGCCGCCGACATCGTCATCGCCAGCGATCGCGCCCGCCTCATCCACGCGTTCACGAAGATCGGCCTGGGGCCGGACGGCGGCGCCTCGCTCTTCCTCCTCGCGCGCGTGGGATGGACGCGGGCGGCGGGCATCATGTTCGGCGGTCGCGCGGTCGACGCGGCGGAGGCGCTCGAGATCGGCCTGGTCAACCGCGTGCTGCCGGCCGAGGGCTTCCGCGCGGCCGCCGAGGACGAGATCCGCCGCCTCGCCGCCGGGCCCACGGTCGCCTACGACGCGATCAAGCGTGCGATCAACCTGCAGATCGGCCGACACCTCGACGAGCTCCTCGAGCTGGAGGCCTCGGAGCAGACGCGGATGGGGGAGACCGACGACTTCGTCGCGGCCGCGACGGCCTTCATCCAGAAGCAGGACCCCGTCTACACCGGTCGTTGACGTGTCGGAGCGCGCTCGTCGCCCGCGTGTCGGAACGGGCGAAATCCCTGCTGCGGACGGGGTTCGCGTCGGCGTACCGACGTCGGTCGCGGGCCCCCGGGGAGGGGGCGCGTCCCCTCCGGTCCGGCCCGGCACTAGAATCGCGGGCGCTGTGCGACGCTCGAACCGGATCCCTCACCATTCCCGGGCCGTCCTCTCGACCCTGACGCGCATTCTCGGCCTGACGGTCGCGTTCGCGTTGGCGTTCGCGGGACCAGCCCACGCCGACCTGCTCTGGCCCAAGGCCGGCGGCTCTCCGAACGCGGATCGGATCCAGACGCTGTACATCATCGTCTTCGCCCTCGCGCTCATCATCTTCGTCGCGGTCATGGCCGCGCTGATCTACGCGCTGGTGAAGTTCCGTGACCGACCCGGAGCCGTCGCGGTCCAGTCCCACGGCAACGTCCGCCTCGAGATCGGCCTGACGGCCGCCGCGGCCGGCATCGTCCTCGTCATCGGCATCGTGAGCTTCATCATGCTGCCGGGCATCCGCAACCCGGAGAACTCCGACGCCGACGGCCTGAAGATCGAGCAGGCGGCGCTGCCGAGCAAGGACTCCAAGCTCCTGCCGCCCGACGGCAACGCGCTGAACATCGACGTCAACGGCCAGCAGTACGCGTGGCGGTTCGTCTACCCCGACGGCGACGGCGACCACCAGAACAACGTGACCGCCTACGAGGAGATGGTCGTCCCGACCGGCACGACCGTCACGCTGGACATCCGCTCCTCCGACGTCGCCCACTCCTGGTGGATCCCCGAGCTCGGCGGCAAGCTCGACGCGATCCCGGGATACACGAACCACACCTGGTTCAAGATCCCGAGCAAGGTGCTGCGCAACGACGAGGAGCGGCGCAACGGCCGGGTGTTCGTCGGTCAGTGCGCCGAGCTCTGCGGCCGCAACCACGGCAACATGACCGCCCGCGTGCGAGCCCTGCCGCCGGAGCGCTACCAGGAGTGGCTGCGCCGTCAGCGCGCCGACACCGAGGAAGCCGCTGCGGCGCGCCAGCGCTACCGTGAAGAGCAGTCGCGCAGCGACGCGACGCCGGACGCCGAGGACGCGCAGGCGTCCACCTCGGCGCCCGAAGACTCCGAGACCACCGACGCGCCGCAGCGCTAGTCCCTCCCTCCAAGGCACCGTCTGATGGCTACCACCCTCACGCCGATCCCGCAGGTCCTGGCGCACAAGGTCGAGCCGCCCAAGAAGGGCTGGCTCGACTGGATCACGACCACCGATCACAAGAAGATCGGGATCATGTACCTGGTCCTCACCTTCGCGTTCTTCGCGGTAGGCGGGGTCGAGGCGCTCCTCATCCGGTTGCAGCTGGCCGTCCCGGACAACACGCTGCTGCAGTTCGAGACGTACAACCAGCTCATCACGATGCACGGCACCACGATGGTGTTCCTGTTCGTGGTGCCGGTCATGGCCGGGTTCGGCAACTACTTCGTGCCGCTGATGATCGGCGCGAAGGACATGGCGTTCCCCAAGCTGAACGCCCTGTCGTTCTGGCTCCTCGCGGCCGGTGGCCTCGTCTTCTACGCGTCGATCTTCTTCAACCCGCCCGAGTGCGGTTGGACCTGTTACGTCCCGCTGAGCTCGGCCGAGTACCAGCCCAACGGCGGCGTCGACGCCTGGATCTTCCTCGTCCACCTCACCGGCATCGGCTCGATCGTCGGCTCGATCAACTTCTACGTCACGATCGCGAACCTCCGCGCGCCCGGGATGACGTGGAGCCGCCTGCCGCTCTTCTGCTGGTCGATCCTGACCTACTCGGTCCTGCTGATCCTGGCCCTGCCGGCGATCGCGGCGGCCGTGACGCTCCTGCTGGCGGACCGTCACTTCGGCACCCACTTCTACGACCCGGGCAACGGCGGATCGCCGATGCTGTGGCAGCACCTCTTCTGGTTCTTCGGCCACCCCGAGGTCTACATCATGATGCTGCCCGCCTTCGGGATGGTGTCGGAGATCCTCCCGGTGTTCGCCCGCAAGCCGATCTTCGGGTACAAGGCGATCGCTGCGTCGACCCTCGTCATCGCGTTCCTCGGCCTCATGGTGTGGGCGCACCACATGTTCACCACGCCGAGCCCGAGCGTCGTGCTCGTGTTCTTCATGGTGAGCTCGATGCTCATCTCGATCCCGACCGGCGTCAAGATCTTCAGTTGGATCGGCACGCTCTGGTCCGGCACGATCGTGTTCAAGACCCCGCTGCTGTTCACCGCGGCGTTCATCGCGACGTTCCTCATCGGCGGCATCACCGGCATCTTCGTCGCCGTGTACCCGGTCGACTGGCAGCTGCACGATACGTACTTCGTCGTCGCCCACTTCCACTACGTGATCATGGGCGGTGGCGTGTTCGCGATCTTCGGGGCGCTCTACTACTGGTACCCGAAGATGACCGGCCGGATGATGAGCGAGTCGCTCGGCAAGTGGAGCTTCTGGTTCATGCTCGTCGGGTTCCACCTGACGTTCCTGGTCCAGCACTCGATCGGCCTCGACGGGATGCCGCGACGGATCCCGGAGTACGCCGACGTCGGTCCGCTCGCGACGCTCAACCTCATCTCCACGATCGGCGCGTTCACGCTCGGCTTCGGCATCCTGCTCACGGCGATCAACGCCCTGCGCAGCCTCAAGCGCGGTCCCGTCGCCGGCGCGGACCCGTGGAAGGCGAACACGCTGGAGTGGTTCATCCCGTCGCCGCCGCCGCAGAACAACTTCGACGCCGTGCCGCGCGTCCGGTCGGTCGAGCCCATGAAGGACATCCGGGCCGAGATCGACCGTCGCACCGGCGCCCACGTCGAGGCCCCCGTGGAGCAGCCGGCGTGACCCATCGACAGCCGAAGCGTTCCGGGTCCCCGCGCGGCGGGTCCCCGGCGGTGTCGCCGTGAGTCCGTCGCGCGCGCACGCCGTGGAGGCGGGCTCGTTCGTCGGGCTCGGCGGCCGCGGCCGGCGGCTCGTCGGCGACCTCGTCGCCCTGACGAAGCCCAAGGTCCAGTCGCTGCTCCTGCTGACGACGCTCACCGCGATGTACGCGGCCGGGCGACCGTCGGCCGGGCTCGTCGTGGCGACCCTCGTGGGCGGAGCCCTCTCCGCGGGCGGGGCCAGCGCGTTCAACCACTGGTACGACCGCGACATCGACGCGTTGATGCCGCGCACCACCGACCGACCGCTGCCGAGCGGCCGCATGGCGCCGCACGTCGCGCTCTGGGTCGCGCTGTGGCTGTCGATCGCGTCGGTGCTCGTCCTCGGCCTCGCCGTCAACTGGGTCGCGGCCGGGCTTTCGGTCGCCGGCCTCGCCTGGTACTGCGGCGTGTACACGATGTGGCTCAAGCGCCGCACCACGCAGAACATCGTCATCGGCGGCGCCGCGGGCGCCTTCCCGCCGATGGTCGGCTGGGCCGCCGTCACCGGCGAGGTGACGTGGACGTCGGTCGCGATGTTCGCGATCGTGTTCGCGTGGACGGCCCCGCACTTCTGGGCGCTCGCGCTGCTCATCCAGGACGACTACGCCGCGGCCCGCGTGCCGATGCTGCCGGTCGTCCGCGGCGAGGCGGTCACCCACCGTGCGATCGTCAACTGGAGCGCCGTCACGGTCGCGGTGTCGCTCGCCCCGGCCCTCATCGGCACGATGGGCCCGCTCTACATCGCGGTCGCCCTCATCCTCGGCGTCGAGTTGCTCCGCCGCTCCGTCCTGCTCCGGCAGCGCGCGGACCGGCCGGCCGCCGTCGCCCTGCATCTGTACGCCCTGGCCTACCTCGCGGTGTTGTTCCTCGCGATGGTCGTCGACCACCAGCTCGGTCTCTAGGAGGATCCATGGATCGCAACCTCGCAAAGCGGAACCTTCGCGACGCCCTCATCGCGGGCATCGTCGTGATGGTGATGTTCCTGCTGACCTTCGTCGCCGCCGCCATCTACATCGCCTGATCCCATGAGCGAACTCGACAAGCCCGTCCCGCCCGCAGGCGAGGACATCCACCTTCCCGGCGGCAGCATCCAGCCGCTCCTGCTCACGATCGGGATCACCATGATCCTCATCGGGGTCACGGAGATGTATTGGATCATGGCCGTCGGCATCATCCTCACCGTCGCGACGCTCGTCGCCTGGGTGCGGGACGCGATGCGCGAGATCAACTCGTTCCCGCTGCACCACGACGAGCACTGACGGACGACGCGCCCCGCCACGTGGCGGGGCGGCGTGCCGAGCCCTCCGTCCGGGGCTCCGCTCCGCGTCGTGGCACGACGGCGGAGGCCGGGGCGGCATGGGCATAGACTGGTCCGATGGTCGTCCCCACCGCCCTTTCGTTCGGGGGGGTGAGCCTGCTGGCCGTCCTCACGATGACCGGCGCGCTCCTGCTGCTCGGCCTCCTGTGGCCGGGCGACGGCTCGCGCCAGATCGACTGGCGCCCCACCAGATCGCCTGAGCAGGAGGCGATCGACGAGATCGACGACGTGCAACAGATGCTCAACGCCACCAACGCCCGCAGACGCCGTCGCGGCGCCCCCGACCTGGACGAGGACGCCATCGGGCTACAGCTCGCCGCCGAGCGCGAGGCGCTGCGGGCATGGGCCGAGCGTCGAGCGGGGGCCGGACACGACGGCGAGGACGGCGCCTGATGCGCCTGCTGCTCGTCGGTGGGGGAGAGCGTGGCCTGCGGCTCTGCCGCACGCTCGCCGCGGACGGCCACGCGGTGCGCGTCGTGACCCGCGATCCGGACCGTCACGACGCGATCCGCGCCGCTGGCGGCGAGCCGTGGGACGGTGATCCGGACCGCATCGGCACCCTGCGCTACGCGCTCGACAACGTGACGATCGTCCTGTGGGCGTTGGGCAACGCCACCGGTCCGGAGGTCGCGGTCCGGGCGTTGCACTCCACCCGCCTCGAGATGCTGTTGGAGCGCACGATCGACACCACCGTGCGTGGCGTGCTGTACGAGTGCACCGGCACGTTGCCGGTCGAGCTCCTGAGCCAGGGGGCGCGGATCGTGGAGCGCCTGTGTCGGCACAACGAGATCCCCTGGGGGCTGCTCTACCACGAGCCGACCGACCCGGACGGCTGGGCTGCGTCGGCGCACGGCGCGATCGCGCATATCCTGAGTCGCGAGCGCGGGTGAGCCGCTGCCCGCGGGCCGCTTCGGCGCCGCGGGTGCGTCGGCGGCCGTGCGCCGGAGAGGTGGGCGAGGCGCTTCGGCTCGCCGGCGGGCCTCCACGTGGCCGACCGGACGATCACGCGTCTCCGGTCCGGCCGGGGGTGGGCGCTCCGGCCGCAAGGCGGGAGCGCCCGGAGCCCCGGAGGGGCCGCGCTACTTCGAGGTCGGCGGCGCGACGACCCGCATGTACGGCAGCGGCGTCTTCCAACCCTCGGGGTACAGGGTCTTCGCCTCGTCGTCGCTGATCGCGCCGGTGAGGACGACGTCGTCGCCCGGGCTCCACTGGGCCGGCGTCGCGACCCGATGGGCGACGCTGAGCTGCAACGCGTCGAGCGCCCGCAGGATCTCGTCGAAGTTGCGGCCGATCGTCATCGGGTAGATGAAGACGAGCTTGATCTGCTTGTCCGGGCCGATGATGAACACGTTGCGCAGCGTGGCGTTCTGGGCGGGCGTCCGCTCGGTCGGATCGCCGGCCGTGTCCGCCGGCAGCATCCCGTACGCCTTCGCGACCGCGAAGTCCGTGTCACCGATCAGCGGGAACGTCGGACGCGTGCCGCTGAACTCGGCGATGTCGTCGAACCACTTCTCGTGGTTGTCGATCGGGTCGACCGAGATCGCGATCGGCTTGGCGCCACGCTTCTCGAACTCGCCGTTGATGAGCGCCATGTAGCCGAGCTCGGTGGTGCAGATCGGCGTGAAGTCGCGCGGATGCGAGAAGAGGATGCCCCAGCTGTCGCCGAGCCACTCGTGGAAGCTGATGCGACCCTGCGTCGTCTCCGCCTCGAAATCCGGTGCGATGTCCCCGATGGTCAGTGCCATGATCGTCCCTTCCGACGTGCATCGAAATGATGCATTGCAGATATACATACGAGGATATACGGTCCCGGCGGTGACCGCGCGCCCCGGGACGGCGGGGCGTCCGCCCCGGCGCCGAACCGCCGCTCACGCGTCCGGCGCCCACCGCGAGAACAGGTCGACGAGCATCCGCGCCGTCGCCCCCCACACGAACGCGTCGCCGACCTCGAAGACGTCGGTGTGGAACGGGATCCCGCGCCGGACCAGCCGACGGCGGTGATGGCTGTCGCGCAACTCGACGAGATCGAGGTCCAGCACCTCGTCCACCTCGACCGGCGACGGCGTCCACGCCGACGGGGGCGCGACCCACCCGACCACCGGATGGACCACGTACCCGGTGACCATCGTGCCTACCGGGGGCAGGGCGCCCACCACCTCCACCGCGCTCGGCTCCAGGCCCACCTCCTCATGGGCCTCCCGCAACGCCGTCGCCGTCGGCGACCCGTCCTCCGGGTCGCTCCGGCCACCCGGGAAGCTGATCTCGCCGGCATGGCGACGCATGTCGCGATGCCGGCGCGTCAGGAGCACGCGGGTGCGACCGTCGCGCACCCACAGCGGGACGAGCACCGCCGCGCGCGTCGTGCCGCCGATCGCGGTCAGACCGGCCGCCACCTCCGGGACGAGCAGCGCGTCGCGCAGCGACCCGGGAGGGACGTCCCGGTCAGCGGGGGGAACCGACCCGCTCGACACGCTCGTCGAACATGACTTCCCCGTCCAGGATCCGGTGGACGGGGCACTTCGTCGCGATCACCCGCAACCGGTCGACCTGCTCGTCCGTGAGCGACTCGTCCACGCGCAACGTCACCTCGAACGCGGTCGGTCGACCACGCTCCGCCGGACGCTGATGGCACTCCACCTCGAGATCGCCGATGTCCCACCCCTTGCGCTGGGCGTACATCTGCAACGTGATCGCCGTGCACCCCGCGAGGCTCGCGGCGAGCAGCTCCTGGGGCGTCGGCGCCGCGTCGCCTCCACCGAGCTCCGTCGGCTCATCGACGACGATCTCGTGATCGCGCATCCGGATCACGTGCCGGAACGCCTCCTCACGGCGGGAACGCGCTCTGATCTGGATGGGCATGGAACGGGCTCCGATCGACGAACCGGCGAGGATACGACGATCGAGTATGACACCGGCCCACGCGTCGGCCCCACCCCGACGAGGCGCCCCGCCGGGCCCGGCCGACGTCCGCCTGGCCGCGCCGGCGTCCACCATCGGTACACTGCGCCGGCCAGTACGGGGCGTGGCGCAGCCTGGTAGCGCACCGACTTTGGGTGTCGGGGGTCGCTGGTTCGAATCCGGCCGCCCCGACTCCGACGACCCGCGCGGCCGAGCGCGAGCGACCGACCGGACCCGGGCCCCGCCCGCCGCCGGCTCGAATCCGGGCGTCCCGACTCCGACGACCCGCGCGAATCGAGGAGAACGCCGGCGCGCCACGATTCGGTTGCCCGAACCAGCCGCACGACGTGCAACGATGGTTGCGTGACGACGATCGGCGAGACGAAGACCGGGGTCACCGACGGCGCGACCGCGCCCACGACCCACGAGGTGGGCCGGACGGACGTCCTACGGGCGTCTCCACCGATGTTCCGGGCGCCGTTGATCGACCGGTTCACCCGCGTCCACCCCGTCGTGCCGCCCCTCATCTTCGTCCCGGCGATCGTCTGGCTCGCGCTCGCCGCCGACCGGCGCGGCGTCGCGACCCTGACGCTGGGGCTCCTCGTCTTCGCCGGGTGGGTCGTGTGGGGCCTCGTCGAGTACTGGATCCACCGCGTGCTCTTCCACATCGAGCCGGAGCGCGGCCTGGGAGCCCGACTCCACTGGATGGTCCACGGCGTGCACCACGACCACCCGAACGACCCGCTGCGGCTCGTCATGCCACCCGCCGTGTCGGTGCCCGGGACCGCGCTGTTCGTCCTGCTCTTCACCACCACCCTCGGCACCGGCCCGGGGCTCGCCGTCGGGGCCGGGTTCGTCCTGGGCTACCTCGTCTACGACATGGTCCACCACCACCTGCACCACCGGCGCGCACGCACGAGGACCGGCCGCTGGTTCCGGGAGCTGCACATGCGGCACCACTTCCAGGACGACACGAAGGGCTACGGGATCAGCTGGCCGTGGTGGGACATGGTGTTCGGCACGTTCACCCGGCGCGGCGGGCGCGACTGACCCGGTCCGCGCCACCGGGCGCTGCCGCCCGCGGTACCGTCCCCGGTGGCATCGGCCCCCGTAGCTCAGCTGGATAGAGCAGCGGCCTTCTAATCCGCAGGTCCTTGGTTCGAATCCAAGCGGGGGCGTGTCGGACAGGGGCGTCGGCGAGGAACCGTCCGCGTCGACGCCCACCGCCTCCGCGCCGACGGGGCACGGGACCGCGCAGCGGCGCGGGGAGCGGTACCCTGCCTGCGACGCGGCGGACGTAGCTCAGCTGGTAGAGCTCCTGGTTGTGGTCCAGGCGGTCGCGGGTTCGAGTCCCGTCGTTCGCCCCTCGTCGCTCCTGGCGCCGTCGTCCTCCCCGGAGGGCGGCGGCGCCTCGTCGTCGTGGGCACGGCGCCGCCGATGCAAGCGCGCGCCCGGTCGGCAAGCACCGCAACTCCGTCGACACCGCCCGGTTGGAGGAGGTGGAGGCCACCGCGCCGCGGTCCGCCCGAACGGCGCTCCGGACGGCGCGTGGCCGATGCTCCCACCCGACCGAGAGAGAGTCATGTCCCGCAACTTCCTGACGAGCCGCACCATGGTCGCCATCGCCGCGGCCGCCACGACCGCCGCCGTCGCCGCCCCCATGGCCATCGGCGCGGGGGAGGGCAGTGACGTCCGAGCCGGCGTCCGCAACCCCACGGCCCCCAACGAGCTGAGCAACGAGACGCAGATCATCGCGTCCAACGGGAGCTTCGGCACCCGGCAGTCCAACAAGGGCACCGGCGGCGGGGCGATCTACGGCTGCCGCGCCCCGGCCCTCGGCCGCGGCTGCATCGAGGCGTCCAACCTCAACCTCGGCCAGGCGTTCAACTTCCGCTTCCGCGGCGAGCTCGGCGGCACGATCAACACGCAGCTGTCCGACAAGACGAAGGCCAAGCCGTTCACGACGAACGCCACCGGCGTCGCCACAGGCCTCAACGCCGACCAGGTCGACGGCAAGCACGCCGAGGACATCGTCAAGGACAGCGTCGTCGCGGCCCAGGCCACGACGAAGATGGGGATCGTCGCCGGCGACGGCGCGCTGAGCAACCAGCGTGGCGTCACGGCCGCCGCCCGCGAGGCCCAGGGCAAGTACCTCGTCACGTTCGACGCCGACATCAGCAAGTGCGTCCCGACGGCGACCGGCTACGGGGCCGCGCCGGGAGCCAACGTCGCCCTCGAGCCGGTCGACGCCACCCACCTGCGCGTCCACACCCAGACCGCGGCCGGCGCCACCGCCGACCGCCAGTTCGCGCTGACGGTCACCTGCTGATCGCAGCCTCCGTCGACCGCCGGCCGCCACGCCCGGCCCCGGCGACCGTCGCGCCCCGGGCGCGGCCGTCGCCGGGCCGGGTACGCGCGTGCGGGCGGTCGCCGACCGGTTCCGGGCGCTCCGGGCGTCAGGGGGCGGATCGAGTCCCGCGCCGGGTGCTCACAAACCCCGACGCGAGCGGCGGATCCGCGCGCGAACGCCCTCCGCGACCGCCGGGACGAGCTCCATCGCCGTCCCCACGAACCGCCCGATCGGGCCCGTCACGAGCGCCAGCAGGGCCCGGTCGACGGCCCGCCGTCCGGGCGGGGAAGTCCGAACGTCCACCACGACGCTATCGTTGCCGATCCTCATGTCCGCCGTCACCACGACCGTCACCGAGCTGCCCGAGTCCCGCGTCAAGATCGCGGTGGAGGTGGCCCCGAAGACCGTCGAGCAGGCGATGCTGGACACGGCCAAGGTCCTCGGGCGCGACCTGCGCGTCCCCGGGTTCCGCAAGGGCAAGGTCCCGCCGCCCGTCGTCATCCGTCGCTACGGCCGCGAGGCCGTCCTCGACGAGGCCCTGCGCCGCACCCTCGGGCAGTGGCTGGCCGACGCGATCGACGACGCCGACGTCGCCACCGTCGGCGAGCCGAGCGTCGACATCGGCGACACGCCGGCGCCCGGCGCGCCCGTGACGTTCGAGCTCGAGGTCGGCGTGCGCCCCGTCGCGAAGCTCGGCGACCTGTCGACCCTCGAGGTCGGCCGCCGCGAGGCGAAGCCCGACGACGAGCGCATCGACAAGGAGCTCGAGCAGCTCCGCGAGCGCCACGGCAAGCTCGAGAAGGTCGACCGCGCCGCGGCCGAGGGCGACAGCGTCCTCGTGAGCTTCGTCGGTCGCGTCGACGGCGAGGAGTTCGAGGGCGGCGCGGGCCGCGACCAGCTCATCGAGCTCGGCTCCGGCCGGCTCGTCCCCGGGTTCGAGGACCAGCTCGTCGGCGCGTCCGCCGGCGACGAGCGCGAGGTCCGCATCACCTTCCCCGACGACTACGGCGCCGAGCAGCTGCAGGGCGTGGAGGCGGTCTTCGCCGTCGAGGTGCACGAGGTCCAGGAGCGGACCGTGCCCGAGCTCGACGACGCGTTCGCCGAGGAGGCCGCCGGGGCCGACACGCTCGCCGAGCTGCGCGAGGACATCGCCCAGAAGCTCGCCGAGCAGGACGAGGTCGCGGTGGAGCGCGAGTTCCGCGAGGCCGTCCTCGACACCATCGCGCTCGCCGCCGACGTCGAGATCCCCGAGTCGCTCGCCACCGCCCGCGCCGCCGAGCTGCTGGAGCAGACCCTGCACCAGCTCTCGCACCAGGGCATCTCGCGCGAGCTGTACTTCCAGATGACCGGCCGCAGCGAGGACGACGTCGTCGCCGAGGCCGTGCCCGAGGCCGAGCGCAGCCTCCGCCGCGAGGCGGCGCTGCACGCGTTCATCGCCGCCGAGGAGATCGAGCCGGCCGAGGGCGACCTGCTCTCGGCGCTCGCCCAGCCGGCGATGCAGCAGGGCACGACGCCCGAGAAGCTGCTCAAGCGCCTGACGAAGCAGGGCCACCTCGACGAGCTGCGCGACGACGTCGCCCAGCAGCAGGCGATCGAGCGGCTGCTCGAGCGCGCGACCGCGGTGTCGGTCGAGGACGCCCGCGGCAAGGGCCTCCTGTGGACGCCCGTCCCCGGGGAGCCCGCGCCGGCCGGCGGTCGCCCGTGGGCGGCCGAGGACGACGCCTCCGACGACGCGTCGACCGGCGACGACGACGCCTGAGCCGCCCACCCGGCGTCGCGCCGCCCGGCGACCCCGCCCTGCGTCCCGACGTGCGGGGAGGGCGCGGCCCGGTTGCTAGGCTCGTGCCGGATCGTCCGATCCCGTTGGCCCTCCGCCGCCCGGACCGTGCTCCGGCGGGGGAGGAGCCCCCATCCACACCACGAACACAGGAACCGCCCGCATGAGCCCGATGGTCCCCATGGTGGTCGAGCAGACGTCGCGCGGCGAGCGCGCGTTCGACATCTACAGCCGCCTCCTCAACGAGCGGATCATCTTCCTGGGGACCCCCGTCGACGACCAGATCGCGAACCTCATCGTCGCGCAGCTCCTGCACCTCGCGTCGGACGACGAGGACAAGGACATCTCGCTCTACATCAACTCGCCCGGTGGGTCGGTGTACGCCGGGCTGGCGATCTACGACACGATGCAGTTCATCAAGCCGCAGGTGCGGACGATCTGCGTCGGGATCGCGATGTCGATGGGCGCGGTGATCCTCGCCGGCGGCGCGCCGGGCAAGCGGATGTCGCTGCCGAACTCCAAGATCCTCATCCACCAGGTGAGCTCGGGGTTCCAGGGCCAGGCGACGGACGTGCAGATCCACGCCAAGGAGATCGTCGACCTGCGCGGCCGGCTCGACGAGATCATCGCCCACCACTCCGGGCAGCCCCTGGAGCGCGTCAAGGCGGACACCGAGCGCGACTACTTCATGGACCCCGAGGAGGCCCGCGAGTACGGCCTCATCGACCGGGTGATCGAGAACGCCTGACGGCGTCCCGTCGTCGCCCGGCGCGTAACGAGGAGGGACCGATGGCACGCGCAGGCGACAACGGCGAGCAGCTCCTCTGCTCCTTCTGCGGCAAGTCGCAGCGGCAGGTCAAGAAGCTCATCGCCGGGCCGGGCGTCTACATCTGCGACGAGTGCATCGAGCTCTGCAACGAGATCATCGACGAGGAGCTCGCGGTCCAGCCCGGGTTCGACGTCGCGCGCCTGCCGCGACCCCGCGAGATCTTCGACGTGCTCGACGAGTACGTCGTCGGGCAGACCGAGGCGAAGCGGACGCTCGCCGTCGCGGTCTACAACCACTACAAGCGGATCCGGCTGGCGGAGCAGCTCGCCGGCGACGACGCCGTCGAGCTGCAGAAGTCCAACATCCTCCTGCTGGGGCCGACCGGGTCCGGCAAGACGCTGTTGGCGCAGACCCTCGCGCGGATCCTCAACGTCCCGTTCGCGATCGCCGACGCCACCGCGCTGACCGAGGCCGGCTACGTCGGCGAGGACGTCGAGAACATCCTCCTCAAGCTCATCCAGGCCGCCGACTACGACGTCAAGAAGGCCGAGACGGGGATCATCTACATCGACGAGGTCGACAAGATCGCCCGCAAGGCCGACAACCCGTCGATCACCCGCGACGTGTCCGGCGAGGGCGTCCAGCAGGCGCTGCTGAAGATCCTCGAGGGCACCCAGGCGTCGGTGCCGCCGCAGGGGGGACGCAAGCACCCCCACCAGGAGTTCCTCACCATCGACACGACGAACGTCCTGTTCATCTGCGGTGGCGCGTTCGCAGGGCTCGACGACGTCGTGTCGCGCCGCCTCGGGCGCAGCTCGGTCGGGTTCGTGTCGGACGACGAGCGCCGGGCGGACGCCGTCGACGACGACGCGCTGTTCGAGAGCACGCTCCCGGAGGACCTCGTCGACTACGGCCTGATCCCGGAGTTCATCGGTCGCCTGCCGGTCGTCACCGCGGTGCGCCAGCTCCAGCGCGCGGACCTCATCCGGATCCTCACCGAGCCCCGCAACGCGCTCGTCCGGCAGTTCCAGGCGAGCTTCGCGTTCGACGACATCGAGCTCGTGTTCGCCGAGGAGTCGCTCGACGCGATCGCCGACAAGGCCCTGGAGCGCGACACCGGCGCCCGCGGCCTGCGCTCGATCCTCGAGGAGGCGCTCCTCGACGTCCAGTTCGACCTGCCCGGTCGACGCGACGTGCGCAAGTGCGTCGTGACGCGCGAGACGATCACCGACGGACGCCGCCCGACGCTCGTCACCGAGGCGCCGGGCGACGACGCCGACGACGACCCGGGGATCGCGGCCGAGTCGGCCTGACCCACGCGATCGGGGGCCGGGCGTAGGCTGCGCCCATGCCGTCCCCCCGCGCGCCCCTGTCCGTCCTCGTCGCCGGGGTCGCCCTCGCGCTCCCGGCCGCGAGCTCGGCCGCGACCGCCGGGACGATGGCGTTCGCCGTCGACCCCGCGGACCCGGTGGAGCTCGCGCTCGGCGGCCTGCCGACGCTGCGGCAGGCCCCCGTGTTCACCGGTCCCGAGGCCACGGCCCCCCAGCGGCTCCCGGGGACGCCGACGATCGAGGGCTCCGTCGCCGAGGACGGCGTGTTCGCGGGGACGGTCCGGTTCAACGGGCCGTTCGCCCTCGCCGGGCAGCGGCTCTGGACGGTCGCCGCCGACCCCTACCGCGGCTTCGCCACCCCGACGGTGCGCATCCTCGAGTCCGAGGGGACGGGGCACGCCGCGAGCGGCGCGGTCGACGCGGCGGCGGGAACGGTCACCGGCACGATCGTGCGCGACGTGCGGGTGACGATCCCCGACGGCGAGGGGACCGACCAGGTCTGCACCGCGCCGAAGGTGCCGTTCACCGTGAGCACCGGGACCGTCGTCGTCCCGCCGCGGAACGGTCAGCCGACGCGGACGCTGACCGGCGCCCCGCTGCGTCGCGTCGCCGGGGACGGGCCGGTCCGGGGGACCGTCGGCCTCGTCGGGACGAGCGGCGTGGCGATCGGGCACGCCCGCCCGGCCGAGCCGTCGAGCCCGGTGAACGTCAACGCCTGCGACCAGCTCGACACCGTGACCGGCGTCGTGGCGTTCCGTGCGGCGGGGACGCTGACGTTCGGGCCGGCGGGCTACGACCCGTTCGCCGATCCGCCGAAGGACCCGAAGGCCGACCCCGAGGCGGCCCGGCTGCGCGGCACCCTGTCGCGCCGGATCAACGTGCGGCGCGGCAAGGCGCGACCGATGCGGATGACCGTCCGCAACGTCGGCGGCACGGACGCCCGCACCGTCCGGGTGCGGATCAGGGCGGCCCGGGGCGTCGTCGTCCGTCCGCGGACGATCCGCGTCGGGACCGTGAGGTCGCGCCGCTGGAAGCGCGTGCGGTTCACCGTCACGGCGGGGTCGCGGGCGCCGCGCTCGTCGCTCGTGCGCATCACGATGACCGCGGCGGACGGCGTGAGGTCCCGGCGCAACATGCGGGTCCGGGTGCGGTAGGCGCGCAGCGCCTCGGCCCCGCCCGACGGTCCGTACCCTAGGGGCATGGCCCTGATCCGTCGACGGACCCTCGGCGTCGGCCGGCGCGCGCTGCCGCTGCTGCTGCTCGCCGATCTCCTGCGGGAGAGCCACGCCCACTGGCAGGAGCAGCTGGACCCCGCCGACCGGGCCCGGCTCACCGCGCTGCTTCGGCTCAGCCGCGGACGCCCCGCCAACCTCACCGCGCGGCAGCGGGCCGAGGTCGTCGAGCTCACCCGGCGGCTGGATCTGCCGGGGCTCGCGCGGCGGGGGGCGTGGACCGCGGCCGGGGCGCGCCTGGGGGCGGGCCGCCGACGGTGAGCGGCGCGGCGTCGGCGGCCGCGTCGAGCAGGATCTCGACGACGCGGTCGGGGGCGTCGAACATCGGCATGTGGCCGGCGTCGGGCAGCACGTGCTGCCGGACCGCCACCGGGAGCTCCCGTCGCGGCCGGCGGACGAGCGGATCGAGCCCGCACCACACGAGGTGGACCGGGATCGTCGTTGCGAGGTCGGCCAGCCGCTCCGGCACGCCGAACGTCCGGGACCGCATCGCCGCGTCGACCCGGACGAAGTCCGGCGCCGCGACGTAGGCGCCGACGAGCGCCCGCGCATCGGCGTACGCCACGTCGGCCATCCCGCCCATCGCCGTGCCGAGGACGCGCCGACGGAGGGCCGGGACCCGCAGCAGCGGCCCGATCGCCGGTCGGGCCGCGCGCCCCACCCGGCGGGCCGTGCCCCGCGACGGGCCGAGCGGGCGGCGCCAGAACCCCGCCGGGGCCAGGCCCACGACCGACCGCGCCCGACCGGCCACGCCGAGCTCGAGCGCGACCCAGCCGCCGAGCGACACGCCCGCCGCGTGGACGGCGTCGATCCCGGCCGCGTCGAGCGCCACGCCGACCGCCTCCGCGAGCCGGGCGGGGGAGGGCTCGACGTCGGCGGGCAGCGGCGGCGCGTCGCCGAACCCCGGCAGGTCGACCGTGACGACCGGCCCTCGGTGGCGGAGCCGGTCGAGCACCGGGCGCCAGGTCCGCCGGTCGCCGCCGAGGCCGTGGACGAGGAGGATCGGGACGCCGTCGCCGTCCGGCCGGTCGTGCGCGGGATGGTGGACGAGGACGGCCGGCATCAGGGGGAAGCTACGCCCTCGGCACCCCACCGGATGCGCCGCCCGGCGACCGCGACGGTCGTCGCCGCCCGTCCCTCCTACACTCCGGGTCCGCATGTCCGCGCCCGAGGATCCGTCGCCCACCACCGCCGTCGACGCCGAGACGGAGGCCGAGACCTTCGCCCGGTGGGAGCGGGCCGGGGTGTTCGGGGCCGTCGCCGCGGGCGACCCGGCGGACAACTTCTCGATCGCGATCCCGCCGCCGAACGTCACCGGCGCGCTGCACATGGGCCACGCGCTCAACGGGTCGATCCAGGACGTGCTCGTGCGGATCAACCGGATGCGCGGGCGCAACGTGCGCTGGACCGTGGGCACCGACCACGCCGGGATCGCCACCCAGACGAAGGTCGAGCAGCAGCTCGCCGCCGAGGGCACGTCGCGTGAGGAGGTCGGCCGCGAGGCGTTCCTCGAGCGCACCCAGGCGTGGCGGCGCGAGTACGGCGGCACGATCATCGAGCAGTTCCGGCGCCTCGGCCTGTCGGCCGCCTACGACGACGAGCGGTTCACGATGGACGACGGCTACGTCGACGCCGTCCTGCGGGCCTTCACCGAGCTCTACCGCGACGGGCTGATCTACCGCGACACGTACCTCGTCAACTGGGATCCGGGCTCGCGCTCGGCGATCAGCGACCTGGAGGTCGAGGACCGCGACGTCACCGACACGCTCTACGAGATCGCCTACCCGATCGTCGACCCGGACGCGGACGGCCCGACCGAGGTCGTCGTCGCGACCGTCCGGCCCGAGACGATGCTCGCCGACGTCGCCGTCGCGGTGAACCCCGCCGACGAGCGGTTCGCCGGGCTCATCGGCCGCCGCGTGACGCTGCCGCTCGTCGGGCGCGAGCTGCCGGTCATCGGCGACGACTACGTGAAGACCGACTTCGGCACCGGCTGCCTGAAGATCACCCCCGGCCACGACCCCAACGACTTCGAGATCGGCGGCCGCCACGGCCTCGAGCAGCTCACCTGCATCGGCGAGGACGGCACGATCGTCGGCGGCCACGCCCCCGACCTCGAGGGCCTGCCGGTGCTCGAGGCGCGCGAGCGGATCGTCGCGGCGCTCCGGGCGCAGGGCGCGCTGCGCGGCGAGGAGCCCTACGAGCACACCGTGCCGTTCAGCCACCGGTCCGGCGAGCGGATCGAGCCGCTGATGTCGCTGCAGTGGTTCATGCGGATGGAGCCGCTGGCCGAGCTCGCGATCGCCGCCGTCGAGGACGGCCGCGTGCGGATCCATCCCGAGAGCCAGCGCCGGCGCTACCTCGCGTGGCTGCGCGAGATCCGCCCGTGGGTGCTGTCGCGCCAGCTCTGGTGGGGACACCGGATCCCCGTCTGGTACCGGCTGCCGGAGGAGCTGCGCGGCGACGCGACGCTCGACCCGACGACTGACCCGCGCGCCGAGGTCCACGCCGGAGACGAGCGGCCCGACGGCGACGGCTGGGTCCGCGACCCCGACGTGCTCGACACGTGGTTCAGCTCGGCGCTGTGGCCGTTCGCGACGCTCGGCTGGCCCGAGGGGACGCCCGAGCTGCGGGCGTTCTACCCGACGTCGGTCCTGTCGACCGCCCGCGACATCCTCTTCCTCTGGGTCGCCCGGATGGTGATGATGGGCGAGCGGTTCGCCGGCGACGTCCCCTTCCGCGACGTCTACTGCCACTCGGTCATCCAGGCCCCCGACGGCCGCCGGATGAGCAAGTCGCTGGGCACCGGGATCGACCCGCTGGCGCTCATCGACGGCGGCCCACGCCCGCCGGTGTTCGCGAGGAAGAAGGGCCAGGACGCCGGGGAGTTCCCCGCCTACGGCGCCGACGCGGTGCGGTTCGGGCTGCTGGCGATGTCGTCCACGCAGGACGTGCGGTTCAGCGAGGAGAAGATCGCCCAGGGCCGCCAGCTCGTGACGAAGCTCGCCAACGCGGTGCGGTTCGCGGCCGGCCGGCTCGACGGCGTCGACGTCGACCCGACCGCCCCGGTGGCCCCGCGGACGCTCGAGGACCGCTGGATCGTGTCGCGGACCGAGCGGATCGCCCGCGAGACCGCCGAGCGCGTCGACGGGTTCGACTTCGCCAAGGCGGCGCTCGGCCTGTACGACTTCGTCTACGGCGAGCTCTGCGACTGGTACCTCGAGCTCGTCAAGGGGCGCGACGCCGCGACCGATCCCGACCTGGCGCGCGTCCTGTCGTGGGCGCTGCGGCGGACCCTGCAGATCGCGCATCCCGTGATCCCGTTCGCGACCGAGCAGGCGTGGGCGTCGGTGCCCGGCGCCGACGGGCTGCTCGCCGCGTCGCGGCTGCCGGAGCCGGACGACGCGCTGCTCGACGCCGACGCCGAGGACCGCCTGGGGCGGGCGATCGACGTCATCACCGCCGTCCGGTCGTGGCGCAGCGGCGCGAACGTGCCGCCCGGGCCGATCCTTCCCGCCCGGCTCGAGGCCGACGGCCACGACGACGACGCGCGCGCCCACGTCGCCCGCCTGGCGCGGATCGAGCTCGTCGACACGACCGGAGACGCGGTCGCGGTGCGGGTGCCCGGGGGACAGGTCGCGCTCCTCGCCGGCGAGCACGTCGACCCGGACGCCGACCGCGCCCGCATCGCCAAGCGGCGCGCCGAGGTCGAGAAGCTCATCGCGCAGACCGAGGGTCGGCTCGGCAACGAGAAGTTCGCGTCGCGCGCGCCGGCCGACGTCATCGCGGCGGAGCGGGCGAAGCTCGACGGGCTGCGCGAGGAGCTGCGCGCGCTGTGAGCGCGTCGGACGCCGGCCCGGACGGGCCGGGCGGTCCGTCCGGCGCCCCACGGTCGCCGGACGCGGCCGCCGACGCGTGGCTGCGCGGCCGCGAGCTGTTCGGGATCCGTCCGGGGCTCGCGCGGATGCGGGTGCTGCTCGACCGCCTGGGCCGCCCCGAGGCCCGGTTCGACGCGCTCCACGTCGTCGGCAGCAACGGCAAGACGTCGACGGTGACGATGGCGGCGGCCCTGCTGTCGCGCCCGGGGGCGCGGGTCGGCGCGTACGTCTCGCCGCACCTCGTCGCGTTCCGGGAGCGGGTCCACGTCGACGGCCTGCCGGTGGGCGCCGCGGCGTTCGCGTCGGCCGTCGCCCGGACCCGGGCGGCCGCCGAGGCGATCGAGGCCGATCCCGACGTCGACCTCGACGGTCCGGTGGCGCAGTTCGAGGCGGTGACGGCCGCGGCGTTCCTCGCGCTCGCCGACGCCGGGGTCGACCGCGCGGTCGTCGAGGCCGGGCTCGGCGGGCGGTGGGACGCCACGAACGTCCTGCCGGACCGGCCGCCGTCGGGGGCCCCGGCGGTCGCCGTGCTGACGAGCGTGTCGCTCGAGCACACGCGCTGGCTCGGTCACACGGTCGCCGAGATCGCCGCCGAGAAGGTCGAGGTGCTGCGTCCCGGCGGGATCCTCGTGCTCGCCGACGGCCTGCCCGACGAGGCCCGCGAGGTCGCCGACCGTGTCGCGGCCGGGCGGGGCGCGACGGTCGTCGTGGCGCCGCCGGGATCGGCGGCCGACGATGGGCGCGGGGGCGCGCGGGTGGGGGGACCCGGCTATCAGCGCGCGAACCTCGCGACCGCGATGGCCGCCGTCGCCGCGTACGAGGGCCACGCGACCGATCCCGACGGCGCCGCGGTGCGCGCCGCCCGGCGGATCGTCGTGCCGGGGCGGTTCGAGACCGTTTCCGGCGGTCCCGGGCACGACGGTCCGACGGTCATCCACGACGGCGCCCACAACCCGGCCGGGTTCGCGGCGCTCGCCGACGCGGTCGCCGAGGCCGCCCCGCCGCGCCCGGTCGTCGTCCTGCTCGGGGTGCTCGACGACAAGGATCCGGCGGCGATGGTGTCGGCGCTCGCGCCCGTGGCGGACGCCGTCGTCGTCACCGCGCCACGCAACCCGCGCGCGCTGCCGGTGGAGCGCCTCGCCGCCACCGTCCGCGACGCCCTGCCCGGCGTGGACGTCGGGATCGACCCGTCCGCGCACGGGGGCCTGGCGCGGGCGCGTACACTGGCTGGCCCCGGAGGCACGGTGCTCGTCACCGGCAGCCTGCACCTCGTGGCCGAACTACGCCGGGGGCCGGACGCCCCGCCCGGGGCCGCGTTCTGACATGTCCCCGTCCCGCCCACCCCACGACGAGGAGCTGCCGTTCCTGCGGATGATCATCGGCGTCGCCGTGATCGTCACGCTCGTCATCCTGGTCTTCTTCGGCATCGGCTACGCCCTCGGGCGCGCGCTGCTGTAGCAGGATTCGTCCCAGACGAGGAACCGGCCGACTCGCCGACGAACTACCGTTCCCGTGACCACCATGCCCGATCTCCTCGCCGTGTTCGGCATCAACAACGGCCCGCTCGACACCGTCGTCAAGCTGCTGGTCCTCTTCGTCGTCCTGATCTGGCTGGCGCTCGTCTACTACACGTGGGCGGACGCCCGGCGTCGGATCACCGACCCGGTGCTCATCGGGACCGCCGCCGTGGCGGCGCTCATCCTGCCGTTCGCCGGCACCGTGATCTACATGGTGGTCCGGCCCCCGGAGTACCTCGACGACGTCCGCGAGCGCGAGCTCGAGATGCAGGCCGCCGAGGCGCGGCTGCTGCAGTCGGGCGTCCTGCTCTGCCCGCACTGCGAGTACCAGGTCCAGAAGGACTTCCTGCGGTGCCCGTCGTGCCTGCGCAAGCTCCGCGACCAGTGCGGCGGCTGCACCCGTCCGCTCGACCCCGAGTGGCGGATCTGCCCGTACTGCGAGACCGAGATCCCGGGCCGCACGCCGCGTCGACGTCGACGGCAGCGCGCGTCGCAGGGCGTCGACCACTGACGTCGCGGGCGTCCGGCGGGGCGTCGCGGGGCGTGGATGGCGGCGGCGTCCCCGGGTCACGGGACGCCCGGGCCTCCGCGCTGCTTGACTTCCCGGTCGCCGTGGCCCCGCGTCCGACGATCGTTCGGAGCGCTCGGGCCGTTCCCGTACGACCCGGCCGACCGGCCGTCAGGAGATCAGCCATGTCCCGCACCCTCGTCCTCGTCAAGCCCGACGGCGTCCAGCGCCAGCTCGTCGGCGAGGTGCTCGGCCGGTTCGAGCGCAAGGGCCTGAAGATCGCCGCCCTCAAGCTCGTCGCGCTGCAGACCGCGACGGTGGAGGAGCACTACGCCCACCTGAGCGACAAGCCGTTCTTCGGCGAGCTCGTGTCGTTCATGACCCAGAGCCCCGTCGTGGCGGCGATCCTCGAGGGCCCGTCGGCGGTCGAGGTCGCCCGGCAGGTCATCGGCGCGACGAACCCCGTCGAGGCCGCCCCCGGCTCGATCCGCGGCGACCTGGCGATCGAGTCGGGCGAGAACGTCGTCCACGGCTCGGACTCGGACGAGAACGCCGAGATCGAGGTCAAGCGGTTCTTCCCCGAGCTGGGCTGATCGACCGGTGAGCGCGACGCCGGAGCGGGCGACGCTCGTCCTGGCGTCCCGCTCGCCTCAGCGCCGGGCGATCCTCGAGACGCTCGGCGTGCCGTTCCGGGTCGTCGCGTCCGGGGCCGACGAGGCGACCGTGGGCGACCCGGTCGCGGTCGCGGTCGCCAACGCGCGCCGCAAGGCGCTCGACGTCGCCGGGGGCGAGCCCGCCGGGACGCTCGTCGTCGGGTCCGACACCGTCATCGTCGACGACCTCGACCCCGCGCGCCCGGCGCGCCCCGTCGGCAAGCCCCGCGACGCCGACGAGGCCGCCGCGATGCTGCGCCGCTGGTCCGGGTCCGGGCATCACGTCGCGTCGGCCGTGGCGGTCGTGCGGTCGGGCGGGCCGGGCTCCGGCGCGGCCGCGGGCGCCGCCCACGAGGAGCTCCTCGCCGACGCCGACGCCACCCTCGTCCGGTTCCGGGCCCTCGCCGAGGACGAGGTCGCCTGGTACGTCGCGACCGGGGAGTGGCGGGAGCGGGCGGGCGGGTACGCGATCCAGCTCCGCGGCAGCCTGCTCGTCGACGGGATCGACGGCGACTGGTGGACGGTCGTCGGGTTGCCCGTCGCGCTGCTCGCGCGACGGCTCCCGTGGCTGTTGCGCGGCTGAGCGGCCCGGCCGCGCACCCCGTTGTGCAGGGAGAATTCGCCCCCTGCACGGGCCGGTTCACCACAGGGGGCGGCGGGCGTGCTCCGCTATGCTCCGCGAGCGGTCCGCGGAGCCGGAGCCAACGTCGGCTCCCTCCGCTGCCCCTCCGTCCGGAGGCCGGCCGAACCCTCGCGGGCCGCGACGACACACCTCGATGGGATTCTTCAGCAACCTCACCGGGCTCGGCAGCCGCGACATGGCGGTCGACCTCGGCACCGCCAACACGCTCGTGTACGTCCGCGGCCGCGGGATCGTCCTGTCGGAGCCGTCCGTCGTGGCGATCGACTCGCGGTCCGGCGAGGTCCACGCCGTCGGCATCGAGGCCAAGCGGATGCTCGGCCGCACGCCGGGCACGATCCAGGCGATCCGGCCGCTGAAGGACGGCGTCATCGCCGACTTCGACGTGACGGAGGAGATGCTCCGCCACTTCATCCAGAAGGCGCACCAGAACCGGTTCGCCCACCCGCGCGTCGTCGTCTGCGTGCCGTCCGGCGTCACCGGCGTCGAGAAGCGCGCCGTCGAGGAGGCGTCGATCTCGGCCGGAGCCCGGCAGGCGTACCTCATCGAGGAGCCGATGGCCGCCGCGATCGGCGCCGGCCTGCCGGTGGCCGAGCCGACCGGGTCCATGGTCGTCGACATCGGCGGCGGCACGAGCGAGGTCGCCGTCATCTCGCTCGGCGGCATCGTCGTGTCGGAGTCCTGCCGCGTCGGCGGGGACGAGTTCGACGAGGCGATCGTCAACTACGCCAAGCGCGAGTACAAGCTCCTCATCGGCACCCAGATGGCCGAGGACGTGAAGCTCGAGATCGGGTCCGCGTACCCGATGGCGGAGGAGGTGCAGACCGAGATCCGCGGTCGCGACATGGTGTCGGGCCTGCCGAAGACCGTCGTGATCACGAGCGAGGAGGTCCGCCAGGCGCTCGAGGAGCCGCTGGGGACGATCATCGACGCCGTGCGCGAGACCCTCGACCGGACCCCGCCGGAGCTCTCCTCCGACATCATGGACCGCGGGATCATGCTCGCCGGCGGAGGCTCGCTGCTGCGGGGCCTCGACGAGCGGCTCCGCGAGGAGACCCAGATGCCGGCGCACCTCGCCGAGTCGCCCCTGACCTGCGTGGCCGTCGGCTCCGGCCGGTCCCTCGAGGAGTTCGAGGTGATCCACCGGATGAACCGCGGCCCCTCCCGCAACGCGCGTCGCCGTCGCTACTAGCGTCCGGCGTCTCCCCCCGCGCCCGCTCGTTCCGTGAACGACCCCTCCGCCCGTCGCCGCCGCCGGCTCGTCCTCGCGACCATGGTGGCCGCGTCCCTCCTGCTGCTCACCGTCGCGTTCGGCGTGTCGGGTGGTGGCTCGACGTCCGGGGCGGCCGGTCCGATCTCCGACATCGCCTCGACGGTGGCCAAGCCGGTCCGCGACCTCGTCAACTGGTTCGACGACACGATCGCGGCGAAGGGCGAGGTCCAGGACCGCAAGAAGGAGGCGAACGACCTGCGCGCCGAGAACGCCCGGCTGCGCGACCGGCTCCGGCGGTTCCCGAAGTACCAGCAGCTCGAGGCGCTCGACGAGCGGCTGGGCCTGGACCGCAACGATCCGGTCGACGCCGCCGTCATCGGCACGTCGCCGACGACGTGGGCGCAGACGATGCGGATCGACAAGGGCACCCGCGACGGCGTGACCAACGGCGACCCGGTGGTGGCGTCGGACGCCCAGAACGCCGGGTTCGTCGGGTTCGTCACCCGCGCGTTCGGCTCGACGGCGATCGTGACGCTCCTGCCCGACCAGTCGATCCAGGTCGGCGCGCGCCTGGAGGGTCGCGATCCGCCGGGCGTCATCCGGGGCGCGGGGGCGGGCACCGTCACCGACCTCGAGCTCCTCTACATCCAGCCCGACCCGCAGCAGCCGATCACCCGCGGCAAGCTCGTCTACACCGCCGGCACGGTCGAGGGCGCCGGGGAGCTCACGTCGCTGGCGCCGCCCGGGCTGCCGATCGGCCGGGTGACGACGGTCGAGGACCTCGGCAGCGACGACCAGGTCGTGCACGTCCGGCCGCTCGTGGACCTGCAGCGCGTCGAGACCGTCCGCGTCCTGACGACGGCCGTCAACGGGAACCGGGCGCCGTGACCCGGACGCCCGCGGTCCGTCGATCGCGGTCGCGCCCGCGACGGCGACGGCCGCGACTGCCCGACCACACCCGGCTCGGGGCGGCCCCGGTCGTGCGGGTCGGTGCCCTCGCGCTGCTCGCCGCGCTCTTCCAGCCCGCGCTGTTCTCGCGGATCGATCTGCTCGGCATGCGCCTCGACCTCGCGCTGCTGACGCTGCTCATGGCGTCGCTGCTCGCCGGGCCGGTCACCGGCGCCGCGATGGGGTTCGCGATGGGGCTCATGCTCGATTTGGTCAGCGGTCAGACCCTGGGCCTCACGTCGCTGGCGTACGTCCTCGTCGGCTACGGCGTCGGGCGCCTCGGGATGCTGCGGGACCCGGACTCGTCGGCGGTCCCGGTCGTCGTCGGGCTCGCCGGCACCGCCGCCGGGCTGGCGCTCTACGGGCTGCTGCACCTCATGCTGTCGCAGGGCGCCCGGATCAGCGACGCGATCATCTGGGAGACCGGCGGCACCGTGCTGCTGGGGACGTTGCTCGCGCTCCCCGTGCATAATCGGATCAAGCGCTGGCTGTTGCCGATGCTCCCCGAGGAGGCCCGGCGTCGCCGACGGCGGCGCACCTACGGCACGCGCCGCGCGTCGGCGTCCGACGCGGACGTCCGGATCCGATGAGCCCTGACCGGAGGACATCCACCCCCCAGCTCGCGCTCCGCGTGGCGGCGTTCGGGATCATCGCGTTCGGCGTGTTCGCGGTGCTGTTCCTGCGCCTGTGGTTCATGCAGATCCTCCAGGGCGACCAGTACCTCGCCAAGGCGACCGAGAACCCGGAGCGGGTGGTCCGGATCGCGGCCCCGCGCGGCAAGATCGTCGACCGCAGCGGCAAGGGCGTGCTCGTCGACAACGAGCCCTCGACGATCGTGGCGCTCGAGGCCAAGGCGGTGCCGGAGGAGGACCGGTCCGTCATCCTCGACTGGGGCCAACGGCAGGGCCGGTGGGAGGCGGCGGTGGACCGCGAGGTCTCGCGGCGGCTGGACCGCTACCGCGCCGCCAACCCGAAGCGGACGGTGACCGAGGCGCGGCGCAGGCTCGTGACCGAGCGGGTCACGGCGTCGATGCGCGACCGCCGGCCGGCCGACCTCGACCTCGAGAAGGACGCCACCCCGGGCCTGCGTGCGCTGCTGTCGCGGATCGGCCCGGTCCTCAAGACGTCGGAGCGCAAGCTCTACGACCGCGTGGTGGCGTCGACGGTCCGGCAACCGATCTCGAACGTCGCGCTGAAGACCGACGTGTCGGTCGGGGTGCGCAACGGCCTGCTGGAGCGCCAGCGCGAGTATCCGGGCATCACCGTCACGCGGGAGTACCTGCGCCACTACCCCGGCGGGGACCTCGCGGCGCAGATCTTCGGCAACGTCGGGCAGATCACGGAGAAGCAGCTCAAGCTCGACCGCTACGCCGGGCTGCAGCAGGGGCAGCGGATCGGCCAGGACGGCCTGGAGTTCCAGTACGACGACGTCCTGCGCGGCCACGACGGCCAGCAACGGGTCGAGGTCGACGCCCAGAACCGGCCGACCGGTCGGGTGCGCGAGGTGCCGGCGGAGGGTGGCCTGCGGCTCGAGCTCACGCTCGACCTCGGGCTCCAGAAGTCCGCCCAGCTCGCGATGCGCGAGGCGATCGGCGACCAGGTCGACAAGAAGACGAACAAGCGCGCCGGCGGGGCGTTCGTCGCGATGGACCCGCGCAACGGCGAGGTCCTGGCGATGGGGTCGTACCCGTCGGTCGACCTCAACCAGCTCAACGGCGAGATCAGCGCCCGCCGCTACAAGCGGCTCGTGAGCGAGCGCAACGGGGCGCCGCTGTTCAACCGGGCGATCTCCGGGGGCTACCCGACGGGGTCGACGTTCAAGATCGTCACCGCCGCGGCCGGCCTGGCCAACGGCGTCATCACCCCCGACGAGGTCGTCCCCGGCGGGTCGTGCCGCTACTTCGGCCGCAACCGCCAGGAGTTCTGCAACGCCGGCGACGCGGACCTGGGCGGCACCGACCTCAAGCGGTCGATCCAGATCTCCTCCGACGTCTACTACTACGACATCGGGGCCGAGCTCTTCGGCCGGCCCAACCAGCCGCTGCAGACCTGGACGAAGCTCTTCGGGTTCGGCCGCGAGACCGGGATCGACCTGCCCGGCGAGCGCGCGGGGATCATCCCGTCGCGCGCGTGGCGCGAGCAGCGCGACGAGGACGAGAAGCGGTGCCGCAAGCAGCAGAAGAAGGACAACTGCTTCCTCGTCGCGGTGCTCGGCGAGCCCTACACGCTCGGGTCGAACATCAACTTCTCGATCGGTCAGGGCGACTTCCAGGCGTCGCCGCTGCAGGTGGCGGTGAGCTACGCCGGCCTGTACGACACGGCGCTGGAGGACAACACGACGGCGCTGACCGGGGAGCTGCGGTTCCCCTACCCGCACCTGGCCCGGCGCGTGACGAACAGCAAGGGCGTGCTGGAGCGCTCGATCCCCGCCCGTCCGCCGCGACGCGTCGAGTTCGACCCGTCGTGGAAGGGCGCGATGCTCCAGGGCCTCCTCGACGTGACCGCCACCGCGGACGGCACCGCCTACGGCGTGTTCCACGACTGGGACCAGATGCAGTTCCCGGTGTACGGCAAGACCGGCACCGCCGAGCGCTGCCAGGACGACGGCTGCCCCGAGCAGTCGTGGTTCGCGGCCATGGTGCCGCACAAGGACAAGCCGATCGTCGTCGTCGCCACCGCCGAGGCCGGCGGGTTCGGCGCGCAGACCGCCGCCCCGATCGTCTGCCGGATGCTGCGCCGCTGGTACGGCGTGCCCCGGGCCGAGGCGACCTGCGAGCCCCCGGCGACGACGGCCGCCAACCAGTGATGGCGATCAGCGGCGACACCTCCACCCCGCTGGGGATGCGCGCGCCGCGGCGACCGCGCCGCACCGTCGCCGACGTCTTCGACCTGCGCCTGCCGATCGACCCGGTCCTCGCGCTCGCCGCGATCGGCCTGTCGATCGCGTCGGTGGTCGCGGTCGGTGGCGCCACCGACGGCGATACCGGCTACATCGCCCGCCAGTCGCTCTACGGGGCGATCGGGATCGCGATCGCGTTCGTCGTGTCGCGGATCGACTACGCGCGGCTGCGCGACCTGCGCTGGGTGCTCTACGCCTTCATGCTCGCGTCGATCGTCGCCGTCGCGCTCGTCGGACGGTCGGTCAACGGCTCGACGCTGTCGATCCAGCTGCCGGGGTTCAGCTTCCAGGCGTCCGAGCTCGGCAAGGTCCTCCTCGCCGTCAGCGCGTCGGCGGTGCTCGTCGAGCGCTCCCGGTCGGTCGACACGTGGGGGACCACCCTGCGGATGCTCGCGTTCTTCGGGCTGCCGATGGCGATGGTCCTGCTGTCGGACCTCGGGTCGGGCCTCGTCTACGGCGCGGTCGGCCTCGGCGTGCTGCTCATCGGCGGCTCCCCGGGACGGCACCTCGCGTGGATCGGCGCGGTCGCGGTGACCGGGATCGTCGCGGTCCTCGCGGTGCTCCCCGCGGCCGGCGTCGACGTCCTCAAGCCCTACCAGGTGGACCGCCTGACGGCGTTCCTGCACCCCAACGGCAGCAGCGACGTCGAGCCCGGGCAGATCGACCCCACCTACCAGCTTCAACAAGCCAAGAACGCCATCGGATCCGGTCAGAAGACCGGCCGTGGCGACGACTCCACCCAGCAGACGCTGGGGTTCCTGCCGGAGAACCAGACCGACTTCGTCTTCGCGTCGATCGGCGAGCGCTTCGGCTTCGTGGGGGCGGCGCTGCTGCTGTCCCTCTACGCACTGATCATGTGGCGCGGGTTGCGCATCCTCTCGACCGCGAGGGACTTCTACGGCGCGGTGCTCGCCGCCGGCATCCTCTCGATGCTGCTGTTCCAGGTCCTCGTGAACGCCGGGATGAACGTCGGCATCATGCCGATCACCGGCATCCCGCTACCCCTCGTGAGCTACGGCGGCTCGTCCGTGCTCTCCACCTACCTCGCGATCGGCCTGCTGCAGGCGATCTACGCGCAGGGCCGGGCGGCGGCACGACGAGGCCCGACCGTGGCCAGACCGGATTGAGGTACTCGTGAAGAAACAGGTCCTGGTGAGCGTGGACCGCGGAGAGACCCGCGTCGCGCTTCTGGAATCCACCGACGGATCCAAGGGCGGCGACGGCTCGGGCCGTCGCCGCCGCGGCGGCAACGGCGGCGGGCGCACGCCCTCCGGCTACCGGGTCGCCGAGCTCTACTTCGAGCGGCGCTCCAACCGGTCGATCGTCGGCAACGTCTACCTCGGCCGGGTCGACAACGTCATCCCCGGCCTCGAGGCGGCGTTCGTCGACATCGGCCTGGAGAAGAACGGGTTCCTCCACGTCGACGAGATCCGCCTGCCCGGCGTCAAGGTCGTCCGACGCGGGCACGGCGGCAGCGACGCCCCGAAGATCGGCGACCTCATCAAGCCCGGCGACGAGATCGTCGTGCAGGTGACGAAGGACCCGCTGAAGACGAAGGGCGCCCGCCTGACGATGGACCTCACCATCGCCGGCCGGTACCTCGTCTACGCCCCCAAGGGCGAGGGCGTCGGGGTGTCGAAGAAGATCGACGACCAGGAGCGCAACCGCCTGCGCAAGGAGGTCAAGGGCCTGGAGATGCAGGGCGGCGGCGCGATCGTCCGCACCGCCGCGCGCGGCGCGGTGAAGGAGGACTTCGCCCGCGAGCTGCCGTACCTCTTCAAGCTCCACGAGGTCCTGGAGCAGCGCGCGAAGGACACGACCGGCCCGGCGCTGATCTTCCAGGAGGCCGACCTGTCGGTCCGGGTCGTGCGCGACATCTTCAGCGCCGAGTTCGAGCGGGCGATCGTCGACGATCCCCAGCAGGTCCAGCGGCTGCGGTCGTTCTTCACCCGCACCGCCCCCGAGCTCGTCGAGAAGGTCGAGCTGTGGGAGGACTCCGAGCCGCTGTTCGACGCGTTCGACGTCGAGCAGGTCATCGACGGGCTCATCAGCCGCCGCGTCGACCTGCCGTCGGGCGGCTACCTCATGATCGACTACGCCGAGGCGCTGACGGTCATCGACGTGAACTCCGGGTCGTTCACCGGCAAGGGCAAGCAGGCCCGGCTGGAGGACACGATCACCCGCACCAACCTCGAGGCGGCCGAGGCGGTGGTCAACGAGCTGCGCCTGCGCGACATCGGCGGGATCATCGTCATCGATTTCATCGACATGGCGAGGCAGCGCAACCAGCGCGAGGTGCTGAAGGTGCTGCGGGCCAAGCTCGCCGAGGACCGCACCAAGACGTTCACCGCCGAGATCTCCAAGCTCGGGCTCGTCGAGATGACGCGCCAGAACGTCACCGAGGGCGCGCGCGAGGTCATCACCCGCGAGTGCCCGACCTGCGCGGGCGACGGCGTCATCAAGAGCGAGGAGACGCTCGCGATCCAGTTCGAGCGGGACCTGCGCGAGCGCGCGTCGCGGGCGCCGGCGCGGTCCGAGGCGTTCCTCGTCCGCATGCACCCGGGCGTCGTCGCCGAATTCACCGGCCAGAGCGCCCGCGTGCTGCACCAGCTCGAGGCGGCGACGGGCAAGTACTTCGTCTTCGAGGGCAGCGAGCGGCTGCCGCTCGACGAGTTCGAGGTCGTGATGGAGGGCCCGCTAGACGACGTGCGCGAGCGCGCGATCCCGTTCCACGAGAGCGAGGAGGTCCTCGTCCAGCTCGTCGAGCCGCACATGTACAACGTCGACGACGCGGTCGCCAAGGTCGGCGGCTACGTCGTGTCGGTCACCGGCGGTGGCCCGTGGGTCGGCGAGAAGAAGCTCGTGCGGATCGAGCGGGCGGGACGGACGTCGGCGACCGCCGTGCTCGTCGATCCCGGCCCGGCCCCGAAGCCGCCCGCGCCGCCGCGCCAGTCGCGTGGGGGAGGCGGCGGCAACGGTCGTGGGCGCTCCGGCGGCGGGAGCGGCGGCAGCGGTGGAGGCGGCGGACGCTCCGGTCGCGGGTCCCGCGGCAGCGGTCGTGGCGACGCCTCCACGGGCCGCGGCGACGCGCCCGCCACGACGGCCGACGACGCCGAGGACCTGTGGGTCGACGGAGCCGTGCCGGACGGCGCCGACGCCGGACGGGCCGACGGGCCGACCGGCGGCTCCGACGGGGCGACCGACGCCGGTGAGGACGCGACGGACGTCGGAGGCGGCGCGACCGCGACGGTCGGGAACGCCGACGACGCGGCCCGGACCGCGGATGCGCCCGACGAGGCGACGGCGGACGCCGCCGCCGAGGGGAGCGGGGACGTCGGCGGCGGGAGCGCGTCCGACGACGGCGCCGGCCCGGACGACGGCGAGGGTCGTCGTCGTCGGCGACGCTCCCGCGGTGGGCGGGGACGACGGCGTCGCCAGGGCGACGGGTCGCCCGCCGACGACGCCGAGGGCGACGCCACGTCCATCGGGGGCGCCTCCGACGGCGGCCCGGACGACGGGGCCACGGCCGACGACGACGGCGACCGCGCGGCGGCCGGCGACGCTCCCGACCCCGCCGGTGACGCGACGACCGCGGCGGATGACGGCGACGGCGGGGATGTCGTATCCTCTCCGGTCCGGCGCCGTTCCCGTAGGAGGCGCCGCTCTGCTGCTCCGGCCGCCGGCGACGCGTCCGGCGACGAGTGAGCGCGGAGCCCATCTCTCCCGAGTGAGCCGTTTTTCCATGTACGCAATCGTCAAGACCGGTGGCAAGCAGTACCGCGTCGAGCAGGGCCAGGAGCTCCTCGTCGAGAAGCTCGACGTCGAGGCCGGTGGCACCGTCGCGCTCGAGCCGGTCATGGTCCGCGGTGACGCGGTCGCCGTCGGCGCCGACGCGCTGAAGTCGGCGGCCGTCGCGGCCACCGTCGTGGAGCACGTCAAGGGCCCGAAGATCCGCATCTTCAAGTTCAAGCCCAAGCGTGGCTACAAGCGGACGGCCGGCCACCGCCAGCCGCTGACCCGGATCCGGATCGACTCGATCACGGCCTGAGCCCAAGGAGCACCTGACATGGCACACAAGAAGGGCCTCGGCTCCTCCAAGAACGGCCGCGACTCGAACGCCCAGCGCCTGGGCGTCAAGGTCTTCGCGGGCCAGGTCGTCACCGGCGGCGAGATCATCGTCCGTCAGCGCGGCACCCGGTTCAAGCCGGGCAAGGGCGTCGGCATCGGCAAGGACGACACGCTGTTCGCCAAGAGCGCCGGCACCGTGGAGTTCCACCGCAACTGGCGGGGCCGCGTCGTCACCGTCGAGGAGCCCGCCGAGGCTCCCACGGCCGTCGCCGCCGACTGACCCGTCCCCGCAGGACCGCGACCGTCGCCATCCGGTGACGGTCGCCCGGGCCCCGGGTCGACGCCCCACCGGTACCGTCCGCCGTGGTGATGACCGCGACGTGGTTCCTACCCGAGCTGTGGCGGGACTACGTCCAGGACCCGGGGCGCGAGGGCGTGTTCCTCGTGCTCGCGGCGTTCCTCGTCTCGTTCACGTTCATCCGGACGAGCGCCCGGATCTCCCGCAGCCCGCGGTTCGCGTGGTGGCCGGGCAGCGTCGTCACCGACAGCGGCGTCCACCTCCACCACCTGGTGTGGGGGATCGTCCTCATGACGGTCGGCGGCACCCTCGGGTTCGCGCTCGCCGACGAGCCGACGTGGTTCGCCGTCAGCGCGATCCTCTTCGGCACCGGGGTCGGCCTGACCTTCGACGAGTTCGCGCTCTGGATCCACCTGCGCGACGTCTACTGGGCCCACGAGGGCCGCAGCTCGATCGACGCGGTCGCGATCACCGCGTCGTTCATGGCGCTCGTGTTCCTCGGCGTCAACCCGCTGCAGTTCACCGGGGACGACACGCTGAGCACGCTCGTGTCGACCGGCTACAGCCTCGTCGTCGTCGCCGTCAGCGGCGTGTGCTTCGCCAAGGGGCGGTTCGGACCCGGGTTCGTGTCGCTCGTCCTCATCCCGGTCGGGCTGTGGGCCGCGGTGCGGCTGGGCAAGCCCGGGTCGCCGTGGGCGCGGTGGCGGTACGGCAGGCGGGACCCGGTGCGACAGGCGCGGGCGGCCGAGCGGTTCGGGCCGCACCGGACCGGGGCGCGGGTCGCGGAGTGGCTGCGCCGGGCGATCGGCGGGGTCGAGTCGCCGGTCGCGGGCGGCGCGCGCGACGACCGGGGCGAGCTCGACGCCGTCGTCGGGGCCCGGGACGAGCTGTGGTCGCAGGTCGACCCGGACGGATCCGGGCGTCACGCGCCGACCACCCCCGAGCGGGACTAGGCGACCCCGGCGCCGACTCCGGGCGCGTCGCGGTCCAGGCGCCCCGGCCCACCGGAGCGCCCGACGGACGGGCCGGACCGGTGCGACCGGCGATCAGGTCGGCCGTCGCGGGACGCCGCCGTCGGCGGTCGTGCGGGCGCCGAGCAGCCGCGAGATCCGGGCGGCGGCGTCGGTGACCCGGGCGACGACCTCGTCGACGCGCGCGTCGAGGGTCGCCAGGTCGCCGCTGACGTTCACCGCCGCGACGGCGTCGCCCCGGAAGTCGTGGATCGCGCACGCGATGCCGATCGCGCCGCGCTCGTGCTCCTCCCGCACCGTCGCGCTGCCCGCCAGGCGCACCTCGGCCAGCACGCGCTCCAGGTCGTCGAGCGACTGGGCGCGACTGTGCGGCGCCAGGCCCTCGAGGTCGAGCTCGCGGTAGCGGTCGCGCAGGCCGGAGGGGGTCAGGGTCGCCAGCAGCGCCCGACCCGAGCTCGTCGCGTGGGCGGGCGCGGTCTCGCCCTCCCAGGCCCCCCACGCGGTGGCCCGCGCCGGCGGCGACTCGGAGCGCAGCGTCAGCACGTCGGTGCCGTGGAGCGTGCAGAGGTGGACCGTCTCGTCGAGCTCGGCGGCGAGGCCCCGCAGCACCTCGGGCGCGACGGTGAGGAGCCGCCGCTGGGCGGTCGCCGCCGCGAGCGCGTAGAGCTCGAGGCCGAGCCGGAACCGGCCCGTCGTCGGGTCGCGCTCGACGAGCCCGGCCTCGACGAGCGCCCGAAGGCTCCGCGACACCTGGCTCTTCTCGCGGCCGATCATCGTCGCGAGCCGCACCACGCCGATGCCCTCGTCGGCGACGTCCGACGCCAGGCCGCGGAGCAGGTCGAGGTCGCGGGTCAGTCGCAGGCCGCGCGGGTTGCGCTCGCCGCCGGTCGCACGTCCGGGCGCGCCACGACCCTCGTCCGGGCCTCCCGGCGCGTCGTCGGTGGGGCCGGGCGGGTCGTCGCCGACGACGTCGGGGTCGGTGGGTCGTGCGGACACACCGGCATTCTGGCGGTCCCGGACCGGGAGCGGGGGACGGTCGTCCGCGGACCACCGGTGCGGACCACCGGCGTTGTCACGCAGACAACCACCGATGCGACGCCGGCATCGGGTAGTGTGGCTCCAGCGTGTCGTCCTCCCCGTTGGCAGCCGGATTCTTCACGTACGTGGAGGAGAACGCCGACTCGATCCTGGGTCTGGCGTGGGGGCACGTCTGGGTCGTCGCGCTCTCGATGGGGATCGCCACCGTCGCCGGGATCCTGCTGGGGGTCCTGACCTACCGGTCGGCGGCGGCGTCGGCCGTCGTCCTCACCGTGACCGGGCTGTTCCTGACGTTCCCGTCGTTCGCGCTGCTCGGCGTGCTGCTGGCGATCATGGGCCTCGGCGTCGCCCCGGTCGTCATCGCCCTGGTGCTCTACGCGCTGCTGCCGATCGTGCGCAACACCGTCACCGGGCTGCGCGAGGTCGACGCCGTCGTCCTGGACAGCGCCCGCGGCATCGGGATGAGCCCGCTGCAGCGGCTCGTACGGGTGGAGCTGCCCGTCGCCTGGCCGTTGATCCTCGCCGGGCTGCGCAACGCCACCCAGCTCGTCGTCGGGATCGCGGCGATCGCCGCGTACGTCAACGGCCCGGGCCTGGGCAAGTTCATCTTCGCCGGGTTGTCGCAGCTCGGTGGGGCCAACGCCACCAACTCGATCGTCGTGGGGACGCTCGGCGTCGTGATCATCGCGCTGGCCTTCGACGCCCTCCTCGCGCTGCTCGGCCGCGCCACCGTCTCGAAGGGGATCCGTGCCTGACTCCGCCACCGCACCGACCACCCGGCCCGACCGTCCGCCGTCGATGGAGGAGGCGATCGCCTCCGGCGGCGCGGTCGAGATCGACCTGCAGTCGGTGACCAAGCGCTACGCCGCCGACGCGCCGCCCGCCGTCGAGGAGTTCTCGCTGACGATCCCCGCGGGCGAGATCGTCGTGTTCGTCGGGCCGTCCGGCTGCGGCAAGACCACGACGATGCGGATGATCAACCGGCTCGTCAAGCCGACGTCCGGCCGGATCATGATCGGGGGTCGGGACGCGGCCGAGATGAAGACCGACGTCCTGCGGCGCCACATCGGCTACGTCGTCCAGCAGGCCGGCCTGCTGCCCCACCTGACGGTCCGGCAGAACATCGAGACCGTGCCACGGCTGCTCAAGTGGGACCGCAAGCGGATCCGGGAGCGCACGAGCGAGCTGTTCGACCTCGTCGGGATGGAGGAGGAGGAGTTCGCCGGCCGGTACCCGCGCGAGCTCTCCGGCGGCCAGCAGCAGCGCGTCGGCGTCGCCCGGGCCCTCGCGGCCGACCCGCCGATCCTGCTGATGGACGAGCCGTTCGGGGCGCTCGACCCGATCACCCGCGACCGGTTGCAGAGCGAGCTGCTGAAGATCCAGCGCCGCGTCCGCAAGACGATCGTCTTCGTCACCCACGACATCGACGAGGCGATCAAGCTCGGCGACCGGGTCGTCGTCCTGCAGGAGCGCTCGCGGATCGCGCAGCAGGGCGCCCCCGACGAGATCCTTGCCGAGCCGGCCAACCGCTACGTCCGGGCGTTCATCGGCGGCGGGGCGGCGGTCAAGCGCCTGCACCTCGTGCGGATCGAGGACCTGGAGCTCCGTCCCTACCCGACCTTCGCCGCCGGGGACGACTACGACGCGGTCATCCGCGAGGTCGACGAGCTGCGCCTCGACTACGCCCTGCTGCTCGACGGCCGGCGCCGGCCGCTGCGCTGGCTGCACCGCGACGAGCTCGAGGACCGCCCGACGGATCCGGTCTCCGAGGGGCAGCCGGTCGCCGGGGTGGTCACCGCGACGACGACGCTCCACGACGCGATGGACGAGATGCTGAGCTCCGGCACCGGCATCGTCCCGGCCGTCGACGACGGGGGCGGGTTCCTCGGGGCGGTCCGGCTGGATCAGGTCACCGCCGCGCTGGAGGAGACCCACGTGACGCCGGTGGCCGAGCAGGCCGACGCCGCTCCCGTACGGACGGTGGCGGAGATCACGGGCGAGATCGACCGCCGCGACATCGAGGCCGAGCAGGCGCGCCAGGACGCCGAGCGGGACGTGGAGCGGGGAGAAGCGACCGCGTGAGCCCGGCCGCGCGACAGCTGCTGCTCCCGCCGCTGGCGATCGTCCTCGTCCTCGTCGGCCTGTACTTCTGGGTCGACGGGCAGGAGCTCGACCGCATCGCGGTGAACGCCCTCGCCGGCGAGGACGCCGACAGCGCCCACGCCTACAGCCACAACGTGCTGGTGGCGATCGGCGAGCACCTGCGGCTCGTCGGGATATCGGCGGTGATCGTGCTGCTCATCGGCATCCCGATCGGGATCCTGGTGACGCGGCCCGGGGCCCGGGGACTGGCGCCGGTCGTCAGCGCGCTGGCCAACGCCGGACAGGCCGCCCCGGTCATCGGCATCCTCGTCCTGGCGGTCGCCGTGTTCGGCCTGAAGAGCTGGGTGCCGTACCTCGCGCTCGTCGTGTACTCGGTGCTCCCGGTGATGCGCAACACCGTCGAGGGCGTGCGTGCCGTCGACCCGGCGCTCATCGACGCCGCCCGGGGGCAGGGGCTCTCGCGGATGCAGGTGCTGCGGCGGGTGGAGCTGCCGCTGGCGGTGCCGGTGATCCTCGCCGGGGTGCGGACGGCGCTCATCCTGCTGGTCGGCACCGCGACGCTGGCGACGTTCGTCGACGGCGGCGGCCTGGGCGACATCATCAACGACGGGATCAAGAACCAGCGGATCCCGGTGATGATCGACGGAGCGGTGCTGGCGGCGACGCTCGCCGTCACGATCGACTGGATCGCCGGGATCGCCGAGCGCTACCTGGCCCCAAGGGGCCTGCGACAGGAGGCGGGGGCATGAGCCGGACGGCCACGGGTCGACGCCGATCGCTGTTGCTCGTCCTGATGGCGTGCGCCGTGCCGGTCCTCAGCGCGTGCGGGGCCCAGTACAGCGGCGGCGGCGAGGGGCCGCTGAAGGGGGCCAGGATCGCGTTCGGGTCCAAGGACTTCACCGAGCAGAAGGTGCTCGGCCAGATCGCCGTCCAGTACCTGCGCGAGCAGGGCGCCGACGTCTGGGACCAGACGGGGCTGGTGAGCTCCGAGGCCGTCCGCGGATCGCTCACCCGCGGCGACATCGACGCCTACTGGGAGTACACCGGGACGGCGTGGATCACCTACCTGGGCCACGAGAAGCCGATCCCGGACCCCGACGAGCAGTTCGCCGCGGTCGCCGAGGAGGACCTGGAGGAGAACGGGATCCGCTGGATCAACCGGGCGCCGCTGAACAACACCTACGCCCTGGCGGTCAAGGAGGAGAAGGCCGAGGAGCTGGGCATCACCTCGCTCGGCGACGTCAAGGGCCTCCTGGCCGGGGAGCGGGGCGGCGACGTGACGGTCTGCGTCGAGTCGGAGTTCGCCAACCGCGAGGACGGGCTGCCCGGCGTGCAGCGCGCCTACGGATTCAAGGTCCCTCGGGACCGGCTCAAGCGGCTGGATCTCGGGCTCATCTACTCGCAGACCGCCAACGGCACCTGCACCCTCGGCGAGGTGTTCGAGACCGACGGGCGGATCAAGGGCCTGGGGCTACGGGTGCTCGAGGATCCCGAGCGGTTCTTCCCGCCCTACAGCGGCGCGATCACGATCCGGGAGGAGCTCCTGCGCGAGCATCCGCGGATCGAGGAGGTCATGGAGCCGATCGCCAAGCGGCTGACCACCGAGCAGATGCAGATCCTCAACGCCAAGGTCGACATCGACGGCAAGCTGCCCGACAAGGTCGCACGGGACTGGCTCGAGGAGGAGGGGCTCGTCGACTGACGGTCGGCGGCCGGTTAGGGTCGGCGCATGAGGCTCTACGTCTGCTACGGCACGTTCAAGTGGGGGCCGCGGAAGGGCGGGCACCCGTGCGGGAGGGCGTACCACGCGCTGCGTGACGCCGGCCACGACCCCGAGGTCGTGCGGGCGTACGGGTTCGGCGCCCTGCCCGACGCGCTCAACGGCCCGCGGCGTCGCGCGGTGAAGCGGGCGACCGGCGACAGCTGGGTCCCCGCGCTCGTGCTCGACGACGGGACGGTCGTCGACGGGTCCGACGCGATCGTCGCCTGGGCGGGCGAGAACGCGCCGGTGGCCGCCGGGGCCTGAGCGCACCTGCGACCATCCGCCGGTGCTCTCCGACAGCGCGCGCATCTTCGTCCAGGGTGGCCACGGCGGCGACGGCTGCCTGTCGTTCCGGCGCGAGGCCCACGTTCCCAAGGGCGGACCGGACGGCGGCGACGGGGGGAGGGGCGGCGCGGTCGAGCTCGTCTGCGACGACGCGCTGCGCGACCTGCGGTCGTTCGGCCGTCGCGTCCACTACAAGGCGCCGCGCGGCCGACACGGCGAGGGGGCGCTGAAGAAGGGCGCCGACGGCGACGACCTCGTCGTGTCGGTCCCGCCCGGCACCCAGGTGACGACGCTCGACGGCGTCGTCCACGACCTCGTCGTGCCCGGGCAGCGCGTGCGGGTCGCGCGGCCGGGCTCCGGGGGACGCGGCAACGCCCGGTTCGCGTCGCCGACCCGGCAGGCGCCGCGGTTCGCCGAGAAGGGCCTGGCGGGCGAGGAGGGCTGGATCTCCATCCGCCTCAAGCTCCTGGCGGACGTCGGGCTCATCGGCCTGCCCAACGCCGGCAAGTCGTCGCTGCTGTCGGTCATCACGAGCGCACGGCCCAAGGTCGCCGACTACCCGTTCACGACGCTCGAGCCGGTTCTCGGCACCATCGACGGCGAGGACCGCCAGCTCGTCCTCGCCGACATCCCCGGGCTCATCGAGGGCGCGAGCGACGGCAAGGGCCTGGGGCACGAGTTCCTCGCCCACGTCGAGCGCTGTCGGCTCCTGGTCCACGTGCTGGACCTCGCGCCGCTCGACGGCGGCGACCCGGTCGCCAACCACGCCACGATCGAGGCCGAGATCGCCGCGTACGACGAGCGGCTCGCGAAGCTGCCGCGCGTGCTGGTCCTCAGCAAGTCCGACCTCGTGTCCGACGCCGACGCCGACGCGGCGGTCGCCGCATGGCGGGACCGGCTCGACCCGGGCCACGACGCCCCGCGCGAGGCGTGGGAGGACGCGCCGGCGACGGTGCCGATCGTCGTCGTGTCGAGCGCGACCCGGGCCGGGGTCGACGAGCTGCGCCGCGTGCTGCTGCGGATCGTCCCGTGGCAGGACGCCCCGGTCCACGCCCCCGGGTCCGCGGCGACGCCGCTCGTCGAGCACCGCACCTACCGGCCGACGGCGCGACGCGACTGGAAGGTCGAGTCGCGCGGACGCGACGGGTTCGCGGTCGTCGGGCCGGGCATCGAGCGCCTGTTCGGCCGCCACGACATCGACAACGACGAGGCGCTGGAGTACCTGGAGTCGCGGCTGCGCCGGATGGGCGTCATCGAGGCGCTCCACGACGCCGGGTTCGAGCCCGGCGACGACGTCGAGATCGCCGGGGTCGCGTTCGACCTCGATCCCGAGGCGACGTGATGGCGGCGCCGCTGACGGTCATCAAGCTCGGCTCGAGCGTCGTCGCCGACGACGGAGGGGTGCTGCGGCGCGACGGCCTCGCCGCGCTCTGCGGGACCGTCGCCGACGCCCGTCACGACGGCCGGCGGTTCGTCGTCGTCTCGAGCGGCGCGATCGCCCGTGGCGTCGAGGCGCTCGGGCTGCCCGCGCGGCCGGTCTCGATCGACGGGCTCCAGGCCGCCAGCGCCGTCGGGCAGGGGCGGTTGTTCCGCGAGTGGGACGACCTCTTCGCGGCCCACGGCGTGCTCGCCGCGCAGGTCCTGCTGACGCTCTACGACCTGGGCGACCGCGAGGCGTTCGTCAACGCCCGCGCGACCCTGACCCGCCTGCTGGCGTACGACGCGATCCCGGTCATCAACGAGAACGACACGACGACGACCGACGAGATCTCGTTCGGCGACAACGACCTGCTCGCCGCGCAGGTCGCGATCATGCTGGGGGCGTCCCGGCTCGTGCTGCTGACGTCGACCGACGGGCTCTTCACCGCCGACCCGACGAGCGACCCCGACGCGCGGCTCGTCGCCGAGGTCACCGACCCGGCGCGGGCGCTCACCGACCACGACGTCGGGACGACGACGTCGTCGCTCGGGACCGGGGGGATGCGCAGCAAGGTGCTGGCGGCCGAGATGGCGGCCGCCGCCGGGATCTCGACCGTCGTCGCCAGCGGGCTGCGACCCGACGCCCTGCGGCGCGTCGTCGCCGGCGAGCCGGAGGGCACCCGGTTCGTCGCCGGGGAGCCGCGGTTCTCGAGCTTCAAGCTCTGGCTGCGCTACGCCAAGCCGGCGCAGGGGACGATCGTCGTCGACGACGGTGCCGCCCGGGCGCTGACCGTGCGCGAGACGTCGCTGCTGCCGGTCGGCGTCGTCGCGGTCACCGGCGACTTCAAGGTCGGTGACGCGGTCGAGATCGCCTGCGACGGGAGGACGCTCGGCAAGGGCATCTCGGGCTACGCGTCCGGGGGCCTGCGGCGCGTCATGGGCGAGCGCACCGACCGCGTCCGCGAGCTGCTGCCGCAGTCGCCGGCCGAGGCGATCCACCGTGACCGGCTCGTGCTCTACTGACCGTCGCCGGCGTCGTGGACGAGGAGGGCGACCTGGACGCGGTTGTCGAGGTCGAGCTTCTGCATCACCCGCGACACGTGGGCCTTGACCGTCGCGACGCTCATGAACAGCTCGGCGGCGATGTCGGCGTTGGCCTTGCCGTGGCGCAGCGCGTCGGCCACCTCGCGCTCCCGGTCCGTGAGCTCGGCCAGCCGGGCGCGCGCGGCGCGGCGACGGTCGTCGGCCGGGCCGTCGGCGACGTGGTCGACGAGCCGGCGCGTGACGGCGGGGGACAGCATCGCCTCGCCGGCGGCGACGAGCCGGATCGCGCGGACGATGTCGGCGGGAGGGGTGTCCTTGAGCAGGAACCCGGCCGCGCCCCCGCGCAACGCGTCCACGACCTGACCGTCGACGTCGAGGGTCGTCAGGACGATGACCTCGGGAACGGGGCCGTCGGTCCGCGACCGCAGCTCGCGGGTGGCGCGTAGCCCGTCGACCCGCGGCATCCGGATGTCCATGAGCACGACGTCGGGCCGGTGCTCCCGCACGGCGGCGGAGACCTCGTCACCGTCCTCGGCCTCGCCGACCACCCGCAGGCCGTCGGCGCCGTCGAGCATCATCGACAGCGCGCTGCGCACCAGCGGGTCGTCGTCGACGACGAGCACCCGGATCGGGCGGCCGGCGTCGGGGGGCCCGCCACGGTCGTCGGACGGATCCTCGGCGGGGGTCACTCCGGCCACGGCAGCCATGCTCGCAGGCGGAACCCGCCGTCGGGGGTCGGTCCGTGCTCCAGGCGACCGCCGGCGAGGACGACCCGCTCGCCGAGGCCGACGATCCCGGTGCCGGCGCCGGGTAGCGGCGGGCCCTCGGGAGGACGGACCGGGGCGGGGTTGCCGACGGCGACGACGAGCCCCCCGTCGGGATCGCCGTGCAGCTCGACGGTCACCGTGGTGCCCGTCGCGTGCTTGCGGGCGTTGGTCAGGCCCTCCTGCACGATCCGGTAGGCGTTGCGGCCCAGGACGTCCGGCACGGCGTCGAGCCGGTCGACGACGATCCGCTCGTGCACGCGCATCCCCGCCGCCCGCGACTCCTGCAGCAGGGCGGGCAGGTCGCGGACGGTCGGCTGCGGCCGCGTCGGCTCGCGCCCGTCCCGCTCGCGGAGCACGCCGATCACGCCGCGCAGGTCCTCCAACGCCTCGTGGGCGCTGCGGCGGATCACGCCGGCGGCATGGGCCACCTCGTCCGGCGTCGCGTCGCGTCGGAACTCCAACGCTCCCGCGTGCATCGACAGCAGCGAGATCCGGTGGGCCAGCACGTCGTGCATCTCGCGGGCGATCCGCGAGCGCTCGTCGACCCGCGCCCGGTCCGCGCGGAGCTCCTGCTCGGCCTCGGCGCGCTCGACCCGGCCCCGCAACGACGCCACGAGCTGCCGCCGCGCCCGGATGAACATGCCCCACGCGGCGAGCATGCCGACGATCGTCACGATCGTGATGAGCGACGCGAGGTAGGGCACCTCGGGATCGGGATGCACCTCGAGGTAGACGAACGCCGCGAGCATCGTCAGGGCCGTGACGACGAACGTCACCGCCGCCTCGCGGTGCACGGCCACGGTGAAGAGCATCACCACCCCGGCGCCGGCCGACGACGCGAAGACCGCCCCGACGACGACGTGCATCAGGGCGAGGCCCACCGGCCACCGTCGCCGCCACCAGAGCGCCAGGCAGGTCGCCCCGCCGACGAGGACGTCGATCCGTCGCAGCACCTCGCGGCCGTCGACGTGGTCGTACGTCGTGACGTGGGAGTAGACGCCGAACCCGACCGCGAAGAGGAAGAGGGCGACGTCGACCGACCGGTCGCGGCGGGACCGCGGACCCGGCGGCTCGTGGGGTGCGCGCCACGCCGTCGACAGCCGTGCGACGGCGCGCCGCACGCCCCGGGGACCGGCCGGCGTCCCGTCGTCGGACCGGGCCGAGCCCGTGCCGACGGCCCGGCGTGACGTGTCGGTCGTGGCGACGATGCGCCAAGCGTACGGGCCGTCCGCCACGACGACCACGGCCGAAGGTCGAGGGCGTCGTAGACCGACGACGGATGTGCGACGCGGCCGGGGCTGACAGCCTGTGCGCCATGATCGACGTGGTCGGACTGACCAAGCGCTACGGGGCCCACGCCGCGGTGAGCGACGTGAGCTTCCGCTGCGAGGCCGGGACGGTCACCGGGTTCCTCGGCCCGAACGGCGCCGGCAAGTCGACGACGATGCGGATGGTGTGCGGCCTGACCGTCCCCAGCGCCGGCACGTCGACCGTCGTCGGCGTGCCGTACCTCGCGCTGCCCAACCCGGGTCGCGAGGTCGGGGTCCTGCTCGACGCGTCGGCGCAGCACGCCGGACGCACCGGCCGCGAGATCCTCACCCTGTCGGCGATGGTCCTCGGCGTCGGCCGCGACCGCGTCGACGACATGCTCGAGCAGGTCGGGCTGTCCGGCAAGGCCGCGACGCGCCGGGTCGGGGACTACTCGCTCGGCATGCGGCAGCGGCTCGGGATCGCCCAGGCGCTGCTCGGCGACCCGCAGGTGCTCATCCTCGACGAGCCGGCCAACGGCCTCGACCCGGAGGGCATCGCCTGGATGCGTGGGCTCCTGCGCGGGTTCGCCGACCGCGGCGGCGCCGTGCTGCTGTCCTCCCACCTGCTCAACGAGGTCGAGGCGGTCGCCGACCGGCTGGTCGTCATCGCCGGCGGTCGGATCGTCGCCGACGGCACGAAGGCCGACCTGCTGCGCGGCGCCGGGACCCGGGTGCGCGCGACCGACCACGACGCGCTCCGTCGCGCCGTCGCCGATGCCGGCCTGACGTCGGAGACGGTCGACGGCGACGCCGAGCTCGTCGCCACCGACGACGCCGAGGTCGTCGGGCGGATGGCCCGCGACGCCGGCCTCGTCCTCCTCGAGCTGCGTCCCGCCGACGGCGCCGGCCTCGAGCACCTGTTCCTGTCCCTGACGTCCGGAGTCGCCGAGGGCTCCGCGGCCGCGGCGTGAACGTCCCGCCGATCGTCGACGCGCTGATCCGTCCCGGAGCCATCACCATGAGCACGCCCCGCACCGACCCCGTTCCCCCGACGCCCGCCGGGCCGACCGCGACGCAGGCCACGGCGCCGCGTGGCGGTCACGCCGCACCGGCGCTGCGGCGCCTCGTCCTCGTCGAGCTGCGCAAGACGGCCGACACGCGGTCGGGCCGCTGGCTGCTCATCAGCGCGGTCGCGATCGCGCTCGTCGTCGCGGTCGCCCGCTGCCTGTCGGGCGACGCGTCGGAGCGCACGTTCCAGGGGGCGTTCGAGCTGACGCTCTTCCCGCTCGCGCTCCTGCTGCCGGTCATGGGCGTCCTCCTCGTCACCGCCGAGTGGACGCAGCGGACGTCGCTGACGACGTTCGCGCTCGTGCCGCACCGCGGGCGGATCGTCGCGGCCAAGCTCGGCGCCGGCGTGCTGCTCGGCGTCGCCGCGTTCGTCCTGTCGCTCGCCTCGGCGGCGATCGGCAACGTCGTCGGCTCGATCGCCGGCGGCGCGGACGGCAGCTGGTCGATGTCGGGCGACCTGCTGTACCAGTCGCTCGTCGGCCAGCTCCTCGGCGTCCTCATCGGCGTCGGGTTCGGCCTCGTGTTCGTGACGTCGGCCCTGGCGATCGTCATGTACTTCGCGCTGCCGACGGTGTTCTCGATCATCCGCGAGCTCATCAGCGGCATCCGCGACGCGATGGAGTGGATCGACATGAACGTCGCGTTCGAGCCGCTGTTCGAGGGCACCGCCACCGGGGACGACTGGGGCAAGGTCGTCGTCGCGGCCACGATCTGGGTCGGGATCCCGGTCGCGGTCGGCACGTGGCGCGTCCTGCGTCGCGAGGTGAAGTAGCGCGACGGGGACCGCGGGCGCCGGTCGCGTACCCTTGGACGCATGACCGGCACCGCGCTCGAGGACCGCACCGACGCCACGCCCACGCGTCCGCCGGTCGCCGAGATCGCCCGTCGCGCCCGGGTCGCCGGGCGGCGCCTGGCGGCCGTCGACACCGGCACGAAGGACGCGGCGCTCCACGCGATCGCCGACGCGCTCGTCGCCCGGCAGGACGAGATCCTCGAGGCGAACGCGCGGGACCTCGACGCGGGCCGGGCGTCGGGCCTCGACGCCGCGCTCATGGACCGGCTGGCGCTCGATCCCGAGCGCCTGGCCGGGATCGCGGGGCAGGCGCGGGACGTCGCCGCGCTGCGCGACCCCGTCGGCGAGACGATCGAGGGGTACCGGCTGCCCAACGGGCTCGACGTCCAGCGCCAGCGGATCCCGCTCGGGGTCGTCGCGGTCGTCTACGAGGCCCGGCCCAACGTCACGATCGACTCGACCGCCCTGGCGCTGAAGAGCGGCAACGCCGTGATCCTGCGCGGGTCGTCGAGCGCCACGCACTCCAACGCCGTCCTGGCCGACGTCGCCGCGCGCGCCGCCACCGAGGCGGGGCTCCCGGCCGACGTCGTGCAGCTCGTCGCCGGCGGGGGCCGCGAGGAGCTGGCCGAGCTCGCGACCCAGGACCGCTACGTCGACCTCATCATCCCCCGTGGCGGCGAGGGCCTGAAGCGGGCGCTCACCGGCGTCGCGACCGTCCCGGTGATCTTCGCCGCGTCCGGCAACTGCCACGTGTACGTCGACGCCGCCGCCGACCTGGACCAGGCGGTCGAGATCGTCGTCAACGCCAAGACGCAGCGGCCGGGGGTGTGCAACGCCGCCGAGACGCTGCTCGTCCACCGCGACGTCGCGGCCGAGCTGCTGCCGCGGCTCGCGGTCCGGCTCGGCGTCGCCGGGGTGCAGCTCCGGGCGGACGCCGACGCGCGGCCGCTCGTGGAGGGTCACGGCGCCGACGTCGTCCCCGCGTCCGGGGAGGACTGGGACGCCGAGTACCTCGCGCTCGTGCTCGCCGTCCGGATCGTCGACGACGTGCAGGAGGCCGTCGACCACGTCGAGGAGCACGGGTCGGGGCACAGCGAGGCGATCGTGTCGCGCGACGACCGGGCGATCCGCACGTTCGAGCGGGGGATCGGGTCGGCGTGCGTCTACGTCAACGCGTCGACGCGGTTCACCGACGGCGGCGAGTTCGGGATGGGCGCCGAGATCGGCAACTCCACGCAGAAGCTCCACGCCCGCGGCCCGATCGGGCTGCGCGAGCTCACGACGTACCGCTACCTCGTGCGTGGCGACGGCCACGTCCGCGGGTAGCGGGCACGGACCGGCGGGCGGGTCGGGAGGCGCGACGGTGGCGACGGGCTCCTCCGGTGACGGCCGGCGGGTCGGGATCCTCGGCGGCACGTTCAACCCGCCGCACGTCGGGCACCTCATGCTCGCCGAGTGCGCCCGCGACGAGCTGGGCCTCGACGTCGTGCTGCTCGTCGTCGCCGCCCGCCCGCCGCACAAGGTCGTCGACGCGGACCCCGGCGCCGACGTGCGCCTGGAGCTCTGCCGCGCCGCGGTCGCGGGGGAGGAGGGTCGCCTGGAGGCGTGCGACGTCGAGCTGCGCCGCGACGGGCCGTCGTACACCGCCGACACGCTGCGTCGCCTCACCGCGGAGCGGCCGGAGGACCGGTTCACCCTGCTGCTCGGCGGCGACGCGGCCGCCGGGCTGGAGTCGTGGCATCGCCCCCGCGACGTGTGCTCCTACGCCGACGTCGGCGTCGCCGAGCGCGGCGCCGACGACCACGAGCGCGCGCGGGCGACGCTCCGCCGCCTGGGGGCCGAGGCCCGGCTGCGACCGTTCACGCTCCCGCCGGTCGGCATCTCGTCGACGCTCGTGCGCGCCCGGGTCCGTGCCGGGCGCACCGTCCGGCACCTCGTCCCGCGCGCCGTCGAGGACCGGATCCTCGAGGGCGGGCTGTACCGGTCGTGACCGTCGGACGGCGGCGCCCCGCCGTCGCGGACGCGCCCACGACGCGGTCCGGGCGGCGGTCCGCGGGTCCGGGCCGCAGGCGCGCGTCGTCGCACCCGACCGCCGGGACGTCTACCGTGGGGGAGCCCGCATGACCGATCGCCGCTCCAGCTCCCAGCACGCCCCGGCCGACGACGACGCGGACGAGGACCTGCCGCGCGATCCCGAGCTCGAGGCGATCGTCCGACGCGTCGCCGAGCTCGCCGCCGACCGCAAGGCGATCGACCCGCTCGCCATCGACCTGCGCGGGGCGTCGGCGTTCACCGACGCGTTCCTCGTCTTCACCGGCAACACCGAGCGTCAGGTCAAGGCGATCCACGACGCGATCCACGACGGGATGAAGCACGACGGGGAGCGCCTGCTGCCCCGACGCGTGGAGGGCCTGCCCGAGGCCCGCTGGATCCTCATGGACTACGACGTCGTCGTCGTCCACGTCTTCGTGCCCGAGGCGCGCGAGTTCTACCGGCTCGAGGCGCTGTGGGGCGACCGTCCGCGGTTCGACGTCCCGCGCGGCGACGAGGTGCTCCCGGTCGACGCCGGTGCGGCGGGGTCGCCCGTCGGCGACGCCTGACCGGCGGGCCGCGTCGCCGCCCGCGGGCGACGGGGCGTCGGCGTCGCCCCGTCGACCGAGCGCCTCGCCGTCCCGGCGCGCCACCGTTCATACATCCGTCCGTCGGGGTGGCCGACCGGCCACCGGCGTGTCATGGCGTCGACTGTCCTACCCTTCGCGACGTGCTCGCCCGTCGCCGCTCCACCGTCGCCCGACCGCCGGGTCGCCCCGGGTCACGGGCGTGGCTCGCCGTGGCGCTGTCGCTGCTCGCGGGCCTGCTGTTGACGCCGTCCGCGTCGGCGGCGATCGCCAAGGGCCTCATGGACGAGAACCTGCCCCGGTCCGACGATCCCGCGCTGCGCGCGGAGTTCTTCACCGAGGCGCGCAAGGCGAAGGTGAGCTTCGCCCGCACGTTCATCCACTGGGACGGCACGGTCGACTTCCCCTTCCCGCACGAGGTCGAGTCGATCCGCCGGATGGCGATCGAGGGCGCCGCCAACGGCATCTCCACGCTGTACGTCGGGTTCAACGGCGAGCTCGGCCGCCGCTACACCGACGCGCGCCAGATCGACCTGGGCCGCTACCGTACCCTCGTCCGCAAGTCGGTCGAGGCGCTCCGCGGCCTGCCGGTGCGGCTCGTCTGGTCGCCGCTCAACGAGGCCAACTACGCGAGCCAGCTACCCAAGCGGCACGGCCCCGAGGTGTGGGTGAAGCTGCAGAACATCGCCTACGACGAGATCAAGGCGGTCGATCCGGGTGCGATCGTCGTCGCCGGAGAGCTCGCCCCGTACGCCCGCAACAAGCGGACGTCGACCGACCCCGGCCTGTGGTGGCGCCGCGCGCTCGGCCTGACGTCGAAGTGGAGGGCGCAGCGCGGCACCGACGACGCCGACCACACGGTCAAGGCCGACGCGATCACGTTGCACGCCTACGACTACAAGGTCGACCCGAACAAGCGGCTCAGGAGCGAGAAGCAGTGGACGATCCGCAACCTCGCCACGCAGCGTCGGCTGCTGGCGCGCGCCGCGAAGACCGGGCGCCTGACGCGGGTGGCGACGAAGCGGCTGTACATCACGGAGTTCGGGTACCTCTTCCGCGGCTCGCAGCGGATCGGCGAGGCGCGCGCGGCGACGTACCTCCGCCGTGCGTGGCGGATCGCCAAGCGCAACAAGGTCCGGTCGTTCCTGTGGTTCCAGGTCCGCGATCCCGGCGCGGTGTTCTTCTCCGGCCTGCGTGACGGCGACGGCAACGACCGCAAGGTCCTCGAGGCGTTCAGGAGCCTCCGGTGAGCGGCCGTCGCGGCACGACGACCGATACGGCGTGCGCCGGCGTGGGATTCCCTACCCTGTCGCCCGTGCCCCAGTCCGTCCTCCACCCCGTGCGGCGCCCCGCGCGCACGGTGGCCCACCTCCTCGTCCTGCTCGCGGTGGCGGTCGGCGCCGCCGTCGCGCTCGCCCCGTCGTCCGCCCACGCCATGGCCAAGGGCCTCATGGACGAGAACATGCCGCGCAACGGCGACGACGCCACGCGGCTCGAGTTCTACACCGTCGCGGCGGAGTCCAACGTCAAGTTCCTGCGCACGTTCGTCCACTGGGACGGCAAGCACGACTTCGCGTTCCCGCACGAGATCGAGTCGATCCGGCGGATGGCCAACGAGGCGCCGCACATCCAGATCGACACGCTGTTCGTCGGCTGGAACGGCGAGCTCGGGCGCCGCTACAAGGACGCCCGGCGCGTGCCGCTGAACCGCTACCGCAAGATGGTCCGTCAGACCGTCAAGGCGTTGCAGGACGTGCCGATCCGCATCATCTGGTCGCCGTGGAACGAGGCGAACTACCAGACCCAGCTGCCGAAGAAGCACGGCCCCGAGGTCTGGCGCAAGATGCAGAACATCGCCTACGACGAGATCAAGAAGATCGATCCCGACGCGCTCGTCGTCGCCGGCGAGCTCGCGCCCTACGCCCGCAACAAGCGGACGTCGACCGACCCGGGCCTGTGGTTGCGGCGCGGCCTCGGCCTCAACGCCGCCTGGAAGCCCCTGCGCGGCACCAAGCGCAAGGACTACGAGGTCAAGGCCGACGCGATCACGCTGCACTCCTACGACTACAAGAACGACCCGGCCAAGCGGTTGAGCAGCAAGTACGAGTGGACGATTCGTAACCTGTCGAAGACGCGCTCGATCCTCAAGAAGATCGGCAGGACGAAGCGCATCCGCGCGCGTGCGGTGGAGCGCCTCTACATCACGGAGTTCGGCTACATCTTCAAGGGCAGCCAGGCGATCAGCGAGGAGCAGGCCGCCACGTGGCTCGAGCGCTCGTGGAACATCGCCAAGCGCAACAAGATCCGCGGCATGCTCTGGTTCCAGGTCCGCGACCCGGAGCGGGTGTTCTTCTCGGGCCTGCGCACCGCCGAGGGCGTCGACCGGGCGGTGCTGCCGGTCTTCCGCACGCTGGAGTAGCCGGAGCGCCGGGGGCCGGCTCCCAGGTGGCTCCCAGCCGGCTCCCAGGAACGGGCGGGATACTGGCGGGGTGAGCGCGCCCGAGGCCCCCGCCGCCCGGATCCTCGTCGTCGACGACGAGCCGAACATCGTCGACGTCGTCGCGATGGCGTTGCGGTTCCAGGGGTTCGAGGTCGCGACCGCCGGCACCGGGGCCGAGGCGCTGGAGCGGATCGGCGCGTTCCGTCCGCAGCTCATGGTCCTCGACGTCATGCTTCCCGACACCACCGGGTTCGAGCTCGCCGAGCGGCTCGGGGCGCAACGCGGCCAGATCCCGATCATCTTCCTCACCGCCCGCGACGCCACCGAGGACAAGCTCCGCGGCCTGACGTCGGGCGGCGACGACTACGTCACCAAGCCGTTCAGCCTCGAGGAGCTCGTCGCGCGGATCCGGGTCATCCTGCGCCGGACCGGGCAGACGGAGCCCGACGACGCGGTGCTGCGGTTCGCCGACGTCGAGCTCGACGAGGACACGCGCGAGGTGACGCGGGCGGGGCGGCCGGTCGAGCTCACCGCCACCGAGTACCGGTTGCTGCGGTACTTCCTCCTCAACCCGCGGCGGGTGCTCACGCGCGCCCAGATCCTCGACCACGTGTGGGACTACGACTTCGGCGGCGACGCCCGGGTGCTCGAGACGTACGTGAGCTACCTGCGCCGCAAGCTCGACGTGCGGTCCGACGACGGCGAATCCGCACCGTCGCTGGTCCACACCGTCCGCGGCGTGGGCTACGCGCTGCGGCTTCCGCGGGACTGACGCGTGGGCACCCCCGATCCACCCCGGCCCGGGACGACCGACGACGGCGCACGCGGACCGGGCGCGGCGGGGTCGGGAGCGGACGCCGTCGACGGTCCCCGCGGACGGTCGGCGGGCCTCGACGACCGGGCGCGGCGCCGGAGGATCGGTCCGGCGTCGGTCCGGGGCCGACTGAGCCTCGTCCTGTTCGTCATCACCGCGGTCGCGCTCCTCGCCGCCGCGGGCACGATGTACGTCACCCAGCGGTCGTTCCTCCTCGAGCGGGTGGACGACCAGACCGCGTCCGCGCTGCCGGTGCTCGAGCTGCGCCTGACCTGCGAGCTCGGCTCCGAGGCCGATCGCGACGGCCTGCGATGCCGGCGGATCCGGGGGCTCGCGGGCGGGACGGCGCCGACGGGAGCGGGGGCCGGCGACCCTGACCCCGGGGGCGTGGACCGGGCCCCCGGCGTCGGGGCGCCGCTGCCCGGGGCGGCCGGCGACGACGGCGATCGCCGCCGACCGCCCGGCGGTGGGCCCGGGTCGCTCCCCGAGAGCGCCTACGGCGAGCTGCGCACCGCCGACGGCGTCGTGGTGGGCCATACGGTCCTCGCGTCGCCGTTCGCCGGCGAGGAGCCACCGACCCCCGACCTGCCCGACGACCTGCGTCCCGGCCAACGGCTCTCGGTGGGGTCGGTGTCGGGCGGGACCCGGTTCCGCGTCCGGGTGTCGGACGCCCGCGCGGACGGGGCGACGACCGTCGTCGCGGTCCCGCAGACGAGCGTCGACGACGCCCTCGACCGCCTCCTGCTCGTCGCGGGGCTCGTCATCCTGCTCGCGCTCGTCATCGTCGCCGCGTCCGCGTGGTCGATCGTGCGGCTGGGGCTGCGGCCGCTGGACCGGATGGCCGCCACCGCGGGGGCGATCGCCGCGGGAGACCTGAGCCACCGGGTCGACGAGGAGTCGCCGCGGAGCGAGGTCGGGCGGCTGGGCCGGGCGCTCAACGCGATGCTCGGGCGCCTGGAGCAGGCGTTCGCCGAGCGCGAGGCCGGCGAGCAGCGCCTGCGCCGGTTCCTCTCCGACGCGTCGCACGAGCTGCGCACGCCGCTGGCGTCGATCCGCGGGTACGCCGAGCTGTACCGCGTCGGCGCGCTCCCGGCCGAGGAGGACCGGCAGCGGGCGCTGGCGCGGATCGAGGACGAGAGCGCCCGGATGGGGCAGCTCGTGGAGGACCTCCTCGTGCTCGCCCGGCTCGACGAGACCCGGGAGCGGACCGCGGATCCGGTCGACCTGGCGGTGCTCGTCGAGGACGCCGCCGACGACGCGCGCGCCGTCGATCCCGACCGCACGGTCACGGCCACGGCGACCGGCGACACGGTCGCGTCGGGCGACGAGCGCGACCTGCGGCAGGTCGTAGGCAACCTCGTGCGCAACGCGCTCGTCCACACTCCGGCCGGCACCCCGATCGCGCTGACGGTGACCGGCGAGGACGGCCACGTCCGGCTCGAGGTCCGCGACCACGGCCCGGGCCTGCCCGACGGCCGGGCCGCCGACCTCTTCGATCGGTTCTGGCGCAAGGAAGCGGGACGCACCCGCGGCGCCGGCGGGGCGGGCCTGGGGCTGGCGATCGTCGCCGGGGTCGTCGCCGCGCACGGTGGCGAGGTGTCGGCGTCGAACGCGTCGGGCGGCGGCGCGTCGTTCGTCGTGCGGCTGCCCCGGGGCGCCCGCGACGACGATGCGGCGAGCACGGACGACGTCGAGGCGCCGGACGGCTGATCCGACCGGGGCGTCCGCGTCGGTCGTCGACGTGCCCGGCGTCCGGGCCGACCGGGGCGTCGGCGTCAGCCGACGAGGTGGTCGAGCACGAGCCCGGCGAAGCGCTCGGGGCGCTCCAGGTGCATGAAGTGCCCGGCGACCGGGATCTCGACGTGCTCGAGCCCGCCGGTGAACCACCGCTCCTGCCCGGCGAAGATCTCGCGGCCCATGCAGCCGTCGGTCTCGCCGCTCACGACGAGCGTCGGCACGCGGATCGACGCCAGCAGCGTGCGTCGCGTCGGGCCGTCGAGCAGCGACGGGACCAGCGCGCGGTAGACGTCGAGCGCGGGGGACGCGCCGTCGGGGCCGACGAGGCCGCGGCGGAGCGCGGCGAGCTCGTCGGCGGACGGATCCCACGTCGGCGACCAGCGGCGGATCAGGCCGTCGAGCCAGGCGTGGTCGTGGCCGGCGACGAGCCGCTCGGCGACGACCGGCGGCTGGAACCAGAGCATGTAGCGGGACCGCACGAGCTGTCGCGCCCGCGGACGGAGGAAGTGGGCGACGTGCGGCACGCCCGCGGCGACGAGTCGCCGGACCCGGTCGGGGGCGAGGGCCGCCGCGACGTAGCCGACGATCGCGCCCCAGTCGTGGCCGACGATCCGCAGGTCGTCGGCGCCGAGCGCGTCGGCCAGCGCCAGCAGGTCGCGGGCCAGCCGCACGACGTCCGGGCGCGGTGGTCGGCCGACGCCGGTGCGGACCGTCGGCGCGTACCCGCGCAGGGCGGGGGCGACCGCCCGGTACCCGGAGTCGGCGAGCCGGTGGACGAGCGGGGACCACGACCACATCGCGTCGGGGAACCCGTGGACGCAGGCGACGAGCGGCCCGTCGCCCCGGTCGAGGTGGGCGACGTCGAGGTCGCCGACGGGGGTCACGCGGTGGCCGGTCGTCTGCATCGGTGGGACCCTCGCACACGGCGTTCGCGCATCGAAACCATGTAAACCTGATCAAGATTTGACAACGAGCCGCGGGCGGGGTAGCCTCGTCGTCGTGGCCGGATCGTCCCGCACCCCGCCGTCGTGCTCCTCCGTCCGTCGGGTGCGTCGCGATGCCGGCCGCGTCCGGCGATGTACGCCCGCCGCGTAGCCCGTTCCGGGCGTGGGCACGCGCTCCTCGATCCCGTCCGTGCGGATCCGCACCGATCGCCCCCGCGGCTTGGCCGTGGGGGCGGCCGCGGGCCCGTGGGGGCGGGATCGACGGGCTCCGGTGTCGAGGTTCAGGCCGGCCACGCCGCGTCGACCGTCGCCAAGTCGTCGTCCGGGATCGCGCCGTGCTCGTCCTCGAGCGCCTGCACCGCCTCGCGTTCGCGCTCGATGGCGACCGGCGCGTCATCCCACCCGCCGGTAGGTCAGCGCCAGGTCGTGGTCCCAGCGGACGCCGTCCGGGGAGAGGTCCCACGCGCCGGTGATCGTCTGGTGCGTCGCGTCGAACGTCGCACGGAACCGCTGGTGGAACCCGGGGGCGGCGCGATGCATCGTCCACGTCCCGTCGCGGAGGTCGGTCGCGTAGAGCCGCTGGACGCCCCGGGAGTCGAAGTACCGGGTGCCGAGCCCGTCGTCGGTCGGTCCGGTGACGGTCAGCGAGTCCGGGATGTCGGGGTGATCGACCCGCGTGCGGCCGAGGAGGAACCGCTCGCCCTCCAGCCACTCGTAGGTCACGCGCCCGGGGGCGTCGACGTCGGGGAGCAGGCGGTGGGTGCCGCTGATCGTCCACGCGCCGAGCAGGGCGGCGAACGGACGCATGTCGATGTCGGTGGCGGTGCGCATCGGGGCTCCGGGGTCGGGGTCGTCGGTCCGGGGACCGCGCGGCGGCCGTCGAATCATCGGTGGGGCGCCGATCCACGAACGGCCGGCCCACGCCGGCGCTCGCGCGCGGCGCGGGCGGCGTCGACTCCCGCCGGCGGTACCCTGGCCCGGTGGCCGAGGTCAGCGCGCGCGACGGCACCTGGACGTTCGACGACGAGGTCCTGCGGATCGTCCCCGGGCACCACCGCAAGGTGCACCGACTGCGGCGGGCGATCGGCGAGCTCGAGGTGCCGGTCGAGGCGATCGCCGGTTCGGCGTTCGAGGCGGGACGCAAGGGCGGGCGGCTGCGGGTGCGGCTGCGCGAGGGCGCCGATCCGCTGTCGCACGTCGCCGCCGGCAAGCTCGGCGACGCGGCCGACCCCTACGTGCTGACCGTCGATCGCGACGCGGCGGGTGCGGCCGGCTACGTCGCCGACGAGATCCGTCACGTGCTGGACGCCCGTGGCGGCGACCGCGGCCCCACCGACGGGTTCGTCGTGCCGGGGCCCACGGTGCCGCTGACCGCGACGGCGGGGGATGGCACCGTGTCGTTCGACGGGAGGCAGCTGCACCTGGAGTGGACGGAGTGGGTGGACGCGGCCAAGCGCGAGGAAGGAGCGCAGCACCTGCCGTTGGGGCACGTGCGGGGCGTGGAGTGGGTCCCGATCGTCGGGCTGACCAACGGCTTCCTCCGCTTTCGCGTCGACGACGCCCCGGTGCTGCCACCCAGGCGCGACCCGCGGTGCGTCTCGTGGGGCGTCGACCGCGAAGGCGGGAGCACCGTGCTCCTGGCGGCGGCGGTGGCCGCCCGGATCGGCCGCCCGGGCCGTGCCGTGCCGTCGCGCGGCGCCGGCGGCGGGTCCGACGCGCGCCCGGCGGCCGTCACCGGCGTGGCGGCCGTGCCCGTCCAGGACGGGCCGGGCGATGACGCCGACGGTGGGACGGCGCCGCGGGACGGCGATCCCGACGCGATGTTGCGGCGCCTGCGCGAGCTGGGTGACCTGCACCGCGACGGGGTCCTCACCGACGACGAGTTCGCCGCGGCCAAGGCCGCGGTGCTCCGTCATCTCTGAGGCCCTCCGCGGCGGGGGGGGCGGGTGGCGTCCGACCGTGCCCGGTGGCGCGATCCGGGTCGCTCTGGTGAACTACGGCCGTCGCACGGGAGAGCGGAGGGGGACGGTGCGCGACGCCGTCCCGGGGAGAGGCGATGGTGGACGCAGGCAACCGCGACGGGGTCGATGGGGCGCAGCTCGAGGAGCTCGTCGAGTGGTTGCGGATCCCGTCGGTGTCGACCGACGACGGAGACCCGGACGCGCTGCTGGAGGCCGCCACGTGGGCGCGGGACCGGATCGTCGACGCGGGCGGCGACGCCGCGTGCGTCGCCGACCACGGCAACCCGCTCGTCGTGGGCACGCTGGAGGCCGACCGTCGCGACGCTCCGACGGTGCTCGTCTACGGGCACTACGACGTGCAGGGCGTCGGCGACGAGGCGGCGTGGACGAGCCCGCCGTTCGCGCCCGAGGTGCGCGGCGACCGGCTGTACGGGCGCGGCACGTCGGACGACAAGGGCAACTTCTACCCGCTGCTGCGCGCCGCCTGCGAGCGCAAGCGGGCCGGGCGGCTGCCCGTCACCGTCCGGGTGCTCGTCGACGGCGAGGAGGAGATCGCCGGCGACGCCGCCGCCCGGTGGCTCCGCACCGACGACGTCGGCGCGGACTGCGCGATCGTGTTCGACAGCTGGATGGTCGACGAGGCCACCCCGGCGATCACCGTCGGGCTGCGGGGCATCGTCCAGGCCCACGTCACCGTGACCACCGGCCGGCTCGACCTGCACTCCGGGGTCTACGGCGGCAGCGTGCTGAACGCCGGCCACGTCCTGCACCGCATGCTCGGCGCGGTCCTGCCCGACGCGGACGGCCGACTGCGACCGGAGCTGCGGCGGGGCGTCGAGGCCCCGGGCGCCGACGAGCTGGCGGGGTGGGCGGCGTTGCCGCCGGTCGACGACATGCTCGCCGACGCGGGATCGGTCCCCGTCGGCCCGGACGCGGCCCGCGACTACCACGTGCGCACGTGGGCGGAGCCGTCGCTCGACGTCAACGGCGTGACGCTCGGCGACGCCCGGACGATCGTGCCGTGCACCGCGTCCGCCGTCCTGAGCCAGCGGCTCGTCCCCGCCCAGCGCGCGACCGAGGTGGGCGCGACGATCGAGCGGCTGCTGCGCGACGCCGCCCCCGCCGGGGTCGACGTCGACGTCGACCTCGTGCTCGCCGACCCGGTGCGGTTCGACGCGCGGAGCGCACCCTTGCGCGCCGCCGCGACGGCGATCCGTCGGGCCACCGGCGTGCGTCCCGCGATCGTGCGGTGGGGCGGCGCGATCCCGATCGTCGGCGAGCTGGCCTCGGCCGGGATCCCGACGATCGTCGGCGGCTACGCCCTGGCGAGCGACCACCCACACGCCGTCGACGAGTCGTTCCGCCTGGAGTCGCTCCGGCTGGGACGGCTCACCGCCGACGCGCTCCTCGACGAGCTCGCGACGCTCGAGCCGACCGCCCCGTCGACGACCGGCGCGCACGCGCGCGCGGCGGGATAGGCGACCGACGATGACGCGCTCCCGGGCCCCGCGCCGCAGCAACGTCCCGGCGGACGTCACGACGTTCGTCGGCCGCGAGCGCGAGCTGCGCCAGATCCGCGACGTCCTGGGACGGACGCGACTGCTGTCGCTCATCGGCGCCGGAGGGGTCGGCAAGACCCGCCTGGCGGTCGCCGCCGCCCGGGGGCTCGGGCGGGCGTTCGACGGCGGGGCGTGGTTCGTCGACCTCGCCCCGGTCCGCGACGGGGGGTTCCTGGAGCAGACGGTGCGCGACGCGCTCCCGGGGGTCAAGCGCGCCGGGTCGCTCGTCGACCAGATCGCCGACGCCGACCTGCTGCTCGTGCTCAGCGACTGCGAGCACCTCGTGGACGCGATGCGCGACCTCGTCGGCGGGCTGCTGCCGTGGTGCCCCGGCGTGCGGGTCCTCACCACCACCCGGATCCCGTTGGGGGTCGCCGGCGAGCACCTGCTGAGCGTGCCACCGCTGCCGGTCGTCCCCCGTGCCGACGGCGGACCGAGCGACGCGGCGGCGCTGTTCGCCGACCGGGCGCTCGCCGCGACCGGCGGCAGCCCCGACGACCTGGACCCGGCCGACGTCGACGAGCTGTGCGCGCGGCTCGACGGGCTGCCGCTGGCGATCGAGCTGGCCGCGATGAAGGCCCGCACGATGGCGGTGCGCGACATCATCGCCGGGCTCGACGACCGGTTCGAGCTGCTCCGCGGCGGACAGCTCGGCGGTCCGCCGCGCCACCGCAGCCTCGACGCGGTGCTGCGGTGGAGCTGGGACCTGTGCGACGACGCCGAGCGTGGGCTGTGGACCGGATTCTCGACGTTCGTCGGGTCGGTGACGATCGACGCGATCGTCGACACCTGCGGCTACGACGGCCCGTTGGCGGCCCACGAGGTCGTCGACCGGCTGGTGCAGCGCTCGCTGCTGCTCGGCGAGACGGTCGACGGCACGGTGCGGTTCCGGATGCTCGACACGATCCGCGAGTTCGGGCGGCGGGCGCTGGAGCTGCGGGTGGCCGAGGCCGAGGGTGGCGCCGACGACGTCGCGACGACGCTGCGCCGCCGGCACCTCGACCACTACCGCTCGACGATCGCGGCCGCCGAGCCGGAGTGGTTCGGTCGCCGGCAGCTCGAGATCACCCGACGGGTCGCCGCCGACATGCCCGACGTCCGGGTCGCGTTCGACCGGGCGCTCGCCGATCCCGCGCTCGGCGACCAGGCCGACGCGCTCTACGCCGACCTGTGGATCCACTGGATCGGCTCCGGGCACGTCAACGAGGGACGGCTGTGGGCGGCGCGCCTGTTCGACCGCCTCGACGAGCTCGCGGTCGCCCCGTCCTGTCGCGCCCGGTGGATCCGCGGATGGTCGGGGATCATCGCCGGCGACATCGACGACTCGATCGTCCAGCTCGAGCGGTGCCTGGAGGAGGCGCCGCGCCGCGGCACGCCCCAGGACGCCTACATGGCCCGGGGCCTGCTCGGAGCGTGCCGCGCGGTCCGCGGCGAGTTCGAGGTGGCGCGGCAGGACTACGAGGCGGCGATCGAGGAGGCCCGCCGCCACGACGACCCCTTCGGCACCGCGCTGCTGCTCCAGAACCTCGCCGAGCTCAGCGGGACGTACGGCGACGGCGACCGGGCGCTGGAGCTCTGCGACGCGTCGGCCGCGATCTGCCGTGAGCGCGGCGACCGCTGGTGCTTCTCGCACGTCGTGTGGGTCCGGTCGCTCGTCGCGTACCGCCAGCGGCGCCTCGACGCGGCGTGGGAGGAGGGCGTCGCGGCGCTGGCGCTGAAGGCCGGGATCCGCGACCAGCTCGGCATCGCGCTCGCGGGGGAGGTCCTGGCGTGGACGGCCGCGGCGCGCGGCGACCACCGGACGGCGGCGACGATGCTCGGCGCGACCGACGTGTACTGGCGCGCCGCGGGCGTCGCCCTGTACGGGTTGCAGCCGTTGCTCGACGCGCGCCGCGCGTGCCTCGACGACCTGCGCGGGACGCTCGGCCCCGAGCGGTTGGAGCGCGCGCTCGCCGACGGCGCCCGGCTCGGGCCGTCGCGGCTCCCGTCGCTCGTGGCGGACGACGCGGCCGAGGACGGTCCGGCGGACGACGCGACGCCCCGGCGCGCCCCCACCGCCCGTGACGCGCGCCGCGCGGTCGACGACCGGCCGGTGGTCGGGGCCCTCGACGAGTTGACGAAGCGCGAGCTCGAGGTCGCCCGGCTCGTCGCGCAGGGCATGACGAACAAGGAGATCGCCACGACGCTCATCGTCAGCCGCCGCACGGTCGACACTCACGTCGCGCACATCCTCGCCAAGCTCGGCTGCGGACGACGGTCCGAGGTGGCGCGGGTCGTGACCGTCGCGGCCGGCGGTTGACGACGACCGGCGTCGTCCGCCCGCCCGGCCGCAGCCCTGGCGGGACGGCGACGACGACCGCCCGCCCGCCCGCCGCACGGTCCGGGACCGGCGCCAAAGATCGGTAGCGGCTCGGTAACACCACCGACGCGCACCCCCGGCCCGACGGCGACGATCGATCCGATCGACCCGTGCGACGTCCGGTCGCCGCGGGTACGGGAGAGACGACAGGTGGAGGTGGATCATGGACCGGACGGACGCGAACGTGCGACGGGCGGTGGCGGCCATCGGGCGCGGCGAGATGATCGTCCTCGTCGACGACGAGGACCGCGAGAACGAGGGCGACGTCGTCATGGCGGCCGAGCTCGCGACGACGACGGCGGTGAACTTCATGGCGACGCACGCGCGGGGCCTCATCTGCGCGGCGATGGACGGGGCGCGCCTGGCGGCGCTCGGGATCCCGCCGATGACCGAGCGCAACGAGGATCCGCTGGGGACGGCGTTCCACGTCAGCGTCGACCACCACACCCGGACGACCGGCATCTCGGCGGTCGAGCGGGCCCGCACGATCCGGGCGCTCGCCGACCCCCGCAGCGTCTCCGGCGACTTCACCCGGCCCGGGCACGTGTTCCCGCTGGCGGCCCGCGACGGCGGGGTGCTCGAGCGCGACGGGCACACCGAGGCGTCGGTCGAGCTGTGCCGGATGGCCGGGCTCACCGGGGCCGCGGTCATCTGCGAGGTCATGCGACCCGACGGCGAGATGGCGCGCTACCCCGACCTGGTGCCGTTCGCCGAGCGCCACGGGATGGTCCTGGCCACGATCGCCGACCTCGTCGACCACCGTCGGCGGCACGCGACGGTCGACCGTCGCGAGCCGGTCGGCGCGACGGTGGGCGGCGCCTGATGCGGATCGTGGTCGGGCCGGGACGGGACGACGTCGCGCTGGCCGAGCCGGACGACCTCACCCGGTTCCACGTCGAGGTCGACCACGCCGTCCCCGCCGACGCACTGCCCGACGTCGTCCACGCGACCGGGATCGGGCACGTCGACGGTGACGGGGTGGCGGTGGCGCCCCACGCCATCCGCCGCCTGGCCGGCGTGCGCCCCGCGGCGTGGGAGCGCGACCTGGAGGCGATGATCGCCTTCGCCGCGCAGCGCGGCTGGGTGACCGATGACGGATACGTGCGGGCCCACGTGGAGTGGACCGCCGACGAGGAGGAGCAGCGATGACGACCACGGGGATCGCACGACCGGGACGCGACGCGCCGCCCCGGTTGACCGACTACGACCGGACGTACGAGACGTACCGCGTCGACGTGCCCGAGCGGTTCAACGCGGTGGAGGCGATCGTCGACGCCTGGGCGGCGGAGCGGCCCGACGATCCGGCGGTCCTGTCGCTGGGGCCGGACGGCGCCGAGCGGCACCTCCACACCGCCGGGTCGCTGGCGGCTGCGTCGCGGCGCACCGCCCGGGCGCTGTTGGACCGCGGCGTCGGCAGGGGCGACCGGGTGTTCGTCATGCTGCCGCGGATCCACCAGTGGTACGACGCGCTGCTGGGCTGCATGCGGATCGGGGCGGTGCCGATGCCGGGACCGAACCTGCTGACCGCCAAGGACATCCGCGACCGCCTGGACCGCGGCGACGCGCGCGCGGTGATCACCGACCCGTCCGGCACGGCCCGGGTCGACGAGGCCGACGGCGGCGCCACCCCGGTGCGGCTCTGCGTCGGCGGCGCGACCGGGTGGGACGACTTCGACGCCGCGTGCGCGGACGCCGGCGACGGCGACGTGCCGACCGACGTCACCGCCGCCGACGATCCGCTGCTCCTGTACTTCACCAGCGGCACGGTGTCGGCCCCGAAGATGGTCCAGCACCCGCACTCCTACGCCCTCGGGCACGTCGCGACCGCGCGGTTCTGGCACGACCTGCGCCCGGGCGACCTGCACTGGGCGGTGACCGACACCGGTTGGGCGAAGGCGGCGTGGGGCGGCCTGTTCGGGCAGCTGCACGAGCGGACCTGCATCGTGCAGGCGGCGCTCGACCGCGCCGACGCCCACACCGTCCTGTCGATCCTGGCCCGGCACCGGATCACGTCGTTCTGCGCGCCACCGACGCTGTACCGGACGTTGGTGCAGGCCGACCTCGCCGCCTACGATCTGTCGGCGCTGCGGCACTGCACGAGCGCCGGCGAGCCGCTCAACCCCGAGGTCATCCGGACCTGGTCCGACGGCGCGGGCGGCCTGACGATCCACGAGGGCTACGGCCAGACCGAGACGACCTGCCTCGTCGCGAGCTTCCGGGCCGACGAGGTCCGCCCCGGGTCGATGGGGCGACCCGTCCCCGGGTGGGACGTCACCGTGCTGGGCGACGACGGCGAGCCCGCGCCGCCCGGGGTCGTCGGCCAGGTGGCGGTGCGGCACGAGCCGGTCCGACCGGTCGGCCTGTTCCCCGGCTACCACGGTGCGCCCGACGCGGACGCCCGCGCGTTCCGTGGCCCGTACTACCTCACCGGGGACCGGGCCGCGGTCGACGAGGACGGCTTCTTCTGGTTCGAGGGGCGCGACGACGACGTCATCACGTCCAGCGCGTACCGGATCGGGCCGTTCGAGGTCGAGAACGCGCTGCTGGAGCATCCGGCGGTCATGGAGGCCGCGGCGGTCGGGCGGCCCGACCCGGACCGGACCGAGATCGTCGTCGGCGTGTGCGTCCTGACGCCGGGCGCCACGCCGTCGGCCGACCTCGCCCGCGAGATCCAGGACCACGTCAAGCGGACCACCGCGCCGTACAAGTATCCGCGCGAGGTGCACTTCGTCGACGAGCTGCCCAAGACGGTCAGCGGCAAGATCCGCCGGACCGAGGTGCGCGGGTGGCTCGCCGACGGCCGGCTCCCCGTCGGCGGGGCGCTGCGCGACGACGCGTGACGACGCACGCGCTCGACCGACCGCGCCCGTCGGTGGCGCGGACGGTCGACGGCGCGCCCCCTCTTCCGCGCACGTCGGTGATCGGATCGGTAGCCGATCGGTAAGAACACCGACGCGCCGCCGTCACCCGCCGGAGAGGATCGCCGCAGTTCCATCGACAGAGGAGACGGCATGCGATTCATCCTGTTCACCGAGGGCGGCACGCTCCGCGGAGAGACCCACCACCGGCGGCACCACGACCTCATCGAGGAGGCGAAGCTCGCCGAGGAGATGGGCTTCTACGGCTGGGGCACCTCCGAGCACCACTTCTACAACGAGCTGGCGACGGTGTCGCAGCCGCCGGTGATGTTCGGCGCGGTCGCCGTGCAGACCCACCGGATGAAGCTGCGCTACATGAGCCGCCTGGTGTCGGCGATCCACCCGATCCTCGTGGCGGAGCAGACGACGTCGACCGACATCCTCTCCAACGGCCGCGTCGAGCTGGCCGTCGCCCGGGGCAACACGCTGCTGCAGCTCGACGCGTTCGGGGTGCCGCTGGAGGAGACGAAGGGCCGCGCCGAGGAGGCGCTCGAGCTCATCGTCCGCGCGATCTCCGACCCGTCGTTCTCGCACGAGGGCCGGTACTGGGGCTCGATCCCCGAGCGGCAGCTCACCCCGTCCGGCGTGCAGGAGCCGCACCCGCCGCTGTTCAAGATCGCCCAGAGCGTCGACTCGGCGCGCGACGCGCGGCGTCGTGGCCTCGGCCTCATCACGAGCGACATGTACTTCGGCTGGGACGCGCTGCAGAGCTACCTCGATGCGTACAACGACGTGCCCGACGAGGAGGTCGACCCGGTCGGCCGGTTCGCCACGAAGTCCGCGGCGGCGATGTCGATCACCTGTCGCTGCGCGAAGACGAACGACCTGGCCCTCGAGGCGGCCGAGCGCGACATGACGATGTTCGCGCAGGTCATCATCAACGACCTCTACGCGCAGCTGGCGGAGCGTGACTCCGGTGACTACGGGCACTTCGCGCCGGTCGCGGAGCTGCGCGACCGGATCGACGACCCCGAGTGGCTGCGCGACTGCGGCCCGACGATGATGATCGGTGATCCCGAGCACGTCGTCCGCAAGATCCAGCGGATCAAGGAGATGGGCGCCGACGAGATCATCCTCCGGATCGACAACGGCTCCCACGAGGAGCTCATGTCGACGATCGAGCACCTCGGCCGCTACGTCATCCCGTACTTCAACAACCCCTCGGGCGTGCTGCGGGACACCGTCATCGGCATGCTGCCGGGTGATCCGCGCCAGACGCCGAGCTACGAGGCGACCGCCAAGGCCGGGGTCGTCGCATGAGCACCGCGGTGGCGTTCGACCACGCGCGGATGGTCGAGGTGCAGCAGGCGATCGTGCGGGCGATCGAGGAGCGCGACGCCGACGCGTTCGCCGAGCTGTACGCCCCCGACGGCGCGCTGCTGCCGCCGGACGGGTCGGTCCACGCGGGCCGCGACGCGGTCCGGGCGGCGTTCGCGGGGATGCTCGCCGAAGGGTTCGCGAAGCAGACGGTGGTCGACCCGCGGCTCGTCGTCGACGACGGGCTCGCCGTCGAGGAGGGCCGGGCGGTCGCCGAGTTCCACAAGGACGGGGAGGTCGTGGTGGGCCGGTGCAACTACCTCATCGTCCACCGCCGCCAGCGGGACGGGTCGTGGCTCATGGAGCGCGACATGTGGACGGCGATCCCCGACGACGCTCCCGAGCCGCGGGTGCCGTGATGTTGAGCTTCGAGGAGTACGCCGCGCACGACGGGCTCGGCCTCGCCGGGGTCATCGCGTCCGGCGACGTGTCGGCGGCCGAGGTCCACGAGACCGCGGTGGCCGCGATCCGCGCCGTCGACGATCAGCTCGACGCGGTCGTCGAGGGTCCGTGGGAGCAGCCGCTGGACCACGCCGAGGACGGGCCGTTCGGTGGGGTGCCGTTCGTGCTGAAGGACATCCTCTGTCACGCCACCGGGGTGCCGATGCGCCTGGGGAGCCGGGTGACCGGCGACGGCGTCCCGTACGAGGAGGACTCGCTGTTGATGCAGCGGTTCAAGCGGGCGGGGCTGGCGACGTTCGCGACGGCCAAGACGCCGGAGCTGGCGATGAGCGCCTGGACCGAGCCGGTCGCCTACGGGCCGGTGCGCAACCCGTGGGACGTGACCCGATCCCCGGGCGGGTCGAGCGGTGGACCGGCGGCGCTCGTCGCCGCCGGCGCGGTGCCGTTGGCGCACGCCAACGACGGTGGTGGGTCGATCCGGATCCCCGCCGCGTACAACGGCCTGGTCGGGTTGAAGCCCAGCCGCGGCCGCGTGCCGCTGGGCCCCGGGCAGCAGGAGCTGTTCTTCGGCAACGCCGTGGAGTTCGCGCTCGCCCGCACCGTCCGCGACTCGGCCGCGCTCTTCGACCTGGTCCACGGCGACGCGCCGGGCGAGAAGTACGGCGCGCCGGCGCCCGCCGGGCCGTACGCCGACGAGGTCGGACGCGGCGGCCGGCTGCGGATCGCGGTGTCGCTGGACGACTGGGGCGACGTGCCGCTCGACCCGCAGGTCCGTCGCGTCGTCGAGGAGGCCGCGCGGGCGCTCGAGGACCTGGGCCACGACGTCGTCGAGGCGCGTCCTCCCGTCGACTGGGAGGAGATGCTCGCGGCGTTCACGACGACGTGGTGCTTCCAGCTCGTCGGGTCGGTGTACGGGATCGCCGAGCTGCTCGGCAGGCCGGTGGACGGGACGAGCTACGAGGCGACGAACCTCACCTGCGCCCGGGCGGGGCTCGAGCTCGGCCCGCCGGAGCTGCTCGGGGCGCTCGACCGGATCAACCTGCTGTCGCGGGCGTTCGCCGGGTTCCTCGGCGATCACGACGTGCTGCTGTCGCCGGTCGCGCACGAGCTGCAGCCTCCGCTGGGCACGTACGACGCGAACGACGCCGACGTCGACGCCGCCGGATGGGTCCGTCGGGTGGTGGCGGCGTTCCCGCTCTGCGCGACCTACAACATGACCGGCGCCCCGGCGATCAGCGTGCCGGTGGGGATGAGCGACGAGGGGCTGCCGATCGGCGTGCAGCTCGGCGCCGCGATGTACCGCGAGGACGTGCTGTACCGGCTGGCCGGGCAGCTCGAGGAGCGCCTGCCGTGGCGGGACCGCCGTCCCGCCGTCCACGTCGCGCACGCGACGCGAGCCGCCCCGGCGGCGTGAGGAGCACGACGATGAGCACGAGCACGAGCACGAGCACGAGCACGAGCGGCACGGTGGACGCGCCCACCGTCGGCGATCCGGGGGAGGCGTCGGTCATGACGCTCCACCACCGCATCGGCGACGCGTGGACGACCGGGTCGGGCGGGACGATCGACCTCGTCGACCCGGCCACCCAGCGGGTGATCGCCCGGCTGCCCACGGGGTCGCCGGAGGACGTCGACGCGGCGGTCGCCGCCGCCGCGGCCGCGCAGCCCGCGTGGGCGGCGCTGCCGTTGGAGGATCGGCTGTCCCGGCTGGAGCGGTTCGCCGACGCGCTCGAGGCGCACGCCGCCGAGCTCGCGGAGCTCGAGTGCCGCGAGATGGGCAAGCCGGTCGACATCGGCGAGGCGTTCGTCCTGAGCGGCGTCGAGGTGCTGCGCGCGTCGATCGCCGACGCGCGCACCTACGCGTTCGTGGAGACGCAGGTCGACACCGACGAGCAGCTCAAGCGGGTGCTGCGCCGCCCGTTGGGGGTCGTCGCCCAGATCGTGCCGTGGAACTTCACCGTCGCGGCGACGCTCCTGGGCCTGGGGCCGCTGCTCGCGGCCGGCAACGCGGTGGTGTGGAAGCCGTCGGAGCGCGCGCCGCTGTCGGGCGTGCGGATGGCCGAGCTCGCCGACGACCTGCCGCCCGGGGTCCTCAACCTCGTGCTCGGCGACCGTCGGGCGGGCGAGCCGTTGGCCGACCATCCCGACGTCGGCCTGGTGCACTTCACCGGGTCGGTGCCGTCGGGACGGTCGGTCGCCGGGTCGGCGGCCGGTCACCTGCGCCGCGCGGTGCTCGAGCTCGGCGGCAAGGATCCGGTGGTCGTCGACGCCGGGGTCGACGTCGACGCCACCGCCGAGGCGGTCGCGTTCGGGGCGTTCGTCAACACCGGCCAGATCTGCACGTCGATGGAGCGGATCTACGTCCACCGCGACGTCGCCGACGCGTTCGTCGCCGCGCTCGTCGCGCAGGCGGAGCAGTGGACGATGGGCGACGGCCACGACGAGGGGGTGCGGCTGGGCCCGCTCGTCGACGAGCGCCAGCGGCGGATCGTGCACGAGCACGTCACCGACGCGGTCCGCGACGGCGCGACGGTCCTCACCGGCGGGGAGCCCCCGGACCGCACGGGGTTCTTCTACCCGGCGACGGTCCTCGTCGACGTCGACGACGACATGCTGATCATGCGCGAGGAGACCTTCGGGCCGGTCGCACCGATCAAGGCCGTCGACTCGTTCGAGGAGGGCCTGCGGCGGGCGGCGGACTCGAGGTTCGGGCTCGCCGCCACCGTGTACACGACCGACCCGGACCACGCCGCGCTGTGCGACGCGCTCCCGGTCGGGGTGGTGTGGGTCAACGAGTGGCAGGGCGGCGGCCTGGCCCGCACCTACGAGCCGGCCGGCGACAGCGGATCGGGCGCGACCGGCGGCCACGCCGCCTACGACGCCGCGACCCGCCCGGTGACCGTCGTGCGGACGGGGGTCGCGCTCGCCTGAAGCGACGGCTGATCGACGCCGCGTCCGGGCCCGACGTCCGGGCCCGGACGTCGCTCACCCCTTCGCGGCGTAGAGCGCCTCGATCTCGGCCGCGTACGCCTCGGCGATCGGCTTGCGCTTGAGCTTCATCGTCGGGGTGAGCTCGACGCCGCCGGGGACCCAGTCCTCGTCGAGCACGTGGAAGCGCTTGATCTGCTCGACGCGGGCGAGGCGCTCGTTGGCACGCTCCACCGCGGCGGCGATCTCGTCGTCCTCGCGGCCGGCGAACGCGGGGCGGGCGTCCGGGTCGAGGGTGATGAGCGCGACGTTGTACGGGCGGGCGTCGCCGACGCAGCAGACGTTGCCGATGAGCGGACTGGCGCTCTTGACCGTCGCCTCGATGTTCGCCGGCGACATGTTCTTGCCGGCGGCGTTGATGATGAGCTCCTTCATGCGGTCGACGATCCGCAGGTACCCGTCGTCGTCGATCTCGCCGACGTCGCCGGTGCGGAGCCACCCGTCGGGGTCGATCTCCTCCGCGGTCTTGTCCGGCAGGTTGCGGTAGCCGCGCATGATCACCGGGCCGCGGACGAGCACCTCGCCGTCGTCGGACAGCACGACCTCGACGCCCGGCACCGCACGGCCGACGGTCCCGAGCCGCGGGTCGCGGGGGTCGTCGACGGTCGCGACCGCGGTCGTCTCCGACAGCCCGTAGACCTCGCAGAGCGGCAGGCCCAGGCCGTTCCAGAACGCGATGACGTCGGGCGAGCAGGGGGCGGCGCCGACGAGCGACGCCCGGACGCGGTCGAGGCCGACGGCCGCCAGCGCGACGGCGGGATCGGGGGAGTCCCCCATCCGGGCGACGATCGCCGAGCGGAGCTTCTGCCACAGCCGCGGGGGCGAGAAGAAGAACTCCGGCCGGACCGCCGCGAGCGTCGAGGCGATCTCGCGTGGGTCGGGCTGGCAGGTGACCTGCCAGGCGAGCGCCATCGGGATGTAGTGCGTGCACATCCGCTCGGCGACGTGCGCCATCGGCAGCCACGAGATCGCGGCCTGCTCGCGCTCCAGCGGCACCGCCTCGGTGAGCGCCGCGATCTGCGCGACGACGTTGCCGTGGGTCAGCTCGACGCCCTTGGGCGGTCCGGTCGTGCCCGACGTGTAGATCAGCGTGACGAGGTCGTCGGGCTCGACGGCGGCGGCCGCGGCGTCGACGTCGAAGCCGGCCGGGGAGGCGTCGAGCGCGGCGTCCCACGCGAGCGCGTCGTCGTGGGCCCCGTCGACGAGGACGACCCGCTCCAGCGCGGTCCGTCCGCCGTCGCGGACGGCGAGCGCCCGCTCGAGGAACTGCGGCTCGGTGACGAGGATGCGGCTGCCGGCGTCTCCGACGACGTGCTCGGCCTGCTCGGCGGTGAACGTCGCGTAGATCGAGAACGGGGCCGCGCCGAGGAGCGCCGCCCCGGCGTCGATCGCGTGGAACTCGGGGCGGTTCGTGAGCCACAGCGCCACCGTGTCGCCCCGGCCGACGCCCAGGCCGGCGAGCGCGGCCGCCGACGCCCGCGCGCGGTCGGCGTACGCGGCCCACGTCCAGGCGGTCGTCCCGTCGAGGGTCCGCAGGGCCGGACGGCCCCCGTGCTCGGCGGCGGTCCGCAGCAGCAGGTCGCCGATCGTCGCGGTGCGGGGAGCCGTGTGGGTCATGCGACGAACCTATGCCGGGTCCGCGCCGGGGACGCTGGGGGTCGCGACAAACCTCCCCGCGGCCGCTGTGGCCGGTCACAGCCGGCCGTCGGCGGGCGCGTCGCCGAGTACCGCGACGAGGCGGAGCGCGCACGCCAGCTCGGTCGGGTCGTCGGTGATCGGCCGGCCGAGGAGCTGCTCGGCCCGCTTGATCCGGTAGGTGACGGTGTTGGGGTGGACGAAGAGCCGCTCGGCGGTCCGTCCGGCGCTGCCGCCGGTGGCGAGGAAGAGCAGCACCGTCTCGCGCAGCCGACGGGTCGCGTCGCCCGCCGCGCCGAGCGCCCCCAGGCGATCCTCGGCGAACGCGCGGGCCCGGGGCAGGTCGGCGGCGAGCAGCGACACGAGCTCCACGCGCCGGTACGCCGTCACCGGCGTCGCGGCCGGTCCGGCCAGGCCGGCGACGCGTGTCGCGTGGCACGCCTGCTCGTGCGAGCGGCGGAAGCCGTCGGGGCCGCGTGCGACGTCGCCGACGGCGACCGTGATCCCGGACGGGGGCTCGTGCGCCTCGATCCGCGGGAGCAGGTCGTCACCGGGCCGGTCGAACGACCCGACCCACACGTCGGTGCAGGTCATGCCGGTGGGGATGACGAGCGGGTCGGACGACCCGACGGCCCGGGCGGCCTCGTGCGCCGCGTCGTCGAGCGCCCCCGCGGCGTCCGGCGACGCCGTGATCCGCAGCGCGACGTGGTGGCGGCGCAGGTCGTAGCCGAGCCGGCGGGACGCGTCGTCGACGTCGACCGGGTCGCCGGCGAGCACCGCGCGGGCGGTCTCGGCGCGCTGCTGGACGCTGCTGCGGCTCGCCCGGTCGCGCTCCGTCCCGTACGTGTCGACGAGGACGTCGGAGATCCGGTCGATGTAGCCGAAGAGGAACACCGACAGCCGGTCGCCGATCGCGTCGCGGACGGCGGGGTCGGGGACCCGGTCGGGCAGGGCGTGCGACCACCGCTCCCACAGCCAGAAGTGCCCGAGCCGGAACGCGCGCAGGAGCGCCGGCAGGCCGATCCCCCGCCGGACGAGACCCCGCACCCAGCGCGCGGTCTCGACCGGCACGACGAGCGACTCCGGCGGGTCGCCGGCACGGATGAGCCGGGCGACCTGGTCGAGGTTGGCCTCGGTGCTGGCGCGGGTCTCCTCCCAGTGCAGCTGCTCGGCGTCCTGCAGATCGGGCATCGTCTCGACGAGGTACGTCGTGCAGCCGACCGCGAGCTCGGCGGCCTCGGCGAGCATCTCCCCGGCGAGCGCCTCGAGCGTCATCGGTGGTGCGAGCGTGTCGTCCGGCGTCCCCGTCACGTCCTGATCCTATGGCGTGGCGACAGGGCCGGCGGGCAACGTTGTCGATGTCGCCAAGGCCGCCGGCCACGGCCGGATCTACGTTCGGCGCATGGGCTTCCTCGCACCCGACCCGTTGCCGTTCGACCCGGCCGAGTTCCGCACCCGTCCACGCCAGGCCCGGTTGCGCAAGCTCATCGACATGTGGGCCAACGACGGCATCAGCGTCCCCGGCGTCGTCATCGTCCTCTACGTCCTGAAGATCCTGCTGCTCCACGTCGGGCTGGGGTTGACGATCATCGGCCTGGTCTCGGGGCTCGGCGCGCCGTGGACCGTCGGCGACTGGTGGAACGAGCCGATCGTCTGGCAGAAGGTGATCGTCTGGACGGTGCTGCTCGAGGTCGTCGGGATGGGTGGCGCGTCCGGCCCGCTGTGGGGGCAGTACCGGTTCCGGCCCGAGGCGCTGCTGGCGTGGACGCGCACGGGCACGTTCCGCTGTCGGCCGTGGCGGAACGTGCCGTTCACCGCGGGCGACAGGCGCACGCCGTTCGACGTGGCGGCGTACGTCGCGCTGCTCGCGTCGCTCGTCGCGCTCATGGTCGTCGACGGCTCTCCGACCGACGACCTGGCCGCGGTGCTGCCGGGGGCCGAGGCCGGACTGCTGCCGCCGTGGCTGCTGCTCGTCCCCGTCGCCCTGCTCGCCGTGATCGGCCTGCGCGACAAGCTGATCTTCCTCGCCGCGCGGAGCGAGCAGTACGTGCCGGCGCTGTTGATCTTCGCGATCTTCCACGGCGACGTCGTCGACATGATCATCGCGGCGAAGATCCTCATCGTCGTGGTGTGGGTCGGCGCGGGCCTGTCGAAGGTCGGCGTGCACTTCGGGCACGTCATCCCGGTGATGGTGTCGAACACCCCGTGGGTGCGCTCGCGGCGGATCAAGCGGTCGTATTACCGCGACTACCCGGACGACATGCGCCCGTCGCGCGTCGCCGGGCTGCTCGCCCACGTCGGCGGGTCGGCGGTCGAGATCGGCACCCCGCTGCTGCTGCTCTTCACGATGAACGAGACGGTCGCGATCATCTCGCTCGTCGGCATCGTCGGGATGCACGTCTTCATCCTGTCGACGGTGCCGATGGCGGTCCCGTTGGAGTGGAACGTCGTGTTCATCTTCCTGGCGTTCTTCCTCTTCGCCGAGCACGGGTCCTGGGAGGGCTTCGCGCTGTACGACATCAGCTCGCCGTGGATCGCGATCGGGATCGGGGCGGTGCTCCTCGCCGGTCCGATCATCGGCAACATCCGCCCCGACCGCGTGTCGTTCCTCGTGTCGATGCGCCAGTACTCCGGCAATTGGGCGACGGGGATGTTCGCCTTCGCCCCGGGGGCCGAGCTCAAGCTCGACCGCGAGTTCGACAAGGTGGCCCCGACCCAGCTCGTGCAGCTGGCGAAGGAGTACGGCGAGGACACGGCGTACGTCATGCTCGACCAGCTGATCGCGATGCGGGCGATGCACTCCCAGGGCCGCGCCCAGCTGTCGTTGATGCAGCGCCACCTGGGGGAGGACTACGAGTCCTACGACCTGCGCGAGGGCGAGATGCTCGCCAATCCGTTGACCGGCTGGACGTTCGGTGACGCGCACCTCTACGACGAGCGCCTGATGACCGCGATCCAGGAGCAGTGCGACTTCGCGCCCGGCGAGCTGCTGCAGGTGTGCATCGAGTCCCAGCCGGTCACCCGGTTCCGTCAGGACTACCGGGTCGTCGACGCCGCCCGTGGCGTCATCGAGCGCGGCTGGTACGACCCGCGCGAGGCGTCCGAGACGCAGCCGTGGCTCCCCGACGGCCCGATCACGCTCCACGTCGAGTGGTCCGCGGACGGGGTGCCGCAGGCACGGCCGTGGTCGTCGGGCGAGGGCGGGCCGAAGGCGGAGGACGGTGCGACGCCCGTGAGTGACGTCCAGCCCGCATGACGGCTGGTCGCGTCAGACGCCCTCCAACCGCCCCCGCAGCGCCGTGAGGAACTGCGCGGCGTACACGCCGTCGATGGCGCGGTGGTCCCAGCTCATGCAGAGGTTGGCCATCGGGCGGATGGCGATGCTGTCCTGGCCGTGCTCGTCGGTGATGACGACGGGGCGCTTGACGATCGCCTCGAGGTCGAGGATCGCGACCTGGGGGACGTTGATGACCGGGGTGGCGATGAGGGCGCCGTAGGCGCCGGGGTTGGTGATGGTGAACGTGCCGCCCCGGACGTCGTCGGGGGAGAGCTGCTTGGCGCGGGCGCGTCGGGCGAGGTCCTTGATCCGGCGGCCGAGGCCCTTGGCGCTGAGGTCCTGGGCGTCGTCGACGACGGGCACGATCAGGCCGTCCTCGCCGAGCGACACGGCGATGCCCAGGTGCACGCGGTCGTAGCGGACGAGGGTGTCGTCCTGGAGCGTCGCGTTGAGGGCCGGGAACTCGCGCAGCGTCGCGGTCACCGCGGTCGCCACGAGCGGTAGGGCGGTCAGGCCGAGCTCGCGTCGGCGGCGCTCGACCCGGCTCATGTCGCACTCGACGATCGTCGTGCAGTGCGCGGCGGTGTCGAGCGCGCCGCGCATGGCCCGGCCGATCGCGCCGCGCATCCGCGACAGCGGCTCGGCGGCGCCGCCCCGGGCGGCGAGCGCGTCGGCGGGGGTCGCGCCGCCCGACTCCACGGCCGGGGATGCCGCGCCGCGGGACGATCGGGACTCGGCACCGGCGACGGGCACGTCGGGGTCGGCGCGGTACGGCGAGTCGCTGTGGATCGCCGGGCCCTCCGCGGCCACGGTGGCGGTGATCGCGGCTTCGACGTCGCGCCTGGTGACGCGACCGTTGCGGCCGCTGCCGGCGAGGGTCAGCACGTCGATGCCGTGCTCGGTCGCCACGCGCAGCGCGACCGGCGACGACCGTCGCAGCAGCTCGCGGCGCGACAACCCGGCGGTCGCGTGCCGAAGCTCCTGCGGCGTCCCGTCGGGGTCGGTCCCGTCACCGGGCTCGTCGGCGGATGGCGTGCCGGTCACGGTGGGGGCCGCCGGCGTCGGCGGCCTCACGACGCCGGTCGTGCCCTCGCCGGCGATCCGCGCGATCGGCACGCCCACGTCGACGGTCTCGCCCGGCTCGACGAGGATCTCGGCGACCACGCCGGTCGCGGGGGCGGGGCACTCGCTGTCGACCTTGTCGGTCGAGATCTCGCAGATCACGTCGTCCTCGGCGACCCGGTCGCCGACGGCGACGCGCCACTCCACCAGGGTGCCCTCGCTGACCGAGGACCCCATCTGGGGCATGAGGACGTCGACGAGGCCGGCGACGGTCTCAGTAGGCGAGGAGCTCACGGGCGACCTCCACGATCCGGTCGGGGTCGGGCAGAACGGCCGCCTCGAGCGACGGGCTGAACGGGATCGGCACGTCGGGGGCGGCCAGGCGCCGGACCGGGGCGTCGAGATCGCCGAACGCCCGGTCGGCGATCAGCGCGGCGACCTGGGCGCCGGCGGCGCAGGTGGCGTTGGCCTCGTCGACGATCAGCACGCGGTTGGTCCTGGTGACGGTGGCGAGGATCGCGTCCTCGTCCAGCGGCACGAGCGAGCGCAGATCGAGGACCTCGACCAGCACGCGGTCCTCGTCCCACAGCCGGTCGGCGGCGTCCAGAGCTGCGGAAACCATCGCGCCGTAGGCGACGATCGACAACGCGTCGCCCTCGCGGACGGTCCGGGCCGTGAACGGCGTCTCGTACCCGCCGTCGGGCACCTCGCCCTTCGCCCGGCGGTACAGGTGCTTGTGCTCGAGGAAACAGACGGGGTTCGGGTCGCGGATCGCCGCGATGAGCAGGCCCTTGGCGTCCTCGGGCGTGGACGGGGCGACGATCTTCAGGCCCGGGGCGTGCATGAACCACGCCTCGGGGTTCTGCGAGTGGAACGGGCCGCCGGCGAACCCGCCTCCGGTCGGCAGCCGCACGACCATCGGCACCGCCAGGCCGGTGCGGTAGTGCATCTTGCCGGCGACGTTGACCAACTGATCGAACCCGCACGCCACGAAGTCCGAGAACTGCATCTCGCACACCGGGCGCAGCCCCGCCAGGGCGGCCCCGACCGACGTGCCGATGATCGCGGCCTCGGCGATCGGGGTGTCCTGCACGCGGTCCTCGCCGAACTCGGCCTGCAGCCCGTCGGTGACCTTGAACGCCCCGCCGAACGCGCCGACGTCCTCGCCGAGCACGAGGACCCGATCGTCGGCGCGCATCTCCTCGCGCAACCCGTCGCTGATCGCCTGCAGATAGGTGAGCGTCGCCACGTCAGGCCGCCTGCCGGGTCTGCGCGGTCAACGGGTCCGCGGTGGCCGTCGGGCCCGCAGCGGTCCGGGTGCCCTGGGCGGTCGCGGCGAACCCGCTGAACGGGGCGGCGCCCCGACCGAGCCCGGCCGGCTCACCGACGCAGAACACGCCCTCGGTCGCCGACGCGGGATCGGGCAGCGGCGTGGCGGCCGCGGCCTGCACCGCCACCGCGACCCGCTCCTCGACCTCGGCCCGCAACGCCTCGACGTCGATCCCGTGGGCGCGGGCGATCGTCGCATGGGCGTCGAGCGGATCGCGGGCCGCCCACGCGGCGCGCAGCTCGGGGTCGACGTAGCGGGCGTCGTCGTGGGCGCCGTGGCCGTGCATCCGCATCGTCTCGGCCTCGATCAGCGTCGGCCCGCCACCGTCCAGCGCCCGCTCGCGGGCCCGCCCGACGGCGTCGAACACCGCCACGACGTCGTTGCCGTCGACCACCTCGGCCGCCACGCCGTAGCCGGCGGCCCGGTCGGCCGGCCGCACCCGGAACTGGCGGTCGGTCGGCGTCGAGTACGCCAGCTGGTTGTTCTCGCAGACGAAGACCACCGGCTCGCGGCGCAGCCCGGCGACGTTCATCGCCTCGTGCCAGTCCCCGCGCGACGTCGACCCGTCCCCGAAGAACGACAACGCGATCCGCCGCTCGCCCCGGATCCGAAACCCCATCGCCAGACCGACCGCCACCACCATCATGTCCGGCAGCATCGACACCGGACCGACGATCCCTAGACGACGATCACCGAAGTGGATGTTGCCCTCGCGGCCGTGACTCAACGCGTTCTCGCGCCCCATGTAGTGGCGGAACAGCTCGGTCAGATCGGTGCCACGGACGAGGTGCGCGCCCAGATCGCGGATCAACGGCGAGCTGATGACGTCGTCGGGACCCAACGCGAACGCCGCCCCGACGCTCGTGGCCTCCTGGCCCCGCCCGTCGTAGAACGACCCGGGGATCTTGCCCTGCTTGTACAACCGCACCCCGCGCTCCTCGACCACGCGGGTCATCAGCAGATGCTCGTGCAGCGACCGATGGTCGGCCACGGTGAGCGACGCGCCGTCGTCGGTCGCGGCGGCGTCGGGGCGGCGCCTGGCGCCGACCCGGAGGGTGGGCTTCATGTCGATCGTGGACATCGGGGCTCCGATCAGGCCGCCACGGGGCGGGTCGAGGTCCGGGCCACGGGGTCGGGTGCGGGGACGGTCGCCGTCACGTCGCGCGCGGTCCGGACCGCGGCGATCCGCTCCCGCGCGAGCCGCTCGGCGGACTCCACCGGGGTGCGTCCCGTGGCGGCGGCGTCGGCGAGCGCGTGCTCGACCCGGTCGCCGATCGCCAGCACCGCCCGCTCCAGGGCGTCGCGGCTCCAGGCCTCGCGCAGGGCGTGGATGTGGATGACCCCGCCGGCGTTGGCGAGGAAGTCGGGGACGACCACGACGCCGCGCGCGGCGAGGGCGCCGGCCAACGTGGGGGAGGCGAGCACGTCGTTGGCGGCCCCGACGACGAACCGGCAGCGGAGCCGGTCGACGGTCGTGACGTCGATCACCCGGGCCGCCGCGCAGGGGGCGAGCACGTCGCACTCGGCGGTGATGATCGCGTCGGCCGGGACGGCGCGGCCACCGAGCTCGGCCGCGAGTCGCTCGGCCCGGGCCCCGTCGATGTCGGCCAGCAGAAGCCGGGCGCCGTCGGCGGCCAGGCGCCGCGCCAGGTCGGCGCCGACGTGCCCGACGCCCTGCACCGCGACGACGATCCCGTCCAGGTCGGTGCGGTCGTCGCCGTGCAGCACCGCGCGCCGCAGCGCCGCGTACACGCCGAGCGCGGTCCACGGGGAGGGGTCCTCGTCGGCACATGCGACGTCGTCGGCGGTCTCCCCGATCACGGCGAGGTCGCGGACGCTCGTGCCCATGTCGACGCCGGGCAGGTACGCCCCGCCGCAGCGCCGGACGAACCGGCCGAACGACCGCAGCAGCGCGTCGCGGTCCTCGACCGGGCCGTCGACGACGATCACCGCCTTGGCGCCGCCGAAGGGCAGGTCCGCGGCGGCGTTCTTCAACGTCATCGCGGCGGCGAGCCGGCGGGCCTCGGTGGCGGCGGCCCGCTCGGACGGGTACGCCTTCATGCGCACGCCGCCCAGACCGGGGCCGAGGGTCGTGTCGTCGATCGCGATGACGGCGCGCAGCCCGACCTCGGGGTCGTGGCAGAGCACCAGCTGTTCGGTTCCGGGGAAGAGCGCGTCCATCGTCGGGCCTCGGTCGGGGGTGTGGGACGACCCAACCGCGAACGCCGTCGGTCGCGCAACACGACCAGGTCGTTCACGGTGATACGCGCAACGGATCGACGTCGGAACGAGCATGAGGCGCGGTGCATTGCGTGGCCGTGCGATGCTGCGGCGCATGACCACCGTCCCGGATGTCGATGACGTCGACCGCGAGCTGCTGCAGCTGCTGGAGCGGGACTCCCGTCGCACGCTGGCGGCGATGGGGACGAAGGTCGGCCTGTCGCCGGCGGCGACGAAGCGTCGGATCGATCGCCTGGAGCGCCTGGGGATCATCCGGGGCTACACGGCGGTCATCGACCACGCCAAGCTCGGATGGGGCCTGGAGGCGTTCACCGAGGTGCGCGTCGTCGGCAACACGCGCCTGGACCAGATCGAGGCGGCGGCCCGCGACCTGCCCGAGGTGCAACAGATCTTCACGACCGCGGGGGATCCCGACGCGCTGGTGCGCCTGCGGGTCCAGGACATGGCGCACCTGCGCCGGGCGATCGACGACCTACGCCGTGGCGGCAAGGTCATCGGCACGAAGACCCTCATGGTGCTCGGCGCGTGGTCGCGGTCGGATCCGGTGCGGCGCGGGGATGGGGACGCGCGGTAGGGCCGCCGGGCGGCGTGACGCGGGGCGGCACGGGGCGCCTCGCGGCGCAGCGCGGGCCGGGGCGCAGGACCCCGCGGGCAGATCGAAGAACAGTCGTGTACCGCTAGGCTGCCTCGCCCGTGCCCGTGCCCGTGCCCGTGCCCGAGCGCTCACCCGGCTGACCCGGGACCGCCCCGATGGACTCGCCACTCGCCTCGGTCCTGCTGCCCGCCGCGCTCGCGGTGGTGATGCTCGGCCTGGGGCTGTCGCTGACGGTCGCGGACTTCGCGCGCGTCGGGCGGCAGCCACGGGTCGTCGCGATCGCGCTCGTCTGCCAGCTCCTGCTGCTGCCGGCGGCGGCGTTCGGCCTCGTGCTGCTCTTCGACCTCTCGCCGGTGCTGGCGGTCGGGATGATGCTGCTGGCCGCATCGCCGGGCGGGACGATGGCCAACCTCTTCAGCCACCTGTTCCGTGGCGACGTCGCGTTGAACGTGTCGTTGACGGCGATCAACTCGGTGATCGCGGTGGTGTCGGTGCCGTTGGTCACCGGCCTGGCGATCGACCACTTCTCGCCGGCCGAGACGGGCGACGACATCGGCCTGCAGTTCGGCAAGATCGCCCAGGTGTTCGCGATCGTGCTGATCCCGGTGGTCGTGGGGATGACGGTGCGGGCACGACGGGCGGCGTTCGCCGCGCGGATGGACCGACCGGTGCGGATCACGTCGGTCGTCGTCCTCGTCGGCGTGATCCTGGGGACCGCGGTGGCGGAGCGCGACGAGATCACCGGGTACATCGGCGACGTCGGTCTGATCGCCGTGGCGTTCTGCACGATCAGCCTGGCGATCGGCTACCTCGTGCCGCGGTTGCTCGGCGTCGCGGAGCGGCAGGCGATCGCCTGCTCGATGGAGATCGGCATCCACAACGCCGCCCTGGCGATCACGATCGCGACCGGCGTGCTCGACAGCACCGAGCTCGCGGTCCCGGCCGCCGTCTACGGGGTCGTGATGTTCCCCTGCGCCGCGATCGCGGGGTGGCTCATCACGCGGCGCGCGGTCGGCGCCCCGCCGACGGCGCCCGCGTCCTGACCCGCGACCCCGCTACCCGTCGAGCAGCTCCGCGACGAGCGGCGAGCGGTGCTCGGGGTTCCACAGGACGCGCAGCGCGACGTGGACCTCGGGCTCCAGGTCGCGCACGATGACCCGGCCGTCGCGTGCCGGGCCGGTGGGGTCGGTGACGAACGCGACGTGGTCGTCGCGGGTCACCGACGTGATCGGCGGGGTGCCCTGCATCGGGCTGCGCTCCACGTGCGGCTCGAATCCCGCGTCGCGGCAGAGGCCGACGAGGAAGTCGGTGTAGGCGGAGCGTCCCGGCTCGCCCCACACCACGATGGGGTGATCGGCCAGGTCGGCGACCGCCAGTCGCGGACGGTCCGCGAGCGCGTGGTCGCGGTGCAGCGCCACGCGCAACGGCAGCTCGGCGATCGTGCGGGCCGCGAGGCCCGCCGGCGGCTCCATGTGGCGGGCGAAGGCCAGGTCGAGGTCGCCGCTGCGCAGGCCGTCGACGAGATCCGCCGGATAGAGCATCCGGGCGGTGATCACGACCGCGGCTTCCGGGGCCGTATCGCCGGCGACGAGGCGGGCCGTGACGTCGCTGACCTCCTCGCCCCGCACGGCCGGCGAGTGCCCGACGCGCAGTTCCCGGGTGCCGCCGGCGGCCTGCCGCGCCCGTCGGACCGCCGTCGCCGCGGCGGCGACGAGGCCCCGTCCGTCCCGGGCGAGCGCCTCGCCGGCGGCGGTCAGGTCCACGCGGCGCGTCGTGCGCTCCAGCAGCGTGACGCCGAGCTCCTGCTCCAGGCGACGGATCGACGTCGACAGCGCCTGCTGCGACAGGAAGAGCCGCTCGGCCGCGCGCGTGAAGCTCCGCTCGTCCGCCACGGCGAGGAAGTGCGTCACCTTGCGCAGATCGAGGGCCACGTCGGCAGTCTCCCACGACTCATCCAGGTCGCTTGTGGATCCACGCGGATGACGCGTTTCCCTCGACGAGACGCCACGCCTAGCGTGGTCCCCGGCGTCGATCCCGGCGCCGAATCCGTCCCTCGATCGTGTCTGGAGACCGACCGTGACCCGCACCCTGACCGACAAGACCCTCCTCGTGGCCGGAGGCGCCAAGAACCTCGGCGGCCTCATCAGCCGGCGGGGCGCCGAGGCCGGTGCGAACGTCGTCGTCCACTACAACTCCGACGCGTCGCGCGGCGACGCCGAGGCCACCGCTGACGCGGTCCGTGCGGCGGGACGCGAGGCGCTGCTCGTCCAGGGTGACCTGACGCGACCGGACGGCGTGACGGCGCTCTTCGACGCCGCGACCGACCGGTTCGGCGGGGTGGACGTGGCGGTGAACACCGTGGGCAAGGTGCTGAAGAAGCCGTTCGTCGACACGACCGAGGCCGAGTACGACGAGATGGCCGCCGTCAACAGCAAGGCGGCGTACTTCTTCCTGCAGGAGGGTGGCCGCCGCGTCAACGACGACGGCAGGATCATCACGATCGTCACGTCGCTGCTGGCCGCGTTCACCGGCCTGTACTCGACCTACGCCGGGCAGAAGGCCCCGGTGGAGCACTACACCCGTGCGGCGGCCAAGGAGTTCGCCCCGCGCGGCATCTCGGTCACGGCGATCGCACCGGGACCGATGGACACGCCGTTCTTCTACGGGCAGGAGACCGACGACGCCGTCGCCTACCACCGCTCCCAGAGCCTCAACGGCGAGCTGACGAAGATCGAGGACATCGAGCCGATCGTCCGGTTCCTCGCCACCGACGGCTGGTGGATCACCGGCCAGACGATCTTCGCCAACGGCGGGTACACGACGCGCTGAGCGCCGCGACCCGCCGCCCGGCTCAGTCGTTGAAGAACCGACCCTCGGTGACCTCGGGGACGATCCCGGCGCGGATGGCGAAGTCGCCGAACCGCTCGCCGGGCTCGCGCTCGGCGGCGTAGCGGCCCAAGGCGTCGTCGAGCGCCTCGAGGATCTGGGGCTCGCCGACGTTCTCCAGCAGCATCTTGTTGAGCCGCTGGCCGTGGAAGCCACCGCCGAGGTACAGGTTGTACTTGCCGGGGGCGCGGCCGGTGAGGGCGATCTCGGCGATGTACGGACGCGCGCAGCCGTTGGGGCAGCCGGTCATCCGGATGGTGATCGGCTCCTCCGTCAGCCCGTGGGTGGCGAGCAGGCCCTCGATCTTCGTGATGAGCTCCGGCAGGTATCGCTCGCTCTCGGCCATCGCCAGGCCGCACGTCGGCAGGGCCACGCACGCCATCGAGTTGAGGCGCAGCGCGCTGCTCTGCGCCCGCGTCGACGGCTCCAGGCCGTACTCCTGCAGCAGCGCCTCGATCTTCGGCCGGTCGCCCGGCTCGACCTCGGAGATGATGAGGCTCTGGTTCGGCGTCATCCGGAACGTGCCGGTGTGCGCCTCGGCGATCGCGCGCAGGCCGTCCATCATCGGACGCTCCGGCGTGTTGCTGATCCGGCCGTTCTCGATGAACAGCGTGCAGTGCTCACGGCCGTCCTCGCCGGTGACCCAGCCGAGCTGGTCGCCGTTGGACGTGAAGGTGTACTTCCGCGCGCGACCGAGCTTGGCGCCCAGGCGCCGCTCGACCTCGGCCTTGATCCACGGCACGCCCTTGTCGTCGACCGTGTACTTGAACCGCGCGTGGGCCCGGTTGACGCGGTCACCGTAGTCGCGCTGGACCGACATCACCGCGTCGATCGTGTCGAACAGCTGGTCGACGGTGATGAACCCGATGACGCTCGCCAGGCGCGGGTACGTCTCGGGCGCGCGGTCGGTGCGTCCCAGGCCGCCGCCGATCGCGACGTTGAACCCCTGCAGCTCGCCGTTGCGGGTGATCGCGATGAACCCCAGGTCCTGCGAGTAGACGTCGATGTCGTTGCTCGGCGGGATCGCGAACCCGATCTTGAACTTCCGCGGCATGTACTGCTTGCCGTAGAAGGGCTCCTCGGGGCCGTCGACCGGCTTGCGCTCCTCGCCGAGGAAGATCTCGTCGTAGGCGCGGGTGCGGTGCAGCGCGTGCTCGCTCGTCCGCACCGCCAGGTCGTAGACCTCGGCGTGGAGCTTGGACAGCGTCGGGTTGACCGACGACATGACGCCGCGGGTGCCGTCGCCGCAGGCGCCCTTCGTGTCGAGCAGCACGTCGCGCATCTTGCGCAGGACCGGCCGCAGGTCGTGCTTGAGGATGTAGTGGAACTGGAACGTCTGACGGGTCGTCAGGCGCATCGTCTCGCCGCAGTGCTCGCGGGCGGTCTCGTCGATCTTGAGCCACTGGTCGGTCGTGCACACCCCGCCCGGGATCCGCAGGCGGGCCATGAACGAGTAGGCGGGCTCGAGCTTCTGCCGGCGGCGCTCATCGCGGATGTCGCGATCGTCCTGCTGGTAGATGCCGAAGAACTTCATGAGCTTCGTGTCGTCCTCGGCGACGGCGGCGGTGATCTCGTCGATGAGGCTGATGTCGATGGTGCCGCGCAGCTGGTCGCTGTTGGCCTTCATCGTCTCGTCGCGCCCGAGCACCTCGAGCGGCTGCGACAGGTCGTGGCTGCGGTCCACCTCGACCGCGGTCTTCGTCGTCACCCGTGTCACCTCAGTACACGTCGAGCAGGTAGCGATGATCGCGCTGCAGTTCGTTCAGGTACGCCTCGGCCGTGTCGTCGTCGATGCCACCGTGCTCGGAGACGATCGAGACGAGCGTGGCGTGGACGTCGGGCGCCATGTGCGCCGCGTCGCCGCAGACGTAGATCCGGGCGCCGTCCTGCAACCAGGCGTAGACGTCGGCGCCCTTCTGGCGCAGGCGGTCCTGCACGTAGGTCTTGGGTCCCGCGTCACGCGAGAACACCGGGTCCAGGCGCGTGAGGGCGCCGTTGCGCAGCAGCTCCTGCCACTCGACCTGGTAGAGGAAGTCGCTGCGGAAGTTGCGCTCGCCGAAGACGAGCCACGAGTCGCCGGTCGCGCCGCGGACCTCGCGCTCCTGCATGAACGCGCGGTACGGGGCCACGCCGGTGCCGGCGCCGACCATGATGATCGCCGTGTCGTCGTCGGGCAGGCGGAAGTGCTCGTTGGCCTGGACGTACACCGGCACCGTGTCGTCCTCGCCGGTGAGCCGCGCCAGGTGCCCGGACGCCACCCCGGTGCGGCCGATGCCGTGCAGGTCGTAGCGGACGGTGCTCACCGTCAGGTGGACCTCGTCGGGGGCCGCCTCCAGGCTCGACGCGATCGAGTAGAGCCGGGGCTGCAGCGGCCGCAGCCCGGCGACGAGCTGCTCGGCGTCGAGCCCCGGCACGGGGTACGCGTCGACGATGTCGAGGACGTGGTGCCGGTCGAGGTAGGCGGTGCGCGTCTTCGCGTCCCCGGCGGCGAGCGCGGCGAGCTCCTTCGACCCCGACAGCTCCGCCCAGTGCTCGACGAACCGCGGCGTGCCGGCGGTGATCTCGAACGTGCGCGTGAGGGCCTCGGCGAGGGGGAGGGGGCCGCTCTTCTTCGTCGTGACCGTCGCGTCGCCCGACAGCGACAGCTTGTCGAGGAGCGTCGCGACGAGCTCCGGGTCGTTCTCGGCGACGATCCCGAGCGCGTCGCCGGGCTGGTACGTCAGGCCGCTGTCCTCGATCGACAGCTCGACGTGCCGGGTCTCCTTCGTCGAGCCGCGGCCGGTGATGACGACGTTCTCCAGCACCGACGCGCGGAACGGGTGCTTCTTGCCGTACGCGGGGGGTGCGCCCGCCCCGTCGGCGACGCCGTTGATGACCGGCGCGGCGGCGGCCGGGGCGGCCTCGGCGACGGCGATCCGCGAGGCGACGTCGGCGATCCACGCCGCGGCGTCGTCCTCGTAGTCCACGTCGCAGTCGACGCGATCGGCGATCCGCTCGCCTCCGAGCTCCTCGAGCCGCGCGTCGACCTGCTTGCCCGCGGAGCAGTAGTGCTCGTACGTCGAGTCGCCGAGCGCCAGGACCGCGAACCGCAGGCTCGGCACCTTGGGCGCCTTGCGGCCGGCGAGGAACTCGAAGAACCCGACCGCGGACGGCGGCGGGTCGCCCTCGCCGTGGGTGGCGGTGACGACGAGCAGGTCCTGCTCGTCCTTGAGCTCGCGCGGCTTGTACGCGGCCATGTCGGCGATCCGCGACTCGCGGCCCTGGGCCTTCGCCGCCGCGGCGAGCTCGCCGGCCAGCTCCTTGCTGTTGCCGGTGTCGGTGCCGTACAGGATGGTCAGGGTGCGCGTGGCCGGCGCCGCGGCGGGCGCGGCGACGGTCGGCTGGGCGGTCCCGGCGCCGTTGACGGCCGGTGCGGCCGCGCCGGCGGGGGCGGCGCCCGCCGAGGGCGTGCGGGAGAGCCCGGCGAAGTACCCGCTGAGCCAGATCGCCTGGTCCCGGTCGAGCGTCGCCGCCAGCAGGTCGACGTGGTCGCGCTGGTCGGGCGTGAGGATGAGACTGGAGGTGGTCATCGTCTAGCGGCCTCGTGCTCGGGCACGCGCGCCGGCCGACGGGGCCACGTCGGGGCGTCACGGGCGGAGAGGGAGCCGAACACCATAGAGCATGAAACCCGATCAGGTCTAACGAATTGACGGGACGCGCCACGCGTTGCGGGGAAAAGTCCCCTCTGCGCCACGCGATCGAGGAGGATCGACGCAGGCCGGGGTCCGCCGGTCGACAGCACGAGGAAAGCGAAGCGATGTCCCGAACCGGCCGGTGCCTCTGTGGCGCCATCAGCTACCAGATCGACGCGGAGCCGCAGGTCGTGGCGCTCTGCCACTGCGACGACTGCCAGCGCCAGAGCGGCGCGGCGTTCTCGACGAACGCGCTGTTCCCGAAGGCCGCGTTGACGATCCAGGGCGAGCCGGCGGTCTACCACACCACCGGCACCGACTCCGGCCAGGACCGGCAGCGGCTGTTCTGCGGGACGTGCGGATCGGCGCTGTTCACGATGCTCGACGACATGCCCGACGTCGCGATCGTCAAGGCCGGCACGCTCGACGACCGCACCGGCTACGCGCCCGCGGTCGAGGTGTGGCGCCACTCCGCCCAGGAGTGGGTCGCCGCGGGCGAGGGTCGGCAGGCGTTCGACCGAGGGCTGCCCGCGGCCTGACGCCGACGGGCGGGCCGTCGTCCGCCCGGCGACGGCCGGGCGCCCGCGAACGGGCACCGTCGGTCCCCACCGCCGGCCCGCCGCGCGGTCGCGCTACCGTCCCGCGCATGCCCGGGGCCACCATCGCCGTCGACGTCGAGACCCGCACCGTCACGACGTCGGACGGCGTGCGGCTGCCGGTCGAGGTCGCGGGGGAGGGGCCGACGGTCCTGCTCCTCCACGGCTTCCCCGACGACCGGCGCATGTGGGACCCGGTCGCCGACCGGCTCGTCGCGTCCGGGCACCGCGTGGTGCGGTACGACCAGCGCGGCCTCGGCGACGCCGACGCCCCGGTCGGCCGTCACCACTACCGGTTCGACCGGATCGTCGAGGACGCCGTCGAGGTCCTCGGCGTCGTCGGCGACGGCGCGCCGGTGACCGTCGTCGGCCATGACTGGGGCGCGTTGATTTCTTGGGGCCTGTCGATCGCGCGGCCCGACCTCGTCGCGCGGCACGTCGCGGTGTCGGTCGGGCACCCGCGGTCGTACCGCGCGTCCGGGCTCGAGCAGAAGTGGCGCGGGCTCTACACGATCGCGTTCCAGGCGGTCGGGCTCGTCGAGCGGATCCTCCTCGCCCGCGACGGCCTGGCGCTGCGGCGCTGGGCGCGCTCGCACCCGCACCTGGACCGGGCGGTGGCGCACCTGTCGCGGCCGGGCCGCCTGACCGCCGGCATCAACTGGTACCGCGCCAACCTCGCGCTCGTGTTCCTGCGGCGGTGGCGGGACTGTGCGGTGCCGACGCTCGGCGTCCACGGCACCGGTGACGTGTACCTCACCGAGCGCCAGATCACCGGATCGGCCCGGTTCGTCGACGCGGAGTGGGCGTACGTCCGCGTCGTCGGCGCCCGCCACTGGGTGCCGGTGGAGCGGCCCGACGAGATCGCCGGGCTCATCGCCCGCTGGGCGGCGGGCGCGGCGCCGGTCGGGAGGACCGCCGACGTGGCCGTCGGGGCGGCCGGCTGACCGGGCGTCGGCCGGCCGGGGCGACCGCCGCCCGGTCACATCGGGAGGATCGACACCGGTACGGACGCGTGCTCGGCTAGCCGGCGCAGGACGCCCGGGTCGCCGGTCAGCGACTCCGTCAGCGCGCACAGGATGCGCATGGACCGGGCCTTGACGAGCGTTGGGCGGCCGGGCTAAGGTCCCGTAACGCCCGTTGCGTAACAAGCGTTACGGCAGGGCGGGGAGCGCATGCCACGGACGACGAGGAGCCCCGAATCCCGCGAGCGGGTCGTCGCCGCCGCCTGGCGCGTCGTCGCCGACGTCGGCGTGCAGGACGCGACGATGCGACGGATCGCCGCCGAGGCGGGCGTCACGACCGGGTCCGTGACCCATCACTTCGCCGACAAGCACGACCTGCTCGCCGCGGTGGTGCGCCACAACAACCTGCTCGCGCGGGACCGGATCGTCGCCGCCGTCGGCGACGGTCGCGGGCTCGTCGCGCTCGAGGGGGCGGTCGACGCGCTGCTGCCGATCGACGCCGACCGGCGGCGCGAGTGGCAGGTCGGCGTCGCGTGCTGGGGGCCCGCGGCGCCCGGGGACCGCGCCGCCGGCGAGCTGCGCGACGGCTGGCGGTACCTCGAGCGGCTGCTCGCGGCGCTCTTCGACCAGGCCGTCGAGGACGGCGAGCTGCCGCCGACGGTCGACGCCGGGTACGAGGCGGCGCGGATGGTCGTCCTCGTCGCCGGCGTCGGAATGCTCGCCGGCGTCGAGTCCCCCGAGCGGGTACGACGCGACGCCAAGCGCATGCTCGCCGACCAGCTGCAGCGCCTGGAGGAGGCGCGCACGGAGGACCACACGGGAGGGATGGGGAGATGACGCAGGACACCGGCCGCGGGAGCGGCCTCACCCGCCGGACGCTCATCGGGGCCGGCGCGGCCGTCGGGGCGACGCTGTGCACGCCGGCCTGGACCTGGGCGGGCACGCGCTCGGTCGCGGGCCTGGGCGGGGCCACGCCACCGTGGCTGGCGTGGGACGACACCGTCGACCCGGTCGTCGCCGACATCATCGAGCGCGGCGAGACCGCCCGCGTCAACGAGCTGCTGCGCGGCTGGACGAAGAACGCGCAGCCCCTGCCCGCGGGACTGCCCACGGACCTCCGGGCGGTACTAGATGACATCCGCCGGCTGCCGTCGTGGACCGACGTCGGCAAGCTCCGGACCGCGGTGACGTTCAACAAGAAGCGCGGCACCTACCTCGGCGTGGCGTACGGGTTCGTCAGCGGGATGATGAGCACCGTCATCCCGCACGAGGCGCGCTCCGTCTACCACTCGCGCGGCGGCGCGCAGATGAAGCGCCGGATCTCGCGCACCGCGAAGTTCGGCTACGACATCGGGTCGCTCGGCGGGTTCCACGACCCGAACGGCGAGATGGTCGTCACGGCGGTGAAGACGCGCCTGTCGCATGCCGGGGTCCGCCACCTGCTGCCGCAGTCGCCGCACTGGCGCGCCGTCGCCGACGAGGAGCGCCCGATCAGCCAGCGCGACATCCTCGTCACCTGGCACAGCCTGCCGACGAGCGTCATGCGGTCGATGCAGCGGTGGGGCGTGAAGGCGCCGACCGCCGAGGCCGACGCGTTCCTGCACTCGTGGCAGGTCGCCGCGCACCTGCTCGGCGTCGCCGACGAGTACATCCCGGCCACCTGGGCGGCCGCGCACGACCAGGCGCCCGAGATCCTCGACCCGGTGCTCGCGCCGACGCCCGAGGGCGAGAAGCTCGCCGACATGCTGCTGGGCCTCGCGGCGAACGTCGACGGTGGCGTCGTGACGCGACCGATCCTCGAGTCGCTCACCCGGTACTTCCTCGGCGACCAGATCGCCGGCTGGCTCGGCATCCCGCGCCACCCCGGCCAGGACCAGCTGCTCGCCGCCGCGTGGCCACAGTTCGTGCGGATGAAGGAGGCGGGCCTGCTCATGCCGGGGTCGTCCGAGCTCTACTGGGCGTTCGACGAGATCCTGCGCCGTGGCGCGCTCTGGTTCCTGTCGGAGGGCGAGTCGATCTCGATCGAGATCCCCGACACGAACAACCCGAACTACGCCTGAGCCCGACGCGGCCCGACGGCGCGGGGTGGGACGGGGGCGCCGCTAGGGTTCGCCGCCGTGCGCGTGCGGCTCCCCACCCCGACGGTCCTGCGGATCGAGCTCCTCGCCGGGCTCGTCGTCGCGCTGGCGCTCATCCCCGAGGCGATCTCGTTCTCGATCATCGCCGGCGTCGACCCCAAGCTCGGGCTCTACGCGTCGTTCGTCATCGCCGTCGTCATCTCCATCACCGGTGGCCGCCCGGCGATGATCTCGGCGGCGACCGGCGCGATGGCGCTCGTCGTCGTCGACCTCGTCGCCGACCACGGTGCGGAGTACCTGCTCGCCGCCGGCATCCTCGCCGGGGTGATCCAGGTCGCGCTGGGCGCGATCGGCGCGGCGCGGCTCATGCGGTTCGTGTCGCAGTCGGTGATGACGGGGTTCATCAACGCGCTGGCGATCCTCATCTTCCTGTCGCAGGTCGACCACCTCACCGCGGGCGGGACCACCGGGTACCTCATCGTCGCCGGCGGTCTCGTGATCATCCTCGGGCTGCCACGGCTGACGTCGGCGATCCCGTCGCCGATGGTCGCGATCGTCGTGCTGACGGTCATCGCCGTCGCGGGCGGGATCACCGTGCCGACGGTGGGCGACGAGGGCGAGCTGCCCGGCGCGCTCCCGGTCCCGCTGATCCCCGACGTGCCGTTCTCGCTCGACACGCTCACGACGATCCTGCCGTACTCGGTGACGCTCGCGATCGTCGGTCTGCTCGAGTCGCTCATGACCGCCCGGCTCGTCGACGACATCACCGACACCCCGTCCGACAAGGGCCGTGAGGCGCGCGGCCAGGGCATCGCCAACGTCGCGTCCGGGTTCCTCGGCGGGATGCCCGGCTGCGCGATGATCGGCCAGACGATGATGAACGTCCGCGTGTCCGGGGCGCGCACGCGACTGTCCACGTTCTCCGCCGGGGTGTTCCTCCTCATCCTCTGCGTCGTCCTGGGCCCGGTCGTCGCGAAGATTCCGATGACCGCGCTCGTGGCGGTGATGATCTTCGTCGCCTACGCGACGTTCGACTGGCACAGCATCGCCCCGCGCACCCTGCGGCGGATGCCGGTCGGCGAGACGGTCGTCACCGTGGTGACGATCGTCCCGACGGTCCTCACCCAGAACCTGGCGATCGGCGTGGGGGTGGGGGTGCTCACGTCGATGGCGCTGTTCTCGCGTCGCGTCGCGCACCTGCTGCAGGTCGACCGCACCGTCGCCCCGGACGGCACGTCGGTGCTCTACGTCGTGCGCGGCGAGCTGTTCTTCGCGTCCAACGAGGAGCTCACCGACGCGTTCCACCACCCCGACGACCCGCCGCACGTCATCGTCGACATGGGCCACGCCCACGTGTGGGACGCGTCCGCCGTCGCCGCGCTCGACGCCGTCCGGCACAGGTACGAGCAGCAGGGGAGGACCGTCGAGATCACCGGCCTCAACCCGCCCAGCAGCGAGCTCCACGACGCCCTGTCGCGGCCGGCGACGCAGGCCGCCCACTGACCGCCGTCGCGCGCTAACCCCGGGGTCGATCCTGGGGCGCCCCCGGGGCGCGGCGGTGATAGGACGGAGGCATGTCCCGGACCGTCCCGTCCCAGGGGATCGTCGTGGCGCTCGCGGCCGCGCTGCTTCTGGGGACCCTCGCCCCACCCGCCGACGCCGCCAAGCGCAAGGCGAAGGCCCCGACCCCTGCGGCGCTCGTCAAGGGCCTCCACAAGGCCAAGACGAAGGCCAAGCGCCGCAACGCCGTCGTCAAGCTCCTCGGATCGGTCGGCGTGCAGGTGCGGACCGCGAAGGGGCGGCCGCTCGTGCGTCAGGGCACCGTCGTCGGCCACAGCTTCTTCCTCTACGACTTCGAGGCGTCGATCCTGGCGGAGGCGTGGCGGTCCGGCGATCGCGTGAAGGTCGCCGACCTGGCGGAGCGGCTCGACGCCGTCGGCTTCGGGCCAGCCGGCAAGGGCAAGGCGCTGCGCGCGACGGCGCTCGCGCGAGGGATCAAGGCCGGCAGCCGCTACGCGCTGCGCCGCAAGTCGCGGGCGGTCCGGCTGCTCCGCGAGCTCGGCCGTCGCGGCAAGGTCCGCAACGACGTCCGCAAGCTGCGGTCGTCGAGCAGCCTCGACCCGATCCAGGCCCACCTGCTGCAGATCGCGTGGGCCCAGATGGTCCGCAGCGAGGTGGTGCGGCGTGAGCGCAGCGCCAAGGGTCGCAAGCGGGCGGCGACCACGCGCGCCGTGGGCCCGGGCGTCGCGACCCCTCGCGCCGCGTCGTCCGGGGGGAGCCCGACCTGCCCGGCCGGCGGCGCCCGCAAGGGGCTCCAGGACCTGCAGGACCGGATCGGGTCGGCGAAGCGCGGCGGCCAGGACGGCCTGACCGGCTGGGGCATCTCCAAGGTGCTCGACTCGGTCAAGGGCTTCGCGCTCAAGCGGGCGCTCAGCGAGACGGCCAACGGGTTCCTCGACAAGTACGGCAAGGTCAAGAAGCTCGTCGACATCCCCCGGGACGCGATCCACGCCGGCATCCTGCTCATCAACCTCAAGGTCGAGGCGCCGGAGGTGCTCGAGCCGGTCCACTGGAACCACGAGGCGGGACAGGGCAACGTCCTCGAGATCCCGGTCCGCGTCGTCAACACCGGGGCGATCGACGTGCCGGAGCAGGTCGCCTGCGGGCCGCTCGCCGGGATGAAGTTCCCGCCGAAGGGGCCGGTCAAGGACATCCCGATCACCTGGGCGACCCCCGACCTGGCCAACCACGGCGAGATCGTCTGCGACGCGGGATGCCACAAGACGGGCCCCGACGGCGTCGCCCGGCTGCGGGTGCGCCTGCACGACGAGGAGCCGTTCCCGGCGATCGGGGCGGAGCGGCAGAAGACGAACACGTCGATGGCACTCGCCCGCATCGCGGAGGGCATCATGGGCACCGACCCGGAGCGGGCGAGCTACTGGGCCGGGCTGCTCGTCGGCAAGGACGGCAACAACCTGGGCATCACCCGGTGGTGGGTGCACTACCACGGGCAGCCACGGCTCCTGCTGCGGATGCGCAACCGTGACGTGCTGCAGTCGCGTGGGGCGTTCGGCGCCTCCAACGGCAGCGGTCCGATCGTGCGCGAGGTGACCGCCGAGATGCCGCTCCGCCCGGGCCTGGGCCAGGGCGATGCGGCGCTCGACGCGGCGATGGCCGGACGCGCATGGTGGGGCGAGGCCGCGATCGTGTGGCGTCAGCTCCGTCACGACCAGACCGGCAAGTGGTGCGCGTACTCCAACGGCGCCGGGCTGTACGACACGTTCCTGTCGGGGCACGGCAAGCCCGGCGCGATGCGCGCGTACATCACGTGGGATCCGGAGCGCAAGGGCGCCGGCCTGGGCCTGCAGACGAACCTCGACATCGTGACCCGGCCGTCGTACCGCACCCGCAACGTCGTGACGAAGACGTGGGAGCAGGACACGTGCCCCGACGGGGACGGCGAGGGCGAGGTGCAGCTGCCGACCGCGATGCTCGGCGCGTGGGGTGGCACCACCGCGGCGTGGCAGGAGCACTGCTGGGAGAGGTGTCGTCGGACCGGGATCGACACCGGCCGGTCGGCCGACCCGGTGTGGCGCCGCGGCCCCGACTGGGGACGCGCGTCGGGCGGCGTGGTCGCCGTCAGCGAAGGCCACCACGGCTACTCCGACGGCACCGGCGACTGGTGGTCGGAGTCGCGGTACGAAATCGTGGCGGTGCCGGAGTAGGCGAGGGGCGCGGGGCGTCACAGGGGGAGGGCCGGCGGCGGCGTCACGGCTCGGGGATGGGTCCGGTGACCTTGAGTCGCCGAGGCTCGAGCTCGACGATCGTGACCGGCTCCTGCGAGAGCGTGCTTACGAGGATCGCGCGTGCCTCGGCGTCGACGGACCGGTGATGCCGCGCAGCTCGCGCCCTGAGCGCGGCCTTGGTCCCGACGGGAAGGTTGCGGATGAGGATCTGCTCCATGGCGAGCGCCTCCGGTATCGGCATGGGGACATCACCGGCCCGTAGCCGCGGGGGAGCTGAGAGGACCGCTCTGGCCCGGGCTTGACGGCGAGGCGCGGAGGGCACCCCACATCGGATGGCACCTCGCCGTGCAGCAGACCCTGCAGCTCGCGCACGGACACGAGAACCGACGGGCATCGAGGGCTGCTCCTCGATGCCGGGCCCTGGGTGGCCGTAGCTCTGGTCGCCGATCAACAGCGAGAAAGCGAGCCAATCGCCCAGGATCGACCGGGAACGCGGGCGCGTAATGGGTCCGATGCGGCGAAGGGCCGAAACGACGAAACCCCCGGCTTTCCGGGGGTTCCGTTCCTATGGAGCTAGGCGGGCTCGAACCGCCGACCTCCTGCATGCCATGCAGGCGCTCTTCCAGCTGAGCTATAGCCCCGCGGCCCGGAAAAGTAGCACGGGCGGGGGGTGGGGCGGCGGCACGTCGGTGGGGTCGCGCGGCGCGGCGGGCGGGCGTGCGTGGCGGATGGCGCCCGCGGGGTGACCGGGATCTGCCACGCGTGGGGGTGGGGTCTCGGGCCGGGGGCGTGCGTGGCGGATGGCGCCCGCGGGGCGACCAGGATCCGCCACGCGTGGGCCCGGCACGGGATGGCCCGGCACGGGAGGGGCCACGCCCGGGTGGCGGGTCCCGGCGCCGTCGCGCGAAGTCGGCGGACCCGGGTCAGCCGCGCCGGAGGAACTCGGGTGGCTCGAGCGGGTCGTCGTCTCCGCCGCGGCGCGAGGTGCGGGCGCCGTCGTGACGGGGGGACGGGGAGACGGACGGGGCCGGGGCCGCGGCGCGACCGCCGGGGGTCACGCGGTCCAGGGCGCGAACCAACGCCGCGTGGCTCGCCTGCACGTCGCCGAGCAGCAGGCGGGCGTTGGCGCTCATCGAACGGCCGAGCTCCTCCAGGTCCTGCGTCAGGCCCTGGCCCTCGGTCAGCACGGCGTTGGCGGCCGCGCGGGCGGCGGCGACCTGGGCCTGGGCGCGGCGCATCGCCTCGTCGGTCAGGCGCTCCGCCTCGCGCACCGCCTGCTCGCGAACGGTCGCGGCGTCGTCGGTGATCCGCTGCGCGGCCTCGGCGGCGCGGGCGCGGATGTCCTGCGCGTACGCGTCCGCGTCGCCCCGCACCTTCTGGGCGTACGCGTCCGCCTCGGACCGGGTCCGCAACGTGTACTGCTCGCTTGCGCGGGTGACCGTCTGCTGGTCGCGGTCGATCGTCTCGTTCGTGTCGCGCAGCAGGCGCTCGGCGCTCAGGCGGGCGTCGGCGAGCAGGTCGTCCGCCTCCGCCTCGGCGGCCCGCAGGCGCTGGGTGGCGGCCCGGTCGGCCTCCGCGATCCGCTCCTGGGCGCGGCTCTCCGCCTCGGTCCGGATCCGCACCGCGGCGGCCTCGGCGGCGGCGATGATCTCGGCCACGCGGGTCGCGGCGGCGGTGCTGTCCATCGCCCGCGAGCGCGGCGCGTCCAGCGGCGGCGGGGGAGCGTCCGCGGCGTCGGGCGGCGTGGGCGCCGGGTCCCCGGGGTGGGGGACGGCGTGCAGGTGGGGGTCACCAGCCATGACCCGCCCAGGATGGCACGGCCGGGCCGCGGTCGAAACGGTTGCAGCGCGTGGTTCAGGGGGCCCGGGCGACGGCGCGGCGGGCGCGCGCGGGCGGTCCTAGACTGGGCGGTCGCCCATGGAGCTCCGCTACGACCCCCGTCAGATCGAGCCGCGTTGGCAGCGGGTGTGGGAGGACGAGCGCACCTGGCAGGTGTCCAACGACGCGGTCGTCGACGCCGGTGACGACGCGGTGTACGTCCTGGAGATGCTGCCCTACCCCAGCGGCGAGCCGCACGTCGGGCACCTGAAGAACTACGCCATCGGCGATGCGGTCGCGCACCACCGGCGCCGGATCGGCAAGACGGTGCTGCACCCCATGGGCTACGACAGCTTCGGACTGCCGGCCGAGAACAACGCGATCAAGACCGGGCAGCACCCGCGCGACGCGACCGAGGCGTCGATCGCGTCGTTCCAGCGGCAGTTCCGCGAGTGGGGCGTGTCGATCGACTGGTCGCGCGAGATCGCGTCGCACCGGCCCGAGTACTACCGCTGGACGCAGTGGATCTTCCTCAAGCTCCTCGAGGCCGGCCTGGTGGAGCGCCGGTCCGCGGCGGTGAACTGGGACCCGGTCGAGGAGACCGTCCTGGCGAACGAGCAGGTGATCGACGGACGCGGGGAGCGGTCCGGGGCGCTCGTGGAGATCCGCCGGCTGGAGCAGTGGTTCCTGCGGATCACCGACTACGCCCAGCGGCTGCTCGACGACCTGGACGGCATCGCGTGGCCCGAGCACGTCAAGACGATGCAGCGCAACTGGATCGGCCGGTCGCAGGGCGCGCGGGTCGTGTTCCGCTCCGAGGAGCTCGACACCGACTACGAGGTCTTCACCACGCGACCCGACACGCTGTTCGGCGCGACGTTCTTCGTCATGGCGCCGGAGCACCCCGACGTGCTGCGGATGGTCGAGGGCACCCCGCAGGAGGCGGAGGTCCGCGCGTACGTCAACAAGGCGCTGACCGCCGACCGGTCCGAGCGCGGCGCGGCCGACAAGGCGAAGACCGGGGTGGCGCTGGGCCGCGAGGTCGTCAACCCGGTCAACGGGCAGCGCCTGCCGGTGTACGTCGCCGACTACGTGCTGATGGACTACGGCACCGGCGCGATCATGGCGGTCCCCGGCCACGACCAGCGCGACTTCGACTTCGCCCGGACGTACGGGCTGCCGGTCAAGCGCGTCATCGTCGGTGCGGACGAGCCCGCCCCGGAGGGGTTCCCCGGTGGTGACGCGGTCTGGGCGGTCGCACCGGACTCGCTGCCGTACACCGGCGACGGGCCGCTCGTCGACAGCCATCCCGACTTCGACGGCACGCCCAACCGGGAGGCGCTCGACGCGATCACCGCGTGGCTGGACCGCGAGGGCAAGGGCGAGGCGACGGTGAACTTCCGGCTGCGCGACTGGCTCGTCAGCCGCCAGCGGTACTGGGGCTGCCCGATCCCGATCGTCCACTGCGACGCGTGCGGCATGGTGCCGGTCCCCGAGGACCAGCTGCCGGTCGTGCTGCCCGACATCGACGACTACAAGCCCAAGGGCCGCTCGCCGCTCGCCGCCGCCGAGGCATGGGTCGCCACGAGCTGCCCGACGTGTGGCGGGGCGGCGCGTCGCGAGACCGACACGCTCGACACGTTCGTCGACTCGTCCTGGTACTTCCTGCGCTACACCGACGCCGGCAACGACGCCGCGCCGTGGGATCCGGCGATCACGAACGCGTGGATGCCGGTCGACCAGTACATCGGCGGGGTCGAGCACGCGATCCTCCACCTGCTCTACGCCCGGTTCTTCGCCAAGGCGCTGACCGACATCGGCGTGCTCGACGTGCAGGAGCCGTTCCAGGCGCTCTTCACGCAGGGCATGATCACGATGGACGGGGCGAAGATGTCCAAGTCCAAGGGCAACACCGTCGCCCCGCGCGAGATCGTCGAGCGGTTCGGCGCCGACACCGCCCGGACCTACGTGTGCTTCCTCGGCCCGCCCGACCACGACGCGGACTGGTCGGAGGAGGGCGTCGAGGGCGTCCACCGGTTCCTCTCGCGGCTGTGGCGCCTGGCCGCCGAGGCGGCCGCGCAGGGTGGGGCGACGGTCGGGGGCGGCGACGACGCCGGGTCCGGGGAGCCCGCGGCCGGGGCTGCCACGGCCGGCGGTTCCGAGGCCGGCGCCGGGGCGTCCGTCACCGTGACCGGCGCGCCGGGCGCCGACCAACCTGCCGACCCGCAGGGCGACGACCTGGAGCTCGTCCGCAAGGCGCACTGGGCGATCGACAAGGTGTCCCACGACGTCGACGGTCGCTTCGCGTTCAACACCGCGATCGCCGCGGTGATGGAGCTCACCAACGCGATCTCGGCCCGCCGCAACGCGCTCGTCGGCGGGGCGGGCACGGGCGCCGGGACGGATGGGGCGGCGTCGACGGACGTCGCCGGGGACGCCGGATGGGCCGCGGTGCGCTTCGCCGCCGCGACCGCGGTGTCGTTGCTGCAGCCGTTCGCGCCGCACCTCGCCGCAGACGCGTTCGAGCGCCTGACCGGCGACCGAGTGTGGGAGCAGCCGTGGCCGGTCGCGGAGCAGCGGTTCCTCGAGCGCGACGAGTTCGAGCTCGTCCTGCAGGTCCAGGGCAAGGTCCGTGATCGCGTGATGGCCCCGACCGGCGCCGGCAAGGACGAGCTGGAGGCCCTCGCGCTCGCCAGCGACAAGGTCCAGGGACATCTGGAGGGCAAGACTGTGGTGAAGGTCGTCGTCGTGCCCGGCAAGCTCGTCAACGTCGTGGTGCGGTAGGCCCGACCGACAGCCGGTCCGGCGGTCCGACCGTCCGACCGCCGGACCGGGTGGCGCCGGTCGTCGCGGCGGTCGACGTCGACGTCCTACCGTCGCGGGCCCGGCGCGCCGAACAGGCCGAGCTGCCGGGCCGGCCCGTCGCGGGTGGGCGGGGCGCCGACCGGCATCGCGCGGCGGGGGACCGGGCGGGCGTCGCGGTCGAGCGTCGCGCGGGGCCTTCCGTCGGGGCCGACCCGGGCGCGTCGCCGTGCGTCGCGCGCCGCGGCGCCGGCCGCGAACCGCGTCGCCGGGTGGCCGCCCTCCGCGGGCGGCCGCGTCGGGGCGTGCGCGTCTCCGGCGTACGCCCGCTCCCCGCGGTGGACGAGCGCCGCGAGCCGTTGCGCCTCGGCGCGGGGCATGTGCGTCCCGTGGCGGTAGAGCTCCTCGTACAGCGGCGCCAGATCGGGGCGCGCGCTCGTCAGCCACTCCAGGAACAGGTCGCGGGTGCTGCCGCGCAGGAACAGCCCCATGCCGCGGACCGACCGGGCCCCGGCGTCGTCGGCCGCGCGCAGCAGCGCCTCGACCTGGTGCGGCGCGTCGTTGATCCCCGGCATGAGCGGCGCGACGAGGACCGCCGTCGGGATCCCTCGACGGGTCAGCTCGGCGACCGCGGCGAACCGCGTCCGCGGGTGCGGCGTGTGGGGCTCGGTGGCCCGCCACGCGCGCTCGTCGAGGGTGGGGATCGACAGCGCGGCGTCCAGGCCCGGGCCGTCGTGCAACGCCACGAGTCGGTCGGCGTCGCGCAGCACCAGCGGCGACTTCGTCAGGACCGACCCGGGAACGTCCGCGTCGAGCAGGGCGTCCCACACGCCCGGCATCAGGCGGTACCGGGACTCGACCCACTGGTACGGGTCGGTGTTGGTGCCCAGCGCCACCTCGTCGCCGGCCGCCGCGGTCCGGGACCGACGGGCGAGGTCGGCCCGCAGCCGCTCCGGCGTGTTGACCTTGACGACGATCTCGCGCTCGAAGTCCCGTCCGGGTCCCAGGCCGAGGTACTCGTGGGTCGGGCGCGCGAAGCAGTAGCGGCACGCATGGCTGCAGCCCCGGTACGGGTTGACCGTCCACCCGAACGGGACGCGCCGCCGGTGGGGCGCGCCGCCGACCCGGTTGAGGACGGTGCGGGCGTGGACCTCGTGAAAGCGCGTGTCGAGCGCCTCGGGCGCGTCGAACCGACGTACGACGGCCTCCTCCTCCAGCCCCGGCAGGGTGGGGGCGGGGTCGTCGTCGCGGCGTCGCTGGGCGTCCCATCGCATGCGAACGTGTGTTCGTGTCCGGGTCGGACGGAACGGGCTGCCGCGAGCGTGCGGCGACTCGGCCCTGATCCGACACGGTTTCGGCACGGTTGGCGCCTCGTTTCGTCGCGGTCGCCGGACCTAGCGTGGGCCCGTGCCCGGACGCGCCTGGCGGTGGACCGCCCTCGGGATCCTCGTCGCCGCGCTGCTCGGCGTCGCGGTGTCGCGCGCGACCCTGCCGTCGGCGGGACAGGTCGCAGCGACGGCCGCGGGCGTCACGCCGCCGGGCGACCGAGGCGCCTCGCCGGGCGGTGGGACGGGCGCCTCCGACGATGGCGGGGCGCGCGCCGGTAGCGGGTCGGGCGGCACGGACGGCGACGGTGGACGCGCGACGGTGTCCGGCGGCGACCGGATCACCGTGCACGTCACCGGCGAGGTGCGGCGGCCCGGCGTGTACCGGCTGCCCGACGGGTCCCGGGTCGTCGACGCGATCCGGCGGGCCGGACGGGCGAGGGGCGGCGACGCCCAGGCGCTGAACCTCGCCGCGCCGCTGCGCGACGGCCAGCAGGTGCGCGTCCCGCCCCGGGCGTCCCCCGGCTCGGGGGCCGGAGCGTCCGGCCCCGGTGGCGGCGGGGGCGACGCGTCGTCCGCGGCGGGCGCGTCGACCGGTGGGGGTGGCCCGATCGACCTCAACACGGCGAGCGTCGAGGAGCTCCAGACGCTCGACGGGGTCGGGCCGGCGACCGCCGAGAAGATCGTCCGGCTGCGCGAGGAGCGCGGGGGCCTGTCCGGCGTCGACGACCTGGCCGAGGTCCCGGGCATCGGCGAGAAGAAGCTCGAGGCGCTGCGGGCACAGCTCGAGCCATGACCGCCCGCTGGCCCGGCCATCACCTGCTGGCGGTCGCCGTCGTGGGGCTCGCCGTCGGACCCCGGTGGCCGTGGGCGATCGCGGTCGTCGCGGCGCTCGCGTGGGCGACGCAGCCGCGGCGCGGGTGGGCGGTCGCCGCGATCGTCGTCGCGCTCGCTTCGGCCGCCGGCGGCGCGTGGCGCGCCGAGCTGGCGTGGCGGTCGGCGAGCGCGCCGCTGCAGGCCGGCGAGCAGGTCCGACCGGACGAGCCGGTCGAGGTGCTGGAGCCGCTGCGGCAGGCGCTCGACGGCGGATGGCGGGCCACCGCGCGGCTGCGCGGAGCGGTCGTCCAGCTCCGCCTGCCGGTGTCGCCGCAAGCACCGGCGGCTCCGGTCGGATCACTGCTGCGCGTCGAGGGACGGGTGCGCGCCGCCGCACCGGCCGAGGTCAGCGCCCGGTCGCGGGGCATCGCGGTCGTGCTGCACGCCGATCGTTGGCGGGCCGCCGGCCGCCGCGGCGGTTGGCGTGGCTGGGTGGATCGTCTGCGGGACCGGGCGCAGGCCGGACTCGTCGGAGCCGGGAGGGAGTCCCGCGGGCCACCGTCCTCCGACCCGTCTCGCGCTGACGACCGCGCCGCACGCCGTGCCGCCCTGCTGCGCGGCATGGTGCTCGGGGACGACAGCGCGTTCTCGGACGAGCAGGAGGACGAGTTCCGTCGCAGTGGGCTGGCGCACCTCGTCGCGGCGAGCGGGCAGAACGTGGCGCTGCTCGCCGCGCTCGTGTTCGGGATCGGGTGGCTGCTGGGCCTGGGCCTGCCGTGGCGGATCGCCGGGGCGGCCACGGCGATCGTCCTGTACGTGCCGCTCGCCGGGGCCGGGCCGTCGATTCGCCGGGCGGGCGTGATGGGCATCCTCGTCCTCGCGGCGCTGGCGCTCGGCCGGCCCGCCGATCGCTGGTGGGCGCTGCTCGTCGCGGCGCTGGTGACGGTGCTCGTGGACCCGGCGTCGCCGGCCCAGCTCGGATGGCAGCTGAGCTTCGCCGCCGTCGTCGGCCTCCTCACCATCGTCGAGCCGGCGGCCGCGCTCGGGCGACGGGTCGGCCTGCCGCGGTGGGCCGCCGTGGCGCTGGCCGTGCCGGTCGCCGCGTCGCTGGCCACCGCGCCGGTGCTCGCCGTGACCGTCGGCGACGTGTCGCTCACCGGGCTGGCCGCCAACGTGCTGGCCGAGCCGCTCGTCGCCCCGATCACCTGGCTGGGGATGATCGCCGGCCTGCTCGGCCCCGAGGGCGCGCCGGTGACCGGGCTGCTCGTCGCCGCGGCCATGCCGCTGCTCGACGCGATCGACCTGATCTCACGGACGGCGGCGTCGCCGTCGTGGGCGGTCGTGCGGCCCCCGCCGGTGGTGGCGCTCGCGACGGTCGCCGCGGTCGGGCTGCTCGGGGCGCTCGTCGTGCGGCCGCTGTGGATCGTGCGGACGGGCGACCGGCTGCGGCGCGTCGGCGGGCACCGTCGCGTGGCGTGGTTGCGCGACCCGCGGTGGGCCGCGGTGCGGATCGGCCTGTCGGTGCTGCTGGCGATCGTCGCGGCGGCGGCGGGGGCGTGGACCGCGCGGCGGATCGATCCGGGCCCCGGTCCCACCGCCCCCGCCGACGGCGTGGTCGTGCTCGACGTCGGGCAGGGCAGCGCGACGCTCCTGCGCCAGGGAGGACGGACGATCCTCGTCGACGCGGGGCCACCGTCGGGACGGGTCGTGGACCGCCTGGAGGCCCTGGGCGTCGAGCGGCTCGACGTGCTCGTGCTGTCCCACGACGCGCTGGATCACACCGGGGGAGCCCCGGCCGTGGCCACGCGCCTGCGCCCGAGGTTGCTCGTCGACGGGGCGGGATCGGGCGACCCGCGGGCCACCACCGCCGGGGCGACGGTGCGCCGCCACGGTGGCCGGGTCGTCGTCGCCCGGAGGGGCCAACGGATCGCGGTCGGGCCGCTACGGGCCGAGGTCCGTTGGCCGCCGCCGCGGACCGGTCCGGCACCGGCGGGGGAGGACCCCAACGACCGGGCCGTGGTGGTGCGGGCGACCGTCGACGGGGTCCGGACGCTCGTGCCGGCCGACCGCGAGGGCCCGACGTTGCGCCGGGAGGCGGGCGGACCGGTCGACCTGCTCGTGCTGCCCCACCACGGCAGCGCCGACGACGACGTCCCGCGTCTGCTGGACGCACTGCGCCCGGCGGTCGCCGTGGCGCAGGTGGGGGAGGGCAACGGCTACGGCCACCCGGCGCCGTCGGTCCTGCGGGCCCTGCGCGACGCCCGCGTCCCGTTGTGGCGCAGCGACCGTCACGGCGCCGTCGCGGTGTGGCGCGGCGACGACGGGGCGCTACGGGCGAACGCGGTGGACGACGGGTGACGGGGCCGGATCCCGCAGGTCGGCGGGCGGCGTCGGGCGCGCACCCCGGCGGACAGGGCGACGCACGGGTGCTCCGGGCGATGGACGAGGCGTTCGCCGACCAGCGCGCCCGGCTCACGCGGGAGCAGTTCGCGGCGGTGCGGGAGTGGCAGCGAACCGATCGCTTCTACGAGCAGGTCCAAGGGCTCGTTCGGGGCACGCTCGCCGTGGACGCGACGTCGGCGTCCTACGCGGCGCTGCGGCATCGGGCGGAACTGCTCGACGACGCGATCGACTCGCCCCGAACGACCCGCCCGCTCACGGTGTACCGGGGAGTCAGGAGCCTGCGGTGGACGTTCGGCGAGGCCGACCCCGCGGCCGTGCGTGGCCCTCAGCGGACCTTCGAGGGCTACACCGCGGCGTCGGTCCTGCGCTCCGTTGCGGTTGACGAGTTCGTCGGACCTGCCGGCGCCCTGTTGGAGCTCGAGGTGCCACCGGGGATCCCGGCGCTATGGGTCGCGGGCCTGGGTGACCCGCGCCTCCGTCGGCAGGGGGAGGTCCTGTTCCCGGTCGAGCTCCCGGTGCAGATCACCGGCGTTCGACACGACGACGATCTCGTCGTACTCTCCGTGCAGGTTGTGAATCCGTGAGTCGCTTCACTGAAGATCTCGTCGTCGCCGCTCCCGGCGCGCCTCCGAAGTCCCTCAGTGGACTCATGACCCGCTTGGGCCTGTGGGGCAGGTCCGACGCCGAGAAGCGCGCGGCGATCGCGCGCTGGCTACGCAGCAACGAGCCGACGACGCGCGTCATGCGCGATCAGCTGGTCGACCGGGGCTATCTCCCGGCCGAGACCGATCGCGCTGCCTGAGCGTCCGCTCGCCGTAGCCGTTGTAGCGCGCGCCGCACGGCCGGTCCGCCGCGCTCTGCCGGAGCTGTGGCGAGCGGCTCATGGTCGACGCGGTGGTCCCGGCCACGCTGCCGTAGCCTTCGCGGAGATGGCCACCTGGCATCCCGCCTACCTGCTCCACGGCGACGACCACGACCGCCTGGCCGAGCGTCGGTCGCGGCTGCGGGCGGCGGCCGAGCGCGAGGTCGGCGCGGAGGGGATCGAGCACCTCGCGGGCGACCGGGCGACCCCGTCCGCGGTCGCCGGGGAGCTGGCGGCGATGACGTTGGGACTGGGCCGCCGGTTCGTCCTCGTCGACGGGGTCGAGCGGTGGAAGGACGACGAGGTCAAGGCCGACCTGCTCCCCACGCTCCGTGGCCTCGACGGCGCGACGACGACCGTCGCGTTCGTCGCGCTGGAGGAGAAGCGCCACACGACGCCCAAGGCGCTCATCGCCGCGGTCGAGAAGCTCGGCGGGCAGCTCGTCGCGGAGCGGGCGCTCAAGGCGCGCGACCTGCCGCGGTGGGCGGTCGGGCAGGCCGAGCGGCTGGGGATCGAGCTGTCGGGATCGGCCGCCCAGGCGCTCGTGACCCAGGTCGGGGAGCGCCGCGTGCGCCTGGAGCGCGAGCTCGAGAAGCTCGCCCTCGAGTACGGGCCGGGCGCACGGATCTCGACCGCCGAGATCGAGGGGGCCGTCGCCGACGCGTCCGAGCGTCAGGTGTGGGACTTCGTCGACGCGGTGATGTCCCGGGACCGGAGCGGCGCGGTCGGCGCATACCTCGCGCTGCGGGCCCAGGGCGAGGTGATCTTCCGGATCACGTCGCCGCTCGGCTCGCGGTTGCGCACCGCGCTCGACATCGCACGGCGGCTCGAGGCGGGCGAGGAGCGCGACGCGATCGCCAAGGGCGTGCGGATGGCGCCGTGGGTGCTGGACCGCCGGATCGCCGAGGCGCAGCGGATCGGGTCGCGGACGCTCGCCGTCGGCGTCGACCGGATGGCGGCCCTCGAGCTCGCGGTCCGCGGCGACAGCCCGCTCGACCCGGACACCGAGGCGGTGCGGGTCATCGGCGCGCTCACCGCCTGACGCGCCGCCCGTCCGCCGGCACGGCCCGTCGCCCGGCTGTCCGCCGCCCCGGCCCGCCACGCGGTGCACCAACCCGGCCCGCCACGCGGCACGCCGCCCACCACCCACCGTCGACCGCGCGTCGCCCGGAGGTTTACACCTTTGTGACCTTTGTCCACCTAGGCGGTCCTACGGTGCGTGGTCGGCCCCCATCGGGGCCGTCCCGCCATGTTCGATCGCCGCGTCCCGTCCGACCCCGTCCTCCGTCTCGCGCCGCCGGCGTGCGTCGCGCTCGTCGCGGCCCTCGTGCTGCTCCTCGCGGGCCCGGGTGGCGCGACGGCGTCGGCGAGCGCCCCGTCGTCCACGCCCGATCGCGTCGTCCTGAGCCCGACCGCGGCGCCGGAGCGGTCGCAGACGTTCGTCTGGCGCACCGACGCCGCCACGACCGACGGGCGGGTGGAGCTGCGGCCCGAAGCGGGCGGCCCGACCACCGTCCGGGGGTCGATGACGACCGGACCGACCACCGCGGGCGCCGAGGGCGGGTCCGGGTACGCGGCGCTGCACCACGCGGTGACCGTCGACGGCCTGGCCCCGGACACCGCCTACCGCTACCGCGTCGGATCGGACGCCGGCTGGAGCGCGTGGCGGACGCTCCGCACCGCGCAGGACCCGGCGGGGCCGATCCGCCCGTGGCGGTGGCTCTACCTCGGCGACGCGCAGAACGGGCTGGATCGCGAGTGGCCCGTCAACGTGCGCCGCGCGTACGACGCGGTGCCCGACGCTCGGGTGGTGCTGCACGCCGGCGACATGATCAACCACCCCACCCACGACGTGGAGTGGCACCGCTGGTTCGCCGCGCAGGGCGACGTGCCGGCGACGCGCAACGCCCTCGTCACGCCCGGCAATCACGAGTACCTGTACGGGTTCCTCGAGAGCGTCGACCCCGACGCCGCGCGGATGCGCGCGCACTTCCGGCCGCCCGCCAACGGGCCGGCCGGGCAGGTCGGACGGACCTACGTGGCGGACCACCAGGACGTGCGGTTCGTCGTGCTCGACACCGGGCTCGGGCTGGACCTCGTCGGCCTGGCGTTGCAGGGGATCTGGCTCGACCGGGTCCTCGCCGAGAGCCCGCGGCGGTGGACGGTCGTCATGTTCCACTACCCGGTGTACTCGGCCGGGATCCAGGGCGGCCTGATGCGCAGCAACCCTCAGGTGCGCGGCGCGTGGGGCGACATCCTCGAGCGCCACGACGTCGACCTCGTCCTGCAGGGCCACGACCACGCGTACTCCCGCGGCTACCTGCGGGCCGACGGTCCGGTGTACGTCGTGAGCGTCCTGGGGCCGAAGCACTACGACCTGACCCCGGACGCGGACAACGACTGGACCCGCAGCGGCGCGACGCGCGTCACGGCGGCCGGCGGCACGTCGACGTTCCAGGCGATCTGCATGGACGGCGACCGGCTCGTGCTCGAGTCGGTCGTGGCGGCGCGCGACGACGACGCCACGACGACGCGGGCGGTGGGGGAGACGCTGGACGCGTTCACCATCGACCGCTCCGCCGGCGGCAAGCGGGTGGTCGAGGGCGGAACGTGCGTCGGCCGCGCATCGGCCACGGGCCCGGCCGCCGACGCCGCGACGAGCGCCGGCGGCGCCGCGGCGGGGACGGCCGGCGCCGGGAGCGCGACGACCGGTGGCCCCGCCGCGCAGCGCCTGCGACGGTGCGCGCGCCGGGCGGTCCTCGTCACCGGCGTGCGACGCGGGGCGCGGCAGGACGTGGTCACCGGCGCCGCGGAGCCCCGCCACGCCGGCCGACGGGTGCGGGTGACGCTCCGCCCGGGCGGCCGCACCGTGGGCCGGACGACCGTGCGCCGCGACGGCACGTTCACGGTGCGCGTGCCCTCGTCCGCCCGGTCCCGTGGCGGTGCGGGCCGGTCCGCGACCCGGTACCGGGCGACGGTCGGCGGGCGGTCGTCGCCGTGGGTGCTCCGCGACCGGCGGATCCCGACGGTGCGGGCGACCCGACGCGGCGGGCGCGTCACGGCGTCCGGGCGCATCGCCCGTCCCGTCGGCCGCGGCGTCCGCGTCACCGTGCAGGCCCGCGTCGACTGCGGCCGGTGGCGGACCGCATCGCGCGCCACCACCCGCCGCGACGGCTCGTGGCGGGTGCGCCTCCCGGCCCGGTCGTCGCGACCCGGCGTCGCGGTGCGGGCCGTCGCCACCGTGCCGACGCGGACCGGCCAGTCCGTGCGCGCCCACTCGCTCCCGACGATCCCGAGGTAGTCCGATGCGCCACCGGCTCCGTGCCCCCCTGCTCACCCTGGCGGTCACCGCGGCCACCGCCGTCACCGCCGCCCCGGCCGTCGCGCTCGACCCGACCCCGTCGGCCGTCCCCGACCGCATCGTGCTCGCGGCGACGGAGCGCGCCGACACGACCCAGGCGGTCACCTGGCGCACCGATGCCGGCGTCGGCGCCGGCCGCGCCCAGATCGCCCGGGCCGACGGGGGACCGACGACGACCGTCGACGCGACGTCCGACCTGCTGCCGGTCCGGTTCGCCGGATGGTCGTACGGGTCGCGCCACCACACCGCGACGTTCACCGGCCTGGCGCCCGACACGACCTACCGCTACCGGGTGGGGGACGACGGCCGCTGGAGTGGCTGGCGCACGCTCCGCACCGCCCCGGCCCCGGACGATGCTCGTCCGTGGACGTTCCTGTACTTCGGCGACGCCCAGAACGAGATCCTCGCGAAGTGGCCGCCGGTGGTGCGACGGGCGTTCGCGACCGCCCCCGACGCCCGGCTCATGCTCCACGCGGGCGACCTCGTGAACAACGCCGACCGGGACGATCAGTGGTCGGAGTGGTTCGCGACGCTCGAGGGGCACGTCGACCGGATCCCGACGATCACGACCGCCGGCAACCACGAGTACTCCGGCGACCGGCTCATCCGCCAGTACCGGGCGCACTTCCCGGTCGCGGCGACCGCCGGGCCGATGACGGCGTTCCGCGTCGACCACGGCGGGGTGCGGTTCGTGTCGATGAACGCCAACGACAAGGCGCCGTGGCTCACCGGCCAGACGGCGTTCCTCCGCGACCAGTTGCGCGACAACCCGCACCGGTGGAGCGTCGTGACGTTCCATCAGCCGGTGCTCTCCAACTCCGGCGACCGCGACAACCCCGAGGTCCGCGACGCGTTCCTGCCGGTGCTGCGCGAGCAGGGGGCCGACCTCGTCCTGCAGGGCCACGACCACACCTACGGTCGTGGGTTCGTGAACGCCGACCGTGGCGACGATCCCGGCGTGAGCACGGGACCGGTCTTCGTCACGTCGAACTCGGGCCCGAAGCACTACGAGCTGTCCGATCCGGCCGACAACTCGTGGACCCGCAACGGGGCCACGCGGGTCGTCGGGTTCGGCCGGACGTCGACGTTCCAGACCGTGCGGGTGGAGCGCGACCGACTCGTGTACCGCTCCTACGCCGGGGCGCGGGCGGACGGCGCGACCGCCCCGGGCGGCGTCGGCGACGTCGTCGACGCGTTCACCGTGACGAAGGGCGCCGACGGTCGGCGGCGCGTGACCGAGGGCGTGCCCGCCGACGTGCCGGCCGAGCCCGCGGCGGACCGGGACGGCGCCCCGACCGGCGCCGGCGCGACGGGCGGCACGGGGTCGACGACGGCCGCGGGGTCGGGCGCGACCGCCGCGCGTGGCCGGGTGACCTGGCGGAGCGTCCGGGCGGTGCGGCGCACCGGCGCGCTCCGGGTGCGACTCCGCGTCCCGGCGAAGGGCCGGTTGACCGTGCGGGCCACGTCGCGGGGCGGCCGGTCGTTCACCGCCACCCGCACCGTGCGCCGCACGTTCCGGGGCCGCGCGACGTCGACGGTGACGCTGCGACCGTCCGTCCGGGCCCGCCGGACGCTGCGCGACCGCCGACGGCTGGCGGTGCGCGTGACCGCGCGGTTCCGCGCCGCCGACGGTCGGACCACGACCGTGCGGCGGTCGGTGACGATGCGTCGCCGCTGAGCGGGGCCGTCGGCGGGCCGGCGGTCGTGGTGGTCCAGGGGGGCGTGGGGCCGGTGCCGGGCGGGCGTGAGGCCG
>JALNWQ010000013.1 GCA_023230855.1 Solirubrobacteraceae bacterium
CCCGACCCCGACCCCGACCCCGACCCCGACCCCGACCCGGACCCCGACCCCGGCGCCGGGACGGTCCGCCGTCGTCCCCGGCGCCCGCTCCGGCCACTCCACCAGCGGCCGCTCCGACCGCCGCGGGATCGCGTCGCGGAACCGGTGGTGGCGCTCCTCCCGACGGGTGTCCAGGTCGATCCGCAGCTCCTCGACGACCTCGCGCAGCAGTGCCCGACGGTCGACCCCGGGACGCATCGCCGCCCGCAACGCCAGCTGCGCGCCGCGTCGCGGTCCGAGCACGCGGTGGGCGTAGGCGGCCGGACCGAGCGTCCCTCCCCGGTCGAAGACCCGGGCGAGCCACTGGTCACCGTCGAACCCGTCGAACGCGCGTAGCGCCTCGAGGAACAGTGGGGACGTGTGGGGCGTCACCCGCGACTCCTTGTTGCCCCAGTGGTACGTCGGCCGGCACTCGCGGTCACGGCGGGCCTCGACCGCGACGAGCGCCGCGTCGAGCCGCGCCGGGTCGTCGAGCGCCGGCGCGGCCGCCTCGCCGAGCAGCCGTCCGAACCGCAGCGCGTCACGGATCCCCTGGCCGATCACCGGGTCCTTGAAGTGCCCGGCGTCACCGCACAACGCCCACCCCGGTCCGCTCGACCGGCGGAAGAACGAGGCGAGCGCGGTGGTGCTGCGGATCTTCGTCGGCTCGCCCGCCCCGTGCGGACCGCCGACGCGGTCGGCGAGGTCGGGGTTCTCGGCCACGCGCTCCGCCCACAGCCGCTCCGGGTCGGCGCGGAACCGCGACACGTCCCCGGGCCGGCCCATGAACAGCACGAGCATCCGGTCGTCCGGGCAGGGGAACACGAACGCGTGCGACTCCAGGCGACGGAACTGCACCACCGTCTCGCGCCACTCGGTTCCCAGCTGCGGGTCGTCCATGTAGCGGTACGCCGCACCACGGCCGGGCTGCGACCCGCGATAGGGCCGCTCGGCGCCGACGGCCGCGGCGACGTTCGACCGTCGCCCGTCCGCGCCGACGACGAGCTTGCACCGCACCTCGTACTCGCCCTCGGGTCCCTTGAGTCGCGCGCCGACGACCCGTCCGTCGCGTCGGATCACGTCGACGAACCGCGTGTGCTCGCGCACGTCCACGCCGGCGTCACGGGCGGTGTCGACGAGCGCCGCATCGAAGATGGTGCGCGGCACCGACTGGGCGTAGTCGATCCCGTCGATCGCATCCCAGTGGTTGCGGCAGCTCACCCCGTCGGCCACGATCCGCGCGATCCGGGCCCGCGGTGGATCGCACGCCTGGTGAATCCTCGCGAGCGCCCCGATCCGCTGCACCTCGGCGACCGCCGAGGGAAAGTTGACGTGGGTCGACAGCGTGTCGGACGGGAACCGCGTCCGGTCGACGGCGATGACGCGGCGGCCCAGCCGGGCGAGCGCGATCGCGGCGGCCGACCCGGCGCAGCGCGCCCCCACGACGACGACGTCGACCGTCTCCGGACCGGGACGCGCCGTCGCGGCGGCGCCGTTGGTGGACGGGCTGGGGTTGGGCATGGGTCAACGCTCCCACCGCCGCGCGGCCCTGCCCATCCGCCGAAGGATGACAATCCACCCGTCCACGGACAGGTCTGCCCTATCGCCGGGGACGGTGGGCGGGTTGGATCGCACCATGTCGACGATCGCCGCTCCGCCGCTCGATCCCCGCACCGGCGCCCCGCCTCCCCGCACGGGCGGGGACCTCCTCGCCGGCGACCGCGCGATGCGCGACGCGCTGTTGCGCGAGGACGGCGCCGAGCACCTGGACGAGACGCACGCCGCGGGGCGCGCGTTCGCCACCGCCGACGCGGTCGCCGACGGCCGCGACGCCAACATCGACGTCCCGACGATCACCGGCACGGCCGAGGTCACGCTGTCGCCGGCGTACCGGGCGACGCTGCGCCGCGCGGTCGAGCACGGGATCGCCGGGGCCCCGTGGACCGACGATCGTCCGGGTGCGCACGTGGCGCGCGCGGCGAGGTTCGTCATGCTCGCCCAGGCCGAGGCCGGGGTGACCTGCCCGATGGCGATGACCTACTCGTGCGTCCCGGCGCTGCGCCTGGACGACGCGGTCGCGGCGGAGTGGGAGCCGCGCGTCGCGTCGCGGACCTTCGACGGCAGCGAGCGCGGCCCCGCGCAGAAGGACGGGGCGATCATCGGGATGGCCCTGACCGAGGCGTCCGGCGGATCCGACCTGGCCGGGCTGACGACCGTCGCCCGACCGACCGGCGACGGCGCCCACCTGCTCAGCGGCGAGAAGTGGTTCGTCTCGGCGGTGCACGGGGACGCGTTCTTCGTCCTGGCCCGCACCGACGCCGGGATCGGGTGCTTCCTCGTGCCGCGCCTGCGCGAGGACGGCGCCCCCAACGGGTTCCGGATCACGGCGCTGAAGGACAAGCTCGGCAACCGCTCCAACCCGACGGCCGAGGTCACCCTCGACGACGCGCACGGCCGGATCGTCGGGGAGGAGGGTCGCGGCGTCGCGGCGATCATGGCGATGATCGCCGGCACCCGGATCGACTGCATCCTCGGATCGACCGGCGTCATGCGGCTCGGGGTCGCCGAGGCGATCCATCACGCCGATCACCGTCACGCGTTCGGGCGCGCGTTGAGCGACCAGTCGGCGATGACGGCGGTGCTCGCCGACCTGGCCCTGGAGCACGAGGCGGCGATCGCGTCCGCGCTGTGGCTCGTGCGGCTGGCCGAGCGGGGCCGCGCCGGTGACGAGCGGGCCGAGCTGCTCCGGCGGATCGCGTCGCCGACGTTGAAGTACTGGATCTGCAAGCGCGCCCCGATCCACGCCGGCGAGGCGATGGAGTGCCTCGGCGGGTTCGGGTACATGGAGGACTCGCGTCTGGCGCGCGCCTACCGCGAGGCCCCGCTGATGTCGATCTGGGAGGGCTCCGGCAACGTCCAGGCGCTCGACGTGCTGCGCGCCGTGTCGCGCACGCCGGCGGTCGTCGACGTGCTGCGCGACGAGCTCGCCGGCGTCCGGGGCGAGGCGCCGGCCCTGGACCGGGCGATCGACGAGCTCGACGCGCTGCTCACCGCCGACGGGCTGGCGACCGCGTCCCCGCGCGACCTCACCGCCCGGATCGCGCTGGCGCTCCAGGCGGCGGTGCTCGTCCGCGGCGTGCCGGGCCCGATCGCCGACGCGTTCTGCGCCACCCGCCTGCCCGCGTCGGCGCCGGGGGCGTTCGGGGTGCTGCCGGCGACGGTCGACGCCGCCGCGATCGTCGCCCGCCACCGGCCCGAGGAGGTGTGAGCATGCCGCCCGCCCCGATCCGGGTCGTCGCGATCCAGCCGCGCCTGGAGCTCGGCGAGGTCGATCGCAACCTGCGTCGCGTCGAGGACCTCGTCGACCAGGCCGTCGCCGAGCACCACCCGCGGATGGTGTGCCTGCCCGAGGCGATGACGTCGCCCAACCTCTACCACCGGCGGATGCGCGGGGTGGCCCGTCCGCTGATCGGTGAGCCGCTGGCGCTGCTGCGGCGCCTGGCGCGGCGCCACGACTGCCTCGTCGGCGGTGGGTTCATCGCCGTGCGTGGTGATGACGCCCGGGGCACCTACGCGCTGTGCGAGCCGGACGGGTCGGTGCACCTGCACGACAAGGACCAGCCGTCCTTCTGGGAGAACAACTACTACGCCCCCGGCCGCGACGACGGGGTGATGGCCACGTCGCTCGGCCCGGTCGGGTGCGCCAACGGCTGGGAGTGGGGGCGCACCCGCACGATCCACCGGATGGCCGGCAGGGTCCGCCTCGTCGCCGGAGGGATGCACTTCCCGTCGGTGCCGGACTGGCCGTGGGCGGCGCGGTGGTTCCGCGACCGCGACCACGACATGCTCGCCCAGTACTGCCGCGAGACCCCGCCACGCCTGGCCAGGATGCTCGGCGTGCCGGTGGTGCACCCGTCGCACGTCGGGGACTTCGTCATGGCGACCCCGATGGCGCCCGGCCTGTCGTGGCGCTCCTCCTGCGTCGGCGAGACGCAGATCACCGACGCCGACGGCGCGATCCTCGGCCGCCTGTCGTACGACGACGGCGAGGGCTGGATCGGCGCCGACGTCGTCATGGCCCCGGGCGTCCCGCGCGACCCGACGCCCGACACGTTCTGGGCGGCGTCGTTCCCGCTGTCGGCGCACCTCGTCTGGTACGCCGGCAACGCCCACGGTCGCGCGAAGTACCTGGCGATGAAGCGCCTGGGCCTGCACCGCTGGCGTCCCGGACCGGACCTGCCCGACCACGTGCCGGCGGAGATGCTGCCGGCGGTCGTCGACGACGTCCCGCCACGTGGACGCGCGTCCGGTGCGGCGGCCCCGACCGGCGCGGTCGTGGGGGAGGGCGTCCCGGTGGGCGGAGGCGCGGCGAGCGACTAGGCTCGCCCCATGGAGAGGGAGCCCGCGGCCGTGGGGGACGGTCGGCCGTCGTCCGCCGTGGCCGGCGGCCCGTCGACGGGCGCCACGGCCGGCGGCCCACCCGCGGCCACGCCGACCGACGCGACGCCCGCCGGTCGGGCTTCGACCCGCGGACCGTCCCGCCGGGAGGCGCTCGCGAGCGAGATGCAGCGGACGATGGCCCGGATCGAGGAGCTGTGCGGGTCGGCGGACGAGGACCTGCGTGGCGCCTGCCGCGCGCTCGTCGCCGCCGCCGAGCTGCGCGACGAGCTGGCGGAGGACGAGCTGACCCGCCGCCTGGGCGAGTTCGTCCGGATCCACGAGGCCGTCGTGCGCCTGCGCGAGCGCGGATCGGTCGAGGCGATCATCGCCGGCGCGCCCGAGGCGGTCGCCGACGCGTGCGACTTCGACCGGGTCGTGATCTTCCGCGTCGACGAGTCGATCATGATCGCCGAGGCGTTCTACCACCGCGGCGATCCCGAGCGGGCGCGGCGGCTGCTCGCCCACAGCCGCGAGTTTCCGGTGCCGTTGCGGGACCAGGTCCTCGAGACCGAGATGGTGCGTCGGCGTCGGCCGATGGTCGTGCACGACACGCACCACCACCCGTCGACGTACAAGCCGCTGATCGAGGTGTACGGCACGTACTCCTACGTCGCCGCGCCGATCATGCCCGAGGGTCGCGTGATCGGGTTCGTCCACGCCGACAAGGGCGTCCAGTTCCCCCGCGACCCGGCCGCGGTGGACGAGTTCGACCGCGACCTGCTGTGGGGGTTCGCGGAGGGGCTCGGGCACGCGATCGAGCGGGTCGGCCTCGTCGAGCGGATGCACGCCCAGAGTCAGGACGTCCGGCGGCTCGTCGGACAGGTGGTGGACGCCGTCGACGAGGTCGTCGGCACCCGGGTCGAGCTCGTCTCCACCGCCGACGACGGGGGCGGCGCGACGACGACCGCCCGGGCGATCCTCGCCGACCGCGACCTCGCCCCGTCCGGCACCCCGTTGGCCCGCCTGACCCGCCGCGAGCTCGAGGTGCTGGGCCTCGTCGCGGCCGGCGCGACGAACGCCCAGGTCGCGTCGCGGCTCGTCATCACCGTCGGCACCGCCAAGTCGCACATGGCGCGGATCCTGCGCAAGCTCGGCGCCGCCAACCGGGTGGAGGCGGTGACGACGTACCTGCGCTCGCACGCGGGGGACGGGACGGGGGAGTGAGCGGGGTGGTACGAATAGTCCGATTTCGTCACAGGGATGCCGGTTTCGCGCTAGCGTGCCCCGCATGACGCTCCCGTCGCTGCCCGCACTACCGTCCGTGCCGTCGCCCGATCGCGTGCGGGACGAGCTGCGGGCGTTGCGGGCGTGTCGCCGGTCGGGGGTCGTCGGCGGGACCGGTCCGCGCGCGCTCGCCCGGATCGCGGCGGCGTCACGGGCGTTCGGGCTCGTCGGCGGCGCGTCGACCCAGGCGGCGATCCGTCACGGCGACCGTCCCGCGGTGATCGACGAGCGCGGGACGCTCGGGTTCCGCGAGCTGGATGAGCGCTCCAACGCGCTGGCGAACGCGTGGCGGGCCCGTGGCCTGGGGGCCGGGGACGGGATCGCGATCCTCACCCGCAACCACCGCGGGTTCTACGACGCGTTCTTCGCGGCGCAGAAGCTCGGCGCGAACGCGGTGCTCATGAACACCGAGTTCGCCGGCCCGCAGCTGCGCGACGTGTTCGTCCGCGAGGGCGCGAGGGTCCTCGTCCACGACGACGAGTTCGCCGCGGCGGCCGCCGCGGTCGGTGACACGGGGGCGCCGCTGTGGCGCAGCTGGACCGACGACGGATCGATCGGTGACGGCACCGTCGAGTCGTTGATCCGCGGCGCGTCGCCGGAGCGCCCGCCCGCGCCGTCGCGGCACGGCACGTTCATCATCCTGACGAGCGGCACCACCGGCACCCCGAAGGGCGCCAACCGGCGTCAGCCGACGACGTTGACGCTCACCGGCGGGATCGTGCAGGCGATCCCGTTCCGTCAGCACGAGCCGCTGCTCATCTGCCCGCCGGTGTTCCACTCGCTCGGCATCGCGTACCTCATGCTCGCGTTGACGATGGGCATGCCGACGATCCTGCAGCGGCGGTTCCGGCCCGACGACGCGCTCGACGCTTTGGTGCAGCACCGCGCCGCGGCGGTCGTGGCGGTGCCGGTGATGGTGTCCCGGATGCTCGACGCGGACGCGGCGCGCCCTTCGCCGGCCGACCTGTCGGCGTTGCGGATCCTCGTCACCGGCGGGTCGCAGGTGGGCCGGGCGTTGGCGGTGCGCACCCAGGAGCAGTGGGGTGACGTGATGTACAACCTGTACGGGTCGACCGAGGTGGCGTTGGCGACGATCGCCAACCCCGAGCAGTTGCGTCGCGCACCGGACACCGTCGGCCCGCCGACGCTCGGCACGCGCCTGCGGATCATCGACGAGCAGGAGCGCGAGGCGCCGACCGGGGTGACCGGCCGGATCGTCGTGCGCAACGTGTTGCCGTTCGAGGGCTACACCGGTGGTGGTGGCAAGCCGGTGGTCGATGGGATGATGGCGTCGGGTGACGTCGGCCATGTCGACGAGAACGGTTGGTTGTACATCGACGGTCGGGATGACTCGATGATCGTGTCGGGCGGCGAGAACGTGTTCCCGGACGAGGTCGAGGACCACATCGCCGGTCACCCCGACGTCGTCGAGGTGGCGGCCGTCGGCGTGGACGACGACACCTACGGTCAGCGCCTTCGCGTCTACGTCGTCCGTCGCGATGGCGCCGACCTGGACGCCGACGCCGTCCGCGCCTACGTCAAGGACCACCTGGCCCGCTACAAGGTCCCCCGCGACGTCGCCTTCATCGACGCGCTCCCCCGCAACCCGACCGGCAAGGTCGTCAAGCGGCGGCTGGGGGAGATCGAGGCGGTGGTGGAGTAGGGGAGGGGCGGCGGAGCCGGGTGCTCGGCGCCCCCGGAGCATCGGGTCAGACGATCCGCCGATGGTCCCCGGCGATGCGGTCGCGGACGTCGTCCGGCACCCCGGCGCTCGCGGCGTGTGGGGCCCACCGGTCGTACACGGCGGCGGTGACGTCGGCGACGATCTCGCGACGCCGCGCAGGAGATAGGCCGCAGCTGACGAGGAACGCGTCGACGTCCCGCCGCACGAAGTCGGTGCGCTTGTCGTTGAGCGACATCTGGTGCCGGCGGGTCCACATCCCGTCCGGGTTGTGGTTGTAGGTGATGTCGTAGGCCGGTGCCAGGGTCCATGTGCCGGAGCGGTCCATGAGGAACGAGATGTTCTTGACGTGGTCGTCCTGGTTGCGGGCGACGACGTTGAACACCGCACGGCGGGCCATCTGATCGATGTCGTCGATCGGCAGGTCGAGCATGCGACAGGTGTGCACCGCCTGCTCGTAGCTGTAGGCGGTCGGGTCGTTGTAGTCGAAGTGGCGCATGGCGCCGAGCGTCTGCATGTGCAGGCGCTCGCCGTCAGGCGTGCGGTCGAAGCGGCGCGTCATGAAGTGCCGGCGTGGTCCGTCTTCGAGCAGCCGCGTGGCGGTCATGACGATCCCCGCGTCGCGGGCCATGAGGGCGTAGGCATGCTCGACGGCGCCGTAGCCGAGGGGATCGGTGATGTCGTGATCGCCGTTGCCGGCGACGCCGTCGAACTTCAGCAGCCAGTGCTCGAACCCCTCCGGGGCCCCGGCGTGGCCGGTGCGCACCTCGCCGGTGGTGGGGCTCCACGCGATGAGCGCCTTCGCGCGGGCGCCACCGGCCGAGGTGCCGACGAGGAGGATGTCGCGGAGCGCACCCTGGGGGGCGTCGTCGAACCGCACGTGCAGGCGCTCGCGGCTGGCGAGCACGTCGGCGGCGAGTTGGGTGAGCGCGTCGATCCGCACCGGGTCGGCGGTGGCCGGTCGCGGGCCGGTGGCGGGTCGGAACTCGAGGGCGCCCATGCCCCGCGTGCCGATGTAGCAGAGCCGCTCGACGGGGTCCATCGACCCGGGCGGACGGCCCTGCGTCGCGAGCCAGGCGTCGATGACCTGGTTGCCGAAGCGGTCGGGAAGCGCGTCCGCGAGTAGTCCGGGAAGGCCATGGAACGTTCGTGGCTCGAGGTCGGGGAAGCGGTAGGTGCGCGCCGCCAGCGGCATCGTCAGGGGTGCGACCTCGATGCCGGATCCCACGAACCGGTCGGTGTAGCGAAAGCTCCCCAGGGTCGTGTCGTCGGGGATCGCGACGGCGCCGATCTCGGTGCCCCACAGGAAAACGGACGCCGCGCTCACCGCTCCGTCTCCTCGTCGCCCCACCGCCATCCGGCGTCACCCCGTCGGCCGGCCTCGCCCTCGGGCCCGGTGGTCGTGCGACTGGCACGCCTGCGCGGCCGGCCGGCGGTGCGCACGAGGTCCAGGGGGTTGGGGTTGCGGTCGGGGTCGGGGATCGCCCGGTCGAGCGCCCCGAGCAGGTCGAGGGCCCGGAGCGTCTGCCACAGCGCCGTGGTGCGGACCGTCTCGCCGGCCTCGAGTCGTTCGAGGGAGCGGCGGGAGATCCCGGCACGGTCGGCGAGGTCCGCCTGGGTGATGTTGCGCTCCAGCCGGGCGGCCTGCAGGCGCCTGCCGATCTCGCCCTGCACCACCTCGCCCGTTTCGTCTCCCAGGAGCCTCATAATCCGCCAGTATCGTCGTATAGAGCGGGAATCGGTATTAAACGCGCCGCTTCTGACGTATAGCGTAGCGACCTCCTGGCGGCCCGAGGCGGTGGTGGAGTCCACGGTCCTGGGACCTGCACGACATCGCCCGTGGGTTGCGGACCCGGCCACACGGCGACGGTGGCCCGCCACGCTGAGTGGTTGGTACGGTGACCCCGATGCCCCGCATCGCCGACATCCCACCGCTGTCCTGGGAGGACCGGGAAGCCCGCCGGGACGAGCGGCGCAAGGCGCTGCAGCGGATCGAAGCGGTGCTCGGCCCGGAGGCTGACGTCCGCACCCGTCCGCGTGACCCGATCTCCGCCCGTGCCCTGCGAGCGCTCGGCACCCCGGAGCATCGGATCGGTCCGGTCGACGAGCAGCGCTGAAGGACCCGGTCACCCCGACGACGTCGTGGTTGTGGCCAGCGTCGAAGGGCTCCCGACGCGTCTCGCGTGCGGCAAACGTGACCTCTCGCCCCAGAAGTCATGTTTCCTTGACTTTAAGCCCGGCCGTCACCCGCCGATCCCGTGCTCCCCGACCCCCGTCACGTCCAACCGCCGCGGGGTGATCCTCCACACCACCGCGGCGGCGGCGAGCATCACGATCGCGCCCGCCAGGCCGGCGGTCGACAGGGAGTCGGTGAACGCGGCGCGGGCGTCGGCGAGGAACGCGGCGGCGGTGATCGGGTCGAGCAGGCCGGCGACCGCCTCGGCGCCACCGAGCGACTCGCGGGCGACGGTGGCGGCCTCCTCGGGCAGGCCCGCGGCGGTCAGCTCCGCCGTCGACGGCAACGCGGCGCGGTACACCGTGGCGGCCAGGCTGCCGAGCACCGCGACGCCCAGCGCGCTGCCGATCTCGTACGACGACTCCTCGATCGCGGCGGCGCTGCCGGCCTGGTCCGCGGGGGTGCTCGCCATGATCACCGCCGACCCGAACGCCAACGCCCCCGTGCCGACCCCGACCAGCCCGACCGCCACCGCGAACACCGGGTAGCTCGGCTCGACGAGGAACAGCAACGCGAACCCGGACGCGCCGCACGCCAGGCCACCGGCGAGCACCGCCCGCGCCCCGATCCGCTCCGCCAGCACCGGCGCCAACGGCGACGCGACCACCCCGCCGAGGGCGACCGGCAGCAACGCCACCCCGGCCATCAGCGGCGACAGGCCCTCGACCGACTGCAACCACTGCGCGCCGAGCAACAACACCGCCGCCATCGCGACCATCGTCGACAGCGCGGTGAGCGCCCCCGCGGTGAACGACGGACGCGCGAACAGCCGCAGCTCCAGCACCGGGTCGGGGCGTCCCAGGCACCGCCTGACGAACCCGCCCAGCCCGACGATCGCGAGGACCGTCGCGACGATCCCGTCGACCTCCGGTCCGTGCCGGGCGACGTCCTTGATCGCGTAGACGACCGCGACCATCCCGACGATCGACAGGACGACCGCGATGCCGTCCCACGGCGCGGGACGCGACGACCGCGTCTCGGGCAGCAACAGGAGCGCCGCGACGATCGCGACGGCCATCACCGGCACGTTGACGAGGAACGCGGCGTGCCAGCCGAACAACTCGACCATGAGCCCGCCGAGGATCGGGCCGAGCGCCGCGCCGACCGCCGCCATCGCGCCCCACACCCCGAGCGCGAACGCGCGCTCGCGCGGGTCGACGAACAGGTGGCGGATCATCGACAACGTCGACGGCATGATCATCGCCCCGCCGACCCCCAGCAGCGCCCGCACCGCGATGACCGCCACCGGTGCGTCGGCGAGCAGCACGAGCGCCGACGCCGACCCGAACACGACGAACCCGCCCAGCAGGACCCGCCGGTGCCCGTGCCGGTCCCCGATCGCGCTCGCGGCGACGAGCAGCCCGGCCAGGACGATCGCGTACGCGTCGACGATCCACAGCAGCTCCACGGTGCTCGGCCGCAGGTCCGCCGCGATCTCCGGTAGCGCGACGTTGAGGATCGTCATGTCCATGACGACCACCAACAGGCTGCCCGAAAGGACCGCCAGCCCCCACCAACGCCGGCGGCGGGACGGCTCGGGGCCCGTGTGCGTGGAAACCTGCGACATCGCTTGCCCTCACCGTTGCGTCATGGCTTGCACCCGAAGTATGCTGGGTCGAGGAGATGATGATGGCGTCCTCGATTCCGGAGCTTCGGCCCTCGTCCTTGGCGCGGGTGCTCGACGAGCTGGGCGGCGTGTTGTCCAAGACCGAGCTCGCGGTCGTCGCGGGCGTCAGCCCGACCCAGTTGAGCCCGAGCCGCTTCCCGCGTCTCGGACGTGAGCCGATCGCGCGCCTCGACGATCTGTGGGCGGCCCTGCGACTGGCCCGGGACCTGCCCGGGGTCGAGGACGTCGCGTTCTTCCTCCGTGCCCGTCAGCCCGATCTCGGGTTCGCCACGCCGCTCACGACGATCGCGGCGGGAGACGGTCAGCTGGTCATCGACTGGTTGCGGGCATTGGCGTCCGGCCGCGCGGCCGGCGACGCCGACGTCCGGGATCGCACGACGGGGCTCCAGCCGCTCGGTCGCGGCCAGCGACCGCCGGTGGCGAGCGGTGCGCTGCGTCCGGCGGGGCGGCGGCCGGGAGTCGGGGGGGCGCGCCGCGCCGAGCTTCTGCGGCGGGCGGCGCGTCGAGCGTCGACCCAGGACGGCGTCGACCCCGCGGTGCTCGAGGAGACGGCCGAGGACCTCTGATGGAGCGCCCGTTCGGCGGCAGGAGGACCCTCGTCGACACGTCGGCCTACGCGCGGATCGCCGCGGTCCCGCAGATCCGGCAGACGTGGGAGCGGGGCGTCGCCGAGGGCTTGGTGTATCTCGCCACGCCCACGTACGTGGAGATCTTGGACTCCGCCCGTAACGGCGACACCTACACCGCCATGGCCGAGGAGCTGGACGCGCTGCCCGCGGCGCCGGTCGACGAGCAGATCTTCGAGCTGGCGGTCGCCGCGCATGCGCGACTGGCGAGCGTGAGTCCGAGCTTCCATCGCAACTTCTCGATGCCGGACCTGCTCGTAGCGGCCGCAGCCCACCGGTACGAGATCGGCGTCTGGCACTACGACCGCGACTTCGACCACATTCGGGAGCACACGGCGCTGGAGTACGACTCGATCTGGGCGGCGCCGCCGGGATCGATCGGCGCGCCGACCCGTCGCACGCCGCAGCGAGCGGCGCGATCGAGCCTCAGCCGGGCGGTGGCTGCGCTTCCACCGGGCGAGGTCGTCCCGACCGTCGACGAGCTGCTGGAGATCGTCGAGCGACGGCTACGCGACCACGGTGTCGAACCGCCCGGTCGCGTACCGTCCGAGCCGATCGCCTGACGGACTCGCCCGTCGACGCCGGCGGCGGGGCGGCTCGGGGCCGTGCGCCGCGGACGTCATGGGCGGGATCCTACGGTCGGGCGGCGGTGAGCAGCCGGTCGGCCTCGGATCCGTCGGCGGTCGCGATCGTCTCGCGCACGAGTCGGACGATCGCGTCCGGCGCATCGACCATCGGGACGTGACCGCAACGCTCGAGGATCTCGACCCGGGCGCCGGGCACCCGCTCGCGGACGCGGCGCACGGTCGACACCGGCAGGATCCGGTCGCGGTCCGCCCAGGCGATCGTCGTCGGCACCGGCGGCGCTCCACGGAACCCGTAGGTCGTGTTCGCGATGAGCGTCCGCTCGAACGCCGGGGCGTACTTGATCGCCACCGCGTCGGCGAGCGCCGCCTCCGGGGTCAACCGGCGATGGTCGGCGTAGAGGCCGGCGGCATAGACCCGCGAACCGGCCCGCGAGCGGATGATCGCGTGCTGCAGCCCGAGCGGCAGCAGGCTGCGCAACCGCAGCGCCGTCAGCGCCCCGATCGTCTGGAGCCGGTCGGGGGAGCCGATGAACCCGCCGGGACTCAACGCGGTCACCGACCGGGCGCGGCCGCGCGCGGCGAGCTCGAGCGCGATCGCGCCGCCGAGCGAGTTGCCGACGACGTGCGGCCGGTCGATCCCCCACCGTTCGAGCTCCCGCGCGATCCGGTCGGCGAGCGCCGGCACGGTCGGCCACCGCAGGCGCACGTCGCGGGACTCCCCGAACCCCGGCAGGTCGATCGCGAGCACCTCGTGCCCGTCCGTCAGCCGGCGGGCGACCGGGGCCCACGTGTGCCGGTGGTGTCCCAGGCCGTGGACGAGCAGGACCGGGACGCCGCTCCCGGTGCGGGTGACCGCCAGGGCGCTCACCGCACGGCCCCCGTCGCCCGGTCTGCGCCCGGCACGGTCGCGGGCGGACGGGCGGCGATGAGCTCCAGGTCGCGCGACCCGACCGGCATGCGTCGCAACAGCCTCACGTCGTCGCCGTAGATGAGGTGCGCGATCCACGGGTCGCGGTCGCCCTGCTTCGGGAACCGGTGCAGCGACCGCTGGATGTAGCCTGGCATGAACTCCTCGACGGTGTCCCTGATCGCCATGCCCTCGGGGACGCGCGGCACGCACGCGTCGACGCCCTGCTCGTCGAGGTAGGTGAGCATCCGGCTGACGTGCTCGGCGACGAGGTCGGACTTCAGCGTCCACGAGTTCGTGACGTACCCCAGGACGTACGACAGGTTCGGCACGTCGCTGAGCATCATGCCCCGGAACGACACCCGCTCCGGGACCGGCCGCTCCTCGCCGTCGACCGTCAACGGGAAGCTGCAGATCGGCTGCATGTCGAACCCGGTCGCCGACACGACGACGTCGGCCTCCAGGTGCTCCCCGGATGCCGTGGTGACGCCGGTCGCGGTGAACCGCTCGATCCGGTCGGTGACGATCGACATCCGACCCTCCCGGAGCTCGCGGAACAGGTCTCCGTCCGGCACGACGCACAACCGCTGATCCCACGGGTCGTACCGCGGGGTCAGGTGCCGGAAGTCGAAGTCCTCCGGCAGCTGCCGGCGCTGCGACCAGCGGATCACCCGCTTGACGACCCCCGGAAACCGCTGACTCACCCGGTACAGCCCCGAGTAGATCTTCGCGTTGCGCCAACGGATCACCGCGTGCCCGATCCGGTCGCCGAGCACCCGGCGCGCGAGGATCGCGGTCTTGTCGACCGCGGGCAGCGAGAAGACGTACCCGGGGGAGCGCTGGAGCATCGTCACCCGGGCGCCGCGGGCCGCCAGGGCGGGGACGAGGGTCATCGCGGTCGCGCCGCTGCCGATGACGACGACCCGCCGGCCGTCGACGTCGAGGTCCTCCGGCCAGAACTGCGGGTGGACGAACGTGCCACGGTACGCGTCGAGGTCCGGGTACTCCGGGACGTAGGCGGCCTCCTGCCGGAAGAACCCGGTGGCGACCGACAGCCACCGACAGGTGACGGTCTGCCGCGTCCCGCCCTCCGCGTCCTCCAGGTCGACGTGCCAACGGGCGTCGTCCGAGCTCCACGCCGCGCCGACGACCCGCGTCGACAGGTGGATCCGGCGGTCGATGCCGTGCTCCCGTGCCGCCTCGCGCAGGTACGCGAGGATCGACGGGCCGTCGGCCAGGATCTTGCGGCCGGTCCACGGCTTGAACCGGTAGCCGAACGTCTGCAGGTCGGAGTCGGAGCGGATTCCCGGGTAGCGGAACTGGTCCCAGGTGCCCCCGCTCGCCGCGCGCGCGTCGACGACGGCGTACGTCTTGTCCGGGTGGTCGCGCTGCAGGTGGTACGCGGCCGAGATCCCCGAGATCCCGGCGCCGACGATGAGCACGTCCAGCGCGTCGGGGACGGGAGCGGCGGTGGCGGTGGGGTCGGTCGGCATGCGGTCTCTCCAGGCGTCGTGGGCGTTCTGAGAGCCTCGCGCGTCGACGTCGCACGACGCCAGGACGAAGCGCCCCGTGCCCCGCCGCTTCTCAGGGCGAACCGCCCTGGCCGCGCGTCAGTTCGATGGCAGCCAGCGGGCGACCTCGAGCGCGAGCTCCTGGTGCAGGTGGTGGTCGCGGGCGGTGGCCGGCAGGGCGGAGCGGGCACGCTCGACCCGCGCGAGGACGGTGTTGCGGTGGGCGTGGACGACGCGGGCGGTGGCGGTGGCCGACGACTGATGCCGGAGGAAGAGCCGCAACGTCTCGCGCACGTCGTCGGGCTCGTCGAGCAGGGGGCCGAGCGTCCGCTCGACGAACGCCCGGGCGGCGTCACGGTCCCGTGTCGCGAGCGCGACCCCCTCGACCTCGCCGAACGTCACGACGGCCGGGGCGTGCGGCGCGTCCTCCATGAGCCGTTGCGTCGCGAGCGCCTGACGGTGCGCGTCGACGAACCCCTCCCGGCCGCGGCCGGCGGCACCGATCGCGATCCGCACGCGCGGGTCGCGGCCCAGGACGTCCGCGACCCGGGCGGGGGTCGCGTCCGCGGCGTCGGTCCACCACGCCCACGCGGTCGACCGGGTCGCGGGGAGCACGAGCCACCGGCGCGCGCCGGCCCGCTGCAGCGCGTCCTCGGTCCACCGCTGCATCCGGTCGGGGAGGCCGGACCACACGACCGCTGCGCCGTGCGTGCCGTCCAGGCGGTAGCGCAGCACCCGGGCGACGCGATCGTCGGCGATCGGTGCGCCGTCCAGCACCAGGCCGACGGTCCGCAGCCGCTGGGCGGTCTGGCCGTGGTGGAGCTCGTCGCGGTGCTCGTCGAGCGCGGTGACGAGGGTCGCGACCGTGGCGCGTACGAACGCGTCGAGCGACCGCGAGCCGTGCTCGACGATCGCCTGCACGCGCTCCGGGGTCGCCGCGGTGGCGAACGCCGCGGCGATCCAGGCGTCGAGGAGCACCCGTTGCCCGGTCCGGTAGGCGTCGAGGGCCTCGTGCTCCAGCCCGCGCCGGGCGACGTCGACGACCGGGTCGACGACGTCGGACGACCGGTTCGGCGGGACCGGCACCGCGGGGTCGCGCGCGAGCGACCGCAGCCAGTGCCGCACGTTGGAGCCGTTCGACAACCGGATCGCGTGCGCGAGCGTCGCGTCGTCGTCGGCGAGCTCGGGGAGCTCCCGGACCGCAGCGTCGTCGATCGACCGGAGCGCGGCATCGTCGGCGAGCATCGCCGCGGCGCACGCGGACACGAGCCGCAGGTCCTCCGCGGTGATCCGGCGCGGCTCGCGCACGCCGCTCAGCAGCGCACCGTGCGCCGCACCACGTAGTTGCGGCGCACCGTGCGGCCGTCGCGACGCTTGCCGACGGTCCTCACGCGCAGCGACCGGCGGCCCGGGGCCAGGCGGCGGACGACGACGGAGCGCAGGGCCTTGCCGCGCCGAACGGCCAGGCGCTTCTTGCCGCGGGTGACGGTGATCCGGCGGATCCGCTCGCCCTTGCCGCGGCGCACCCGCACCCGGATCGCCTTGCCGGCGCTGCACCGCGACGCAGCCGATCCCGCCGTCGTCCCGGACGCACCGTCGCGACCGGACGTGCCGCCCCTGCCCGTCGACTTCGCCGGCGCCAGGCCGATCGGGGGCACGTCGCCCAGCGGGCCGGCCGGGGTCATCGGCACGCACGGCACCGGGCGGGCACGGTCGGGCGACAGGGCGTTGAGCACCATCTGGGCGACGTTCGGGTCGTACGCCACCGCCATGTGCTCGCTGAAGTCGTTGGGGCACACGTCCTGCAGCACGTGGTTCGTCACCTGCGGGTGCTCGAGGATGCCGCTGGTGTACGGGGAGACGAGCTCGTCGTACTTCGTGACGATCGACGTGTAGGTGATGCCGGGCACCGGCCGGCCCGCGTCGTTCACCGCCCGCATGTACGACGAGCTGGGCATGAACTGGGCGCACGACCCGCACGCCACGCCGACGAGGCCACCGATGACGTCCTCCATCGCCGGGTCGATCGACTGGGCCAGCGCGAGCAGGTCGCCCAGGCCGACGAGGTTCGTGCCGTCCCACAGCGGGGTGATCTGCACGTACTTGTCGACCTTGGCCGCGCCGTCGAGGAACGACAGGTACCAGCGCGGCATCACGGTGCCCTCGGAGTGCCCGACCAGGTCGACCTTGTCCGCACCCGTCTCGCGCAGCACCCGGTCGATGAACGCGCGCAGCTCCTCGGCGCTCCGCTCCATCGGCCCGAGGCCCCCGACCATCGGCAGGCCCGGGATCCGCCCGTAGCTCAGGCCGAACACGCAGAACCCGTTGTTCGCCAGCAGCGGCGACATCGTCGGCCAGTTCGTGCCGAGCGTGCCGATGAGCCCGTGGACGAGGACGACCGGGTTGGGATGCTCCTCGCTCGGCCGACAACCGAAGTCGTTCGCGCCCGCCGCGGAGTCCGGGTCGACCCCGCCGGCGACCATGCCGACCGGGGACCACGGCACCGGCAGGTCCTTCGCGGCGGCGGTGGCGGGGACGGCGGCGCCGGCGGCGATCGCGACCGACGCGGCGACCCCGGCGACGACGGTGCGGAGGGACGCGAGGGGCGCGGCGGGCACCCGGGATCGTGGTCGACGACGCGGGCGCGGGATCATGGAGGGACGGTACACCGCGCCCCGCGACGTGGTGGCATCCCGGACCCCGATCGACCGCGAAACACGCGAACCTGGCGCGTCACCACCCGCTGATCGGTGGGTCTTCGGGCGTCTGGGCTTGCGTCGCAACGCGGCACGCGGTAGGTGCGGGCCCGCGTCGCAATGTCGTAGGTTGGCCGCCTATGGCGCTTCCCAACCCCCTCTCCTCCGCCGGCCCGACGCTCGCGCGCGTCCGGGACGAGCTGCGCGCGCTCAAGGCGTGCAAGGCCGCGGGGGTGATCTCGTCGGACGGGATCGGGCAGCTCCGCGACGTGCTCAAGGCGTCCAGGGCGTTCGGCCTGGTCGGTGGCGGCATCATCGGCGCGGCGATCCGGCACGGCGACCGCCCCGCGGTCATCGACGAGCGCGGGACGTTGAGCTTCGTCGAGCTCGACCGGCGGACGAACGCCATCGCGAACCACCTGCGCGCCCAGGGGCTCAAGCCCGGCCAGGGCGTCGCGATCCTCGTGCGCAACCACCGCGGGTGGCACGACGCGTTCTACGGCACGCTCAAGGCCGGCGGCAAGGCCGTGTTGATGAACACCGAGTTCGCGGGCCCGCAGCTCAAGGACGTCTTCGCGCGCGAGGGCGCCGAGATGCTCATCCACGACGACGAGTTCGCGCAGGCCGCCTCGGCGGTCGACCCGCCGCTCGGCAAGCTCCGGAGCTTCACCGAGGACGACTCGTCGGGCCCCGACACGATCGAGGGCGTCGTCGCGTCCGCGTCGACGGAGCAGCCGCCGGTGCCGGAGCGTCCGGGCTCGTTCGTCATCCTCACCAGCGGCACCACCGGCACGCCGAAGGGCGCCAACCGCCAGCAGCCCAAGACGTTGACGCTCATGGGCGGCCTCGTCGACCGGGTGCCGTTCCAGGGCCGCGAGACGACGCTCGTCGCGGCGCCGCTCTTCCACTCGCTCGGCCTCGTCCATGCGGTCCTGGCGCTCAACTCGGGCACCGCCGTGGTGCTGCAGCGCCGGTTCCGGCCCGACGCGGTCCTCGACGCGCTGGCCGAGCACCGCGCCACCGCGTTGATCTGCGTGCCGATCATGCTGTCGCGCCTGCTCGACGCCTACGACGAGCGCGACGAGAAGCCCGACCTGTCGGCGCTGCGGATCGCGTTCGTCGCCGGGTCGCAGCTCGGCACCGCGCTGGCGCTTCGCGCGCAGGACCGTCTGGGCGACGTCGTCTACAACCTGTACGGGTCGACCGAGGTCGCGCTCGCGACGATCGCCACCCCGCAGCACCTGAAGGTCGCGCCCGACACCGTCGGCCCGGCGACGCTCGGCACCCGGTTGCGGATCATCGACGAGCAGGACCGCGAGGTGCCGACCGGCACGACGGGCCGGATCGTCGTGGCGAACGTCACGCCGTTCGAGGGCTACACCGGTGGCGGGGGCAAGGCCGTCGTCGACGGGATGATGGCGTCGGGCGACGTCGGTCACGTCAACGCCGAGGGCTGGCTCTTCATCGACGGCCGCGACGACTCGATGATCGTGTCGGGCGGCGAGAACGTCTTCCCCGACGAGGTCGAGGACCTCATCGCCAAGCTCGACGGCGTGGCCGAGGTGGCCGCGATCGGCGTCGACGACGAGACGTACGGCCAGCGGATCCGCACGTTCATCGTCAAGGACGACGACGCCCCGGCCGACCTCGACGGCGACCGCGTGCGCACGTACGTCAAGGAGAACCTGGCCCGGTACAAGGTGCCGCGCGACGTGATCTTCCTCGACGAGCTGCCGCGCAACCCCACCGGCAAGGTGCTGAAGCGCAAGCTCGTGGAGTACGAGGCCGAGCCGCAGGGCTGAGGCCGCCGAGGGTCGCGACGGGCGTGGGGCGGGCGCGTCCCGGGGCGCCGGTCCAGGCGAGCGCCGCGTCGGGTGCGCGCGGTCGCGTGTCAGGCGTCGCCGCCCGGCCGGCCGTTCCGCGGCCGTGGGGAAGCGTCCGCGCGGTCGTCGAGCGTCCGACGGCCGACCTCGTCGGCGGTCGAGAGCCGGGCGATCCGTGCGGTCATCGCTTCGTACATCGCGTCCCGCAGGAGCGTCGCCTCGGCGACGGCGGCCGTGCGGACGGCGGCGGCGTCCCGGTCCGCGGCCATCGCGGTCTCGTGGGCCCGGCGTCGCGCCGCGGCCTCGATCGACTCGGCCACCGCCTCGGCCGACGCCACGATCCGTCGAACCGCCTCCGAGGCCGTCGTCGCGAGCAGGGCGTCCGGAGCGCCGGAGGCCGCCAGCTCGGTGGGGGAGGCGTGATGAGACAGCTCACGGGGAGGACGGGTATGGCGCGGGGCGGTGGCGCGTACCGCGGTACCGGTGGGCACGCGGCCATCGACGGTCGGGCCGTCGGTGGGGGCGGTGGTGACGCCGCCCGCGGGGCCCTCCGCCCCGACGTCACCCTCGACCATCGCGGACCGGGTCGCGGGCTCCTGGGCCTGCGGGTGCGCGGGGAGGAAGAGCGCCGAGAGGACGGCGCCGACGAGGCACACCCCGGCGGCCACGAGGCAGCCGACCATCAGGCCGCTGAGGAAGCCCTCCTGCGCCCCGACGAGCAGTTGCGGGTCGTTCGCCCGTGATGCGGCGGTCGCGGCGGCGCCCAGCGACTCCATCGCGATGTCGCGAAGCGGGCCGGCCGGGACGTCGTCGGCGACCCGGTCGCGGTAGATCGAGACGGCGACGGACCCGATGACGGCGACGCCGAGCGTGCCACCGAACTCGCGGGTGGCGTCGTTCATCGCAGAGCCGATACCGGCCTTCGCCGCCGGCACCACGCCCATGATCGCCTCGGTGGCCGGCGTGCTGGTGAGCCCGAGGCCGGAGCCGATCGCGAGCATCTGCAGCGCGATGATCGTGTAGCTCGTGTCGGCGTCGACGGTCGACGTCCAGACGAACCCGCCGGCGAAGATCAGGAGTCCGCCGGTGACCACGGCCTTGGTGCCGAATCGCACCGCCAGCGCCGTGCCGAGGATCGACGCGGCCGCGACCGAGAACGCGACGGGGATCTGCCGCAGCCCGGCTTCGAGGACGTCGTAGCCGAGGATGAACTGGAAGTACTGCGAGATGAGGAAGACGAACCCGAAGAGGGCGAAGTAGGCGAACGTCACCGCGCCGCTGGCCGCCGTGAAGCGCATGTTCTTGAACAGGCGGACGTCGAGCATCGGGTGCTCACGTCGGCGTTCCCAGAGGGCGAAGACGACGAGCACGAGCGCTGCGCCGCCGAACCCGCCGAGCGTCGCGGCCGCGCTCCAGCCGCGCTCCGACCCCTCGATGATCGTGTAGACGAGGAGGCCGAGCCCGATGATGCTGAGGGCGACCCCCACGAGGTCCAGCGGCGGGGTCGCCGGGTCGCGGCTCGTCGGCACGAGCCACACGGCGAGGAGCAGGTTGACCGCGCCGAGGCCGGCGCAGAGCACGAACGCGGAGCCCCACCAGTAGCTGTCGAGCAGCGCACCGCCCGCGATCGGGCCCAGCGCGATCGCGGTGCCGGTGGCCGCTCCCCAGAGGCCGATGGCCTTGGCGCGCTCCCTCCGGTCGGGGAACACGTTGGAGATGATCGAGAGGGTGGTGGGGAAGATGATCGCGGCGGAGATCCCGGCCACGAACCGCCACAGGATCAGCTCGCCCGCGGTGTCGCTCCATGCGCAGAGCATCGACGCCACGACGTAGAGCGCAAGGCCGGCGACGAGGGCGCCCTTGCGGCCGAAGCGGTCGCTCAGCGAGCCGGCGGCGAGGACCAGGGCGGCGAACGTGAGGTTGAAGCCGTCGACGATCCACAGCAGGTCGCGCGATGTCGCCCCGAGCTCCTCGGTGAGCGTCGGGAGCGACACGTACGCGATCGAGGTCGCGACGTTGATCGTGAAGGCGGCGAGGCAGAGGACCGCCAGGACCGCCCAGCGAGACGACGGCATCAGATCCGCCGACGGGACGGCGCGCCGGCGTCGTCGAGGACGTCGGCGGCGGCCTGCGCCAGCGGCGGTCGGACGATCGCCCACCGCTCGTCGAGCTCGGCCGGGCCGACGACGGGACGCAGGAGGAGCGTGCCCTTCAGGGTCGCCAGGGCGAGCTCCACGAACGCCGCCAGCCGTCCGGCGTCGACGTCCGGCGGGTAGACGCGCCGCATCGCCTCGAGCGTCGCGTCGACGTGCCGACGGTCGAAGTCGGCGACGACCGGGGAGAGCTCGGGGTTCGACCAGGCCGCGCACCAGACCTGCCCGATGGCGACGCCGGCCGGGCTCTTCATCCCGTCCCAGAGGTGGTCGAGCATCGCCGGGGCGCTCTCGGCGGCTGATGCCAGGCCCGCGCTCAGCGCCTCGACCTCGTCGACGATCCTGTCGCACAGCAACCCCATCGCCTCCGTGAGGAGCAGCCCGCGCGCGGTGAAGTAGTGCATGACCGTGGGCTGCGAGACGCCCGCCTCGCGGGCCACGGCGCGCGTCGTCAGCGTCGCGTACCCGTTCTGGGCCAGCACGTCGGCCGCGGCGTTAGCCACGCGAGCGCGTGTGGCGGTTCGACGCTCCTCCTGGGTCGGGCGATCGTTGGCGGCCTTCGCGCTCACGGCGGCAACCTAGCACTCCGTCGATCAAGTGATCAACATATATTGATCATCTGATCGATGGACGCGGGCCTTCGCGTTCGACCTCGGCGAGCGAGCGCGGTTCGGGGCCATGGATCCCGGAGCCCGCGGGTGCCTGCCGGAGCCCCTTTTCAGCGCCAGGTGCGCCTGACGGTGCGGGTACGGGTCGCCCCGCTGCCGTCGCGGGCACGGGCGGCGATGCGGATGCGGTAGCGCCCGGCGGGCCGGGTGTGCCAGCGCACGGTGCGGGTCTGTCGTGGCTTCGTCGTGCGGACGGTGCGTCGCAGGACCCGCACCCAGGCGGCGCGACGCCCCTTCGTCGCGGCCCGTCGGCGGTGCACGGTGACGGTGATCCGCGACCGCTGCGACGCGCGCACCCGCACCGATCGGCGGGTGACGCGGACGCGGTCCAGGCGCAGCGCGGCGCGGGCGGCGACGGCGGACGGCCGAAGCCGGACGACCCGGTCGGTGGTGACCCCGGCCGCCTGGTCCCGGGTGTGGGTGCGCACCCGCAGGGTGCGGCCGTCGGTCGGCAGGTCGCCGACGATCCCGCTCAGCGCGGCCGATCGCAGCGTGACGTCGGCGGTGGCGCCGGCGGCGACGGTGAACGGCGCGTCGGCGACGGCGTCCTTCCCGGCCCCGGCGTGGAGCGTCACCGTTCCGGCGCAGGGCACTTGCGCGACGGGCGGGCAGCGCAGCGGCAGGGTCACGCCACCGTCGTCGCCGGCACGCACGGTGCGGGTGGCGATCTGGGTGGTGCGGGCGCGCTTCGGTCCGGCGGGCGGGAGCGGCGGCACGACCTGCGCGAATGCCAGGATGCTCTCCAGGTCCAGCAGCGACGTGACGGCGTTGGGGTCGCCGTCGACGACCGGCGGCGCCGCGGGGGGAACGTCCTCGACGGTGAGCCGCTCGGGGGTGCGGATCGCCCGGAGCGACGCGGCGAGCAGCGCCTCTCCGGCTCCGCTCGTCTCGGGTCCGAACCGCACGACGACGAGCCCCTGGCTCGGCACGATCCACACCGTCTGGTCGCCCAGGCCGGAGATGCGGAACGCGTCGCGCGGCGCGAACGACGCGTACGGCGACGATCGGGTCTCGCGCGACAGCACCCGCGGGTTGGTGCACGTGTCGCCGGCGTTGGTCCAGAACAGCAGGCCGTAGCACCCGTTGGCCGGGCTGGCCCGCGGCACCTCGGCCATCCAGTCCTCGTCGAACAGGCGCTCGCCGTGCCATACGCCCTGCTGGAGCATCGCCTGGCCGATCCGGGCCCAGCTCGCGGCGGGGGTGCGGACGCCCCAGAACGCGTCGGCGTTGCCGACCCGGTCGACGTTGATCCCCACCTGCGCCCCGTTGATCCCCAGCGGGGTGAGCACCTCGCGGCGGACGTACTGCGGGAAGGGCGTGCCGGTCGCGCGAGTGACCATCTCGGCGAGCAGCGACAGCGGCACCTGGGCGTACTCGAAGTACGTGCCGGGGGCGTGGTCGAACGGCAGCGTCAGTGCGTTGCGGACGTGGTCGTCGAGGCCGAAGACGTTGTAGTCGCGGGCGAGGTTCCAGTGCAGGCCGGTGCGCATCTGCATGATCTGCCGGACGGTCAGGTCTCCGTGCGCGGCGTCCGCCTCGGGGATGAGCGCCCCGACCCGGTCGTCGAGGGTGATGAGTCCCTGCTCGACCGCGCGTCCGACGGCGAGCGACAGCACGGACTTCGCCGCCGACCAGCTCTCCCACGCGATGCCGGACCCGTGCGTGTAGGTCTCGGCGACCTTGCAGCCGTAGCGGTAGACGATGTACGACCCGCGGTGCTCCTGCGCGATCGACTCCGTCTCACGCTGGAGCGCCGGCCCGTCCACCCCCATCGCCGCCGGATCCGCGGCCGGTAGGTCGCCCCCCGCAGCCGGCTCGGCGCAACGCATCCCCGGCGCGGGAGACGCGGCCGCCGCCGGTGCGGTCATCCCGAGCGCGAGCGTGGCGGCCAGGGCCACGAGCCGGGCGACGGCGGACGTTCCCAGTCTCTCCATGCACGCATCCTACCGCCGGTAGTGGCCGCCGGTCGGCCCATGTACATGCGTGTTCCTGGAACGGGGCCGGTGGTCATCGTCGGCGCGGACACGAACCCGCCACCGTCGGCGCGGACACCGACCGGCGACCGTCGGCGTGCGAGCCTGGGCGCTCCGGATCGTCCACGCTCTCCGGCCGTATGTCCTCGAGGTCATGGAATATGACTTCGACGACATATCGGCGGTGGGCGATCCATCGCCGGGCCGCCGAGCCGCCGGGCATCCTGGTCGACGGCACCGGCCATGGATTGTCGGGTCGCACGACCAGCTGGCTGCCGTCCGCCCGTCCCCTGGTCGACGAACCGTCCGCGCCGGATCGTCCTGCGGCGGACCGCCCTGCGCCGGGCGGCCCGGGCGGTGCTGCGCTACGCGGGCCCCACGAGCCGAAACCCGCGGTTGAGGATCGAACGGGCCTGCTTGCCGGGATCGGGGGAGTGCAGGAGCACGACCGCCAAGCGGCGACCGTTGCGTTCGACGACCGCGACGAGGCAGCGGCCCGCCGCGTTCGTGAACCCCGTCTTCAACCCGATCGTGCCGCGGTAGCCCTCGCGCAGCAACGGATTGTGGTTGTAGAGCTCGACCCGCTTCTGCTTGCCCGGGATCCGACGGACGACGCGGTACGTCCGGGCGACCTTCGCGATCCGCGGACGATCGAGGACCACGCGTGCCAACACCGCCAGATCCTCGGCGCACGAACGATTGCGGGCCTGCCGCTGGTACCGGGTCTCCTCGAACCCGCTCGGGTTGGAGAACCGGGTGCAGCGCAGGCCCAACGCCCGCGCCTGGTCGTTCATCCGTCGGACGAACGGCGCCATCGTCCCACCACCCACGTGCTCGGCGAGCGCCCGGGCGGCGTCGTTGCCCGACGACAGCATCAGGCCGTACTGCAACGTGTCGACCCTCACCTTGCGGCCCGCCGGCAGCACGCCCACCGCCGATCCCGGCTGGTGCGCGGCCGCGCGGCTGATCCGCACCAGATCGTCGGGCTCGGTGTGCGCGTCGACGATCAACGACGTCATGACCTTCGTGACGCTCGCGATCGGCAGGCTCCGGCGTGGCGCGTGCTCCCACAGCACCTCGCCGCTGTCGAGGTCGACGAGGATCCCTGCCCGGGGCAGCTCGCGGAACGTCTCGCCGCCGCGCGGCAGCGTCAGGCGACGGTCACCACGCCACAGCTCCATCGGATCGCCCAGCGGCGGGTCGGGCAGCGGCCCGTTCTCGGCCTGGCGGACGTGGGTCGTCGTGGTGACCTCGTCGTCGTCGGCCCCGCCGATCGCGGCCCCGGGACCGCCGACCGCGCACCCGGAAGCGGCCACCGCCAACGCCGTGGCCAGCAGCAGAGATGACGGACCGCGCAGCACCGCCGGACAGCATGCCCGAAGACGCGGTCGCGACGCGACGGTCGTACCGTTCCCTGCATGGCACCGCCCACCGGCTCGATCGACATCACGCTCCGCAGCACCGACATCGACCAGCTCGGTCACGTCAACCAGGCCGTCTACCACCAGCTGCTCGAGGAGGGACGGGTGCGGTACATGGTCGATCGGCTCGGCGCCGCCGACACCGGCTGGGTCCTCGCCCGGACCGAGATCGACCACCGCTCCGAGATCCGCTACCGCGACGCGCAGGTGCGCGTGGAGACGCGGGTGCTCGCCGTCGGACGGTCGAGCCTGCGACTCGCCGCCCGCATCGTCACCCCGTCCGGGACCGTCGCCGCCGAGGCCGTGTCGGTGCTCGTCGCGTTCGACCTGGAGCGGCGCGCGTCGCGCGCGATCGGGGACGAGGAGCGACGCGTGCTCGAGGCCGCCGTCGTGGATCCGGCGGACCCGTCCGCGTCCTGACCGCGGCCGTCAGGGCCGTACGGGGGTGCCCGTCTCGATCGACCCGATCGCCCGCAGCAACGTCCGGTTGAACGTGCCCGCCATCGCGGTGACCGCACCGTGGTCGCCGTCGACGTCGAAGCTCGGAGCGTCCAGCCGGCCCGCCAGGTCACGCTGCAACCGTGGAGGGACCGACGTGTCGGTCGTCGTGACGAGGACCGCTGACGGCACCGCGATCCGCGGCAGCCACGGCCGCGAGTCGAACCGGCCCAGCTCGCGACCCGCCTCGGCCATGTCACGGGCCGACCCACGGGCCAGCTCGGCGGTCACCCACGCCGTCGTGCGGGTGTCCGGCAACCCCGTGAGCTGCAACCCGTGACGCCACAAGGCGTGCGGAGCCACCGACAACGCCAGGCCCACGACCCCCATCGCCGCCCACAACGCCCGCATCTGCGGCTCCCGCCAGTTGCTCGACGTCGCCCCCAACACCACCGACCGCACCACCTGCGGATGGTCCCGGGCGACGAGCTGGGCGATCGCCCCGCCCATCGAGTAGCCGACGAGCGTCGCCGGGGTCGCGTCGATCCGACGCAGCACCGCCGCCACGTCGTCGGCGCAGTCCTGCAGCCGGAACGGCTGGTGCGTCCGCAGGCCGCGGCCGTGACCACGGTGGTCGATCGCCAGCACCCGGTAGCCGGCCGCATGCAGCGCGTCGTAGTTCGCGAACCAGTTGAGGTCGGCCGAGAACATCCAGCCGTGGAGCAACATCACCGCCGGCCGGTCCGCCTCGCCGGTGTCGCGCAGGAAGATCTCGCCGCGGCCCGGCACGTGCAGGCTACGTCCCGGCGGCAGCATCCGGGGCGGCTCGGCCACCGTCTCCGACGCCTCGCGGCGGAACCCGGCCGTACGCGCGATCGAGGTCAGGGCACCGGACATGGCCGGCCGATGGTACCGGCCGCCGCTGGGCCACCGGCCGGGGCGGCGCGCCGTCCCGACCCGGGCCGCCCGACCCGCTCCCGCACCCGCGTAGCGTCGTACGCGGCGCCCGCGCCCTCACCCCGCCGTCGGCCGGTGCTCCCGCGCCGCGTCGAGCAACGCGTCGAGCGCGGCCGGGTCGGCGATCGCGTCGCGGTTCACCACCCGGTCCGGGTCGTGGCCCATGAGGATCCGCTTCACCGGCAGCTCCAGCACCTTGCCCGACAGCGTGCGGGGGATCGTCGCGACGGGGATCACGACGTCGGGGACGTGGCGTGGCGAGCACAACCGGCGCACCGCGCCGCGGACCTCGTCACGCGTGGCGTCGTCCAGGTCCGTCCCCTCGCGCAGCACGACGAACAGCGGCATCCACAGCGCTCCGTCGTCGCCGGGCACGTCGATGACCAACGCGTCGACGACCGCGTCGACGGTGAGCACCGCCCGGTAGATCTCGGCGGTGCCCATCCGGATGCCGCCGCGGTTGATCGTCGCGTCGCTGCGGCCGTGGATGATCGCCGTCCCGCGATCGGTGATCTCGATCCAGTCACCGTGCCGCCACACCCCGGGGAAGTGGTCGAAGTACGCCTCGCGCAACCGCGACCCGTCGTCGTCACCCCAGAACGCCACCGGCATCGACGGCATCGGCGCGGTGAGCACGAGCTCGCCGACCTCGCCGACCACCGGCCGGCCGTCGTCGTCCCACGCCTCCAACCGCGCCCCGAGCGCCGGCGCCTGCAGCTCACCCAGGTGCACCGGCAACGTCGGCACCCCGCCGACGAACGCCGTGCACACGTCGGTGCCGCCGCTGAGCGAGAAGATCCACGGCCCGTCCAGGACGTCGCGCAACCACGCGAACCCCTCCGGCGCCAACGGCGACCCGGTCGACCCGACCGCCCGGATACGTAGGTCGCGGCCGTCGCGCGGGTCGATCCCGCGCTTGCGTTGCGCGTCGACGAACGCCGCGCTGGTACCGAAGACCGTCACCCCCGTGCGGTCGCACAGATCCCACACCGCGTCCCCGGCCGGGGTGCCGTCGTACAGGACGATCGCCGCGTCCGACAACAACATCCCGACGAGGTGGTTCCACATCATCCAGCCGGTCGTGGTGAACCACAGCATCCGGTCGTCCGGCGACAGATCAGTGTGCAGCAACGCGAGCTTCAGCTGCTCCAGCAGGATCCCGCCGTGACCGTGCACGATCGGCTTGGGCAGGCCGGTCGTGCCCGAGCTGTAGAGGATCCACAGCGGATGACCGAACGGCACCCGCTCGAACGACAGCGCGGCGTCGTCCGGACCGAGGAACCCGTCCGCCCACCCCGACCCGTCGAGGTGCCCGAACGGCACGAGCGTCGCCCCGATCGCCGTGGCGATCCGCTCGCGCTCGTCGGTCCGGACGACGTCCTTGCCGCCGTAGCGGTACCCGTCCACGCCGAGCAGGACCTTCGGCTCGACCTGGGCGAAGCGGTCGATCACCGCGTCGGCGCCGAACTCGGGCGCGGCGACCGTCCAGATCGCGCCGAGCGACGCGGTCGCGAGCATCGCCGCGATCGTGTCGGGCACGTTCGGCAGGTACGCCGCCACCCGGTCTCCGCGGCCGACGCCGTGCGCGACGAGGCCCGCCCGGATCCGCGCGGTGCGACGACGCAGGCCGCCCCAGCTCCACGCGCCGTCGTCGCGCAGCTCCGACGCGTGGACGATCGCCACCGCGTCCGGGTCGTCGCGGTGGGTGAGCAGATGCTCGGCGTAGTTCACCGCGGCGTCGGGGAACCAGTCGGTCCCCGGCATCGCGTCGCCGTGCGGCAGCGCCCGCGGCGGGTCGCCGGCCACCCCGCCGAACCGCCAGATCGCCGACCAGAACCCGTCGAGGTCGTCGACCGACCACCGCCACAGCTCATCGTACGACGCGCCCGGCCGCCCGACGAACGCCGCGAACCGCGCCAACGCCGACCGCTCGACCTGCTCGGACGTGGGGGACCAGATCACCGGCGGGACGCTCATCGGCCCATCCTCGCCGCTGCACGGACCATGCGTCAAAGACCGACCAGCCGTGCTGGTCATAAGCTCCGCGTATGAAGCTGCGGCAGTTGCGGTACTTCGCCGTCCTCGCCGAGGAGCTGCACTTCACGCGCGCGGCGGCGCGGCTGCACCTGGCCCAGCCGGCGCTGTCGCAGCAGCTCCGGCGGTTGGAGGACGAGGTCGGCCTGCGGCTCGTCGACCGCACGACGCATCGCGTGGCGCTCACCGACGCCGGCCGCACGCTGCTGGCGCGGGCCCGCACCGTGCTCGCCGAGATCGACGCGGCCGAGGCCGAGCTGGCGGCGCTCGCCGGCCGCCGCACCGGACGGCTGACGATCGGGGTCACCCCGACCCCCGGCCCGCTCGACCTGCCGTCGTTGCTGGCCCGGTTCCACGCCGCCCACCCGGGCATCGCGCTGGACCTGCGCGAGGCGTTGAGCGTCGACCTGGCCACGGCGCTGCGCGACGACGCGATCGACGTGGCGTTCGTCGCCGACCTGCCCGAGGCCCACCGCAAGGGTCTGCGCCTGGACCCCGTCGCCCGGCAGCCGCTGGTGGCGGTCGTCCCGCCGGGCCACCGCCTGGCGCGCCGCCGACGGCTGGGGCTGGCGGACGTCGCCGCCGAGCCGCTCGTCGCGTTCCGCCGCGGCGCGACGATCCGCACGCAGCTCGAGGCCCGCGCCGCCGAGGACGGGCTGACGCTGCGGGTGGCGTTCGAGGCCGGAGACGGCCCACGTGCCCGGGCGCTCGTCGCCGCCGGCCTGGGCGTCGCGGTGCTGCCCGAGGGCGACGCGACGATCCCGGGTCCCGACGTCGTCGTGGTGCCGCTGCGCGACCGCACCCTCGCGCACGGCATCCACCTGGCGGTGCGCCGGGGCCGTCACCCGTCGCCGGCGGTCGAGGGGTTGCGGGCGCTGGTCGAGGAGCGGGAGCCGCGGGTAGGGACGCCTGACGCATCTTGATGCGTCTTCGAGAGATGTTAGGATGCGGTCATGCGCACGACGATCGATCTGGATCCCGACGTCGATGCGCGTCTTCGTCGCATCGCCCGTGAGCGCGGCCTGCCGTTGAAGGTCGTTCTCAACGACGCGCTTCGCACGGCGACCGCGCCCGGGGGATCCGCCGATGCACCGGCGTACGTCCTGCCGACGAAGCGGCTCGGGATCCGACCCGGCGTCGACGTCGACAAGGCCCTGGCGCTCGCCGGAGAGCTGGAGGACGAGGAGATCGCCCGCAAGCTCGAGCTGCGCAAGTGAGGCTGCCCGACGTCAACCTGCTGGTCTACGCGGTCGACGAGACCTCGCCCCGGTTCGGTCCGGCACGGCGGTGGGTCGAGCAGGACCTTTTCGGTAGCCGCGAGACGGTTGCGCTCGCCTGGGTCGTGGTGCTGGCGTTCGTGCGCCTGACGACGAAGCCCCAGATCGTGGCCCACCCGTTCACGCCGGAGGAGGCGCTCGACATCGTCGACGGTTGGCTGGAACGGCCGAACGTCGTCGTCGTGCACCCGACCGACCGGCACGCCTCGATCCTCCGCGAACTGCTCGGGCCGCTCGGCACGGGTGGCAACCTCACGACGGACGCGCACCTGGCCGCCCTCTCGATCGAGCATGGCGCCGAGCTCTGTTCCTCCGACGCAGACTTCTCGCGCTTTCCCGGCGTGCGCTGGCGCGACCCGCTCGCAGACTGAGCATCCTGGCCTGCCGTCGACGGCAGACCATCGCCCTGCATCCCGGGTCCGACGACTGGATCGGCGTCCAGCGAATCGATCGTCCCGCCGCGTTCCCGAGCGGCTATAGGAGGCCCGTCATTCGGCGCTCCGGCGGGAGCCGCTCCGTGCTCGTGATCCAGCTCCCAGGGCCGGTGGTGGGCTTCCAGCCTCCGCCGTCGATCGCGTCGTTCCACCACTCGACCATCTCGGCCAACGAGGCGGTGCCGGACTCGTACATGCCGTCGACCCAGGTGATGAGTCGGGCTGGAGCCCGTTCGGTATGGGAACAGTCGCACGCGATGACGCCATAGCTCATCCCGACGATCGGCACGAACGAACCAGGCCAAGCATGGTTCGGCTCGTCCGCCGGCTCGCCGCGGTCGCCGATCAGGATGACGCGGCTGTGGCGGTACTCGCTGACGGCGTCGGCGACGCCGAGGGGCGAGAAATCACCTGAGGTGCGGGCACCTCGGCCCAGCGGCGCACCGTTGCGCCATCGCCACCAGGCCCGGAGCTCGCTCGGGAGCGGCAAGGCCAGCGGCGCGAACTGCGTCTCGATCTCGCCGTCGGGAAGACCGGCGCGGAACTCGGTCGCAATCGGCGCTCCGTGGTCGACGAGACGGCGCTCGAAGCCCTGCAACGCAGCGTGGAGATCGGCCGACATGGTTCTAGGCCCCGTTTCTACCGTTGCAGAGCGACATGCTGGGTACCGCCTTTACAGCGTGTTCGAAGTCCATGCCGTTACCGCTCCCACGCTGCCGCCTCGCGGTAGCGCATCGCGGCGTGCTCGCGCTCCTCGGCGTGGTCGACGATCGGTGCCGGGTAGTCCGGCCCGATCCGGCAGTGGGTGACGGCCTGCTCGGCGTCGGTCATCCGCCACGGCTCGGCCAGCGACGCGTCCGGCACGTCGGCCAGCTCCGGCACCCAACGCCGCACGTAGTGGCCGTGCGGGTCGAACCGACGCTGCTGCAGGACCGGGTTGAGCAGCCGCTGGAAGTACGGCTTGGGGTCGACGCCGACCGACGCGATCCACTGCCAGTTGCCGTCGTTCTGTGGCGGGTCGGCGTCGAGCAGCCGCGACCAGAACCACCGCTCGCCCAATCGCCAGTCCAGGTGCAGGTCCTTCGTGAGGAACGACCCGACGACCATCCGCACCCGGTTGGGCATCCACCCGGTCGCGGCGAGCTGGCGCATCCCCGCGTCGACGAGCGGATACCCCGTGCGCCCGGCGCACCACGCCTCCAGCGCCTCGTCGTCGTCCTCCCACCGCAACGCGCGGTAGCGCTCCTGGTGCTCGCGGCCGCGGTCGTCGGGGAACGCCCGGTACACGTGGGCGAAGAAGTCCCGCCACGCGAGCTGCCGGACGAACGCCGCGGCGCCCTCCCCGCCCATCCGGTCCGCGCGGCGCTCCAGCCACGCCGCCGACACCGTGCCGAACCGCAGGTGCGCCGACAGGCCGCTCGACCCGCCGAACGCGCGGTGCGCGGCGTGGTCGGCCGACCGTCCGTCGTCGAGCCGGTCCCGCTCGTCGGCGTACCGCTCCAGCGGCCCGTCGAGCCACGCCCGCGCCGCCCGCAGCCCGGCCTCCTCGCCGGGCTCCACGACCGGCGTCGGCAGCGGCCGCGACCAGTCGCGCGCCACCGGCCCCGACCACGGTGCGGGACCGGTCAGGTCGCCGGCCGTCGGCAGTCCGTCGCCGGCGACCCGCGGGACGACCAGCGACGACGGCGCGTCGACGATCGTCCGCCGCGGCGCCCCCGCCCACGACCGGCCGAACGGGGTGAACGTGCGGTACGGGCCGCCCGCACCGGTCCGCAACGCGTCCGGGTCGACGACGTACTGGCCCGGATTGGCGCGCCATGCGATCCCGGCGTCCTCGAGCGCCGCGGCGACCCGTCCGTCGCGGCTGCGGCCGACGGGGGACGCGTCGGCGGTCCAGTGGGCGACCGCCGCGCCGACCTCGCGCGCGAGGTCGGGCAGCACCCGCTCGGGACGGCCGTGGCGGACGACGAGCCGGCCGCCGCGCTCGCGCAGCTCGCCGTCGAGCGCCGCGAGGCACCCGGCGAGGAACGTCGCCCGTGGCGCCGGAGCCCGTGCGACGAGCGCCGGGTCGACGACGAACAGCGGCACCACGCGCTCCCCGGCCGCCCGCAACGCGGGGTGGTCGCGGACGCGCAGGTCGCGGCGGAGCCAGACGATCGCGGTGCTCATGACCGGGTCGGGATCATCGCCGTCGCGGCGGACGGGGGATGACCATCGGGGTGCGCGCCGCGTACTCCGGGTACCCGGGGCGGCGCATCATCGACCGCTCCAGGTGGCGGGCGCCGGTGGCGAAGACGACGAAGTACGTCATCGCGACCGGCGCGACGAGCGTCGCGGCCGCCGCCACTGGGCCGCTCGCCACGCCGCCGGCAAGCCACAGGCCCCACCAGACGCACGCGTCGCCGAAGTAGTTCGGGTGCCGGGTCCACGCCCACAGGCCACGGTCCATCACCGGCGGCCGCTCGCCGTCCGGCAGCCGCTTGTACGCGTCGAGCTGCGCGTCGCCGACCGCCTCGAAGAGGAACCCGACGAGCCAGAGGGCGCCACCGACGGCGACCGCCCACCACCACTCGGTGTCGGTCGCGATCCCCACGAGCACCGGGGCGGACACGAGCCACAACGACGCGCCCTGGATCCCGAAGACGTGCCGCACCGCGTACGAGAACGGACGACCGTCCATGAGCTCGGCGTAGCGGAAGTCCTCCTCCAGCCGGCCGTCCGGGCGGCGGTGGCGTCGCGCGCGCAGGTGGATCCGCCCCGACAGGCGCACGCCCCACACGGCGACGAGCCCGACGAGGACGAACCGCCGGTCGTCTCCGTCACCGGCGGCGAGCGCGACGGCCAGCGCGGCGAGCGACGCGAGGACGAACCCCAGGCCCCACGCGGTGTCGACGATCGACACCCGGTCGGTCGCGCGGGCGCGCACCGCCGCGACGGTCATCGTCGTCGCGGCGGCGAGTCCGCCGGCGAGGATCGCGAGCAGCACCGTCACCGGGCGTCGCCCTCCCGCGCGAGGACGATCTGCTGCACGTCGATGTACCCCGACGCGAACCCGGCGCGCGAGTAGTCGAGGTAGTAGCGCCACAGCCGCCGGAACCGGGCGTCGAACCCCAGCTCGTCCAGATCGGACGCGGCGGCGGAGCAGCGGGCCTCCCAGCGGCGCAGCGTCTCGGCGTAGTGCGCGCCCATCGACAGGCGGTCGACGATCCGCAGGTCGGTGTGGCGGCGGCAGGTGCGGTCGATCGCCGCGGTCGACGGCAGCGACCCGCCGGGGAACACGTGCTTCGTGATCCACGTGCGCGTGTCGCGGACCGCGCGCAGCCGCTCGTCGGGCATCGTGATCGCCTGCAGGCCGACCCGGCCGCCGGGAGCGAGGCGCGCGTCGAGGGTGCGGAAGTACGCCGGCCAGAAGTGGTGGCCGACCGCCTCGATCATCTCGACCGACAGCACCGCGTCGTACGTGCCGGTGACCTCGCGGTAGTCGCGCAGCCCGACGTCGACCCGGTCGGCGACGCCCGCGGCGGCGATCCGCTCGAGCGCGAGCGCCCGCTGCTCCCGCGACAACGTCACGGTGTGGACGGTCGCGCCACGTCGGGCGGCGCGCAGGGCGAGCTCGCCCCACCCGGTGCCGATCTCCAGCACCCGGGTCCCGGGGCCCACGCCGGTGGCGTCGAGCAGCCGCTCGATCTTGCGGGCCTGCGCGGACTCCAGGTCCTCGTCGCCGGGGGGACCGGCGACGAGCAGCGCGCCGACGTGGTCGCGGGCGGGTCGCAGATCGGCCGGGAAGAGCGCGCTGCTGTAGCTCATCGTCGCGTCGAGGAACCGGGCGTAGAACGCGTTCGACAGGTCGTAGTGGTGCGACACGTTCTGCCGCGCCGCCTCGAGCGTGCCGCGCTGCGACCGCGGGGCGCGCGGCAGCACGAGCCCGCGGAACCGCTGCAGCGGGGCGGGGACGAGCGTCGCCGCCCGGCCGGCCAGGACGGTGAGGAACGCGGCGGGGTCGTCGGCGTCCCACGCCCCGGTGAGGTACGCCTCGCCGAACCCGATGAGCCCGTCGCGGCCCAGGCGCGCGTAGAGCTCGTCGGGCCGCACGACGACCATCCGCGGTCCGCCGGCGCCGCGGGTCGGCCCGTCGCCGTCGACGGTCACCGGCAGCCCGGCGACCGCGCGGCGGAAGAGCGCGGCGGCGACGCGCGCCCGGGCACGGGCGACCGGTCCGGTGCCGAGCGGCTCCAGGCCGGGCCACGCTCCCGGTCCGGTGGCGGGGCGGGCGTCGGCTCCGGGGTGCGGCGCCGTGTCGGTCCCGGTGACGCCTGCGGGCCGCGGACCGGTCAGACGGGTCGGGGATGCGGTCGTCCGGGCGGCGGTCGTTCCGGGCTCCGTGGGGTCGGTGGACGTCGCCGGGGGCGGGGCGGCGGTGCTCACTGGACGTGCTCCTGGGGGTCGTGCGTCGGTCGGTCGAAGCGGCGGTGGCCGCGGGCCCACAGCGCGATGCCGTGGACGCGGATGAGGAGGGCGCCGCGCAGGGCGGCGGTCGCGGCGCGTGCGGGCGTGGCGTCGGTCGGCGCGCCGGTGAGCGTCGCGTCGAACGTCGCCGGCGCCCCGTGCTCGTCGCTGCGCAGGCGGACGGAGAACGCGACGCGCTCGGCGGTGGGGGTGGGCACCCACAGCTCGTACCCGCCCACGGCGTCGTGGAACGGCGACACGTACATCGCCTTGTCGGTCCGGGCGCGGTCGTCGGCGTCGGGCCGGACGAGGTACGCGTGCCGGTCGCCGTACGTGTTGTGGACCTCGACGACGACCGCCGCGCGCGTCCCGTCGCCGCGCTCGCACCAGAAGACGCTGATCGGGTTGAAGCAGAACCCCCACGCGCGCGGCAGTGTCGCCATCAGCACCCGGCCGGGACCGTGCGCGTCGGCGAGCGTGACGTCGTGCGCGGCGAGGAACCGATCGACGTTGCCGCGGATCGTCCCGTGCGGGTCGCCGAGGTGGTCGCGCGCCTGGAACGACCCCCGCCACAGGGCGGCACGACCGTGGTCGGGCAGGTCGTCCACGTCGACGACCCACAGGTGCGAGCGGGCCTCGAACGCGTTCGGTCGTGGCGTCCGCCGGCGGTGGTGGAGCGTCGTGCGGTAGATCGCCCCGGGCGCGAGGCCCCGGTCGGCGGCGGGCCGGTGGGCGGGGACGACCGGCGCGTCCCACGTGAGCCCGAGCCGCTCGGCGGCGCGCGCGCCGGACCGGGCCCCGTCCTCGTGGAACCCCCAGCCGCCCCACGCCCCGGCGAACGCGATCCGCGCGGTGTCGCACTCCGCCTGCCGGCGTTGCGCGGCGACGGACTCGACGGTGTACCGCGGGTGCTCGTACGGCATCTCGTCGATGACGGTCGCCAGGTCGACGAGGTCGCCTCCGCCGAGGGTGACGAGGAACCGCCGGTCGCCCAGGTCGACCCCGTCGGCGACGCGCGGGATCCGCATCAGCCGGGTCAGGTCGTACGTGACGGTCAGCGCGCCGTCCGGCGGGGCGGTCCCGGCGGGCCGGCGCAGGTGGTTCCACGACGCGCGCGCGTGCGGGGAGCGCGGCAGGACCGACGTGTCGGTGTGCAGCAGCGCGACGTTGCGCGCGTACGGGATCGCCCCGAGCACCTCGCGCTGCACGGGGGTGGGGTCGCGGAGGAACGCCAGCGCCTGGCCGGGGTGCGCGGCGACGACCGCGGCGTCGAACCGCGAGACGGCGCCGTCGGCGGTCGTCACGACGACGCCGTCCGCGTCCTCCGTGAGCGCCGCGACCGGCGACCCGGTGCGGACCTCGCCGCCGGCGGCGACGATCGCCGCGGCGACCCGGTCGACGTACGTCCGCGACCCGCCGACGACGGTCCGCCACGTCGGCGAGCCGAGCACCTGGAGCATCCCGTGGTGCTGGAGGAAGGCGAAGAGGTGCCGCGCCGGGTACTCGAGCGCGCGGTCCGGCTCGCACGACCAGACCGCGGCGACGAGCGGCGCCATGACGTGGGTGCGGAACCGGTCGGAGAACCGTCCGCGGTCGAGGAACGCGCCGAGCGTCTCGGGCGGGCCGTCGCCCTCGGGCGCCTCGAGCGTTCGGCGGGCCATGCGGTGCAGCCGCGGCAGCTCGGCGAGCGCCCGCACGTGCGACGGCCGCCGCGTCGCCGGGGTGGGGAACAGCCCGCGCACGCCGCGCGCGCCGGCCCACTCGATCCCGGTCTCGTCGCAGCGGACCGACAGCGACATCTCCGACGGTCGGGTCGCGACGTCGAGCTCGGCGAAGAGCCGGCGCAGCGTCGGGTAGGTCCGGTCGTTGTGGACGATGAACCCGGTGTCGATCGGCACCGTGCGCCGCCGGCCGGGCGGGCCGACGGTCACGTCGTGCGTGTCGGCGTGCCCGCCGAGCCGGTCGTCCGCCTCGATGAGCGTCACCCGGGCGTGGCGCGCGGCGACGTACGCGGCGGTGAGCCCGGACACGCCGGAGCCGATGACGACGACGGTACGTGACGATCGACGCATCGACGAGTCCTACGACCGAGGACGCCGATCGGATGCATCGGATGTCGAGCACCGTGATCGACGCGGGATCGGGGGCGGCCGGGCGCCCGCCACCAGAGCGGTCCGGAGCCCACCGACCGGCCCGCCACCGGATCCGTTGGACGCCACCCCCGCCCCGGCGTAGGCTCGCGCCAGCCGCCGCTGACGGTGGCCGGAGCCCGCCGGGGGCGGGGGGAGCGGAGAAGACGAGATGGTGCGGATCCTCAAGCCGATGGACGCCGTGTGGTTGCTCAACGAGCGGGGCGACACGCCCGCGCACGTGGGGTGCCTCATCGAGTGCACGCCGCCGCCGGACGCCGGGCCTGGGTTCCTCCTCGACGTCGTCGCCCGGTGGCGGAAGAGGACGACGTTCGTCGAGCCGTTCAACCTGCGGCCGCGGATGGTGCCGCTGCCGCGGTGGGAGGTCGTCCCCGACGACGAGATCGACCTGGACTACCACCTGCGGCACTCCGCGCTGCCGCGTCCCGGCAGCCAGCGCGAGCTCGGCGTCCTCGTGTCGCGCCTGCACTCGCACCCGCTGGACCGCAACCGGCCGCTGTGGGAGTGCCACGTCATCGAGGGCCTCGCCGACGGCCGCTTCGCGGTGTACTTCAAGGTCCACCACTCGCAGCTCGACGGCGTCGCGGGGCTGCGCGCGATCGGCCGGACGCTCACCGCCGACCCGGACGCCGTCGACCACCCGCCGATCTGGGCCGACCGGCACCGTGCGGAGCGGGCGGCGGCCGACCGTGATCGCGGCGCGCAGGGCGCCCCGGCCGGCGGAGACGGCGGGTCCGCGGTGGCCCGCGCCCCCCGCCGTGGCGTCGAGCGGATCCGGCGCGTCGGCGGGTCGACCCGCGCCGTCACCCGGCTCCTCGGCGACCAGGTCCGCGAGGTCGCCCGCCCGCGCGACCCGGGCCGCGCGGTGCCGTTCCGCACGCCGACGACGGTGTTCAACGGTGGGATCCACGCGCCGCGGCGCTACGCCACCCAGCACCTGCCGATGGACCGGATGCGGACGATGGCCAAGGCGGCCGGGGTGACCGTCAACGACCTCTTCCTCACGCTCTGCGGGTCGGCGTTGCGGCGCTACCTCACCGAGATCGACGCGCTGCCCGACCGCGACCTCGTCGCGGCGCTGCCGGTGTCGGTCCGCGATGCGGCGGACCAGGGCGGCGGCAACGCGATCACGTTCATCCACGGCCGGCTGGGCGTCGACGTCGCCGACCCGTGCGAGCGGCTGCAGGCGGTCTCGGCGTCCACCCGCATCGCCAAGGACCTGCTGGCCCCGGTGCCGTCGTCGGCGATGGACACCTACACGCTGTTCCTCATGGGGCCGTACATCAGTCAGCTCGCCGTCGGGCTGGGCGCGCACGTCAAGCCGATGCACAACCTCGTCGTGTCGAACGTGCCCGGCCCGCCCGAGCAGCGCTACCTCGACGGCGCGACCGTCGACTGCATCTTCCCGCTGTCGCTCCTCTTCGACGGGCAGGCGCTGAACGTCACCGCGGTGAGCTACGCCGGCACGTTCTGCATCGGGTTCACCGGCTGCCGCGACAGCCTGCCGAGCATGCAGCGCCTCGCCGTGTACTGGGGCGAGGCCGCGGACGACCTGGAGCAGGGCCTGGGCCTCACGGCGCGGGAGGCCGAGGCGGTCGCCTGACGGCGCGGGCGGGCCATCCCGCCGCGGGCGTGCGGTTCGCGGGCGGGACGGAACCGGTCCCCCGTTCGGCGGGAGTCCGCGCGGCCTCGCCCGCGACGCCGGGGCCGCGGCGGCGTCCTGTGCGACGCTCCCGTGATGCGCGCCGTCTACGTCGAGTCGTTCAACGCCGAGGATCCCGCCGCCGCGGTCGTGGTCGGGGACCGGCCCGAGCCGGTGCTGCCGGGCGACGACTGGACGGTCGTCACCGTCCGCGCCGGGTCGCTGAACCACCACGACATCTTCAGCCTCAAGGGCGTGGCGCTCAAGGAGGGCCAGCTGCCGATGATCCTCGGCACCGACGTCGCCGGGGTGACCGACGACGGTCGCGAGGTCGTCGTCCACGGCGTCGTCAACGACCCGTCGTGGTTGGGCGACGAGGCGCTCGACCCGCGGATGTCGCTCTTCAGCGAGCGGCACCAGGGCACGCTCGCCGAGCGGGTCGCGGTGCCGCGACGCAACCTCATCGACAAGCCCGCGGGCCTGTCGTTCGAGCAGGCGTCCTGCCTGCCGACGGCGTGGCTCACCGCGTACCGGATGCTCTTCACCCAGGCCGCGCTGCAGCCCGGGCAGACGGTGCTCGTGCAGGGCAGCGCCGGCGGCCTGAGCACCGCGCTCATCGCGCTCGGCGCCGCCGCCGGCGTGACGGTGTGGGCCACGGGCCGCAGCGCCGAGAAGCGCGCGTACGCCGAGGCGCACGGCGCGGCGGCGACGTTCGAGCCGGGCACCCGCCTGCCGGATCGCGTCGACGCGGTGATGGACTCCGTCGGCGCGCCGACGTGGAAGCACTCGCTGCGCAGCCTCCGCAAGGGCGGCGTCATGGTCGTCAGCGGCGGCACCGGCGGCTACGCCGCCGAGGCCGAGGTCGCCCGGATCTTCGCGATGAACCTGCGGATCGTCGGATCGACGATGGGCACCCGCGACGAGCTCGAGCAGCTCATCGCGTTCATGGCCGCATCCGGCCTGCGCCCCGACGTCGACGAGGTCATGCCGCTCGAGGACGCCCCGCGCGCGTTCGCGAAGATGGAGTCCGGCGAGATCCGCGGCAAGATCGTCCTGACGCCCTGATCGGGCCGTCCGGGCCCCGCGTCGCGCGACCGGGGCCCGGCCGCATCCGCTCACCCCACCGGGGCGTGGCGGTGGTGGAGCATCAGGTCGTTGCCGTCGGGGTCGCGGAACAGCGCCATGTGGCAGACGCCGGTGTCGAACGTCGGCGCGGTGAACTCGACCCCGGCGGCCTCGAGCTCGGCCTGGGCGGCCGCGACGTCGTCGACCTGCAGGGCCAGATGGCCGTTGCGCTGCGGCGCGAACGGGCGGCCGAGCTTCTCGGGCTCCCAGATCGCGATGCACGTGTCGCCGACCCAGAACTCGTAGTCGGCGTGCGGGTCGCGGCGCAGGCCGAGCGTCTCGCCGTAGAAGCGGGCGGCGCGATCGGCGTCCTGCGACGGGACGGAGACGAAGTCGATGCGGTTGACGGAGATCATGGGAAGCCCTCGGGTCGGTGGGTGACGTTCGCGATGCAGTCTGCGGCCGACAGCGGTCAGATCCCGTCCTGATTCGGGGCCGGCCCGAGCCGCCGGCCGGTGGCGTCCTCGACGACGCCGTCCGCGAGTCGGCGCTCGAACGTGCGCCGCCAGCTGTCGCCGAGCGCCGGTGCCGCCAGCAGCGCCGTGAGCGCCGCCCGGTCCAGCGGGTCGTGGTGCATCACGCGGTTGGCCTCGGCGATCGTGGCGGCGGGGTGGGGCCGCTCGAGCAGCTCGATCACCGCGCCCGTCGCGAGCGCGCCCGGCTCGAGCACCCGCAGGTAGTAGCCGGTGCGTCCGGTCCGCTCCATCCACCGCACCGCGTCGCGCACGCGGTGGCGGGCACCGACCTTGAAGCACGGGTTGCGCGGCAGGCTGACCTCGGCGACGACGGCGTCGATCCGCCAGCGGTCGCCGACGCAGACGTCGTCCTCGACCGCGCCGCGGACGGTGAGGTTCTCGCCGAGCGCCGGCCGCGGCGCCGGTCGGCCTAGGCAGGACGAGAACCACGGGTAGTGCTCGGCGGGGTAGACGCAGATCGCCTTGTCGGGCCCGCCGTGGTGGCGCCGGTCGCCCTGCTCGTCGCCGTCGAGCCCGCCCACGGCCACCCCGATCGGGCCGGTCACCGCGCGCTTGGCGAACGCGCTGCGGACGACGCCCCCGGAGAACGGCAGGTCGGCCACCCGGCCGACGTGCACCGCCTCCACGCGCGCACGGGGGAGGAGGGGCGGGGCGGACATCTCCCGGTCACTCTACGACCGTGCGCGTGGCCCGCACCGATCAGCCGCGGCGTCGGACGCTTTGATTCCGGCGCGTCTACCTGGCCCGTGCGCGGATCCCCATCGTCGGGCGTTGGGGATCCGCGAAGGTGCCGCCGGCGTGCCCGGACTCACCGGGCCGCCGCGGGATCAGCCGGTGACGCCGCCGGTCCGCGCGCTCCGGGGAGCGAGAATGCGGATGGAGCCGTTGCGGGTGCTGGTCGGCTGGCCGTTGGCGCGGGCCGTCGTACGCACCGTCACCCGACGGGGGCGGTTGACGGCGCGCAGCGTCATCGAGCGCGTGACGTACTTGCCCGGCCCGAGCGTCTTGATCGTCCAGCAGTACTGGCCGCTCGAGCGCCTGGCCGCCGGCTGGGCCGACACGAACCGCAGGCCGGCCGGGATCCGTTGGCACACCCGCACGTTGCGCAGGGTGCGGTCGGTGTCGTTCACCACGCGGCTGCGCACCTGGGTGCGCTGGCCGGGCCGCAACGTCGTGCGGGTGATGCGCTTGGTGATCCGCAGCGTCCCGGGCGGGTCCGGTGTCGGGTCGGGGTCGATGACGGGCGGCGTGACGACCGGCGGCGTGACGACGGTGTACCTCCGGGTGGTGGTGTGCGTCTGCCCGAGCTCGTCGACGACGGTGACGGTGATCTCGTACTCGCCGGGCAGGTCGGTCGGCACCCGGCCGCCCTCGGTGAGCGGAACGTTCGTGCCGTCGGGAAGCGTCACGACGGCGGTGCAGGAGGCGACGCCGGCCGAGGCGGCGCAGGCGAACCGACCGGCGGTCTCGACGCCCTGGGTGACCCGGGCGTCGTCGGCGGGGCCGGTGATCGACGCGCTCGGCGGGCCGTGCACCGTGTAGGTGCGGCTGGCCTGCCGCGTCCGACCGTCGGCATCCTCGACCGTCGCGGTGATGGTGTACGTGCCCGGAACGGTGGTGGGCAGGTCGTCACCGTCGGTGATGGCGGACGTGCCCCCGCCGGGGAGCGTCACCGTGGCGGTGCACTCCAGCGGGCTCACGCCGTCGCCGCAGGCGAAGATCCCGGGGGTCTCCTCGCCGACGAGCAGGCGCTGGTCCGGGTCGGGACCGGTGATCTCGACCCACGGCTCGGCGACGAGCTGCACTCGATGGTCCTCGGCCTCGCCGCTGCGCGCCAGGCCGACCGGGCCGGCGATGTCGGCCGCGTCGGCGGCGTAGCGCAGCCGGACGTAGCCGTCGGCCTGCGTGGTGACGTCGGTGGGGACCGTCCACGCCAGGTCGGCGGTGCCGGCGGCGCAGGTGGCCGTGCCGGAGCGCTCGTCGGCGTCGAAGGTGCCGCTGCCGTCGAAGTCGATCCAGCCGGCCAGCGTGCCGCTGCCGGTGCAGGCGATGCCGTCGTGCCGGTAGGTGTCGCCGGGCTTCACGACGATGGGCGAGTCCGGATCGTTGGTCTCGTCGTCGTCGGGACCGAACGCGCCGTTCGAGCCGTGGACGTCGTCGCCGTCGGCCCCGGGACCGGCGAACCCGGCCTCCGGGTCGACCGACACGCCGAGCCGCAGGGAGGGCTGGTCGGCGGTGGCCAGCGGGGTATCGAAGACCGAGTTGAGACCGGCGGCGAGCTCCCCGCCCGAGAACCCGAGGTCGAGGGCGTGGCTCGCGTCGCCATAGGAGGCCGGTGCGTCACCGTGATCGAAGCCGATCACGACGCCCAGCGCGATGGCGGTCGTTCCGCCACCCAGGATCGACACCCGGCCCGAGGTCGCACCGTCGGCGAACAGGACGGCCATCGGGCCGGTGTTCCCCCCGCAGCCTCCGTCGGGGTTGTGGAACCGCACGGTCGATTCCCCGGAGGCGTCGGACCGGGAGAGGGCGCCGTCGAGGGCGCAGGCGGTACCGCGAAACCGGTCGATCAGCCGCCAGGTGGCGCTGCTGTCGACGGTGGCGGTGAAGAACTCGCTCGCTCCGTTCAGCTCGGCGTCGCCGATCACGAGCCCACCGAGGGGGAAGGGGTCGCCGTCGAGCGTCGCCGAGCAGCCGACGTCGAAGTTCACCTGCTGGCCGACGGCGGAGATGGCGTTGACCAGCGTGTTCTGGCCACCCGTCCCGCCGATGTTGTACAGGTCGTCGAGACCGTCACCGCCGTACGTCCCGGGCCGGTACCCGTTGAGTGCGGGGGTCCCGCCGCCCTCACGCGCGAAGTTGCTGAGGGTGCAGGTGACGGAGAGCGGAACGCCGTCGTGGACGGTCGTGCTGGTGCGCACGAGCGGGCCGGTGAGGTCCAGAGGCCCGGCCTCCCACGTGACCCAGTCGATCGCCCCTACAAAGCGGCCCTCGCCGCCGCTGGCGACCGTGGCCTGGGCGACGGAGGTGGGCAGGAGGCCGGCGAGCGCGGCGACGGCGGCGGTCACCGCGGCGCGGCGCAGCCTGCCCCGGCGCCAAGGGGTTCGTGCCGCGATGCGGCCTGATGGGATCATCGGCTTCCTTTTGGTGGCGTGACGCGACGGGCGAAGGCCCGTCTGGGCAAGCTGGCCACAGTACTTGCTGAGATCGGGATTCCCCCGGGGTTCCCCGCACTTCACCCTGGGCGAACTTCTGCGCTCCGCCGACGCCCGTGCGTGTACGGCGTACGTCGTCGTTTCCGATCCACCGGAAGGCCACGACCTCGGCGACGGCCTGCTCCTCACCGCGCTGACCGAGTCCGGCGCCGTGGCCCTGGTGCCGGCCGGAACCCCACCACCCACAGGGGTCGTCGCGCTCGAGCTGGAGGACCGACCGACGGTGCCGCTGGTGCTGCTGTGGCCGGCCGGACGACCCTCGCCGGCCGTCGAGGTGCTGCGTAGGGCTCTGGCGCCGACGCCGGGCCGCGACATGCCCGACCGGTAGCGTGACCGGCACGCATGTCCCTCGTCGACGCCCTACCCGCCGAGCCCGGCGCCGACGCGCTCTACGACGCGTTCACCACGTGGACGACCGAGCAGGAGATCGAGCTCTACCCGCACCAGGAGGAGGCGGCGATCGAGCTCTTCTCCGGCGCCAACGTCGTGCTCGCCACCCCGACCGGGTCGGGCAAGTCGCTCGTCGCCGTCGCAGCGCACTTCGCGGCGCTCGCCGACCGCCGGGTGACGTTCTACACCGCCCCGATCAAGGCGCTCGTGTCGGAGAAGTTCTTCGCGCTGTGCGAGACGTTCGGGGCCGACAACGTCGGGATGCTCACCGGCGACGCGTCGGTGAACTCCGACGCCCCGATCATTTGCTGCACCGCCGAGGTGCTCGCCAACCTCGCGCTGCGCGAGGGCGCGTCCGCCGACGTCGGCCAGGTGGTGATGGACGAGTTCCACTACTACGCCGACGGGCAGCGCGGATGGGCGTGGCAGGTGCCGCTGCTGTGCCTGCCACAGGCGCAGTTCCTGCTCATGTCGGCGACGTTGGGTGACGTCACCCGCATCACCGACGACCTCACCCGCCGCACCGGGCGCGAGACGACGCTCATCGACGACGCCGAGCGGCCGGTGCCGCTGGGCTACGAGTGGTCGCTGGAGCCGATGCACGAGCTCCTGGAGCGGCTCGTCGAGGAGGACCGGGCGCCGATCTACGTCGTGCACTTCACCCAGGCGTCGGCGATGGAGCGCGCCCAGTCGCTGCTGTCGGCCAAGCTCTGCTCGCGGGCGGAGCGCGACGCGATCGCCGACGAGATCGGGGCGTTCCGGTTCACCGCCGGGTTCGGCCGCACGCTGTCGAAGCTCGTCCGCAACGGGATCGGCGTGCACCACGCGGGCATGCTGCCCCGCTACCGGCGCCTCGTCGAGCAGCTCGCGCAGGCCGGTCGGTTGAAGGTCATCTGCGGCACCGACACCCTGGGGGTGGGGATCAACGTGCCGATCCGCACCGTCGTGTTCACCGCGCTGGCGAAGTTCGACGGCACGAAGCACCGGCTGCTCAAGGCCCGCGAGTTCCACCAGATCGCCGGGCGCGCCGGCCGTGCGGGGTTCGACACGTCCGGTCACGTCGTCGTCCAGGCGCCCGAGCACGTCATCGAGCGGCAGAAGGCGCTGATGAAGGCGGGCAACGACCCGAAGAAGCGCCGCAAGGTCCAGACGAAGAAGCCGCCCGACGGGGCCGTGGCGTGGACCGAGGAGACGTTCGAGCGGCTCAAGTCGGCGACGCCGGAGCCGCTGTCGTCGCGGATGCGGGTCGACCACGCGATGATCCTCAACGTCGTCCACCAGCCGACCGACCCGGTCGTCGCGATGCGCGCGTTGATGGAGGACAACCACGAGGACGAGGGCCGTCGCGCCCGGTTGTCCGAGCAGGCGCGGGCGCTCGGGGACGAGCTCGTCGCCGCCGGGGTGCTCGAGTGGATGCCCGAGCCCGACCCGCACGGCCGCACGCTGCGCCTGGCGGTCGACCTGCAGGACGACTTCGCGCTCAACCAGCCGCTGGCGTCGTTCGCGCTCACGGCGTTCGACCTGCTCGACCCGGAGTCCGACACATACACCCTGGACGTCGTGTCGGTCGTCGAGGCGATCCTCGACGACCCGTTCCCGCTGCTCATGGCGCAGGCGCGCAAGGAGCGCGGCGAGGCGATCGCCGAGATGAAGGCCCAGGGCATCGAGTACGACGAGCGGATGGAGCTGCTCGAGCAGGTCACGTACCCCAAGCCGTTGGGGGAGGAGCTGGTGCAGGCGCTGCGGATCTTCCGCGAGACCCACCCGTGGGTCCGCGAGTCCGACCTGTCGCCGAAGACCGTCGTGCGGGACATGTACGAGTCGGGGCGCACGTTCACCGAGCTCGTGTCGTACTACGGCCTGGCGCGGTCGGAGGGCCTGGTGCTGCGCTACCTGTCGGGCGCGTACCGCGCGCTGCGCCAGACGGTGCCCGAGCGGGTGCGGACCGAGGAGCTCGAGACGATCATCGACTGGTTGGGCGAGACGGTCCGCCAGACCGACTCGAGCCTCCTCGACGAGTGGGAGGCGCTGACCGACCCGGACGCCGTCGCGGCCGCGGCGGCCGACCACGCGGCCGGCGCCCCGCCTCCGCCGGCGCGGCCGATCACCGCCAACGCCCGTGCGTTCGCGGTGATGGTGCGCGGCGCGATGTTCCAGCGGGTGCGGCTGGCCGCCCGGCGCGACCACGAGGGCCTGGCCCGGCTGGACGCCGACGCGGCGGCGCTCACCGATCCGCCGGGCAAGGTCGCGCTGCGCGCCCCGCAGTGGGAGACGGCGCTCGCCGCCTACTGGGACGAGTACGACCAGATGGGGTCGGGGCCGTCGGCCCGCTCGCCCGACCTGCTGTTGATCGACCGCGACCCGCCGCACGACGGCGACCGTCCCGCCCGTCGCTGGCGCGTCCGTCAGATCGTCGAGGACCCCGAGGAGCACCGCGACTTCGCGTTCGTCGTCGACGTCGACCTGGACGCGTCCGACCAGGCCGGCGAGCCGGTGATCCGTACGGTCGGGTTCGGCCCGGCCGATCAGGTGGGGTGAGCCGGGGGCGTCGGGCGGTCGACTCCCGCCCAGATCGACGGTCGGGCCTTCTAGCGTCTCGTCATGACCTACGAGACCCTGCTGTACGCGACCGACGGACCGGTGGCGACGATCACGCTCAACCGTCCCGAGCGTCTGAACACCATCGTCCCGCCGATGCCGACCGAGCTGCGCGACGCGGTCGGCCGCGCGACCGTGGACCGTGCGGTCAAGGTCATCGTGGTGCGGGGCGCGGGCCGCTCGTTCTGCGCCGGCTACGACTTCGCGGGCGGATTCCACCACTGGGACGACGTCTTCGCGCCCGACGACGGTGAGGGCTGGGACCCGGGGCGCGACTTCGCCTACTCGGTGTCGCCCGACCACGGCCCGACCAAGCAGTTCATGGCGATCTGGCACACCCCCAAGCCGGTGATCGCGCAGGTGCACGGGTACTGCGTCGGGGGCGGCAGCGACTTCGCGCTCTGCGCCGACCTCGTCATCGCGTCGGAGGACGCCGTCATCGGCACCCCCTACTCGCGGATGTGGGGGTCGTACCTGTCGGGGATGTGGCTCTACCGGCTGGGGTTGACGAAGGCGAAGGAGCACGCGCTCACCGGCAAGCCGTTCACCGGACGGCAGGCCGCCGACGTCGAGCTCGTCAACGAGGCGGTGCCGTTCGCCGAGCTGGAGGCGACGGTCGCGCGCCGGGCGGCCGAGCTCGCGGCGATCCCCTCGTCGCAGCTGGCGGCGATGAAGCTCGTCGTCAACCAGGCGTACGAGAACATGGGCCTGACGACGACGCAGACGATCGGGGTGATGCTCGACGGGCTCATGCGCAACACGCCCGAGGCGCTGCGGTTCGTCGACATGGCCGAGCGCGAGGGGGTCAAGGCGGTCGTCACCGAGCGCGACGGGCCGTTCGGGGACTACGGCGCCGCGCCGGCCGACCAACAGCCGGACCCGTCGCACGTCATCGTGCCGTGACATCCTGACCGCGCGCCCGGACCCCGGGGGTGGTGGGCGGCCCGTCGGGGTGGGCGACCGACGGTGCTCCCGCGCGTCCTAGCATGGGGGCATGGGCCGGCTGTCGGAGGAGCAGACGAAGCGCGTCGTCGCGATCGCGATGGACCTGGCGCGTGAGGGGCGGACCGACGAGCTGCTCGAGTTCGTCGACCACGGCCTGCCGGTGGACGTGCAGGACCCCGACGGCAACACCGCGCTGATGCTCGCGGCGTACCACGGGCGGCCGGACACCGTGCGGGCGCTCGTGGGCCGCGGGGCCGACGTCGACCTGCGCAACGCACGGGGGCAGTCGCCGATCGCCGGGGCGATCTTCAAGGGCGAGGACGAGATCGTCGTCCTCCTGCGCGACGCCGGGGCCGACCTCGACGCCGGGACCCCGAGCGCCCGCGACACCGCGGCGCTCGTGGGTCGGACGGCCCTGCTGGACGGCGACTGAGGGTCGCCGTCCGGGCGCGGCCGCCGGCAGACGCCGCCGGCCGCGCCCGGTGCGGACTCAGATCGCGTCCGAGTTCGGGTCCGCGTCGTCGAGCGTGCCGGCCTTCAGCGCCTCGATCGCCTTGCGGACGCCCGCGCCGTAGGCCGGATCGGCCTGCGTGCAGTTGTGGATGTGGCGCTCGATCGTGGCGTCGGACGCGCCGTCGATCGCGCGGGCGGTGTTCGCGAACAGCCGCCGCTGCTCGTCCGGCGTCATGAGCCGGAAGAGGTCGCCGGGCTGCTCGTAGTAGTTGTCGTCGTCCTCGCGGTAGTTCCACCGGTCGGCGACCGACCCCACCGCCTGCTGCGGCTCGCGGTACGCGGGCTGCTCCTGCCAGCGGCCGTAGCTGTTGGGCTCGATGCCGGGGACGCCGCCGTGGTTGCCGTCGATCCGCATCGCGCCGTCGCGGTGGTACGAGTTGACCGGCGCGGCCTTCGGCTGGTTCACCGGGATCTGGTGGTGGTTGACGCCCAGGCGGTAGCGCTGCGCGTCACCGTAGGAGAACAGGCGGCCCTGGAGCATCTTGTCCGGCGAGAAGCCGATGCCGGGGACGATGTTCGCCGGGGTGAACGCGGCCTGCTCGACGTCGGCGTGGTAGTTCGGCGCGTTGCGGTTGAGCTCCCACTCGCCGACCTCGATCAGCGGGTAGTCCTTCTTCGACCAGACCTTCGTGAGGTCGAACGGGTGGAACCGGTAGTTCTCCGCGTCGGCCTCGGGCATGATCTGGACGCAGAGCTTCCACTTCGGGAACTCGCCGCGCTCGATCGCCTCGTAGAGGTCGCGCTGGGAGGACTCGCGGTCCTGCCCGACGAGCTCGGCCGCCTCGGCGTCGGTCAGGTTCTCGATCCCCTGCTGGCAGCGGTGGTGGAACTTCACCCAGAACCGCTCGCCCTGCGCGTTGACGAGCGAGTACGTGTGCGAGCCGAAGCCGTGCATGTGGCGGTACCCCTTGGGGATCCCGCGGTCGGACATGACGATCGTCACCTGGTGCAGCGACTCCGGGAGGTTCGTCCAGAAGTCCCAGTTGTTCTCGGCGTCGCGGAGGTTCGTCGCGGGGTCGCGCTTGACCGCGTGGTTGAGGTCGGGGAACTTCAGCGGGTCGCGGAAGAAGAAGACCGGCGTGTTGTTGCCGACGAGGTCCCAGTTGCCCTGGTCGGTGTAGAACTTCAGCGCGAACCCGCGGATGTCGCGCTCGGCGTCGGCCGCGCCGCGCTCGCCGGCGACGGTCGAGAAGCGGGCGAACATCTCGGTCTTCTTGCCGACCTCGGCGAAGATGCTCGCCGACGTGTACTTCGTGATGTCGTTCGTGACGGTGAACGTGCCGTAGGCGCCGGAGCCCTTGGCGTGCATCCGCCGCTCGGGGATGACCTCGCGGTCGAAGTGCGCGAGCTTCTCGAGGAACCAGACGTCCTGGAGGAGCATCGGCCCGCGCGGGCCGGCGGTCACGACGTTCTGGTTGTCCGGCACCGGCGCGCCGGCGACGGTCGTCAAGGGCTTCGTGTTGTCCTGCGTCATGCGTTCCTCCGAGCGGGATCGTTGCGGCACCGTCGCCCGTCCGGTTGATCGACGGCGGTGCTCCGCACACGCGCGCGCCGGCCCGGATGGGCGGTCGTGCCGCACAGTCTCGCACGTTCTCTGGAAAGATTCCAGAAAAGATCCCGACGGCTACGCGCCCAGGATCACCGGGCTGCGCTTCCACTGGTTGAGGAAGAGCGACGCCATCCGCGTGCCCGGCCCGTCGAGCTCCATCGCGGGCCACCGCTTCAGCGTCTCCTCGATCCAGATCCGCAGCTCCATCCGGGCGAGCGCGGTCCCCAGGCAGAAGTGCCGGCCGCCGGCCCCGAACCCCTGGTGCTGCTCCAGGTTCTCGCGCATGAGGTCGAACCGGTGCGGATCCTCGAACACCGCGGGATCGCGGTTGGACGCGACGTACCACAGCAGCACGCGGGCGCCCTCGGGGATCGTCTCGCCGCCGATCACGACCTCGCGCGTCGTCGCGCGGCCCATGAACCCGAACGCGGGGAAGCAGCGCAGGCCCTCCTCGACGGCGCGGGGGATGAGCGACGGGTCGTCGAGCAGCAGCTGCCGCTGGTCCGGGTTCTCGATCAGCGCGCGCATCGTCGCGACGTACGTCGCGCGGGTCGAGTCGTTGCCGGCGGCGAGCAGGAGGATGAAGAACACCGCGACCTCCTCGGCGGCGAGCCGCTCGCCGTCGACCTCGGCGGTGATGAGCGCCGACAGCAGGTCGTCGCCGAGGTGCTCGGCGCGGTCCTGTCGCACCGCCTCGATGTACTGGATGATCTCCTGGAACTCGTCGAGGGTGGAGTCCCACGCCTTGCGGACCTCGGGGTCCTCCCACGCGGTGACGACGTTCGTCCAGTGGACGAGCTTGACGTCGTCCTCCTGCGGGGTGCCGAGCAGCGACCCGATGACGCGCGCGGGGATCGGCCGCGCGACGTCGACGGCCAGGTCGATCCGGTCGCCCGCCGAGTGGCGGTCCAGGACGTCGCGGATGATCTGCCGCACCGCGTCCTCGTGGTCGGCGATCCGCGCGGGCGTGAACGCCTTGCCGACGAGCTTCTTCAGGCGGTCGTGGCGCGGCGGGTCCATCGAGATCATCTGCAGCCGCTGGACCTCGAGCGGGACCCCGATGTCGTCGACGACGAAGATCCCGCGCTTCTCGGACGAGAACGTCTTGAAGTCCTTCGACGCCTCGGCGATGTCGGCGTGGCGGACGAGCGAGTAGAAGCCGTCCTCGTCGGGCCAGTGCGCGTTCTCGCTGTAGTGGACGCCCGGACGGGCGCGAAGCTCGTCGAAGAGCGCGTACGGGGGACCGTCGACCCACAGGTCGTGGTTGCCGAGGTCGATGGTGCCGCGGTCGATCGTCGCCATGATGGAGCGACCGTACTTCAGCGCTTTACGTCATGTCAAGCGCAGGGGTCTAGGCCCGGTGGGGGCCGGGCGCTACGCTCGGAGCGATGCCGCTCGTGCGCACGACGTCCCAGGCCGCCGAGGCCCGCGAGCGCGGGAGCGTCGCGTTCCTCGACGCCGCCGAGTCGTGGGTGGGCGAGGGCGTGAGCTACTCCGACGTGGGGATCGCGGACCTCGCGGCGCGGGCCGGGTTCTCGCGGGCGCGGTTCTACGCGTACTTCGACGACAAGCGGGCGCTGGCGGTGGCGGTCGCCGACCGGTTCGCGGTCGAGCTGGGGGAGGAGGTCGACGACTGGCTGGCCGGCGCCGACGCCGGGCCGGTCCGCGAGCGCCTGGAGCGCGTCGGCGGCGTCTTCGCCCGGCGGCGCGGGGCGCTGCTCCTCGTCGCCGAGGCCGCGACGTACGACCCCGACATCCGCGCCCGCTGGAAAGCGCTGCACCGCCGGTTCGAGGTGCGGATCACCGACTGGGTCGCGCGCGCCGACCCGTCCGCCGGTCCGGCCGCGGCCGCCGCCCGCGCGTTCGTCCTCACCTGGTCGACCCAGGCGTCGCTCGTCGAGCACCTCGCCGATCGGCGCGACGTCGACCCGGTGATCCTCGATGCGCTCGCGGTCCTGTGGGAGGGGACGGTCGGGGGTACGCCGGGCTCCGGTTGATCCGGTGGCGACCGCGGTCGAAGGGCGACGGCCGCTCAGGCGCCGGTCGGCGACGTCGCGTCGTCCCAGATCCGCGCGAGCTCGGCGATGAGCGCGTCGCGGTCGACGGTGGGACGGGCGGCGTTGTCCGACAGCGCGCGCTCGGTCATCCAGACGAGCGCGTAGGCGCGGGCGGCCACGCGCTCGTCGGCCAGATCGGGGTGGCCGGCGCGGATGCGCGCCTCGACCGCGGGCAGGAACCCGTCGTGCAGGCCGCGCCACAGCGCGGCGACGTCCTGGTCGTACGTCGTCGCCTCGGTGACCGCCCGCACCGTGGACGCGTACCGCAGGTACACGTCGAGGAGCGCCTCCAGGGTGCCGGCGGCGTCATCGTCGTCGCCCCGCAGCCACGGCTCGGCGACGGCGACCAGCTCGCGCCGCACCTCGTCGCCCAGCTGCAGGACCAGGGCGCGCTTGTCGCGGAAGTACGCGTAGAACGTCGGCCGTGACACCCCGGCCCGGCGGACGATCTGCTCGATGCTGATCGCCGCGTAGGCGTCCCCCTCGTCGAGGAGCGCCACCGTCGCGTCGAGCAGCGCCTGCTCCGTCGCCCGGCGCGCATCGGCGGTGGCGGCGCGACGGGAGAGGACGGACACGCCCCCCAGGGTACGCCCCGACCCGGGCGGAGGCCGCCCGTCTCGGTCGGAGGCGTCACCAGGCGTCGTGGCGCTCCCGGACGACCGGGCGCTCGACCGTCTCGCGGCGGCGGGTCCACATCGCGCTGAGGAGCAGGGTGAGGACCAGGCCGACCGCGCCGACGATCATGAGGATCGTCCCGGCGGTGTTGACGTTGAACCCGGAAGGCGAGGCGTTGACGGCGTACCGCAGGAGCGCGCCGACCGCGATCAGGAACAGCGCCGTGCCGTAGCTCATGGGAGGGGACATGGGACGCCGCTACCCGCACCCGGCGTGACGGAACCGTCCGTCTGAGCGCCGGGGCCACCGTCTGCCGGACGACTTGCCGCGGACCGCGGGCCGGCCCGCCTACTCCGCGAACGGCGTCGCCAGGATGAGGCTGCAGAAGTCGGTGCGCTCGTAGCCGGGCAGCTCGCGGGCGAGGACGTCGGCCTTGACGTTGCCGAACGCGGTCTCGGGCTTGTGGGCGATGCCGGCGGCGAACGCCTGGATGATCCGGCGCTTGAAGTCGCGGCGCGGCAGCTCGCCCAGGATCTCGTCGAGCTGCGCGTCGGTGAGGGTGTCGTGGTCGATCCCGAGCACGTCGAGCTCGACGCCGGCGGTGACGAGCGCCACCTCGGGCTCCTTGTGCTGCGGGATGCCGGGGGTGGTGTGCAGCGCGATCGCGTCCCACACGACCCGGACCTGCTCGTCGGGCACGTCGTGGCGACGCAGGAACTCGCGGGCGGCGTTCGCGCCGTCGACCTCGAACCGGTCGTGCGGGCTGCGGTGCCCCTCCACGAGCCCCAGGTCGTGGAACATCGCCCCGACGTAGAGCAGCTCGGGGTCGAAGCGCAGCCCGCGGCGGGCGCCCTGGAGCGACCCGAAGACGAACACCCGCAGCGAGTGGTGGAAGAGCAGGTCGTCCTGGACGTCGCGGATGAACGTCGTCGCGTCGCGGGCCATGGCGCTGTCGGGGATCCGGACGCCGGCGATCTGCGTGGGGAGCATGCGAGGATCGTCCCCGTCATGGCGTCGGTCCACAAGGACGCATCACCCTCGGTTCCGGACACGACCGGCGCCGCGCCGCGGACCGTCGTGGTGCTCGTCCACGACGGGGTGCAACTCCTCGACGTCGCCGGTCCGGTCGAGGTGTTCACCGCCGCCGACGCCCTGGGCGCACGGTACGACGTCGTCCTCGCGTCGCCCGACGGGCGGGACGTCGTGGCGACGGGCCGCACCCGGCTCGGCGTCGACGTCGCGTTCGACGCGCTGCCGGACCGGATCGACACGCTCGTCGTCCCCGGATCGCCCGCGTCGCCCGACGCCGGCGCAGCCGACCGGGTGGTGCGGGCGGTCGCGACGACGGCGCCGCGCAGCCGACGGGTGGCGTCGGTGTGCGCCGGGGCGTTCCTCCTCGCCGCCGCGGGTGTGCTCGACGGCCGCCGGGCGACGACGCACTGGGAGATGACCGACCGCCTCGCCGCCGCCCACCCCGACGTGACCGTCGACCCGGACGCGATCTTCGTCCGCGACGGGGCGGTGCACACGTCGGCGGGGATCACCGCGGGGATCGACCTGTGCCTGGCGCTCGTCGAGGACGACCACGGAGCCGACGCCGCCCGGCGCGTCGCCCAGCACCTCGTCGTGTACCTGCAGCGGCCGGGCGGGCAGGCGCAGTTCAGCGCCCGGTTGACCGCGGCGCCGGTGGCCGACCCGGTGCTGCGGCGGGTGCTCGACGACGTCGTCGAGCGTCCGGACGCCGACCACGGGCTCGACGCGCTGGCGGAGCGGGCCGGGTTCAGCGTGCGTCACCTCACCCGGGTGTTCCGTCGCGAGCTCGGCACGACCCCGGCGCGCTACGTCGAGCGGGTACGGGTCGAGGCGGCCCGGCAGCGGATGCTCGCCGGCCCCGAGCCACTCGCGGCGATCGCCGCCGCGTGCGGGTTCGGGTCCGAGGAGACGATGCGCCGCGCGTTCATCCGCGAGCTCGGCACCACCCCGGGCGCGTGGCGGGCCGGGTTCGCGTCGACGACGCGCGGCGCGCTCACACCGCGGTGAGGAAGTCGACGTAGATCCCGGCGGCGGTCCGGGGCACGTCGGCGTGGAAGAAGTGCCCGGCGAACGGCAGCAGCACCGGGTCGTCCGGGGCTCCCGGCAGGTCACGGGCGAGCCGCACGCCCCACGACGGCATGAGGAAGTAGTCGTGCGCGGCCCAGATCACGAGCGCCGGCTTCGTGAACCCGCGGACGATCCGGGCGGTGTCGGCGGTGTGCTCCGCGGACTGGCCGCGCATGTACCCCGCGAACGCGTCCAGGTCGGCGCCACCGTTGCGCATCGGCGCCATCCACTCGTCGACCATCCCGGCGGGCAGCGGCCCACGGAACGCGGTCTGCGGGAACGGCCACGCCCGGCGCATCGGCCCCTCGACGAGCCCGGCCCGGGTGAGGGCGTGCACCGCCCGCGGCCACCGGCAGGCGCGGGCGATCAACCGGACCGCGGGCACCTCCCAGTTGTCGTAGCAGACGACGTCGGCCATCACGACCGCGCGCACCCGGTCGCCGCACCGGTCGAGGAACCGCAGGCCGTGCGCCCCACCCTGGTCGTGCAGCGCCAACAGGACATCGTCGATCCCCAGGTGGTCCAGCAACTGCTCGAGCATCGTCGCCTGACCGGGACTGGAGACGTCGCCCCCGGGCGCGGCCCGCGATCGCCCGAGCCCCAACAGGTCCGGGGCGATGCAGTCGAAGTGCGCGCCGAGATCGCCGAGCAGCGGCTCCCACAGTCGCGCCGACGTCGGCACCCCGTGCACGAGCAGCAGCGGCGGCCCGCTCCCGTGGCGCAGATAGGTGACGTCACCACAGGGCAGCCGCGCGTGCTGCCGCGGCAGCGTGCCGACCGGCAACGACGGCGGCTCGGGCGCGGGCCGCACGAACCACGGGTTCTCGAACAGCTGCGTGCGCGGGATCACCGCTCCACGCTACCGGCCGTGGTCGAGCCGGCGGATCCGTGCGGGACCGGGCGGATCGGAGCGCAGGCGTCGCCGCCGGCGTCCGATCACGCTCGATCGGATGCCAAGGCCGACCCGTCCCCGCCGGGTGCGGTCGCGGCACGCCGGGGCGTCCCGAGCGCGGGATACGGTCGGGACGGGACCGGTCGGCGGGTCCGGGAGGCCCGGACGAGAGGGGCACGGGATGGCGGGGGAGCAGCACATCGCGACGTTGCGGGCGGCGTACGACGCGTTCAACCGGCAGGACGCAGTGGCGGCGGGGGAGGCGTTCGCGGACGACGTCGTGCGGACGATCGCGGGCGACAGCGCGATCAGCGGCACGTTCCGCGGCAAGCGGGAGATCATGCGGATGTGGGCGTCGCTCGGCGCGTTCACCACCGAGCCGCGGATCTTCGCGGCGGACGAGGACCACGTCGTCGTCATCGCGGTGAACTCCGCCAACGGCGTGTCGTGGGACGCGGCCGACGTCTAGACGTTCGAGGACGGCCGCATCAAGCGCTTCCACACGATCGAGGATCCCGCCGCCGTCGAGCGCGCGTACCCGCGCTGACGTCCCGCGTCGCGGAGGGCGCGGACGCAAGGGTCGCGTCACCGGCGTCGCATGGCGGACCGGCCGCTCGACGAACGCGGAGGACCGGCGGGGTCATCCGTCCGGCGTGAGCGCGCTCCGCACCCGCTCGACGACGGCCTGTACGTCCTCGTGCTCCCACGCGCGGATCACCGTCCAACCGGCGTCGGCGAGGAGCCGGTCCACGGTGCGGTCGCGCTCGACGTTGCGTTGGAGCTTGGGCACCCAGTAGTCGCTGTTGGTCCGGGGGGTGGTGCCGTGGATCGGGCAGGAGTGCCAGAAGCACCCGTCGATGAAGACCGCGACCCGCTGGCGCGTGAAGACGACGTCGGGCCGGACGGTCCTCCCGGGCACGCGGACCGGGTGGTCCTTGCGGAAGCGCAGCCCCCGACGGTGCAGCGCCGACCGCACGGCGATCTCGGGCTTCGTGTCGCGCCGCGGGTTGGCGCGCATCCGCGTGGAGACGTGCCGATCGGTCGGGTGCGGGTAGGGGAGTGGTGGCACCGTCACGATCAAACCACCTGCCGGTGAGCGGCTGGGCCGGTGGTGGGCGGCTGGGGCCGGTGGGTGGCCGCGGCCGGACGCGGTCGGACGCGGTCGGGCGAGAGGCCGGGCGGCGGGCAGCCCGGCGCGCTACCCGCCGCAACCCGCGCCGCTCGCGCTACGGCAGCAGCGGGCGCGGGTCGAAGTAGTCGCTCCAGCGGGTGATCCTGCCGTCGACGACCTCCATCGCCCCCGCCATCTCGATGGAGAGGACGCGCGTGCCGTCGGCCGTGTCGACGTGGTCGACCCGCTCGGTCAGCACGACGTTGCCGCTGACGGCGAGCACGCGGGTGTCGACCACGAGGGCGTGCAGGCCGAAGCCCTGGACGAACTGGTCCATCTGCGCGTGGACGGCGGCCCTGCCCCGCACCGCGGGCAGCCCGCTGTTCTCCCAGACGCAGTCGTCGGCGACGTACTCGTCGATCGCGTCCGCCAGCCGGCCGCCGGCGCTCAGGCGGTCGAAGAACGCGCGGACGGTGCTTTCCGGGGTGGTGCTCATGACGGGTCTCCTGCTCGGGTGTCGGTGCGGCGGCGGCCGCCGCACCGGGGGCTCGTTCGACGCTAGTCGCGAGGCAGAGCGGCAGGCCCCTCTCGAACGGATGGCCCGCACCCGTCGAAAGGGGCGGGGGCGGCGCGCGTCGTCCTACGATGGCCCGATGGCAGGACGAGGAGTTCGCCCGGGACGTGGCCGAGCGGCGGCGCTACCCGGAGCCGCACCCGTGGTACCTGGCGTTCGACCTCGACCCGGCGTTCTCCGTCGACGACGCCCACGCGGCGCTCGAGACGTGCGACGTGGTCCGGGCGGTGCGGATCGGCGAGGCTCCGGGCATGCGTCCGCGCGTCGTCGTCCACGTCGACGCCCGCAGTCAGGACGAGGTGTTGCGCGCCCCGTACCTCGCGATCACCGATGCGCTCCTGGCGGCCGCGCCGCCGCGGTTCCTCCGCGGCACCGGGATGATCGCCGTGAGCGTCATCGGTCCCCACGAGGGGCCGGACTGGTCGAGTATGAGCATCGCGGCCAGGCCGGTCGCGGGGCGGGGGTGGCCTGCGAGCCGGTGAGGTGAGGCCGGTGCCGTCGGTCGTCGCGTGCAGCCCTGACGGCCATGAGATGCTCGAACGGTGAGATCGGTCTTCTCGAGATCGGCCCGATCGCGCACATGCGGTGGGTTCCCAGTGCGGAGTTGCTGCCGATCTGACGAACGCCGGTCGAATCGCGCGAAACGAGAGGGTGACGCTGGCGGACGCAGGGCGTCCGGGACCCGTGGCGTCTGTGAGGATCGCCACCACCGATCCCGCGATCCTCGCGATGTGGGGGGCGGTGCACGAACTCGCCGGGGAGCTCCCGTCGGAGCACTGGGTGCTCGTCGGCGGATTGATGGTCCAGCTGTGTACGCCAAGCGTGTACACGTTGACCGGTGGCGTTCCGGCATCCCCAGAACGCAAGAACCCCCGCTTTCGCGGGGGTTCCGGTTCGTGCGTTCCTTGGATGGAGCTAGCCGGGCTCGAACCGGCGACCTCCTGGGTGCGATCCAGTCCCGGGGGTTCCCGGGAGTGCCCGACCCCAGGTCGCTCGGCACCCTCGACCACCCCGAGCAGACCCCGGCGAACGACACCTGTTCGCGTGACGTTCGCGCTGCAGCGGCCGCTCGACCGGGCACCGCACGATGACCGCCCAGGTCACCGTATCGCTCGCCGTCGATGACCTTGAGCGACTGATCGACCTCGCGAATCGCGGGGCTGAGATCGTGATCTACGGCGACGGAAGCGAGGCCCACGAGATCCCGGACCTCGAGCCTGACGACGAGCGGTTCGTCGCGATCATGCGCGCTGTCGTCGACGACGGACGTCGAGGTGCCCGGGCACGGGTGGAGGCGGCATGACGCGGGCGACGATGTCCACCGCGACCGCGCGCGCCGCGTGCGGTCGGTGCCCGTGGACGGCCACCACGGCCAACGCGCTCGCGATCGCCGCGCTGCATCACGATCGAACCGGCCACCCGGTCCACGTCGATCTTCACCGCCGCGTGACCTACGGCGACTCGGCCGCAGACGCACCCGGCCAGGAGTCCCTGACGGCCCAGCTCGAGGAGGCGGCATGACGGTCCGGGTCGGCCAGGTCTGGGCCTCCAACACCAAGTCCGACCGCGAGCGCGGCGTGCGGCAGCACCGGACCGTGATCGAGATCCTCGAGCACGGCGCCGTGCTCGAGCATCGCGGCATCCGAGGACAGTTGCTCACGAGCTCGCTCCTCATCAGCAACGACAGGATCGCCGGCCATCGCCTCGTCCGCGACGCGGGAGAGCTGTCGTGAAGCTCCTCGAGCACCCGGTGTCGCCCGGACCGTTCGTGGCGTGGTTCGACGGGTTCGTCGCACGGCACGTCGCGGAGGACGTCGACCGAGTCACGGAGCGGCGCGCCGTCGCGTTCGCGGCGATCGGCTGGCCGTCGTCGCTCAACTCCGCGGAGCGGAAGCTGCACCGCTGGCGCAGGCAGGTCCGCCACGTCGACGCGATCGAGGTGTACGACGCGCTGACGCTCGCCGGCGTCGCGTTCGACGACGTGTACGACGCCCCCGAGTTCGCGGCGGCCCGCGCCGCGATGGCCGCCACGCCCGCCCCCGTCGCCGGCCGCAAGCGCGGCAAGCCGGTCGGGAAGTGGCGCAAGCTCACCGACGACCAGGTCCGGTTGGCGCACCGCATCTACGTCGAGCGCGGCCTGTCGCTGCGCAAGCTCGGAGCGCTCATGTACGAGCGGTTCGGGTACGCGTCGCCCGACTCGTGCGCCGGCGCGCTGAGCACCGCGTTCATCACGCTCGGCCTGCCGCGACGGGACCGCACCGCCGCCACCATCGCCGCGTCCACGATCCACGGCCTTTCGCCGCGCGGCGCGCGAGCGAGCACCGACCCGAAGTTCTCCGCGCATCGCGCCGAGCTACGTCGTGCCCGCGGCGAGACCCTCGACCGTCCCCGCTGCGCCGGGGTGCGAACCCAGTACCCGCGGAAGGGCCGGCCGTGCCAGCAGCGCGCCCAGGCCGGCAGCGACTACTGCTGGGCGCACGACCCGGCCCATGCTGAGGAGCGCGACCGGCACCTCGAGCAGATCCGCGCCCGGATCGGGGAGGCGGCATGAGCACCACCACCCTTCCCGACCGGCGCTGGATCGACCTCGCCGCACGGTCCGGCTCCGGCCGGCCGCTGCACGTCGTCGCCCGCGCCCTCGAGCAGTTCGCCGAGCACCACGACATCCCTCGCACCCAGATCGCGGCCGAAGCGGGCGTCACGGAGACCGTCATCACGACCTGGGCCCGCAACGCCGGGCTCCCGTCGCGCCGCGAAACGAGCCGGGACGACCTGGACCGTGCGATCGCCGCATGGGAGCGCACCCGGTCGGTGTCTGCCGCCGCCCGCGAGCTCGGGGTGACCCGCAACACCGTGCGACGCAGGCTCCGTCTCGCCGGGTACGACATCCGGCCTGACAGGTCGACCGCGGTCCGCGATGCGCTCGCGGAGGCATACCGGCCGCCCGACGGGTACGTCGGCACGATGGAGGCCGCCCGCCTCCTCGACGTCGACCCGTCGACCACGCACCGGTGGTGCGTCGAGGGCCGGATCCCCGGCGCGCTCCGCGAGCGACGGCGGTCCGACGAGGGCACCGGCCGGCTGCGTTGGCTGATCCCGGAGGCATGGATCGACCGGCAGCGCGACATACGTCGCGCGCGAGGGAGCGCGCCGTCCCGACGGGGACGGGACCGCGCCGCGCCGTTCGCCGCATGGCTCGCCCGCCAGGACCTGTCGCTCGACGAGCTCGCGTGGCGGGCCGACATCGCCGACGGCGGCCGACTGCGGGCGATCCTGCGCGGCGAGGTCACCACCGTCGGCCTGTCGACCGCCGATGCGGTCCTGACCGCCAACGACGCCCGCCTCGAGGACGTGTGGGGCGACATCGACCAGCGCATCGCCGCCGCTGACGGGCTCGCGGAGGTGGCGTGATGGCGGTCCGTGCCCTCAACGCCCGCGGGCAGTTGACCGAGGCCGGCTGGCAGGCCCAGGTGATCGGCATCGCCCGTGTCGGCGGGTGGTGCGTCTACCACCCGCCGGACAACCGGCCCGGCGGGCGCACCGGACGGCCGCAGCGCACGATTCCCGAGGCGACCGGCTGGCCCGACCTCGTCCTCGTCCGTGACGGCGAGCTGCTCGTCCGCGAGCTGAAGACCGACCGGGGCCGGCTCGGCCCCGGCCAGCAGGACTGGCTTGACCGACTCGCCGCGTGCGGCGTCGACGTCGCGGTGTGGCGACCCCGCGACCGGGCCGACGTGGAGGCACGCCTCCTCGCGCCCCGCAACACCACCACGACCAGGAGCGCCGACTGATGGGCTGGGCAAAGATCGACGACCAGCTGCACGGCGACCGGAAGGTCCGCCGGCTCTGGCACACCGAGCCCGCGGCGCTCGGCCTGTGGACGCTCGCGCTGTCGCACTGTGCCAACCAGGAGACCGACGGACACATCGACGACCTGTGGGTGCTCGAGCGGGTCCCGGACGACGAGATGCGCGAGCGGCTCGTCACCGCCCTCGTGAGCGTCGGCCTGTGGGACGAGCGGGACGGCAGCGACGGGTGGTGGATCCACGACTACCTCGACTACAACCCGTCGCGTGCCGAGCTCGTAGCGAAGCGCCGCGCGGACGCGGAGCGCAAGGCGGCAGGACGAGCCGAGCAGGCGCGACGTCGCGCCGAACGCGCCACGGTTTCCGGCGGGTCGCCGACTGGAGTCCGCGAGGCGTCCGACGCTCCGCCGCCCGGACCGGCCGCGGACTCCGCGAAGCGTCCGCGGCGTGTCCGCGCGGACACCGCCAGGACTCCGCAGGGAGTCGCGGCGGAGTCCAGTGGTCCCGACCCGACCCGACCCGACCCCTCCCGTCCTACGGTGGCTTCGCCACCGCCCCCCGCGCGCGAGCGCGAGGCCGCCCCTCCGGCACCGACCGCCGACCCGCCCCGGCCGACCGCGGCGGTGCTGGACTGCCCCGAACCGGTTCGGGCGATGCTGCTCGACGCCGGGTTCGACCAGGGCGAGATCGACCATGCCGACGGCGCGCTCGGCTACACCCTCGGCCAGCTCAACCTGCCCCCGGACGTCGACTGGTGGCGCTACGGCCAGGAGATCGCGACGGCCCGCCAGAACGGCCGGCTCCGCCGCCCCGGCCCGATCGCCGCGCTCAAGTTCGTCGCGAAGGGCGCGAACGGGCCTCCACGCCTCCGGCCCGGCCAGAACGGACGACGAACCGGGTCGACGGTCGACCACTACCGCGACATGGCCGCCCGGTTCGCCGACGAGGAGCGCACCGATGCTGCTGCGTGAGTGGGCCCAGGTCGAAGCCGCGATCGCCGCCGCATGGCCGCAGTCGAAGCCGCACACCGACGACGAGGTGCGAATCCGTCACGGCCTCGTCCCTCCCGACCTGCAGCTCGACGTGGCGCTCAACGCCGTCGCGACGCTCGTCCGCGCCGGCCGCGACTTCCCACCACCGCTGCCCGTGCTCGTCCGCCAGGCCGACGAGCAGTCCCGACCGCCGCTCCCGTCGCCCGGAGCCACGCTCCACCTGCTGTCGCAGGCCATGAGCGCCTACGGCCCCGACCGCGAGGCCGACGCGCTCCGCTGGCTCGCCCAGCAATCGCCGCACGCCGCCCGCCTCGCCGTCGAGCTCGGCTGGCGCCAGTTCGGCATGGAGCGCACCGGCGACCCCGACATCGGCGGCGCTGTCCGGCAACGCCTGCAGCAGACCGCCGGGGCGGTCATCCGCGACCTCGAGCGCGAACGCACGAACGGCCATGTCCGCGAGCTCGTCGCGAACCGCCTTCGCACCCTGAACGGCGCACCCGACCGGCATGGCCTGCGCCCCGCCGCCGAGCGCGTCGCCGACCTGCTCCCCGCACCCGACCAGAGGCCCGCCGCATGATCCCCCAGCTCGACCAGCGCGCCCCCGACACACCCGACCGGACCGGCTTCCTCGCCGCCCACCCGGCCCCGAAGCCCAACCCGCTGCTCGTCCCCCCGGTCGCGCTCCTCGAAGTCGCGCAGCTCCTCGCCGACGAAGAGCCCACCCACGGCAACCGCTGGCGACGCCGACCCGCCCGCCACCACCTCGCCGCCGCGCTCCGCCACACGCTTCGCTGGAACACCGGCCAGACCGTCGACCCCGACAGCGGCCACAGCCACCTCACCCACGCCGCCGCCCGCATCCTCATGGCCCTCGAGCAGGAGGCAACGTCGAAACAGCACCGGCCCGGTGCGTAACGTCGACACCGATGCAGGCCACCGTGCCCCCGATCCAACGAGACCCCCGACGCGTCGCCGCGATCATCGCGACCGCCCACGCCATCCGGGCCACCATCCCCACCGGCCCCACCAACGACGAGCACCTCGCCCAGGCCGCCGACCACATCGTCGCCGCCGTCATCCGCGAGCTCCGCGTCCACCGCCGCTACCGCGTCACCGCCAGCCCCGACGGCACCCCACGCTCCGCGATCGTGCTCGCCCACGACGTCGACGACCCCCGAGCCGCCCGCCGGGCCGCGATCAACGCGCACGTCGAGTACGCCGACCACCCCAACGCCGAGATCCGCGTCCAGTGCGCCTACCGCGCCCGCTACGAACGCGTCCACATCGACCCCACCACCGACACCATCCCGATCAACGCGATGGTGCTCGATGCCGCGTGACCCGCTCATGGCGCTCGCCGTCCTCTACCACCGCGCCGCCGAGCACCACCTCATGGTCACCCTCGACCGGCAAGGCGCACGCACCCTCATGCTCGTCACCAAGACCAGCCGCGCACTCCGCCGGCTCCGCTACCGCATGATCTGGCGCGAAACGCGCGTCCACGACCTCACCGAACACGGGCTCGGCCAAGCCGCGCACCTCCTCGACCAGGACCTCGCACAGGACCCGCCCCGCCACCGATTCGAGCGAGGCCACGGATGACCGACGCCCGCAACCGCGAACGCCGCACCCCCCGTACCTGCCCGCACTGCGGCGGCACCTGGACCCCGCACGGCACCCGCCGCCGCGACCCCTGGGCCATCTGCAGCGCCTGCATCACCGCCCACCGCCTCGCCGCCCGAGCCCAGGACGCCGGGCTCACCACCCACATCGTGCACCTCGAGCCGCTCCACGCCCGCGTTCGCGCCCACAACGGCGACCGCAACTGGGGATGGATCGACAGCCACCACGACATCGCGACCACCGACCGATCCGCCGGGACGCGAAGGAGAATCGCGGCATGAGCGACGACATCTACGACCCCGACTGGACACCGCCGAAACCGCACCTCTGGAAGTGGGTCCCCGGCCGCGACCTCGTCGACCCCGAACACGGGGCCGTGCACCAGCCGGGCCGGTGGCAGCCCAACACGGGCGACCCCGAAGGCAACGACGAACTGTGGCGTGAAGCCCGCGAACGGGACGCCTACGAGGGTCCGTGACCACCGCGTCCCGCACCTGCGCCGGCACGTCGAAGAAGACCGGCAAGCCCTGCCGGGCCCGGCCACTCCGGGACGGCGACTACTGCATCGCGCACGACGAGGACGCACGAGCATCCACAGGATTCGGGGGACCGCAGCCCGGAAGCGGCCGTCCCCGCAACCCGCGCCCGTCCGAGGTTGCCCGCCGCCTCATCGAGGAGAACGTCCTAGCGCTGCAGCGGCCGTACTGGCGGGCGCTCGGGTACGACGTCGAGATCGGACCGGACGGCCCGCGCCTCGTCGAGCTCGAGCAGGGCGGCGCGAAGCTCCACGCCTCGTTCGAGGGCTGGATCGGCGTCAGCGACCACGACGACCTCGCCGCGCAGATCCAGGCCGCCGAGAAGCTGCAGGACCGCGTGTACGGCCGGCCGAAGCAGGCCACCGAGGTGTCCGGCCCCGACGGCGGGCCGATCAACACGGTCGACGTCAGCGACCCCGAGACGCGGGACCTCATCGGTGAGCTACTCCGACGCCGACCGGCTGCTCGCGACGAGTAGCCCGGCCGGGTTCGCTCATGTCGCGTCGCGCGGCACCTGGACCCCGTTCGAGCACCTCATCCTGTTGAACGACGCGCTGATGCGCGTCGCCGCCGGCGAGGTCCGCCGGCTGATCGTCACGATGCCGCCACGGCACGGCAAGAGCGAGCTGATCAGTCGCTACCTGCCAGCGTGGTACCTCGGCCGCTACCCGGACCGGCAGGTGATGCTCACGTCGTACGAGGCGACGTTCGCCGCGTCGTGGGGAGGCAAGGCGAGGCAGCTCCTCGAGGAGCACGGGCCGGGCCTGTTCGGGGTGCGGGTGTCCGACGGGTCCGCCGCGAAGGACCAATGGCGACTCGACCGTCACGACGGCGTGATGGTCACCGCCGGCGTCGGCGGGGGCGTCACCGGCCGTGGCGCGCACCTCCTCGTCATCGACGACCCCGTCAAGAACGCCGAGCACGCCCGCTCCCAGGTCCGACGCGACGCGGTGTGGGACTGGTGGACGTCGACCGTTCGCACCCGCCTCATGCCCGCCACCGGCACCAGCCCTCCCGGCGCGGCGATCGTCGTGATGACCAGGTGGCACGAGGACGACCTCGTCGGCCGGCTCATCGAGCACCAGGAGCAGGGCGGCGACCGATGGGAGATCGTGAACCTGCCGGCGCTCGCCGAGGAGCACGACCCGCTCGGCCGGGCACCCGGCGCGGCCCTGTGCCCGGAGCTGTTCGACGAGGCCGCGCACGAGCAGACCCGCCGCGCGATCGGCACCTACTGGTTCGCGTCGCTGTACCAGCAGCGCCCCGCCCCCGCCGAGGGCCTGCTGTTCAAGGACGAGCACTTCCGGTACTGGACGCGCGACGCGACCCCGTCCGGGCAGACCCTCGCGATCCTGCACCAACCCGACGGGCCGCCGACCACGGTGATGACGCACAAGCTCGACGTGTTCCAGGTCGTCGACGTCGCCGCGTCGAGCAAGGCGACGGCGGACTACACCGTCGTCACCACGTTCGGCCGGTGCCCCGACGGGCAGCTCCTCGTGCTCGACGTCGCACGCCGGCAGTTCGAGCTGCTCGACGTCCCCGGCTTCATCGACCGTGAGCACGAACGGCACGGCCGCCCCCCGCTGTGGGTGGAGAACTTCGGCCACGGGTACGGCGTCGTCAAGGCGCTGCGCCGGAAGGGGATCGCGGTGCACGGCGCGGACCCGATCGGCGACAAGGTGATGAGGGCGATGGACGCCGTCGCGCGGTACGAGGCCGGCGAGATCTACCACCTGCGTGGCGCGGACTGGCTCGACACGTTCGAGGCCGAGCTGAAGGCGTTCCCGACCGGCTCCAACGACGACCAGGTCGACACCGTCGCCTACGCCGCGATCGTGCTCCCGAAGGTCACCGCAGCCACCGCGAAGCCCGCGTCCACGAAGGCGAAGCCCGAAGGCGTCGGCGTACCCGCCGGGGTGGCCAAGCGACGCCGGCGCCGCTCGGCATCCTAGGAGAGCGCGTTCTCCCTGTCGAGCTCGCGGGTCGCGCGCACGTTATCTGCAAGCTCCTTGAGGTCCTGCTCAACCTGGGGCCTACGGTGCGGCGGGTTGACGGCCCGGATCGCACCCTCGAGAGCAGCGACGCCCTGGCCGACCATAACCTTCGCGTACTCGGCGGCCTCGCGGTCGGGTTGCGCGACGCCATGCCGGATTCGCTCGTACTTGGTGTAGGCCTCGCACACTGCCTCGTACTCGCTGTGCCGGAACGCCCGCGCGGCTTCTTCCCCGCGTCGTTCGAGCATCGTAGGCGTAGGGAGTTGCTGGAGCTGGAGAACTCGCCGCGCGCGTGGACCGAGGTCGAGAGACCGTAGCCCGGTCAGCATGTCCGCCATCTCTGCCTCGAACTGGCGTCGATAACCGCGCGCAGTCTTCCAGTCGCCGTAGGCGACGAGGCCCGCTTGGATGCCTCCGGACACGCCAACGCCGATGACGGTGAAGAGCCCCGCGATGACGACATCGTCCATCTGCTGATCGTCCCACCCGAACCGGCTGGATCGGCCAACCGCACGAACCGGTTGCACCCGGCGGCGTGACCCTGCCACGGTGATCTTCAGCCGATGCGCACCGTGATCTGCCATCCCGCCCCGGGCTACCCGGCCACCCCGGCCGGGTAGCCCCGCCCGCACCCGCGGGCCCGGCCGACCGTGGCCAGCCCCCCGACCGGCCGCAAGGCCGGCCCGAACGTCGGGCCCGTCTCCAACGGCGACAGCCGACGCATCGCCGGCTACCGCACGTTCCGTGACGACGCGGACCCGATCGACGAGCTCGTCTGGCCGCTCTCGATCGACACCTACTCGATCATGGACACCGACGGGCAGGTCACCGCGCTACTGCGCCTCATCGACTGGGCCGTCCGGAACTACCAGTTCGAGCTGCACCCCGGCGACCTGTCCGGCACCCTGCTCGACAAGCTCGCGCAAGACACGCACCTGCCGATCGCCGGCCAGCCCGTCGACGACGAGCACGCCGCCCGCACCGCCCGCGTCCACCGTCGCCGGCTCCTGCGCGACATCCTCCGCGCGCTCTCGATCGGGCACAGCGTGTTCGAGATCGTCGGCGAATACGACGACGACCGCACCTGGCGGATCATCGACCTGTCGCACCTCAACCCCCGGTCGCTGGACCGGTGGCACTTCGGGAACGACAACCGCGTCGAGCAGATCGACCAGTGGCACGGCGTACCACCGACCGAGCTGCACGCCGGACGCCTCGCCGTGTTCCGGCTCGACCCGTCGCACGACCACCCCTACGGCGAGTCGATGCTCCGGCCGCTGTACACCGACTGGGTCAGCAAGGACCGCGCGATCCGCGTGAACCTCCTGTCGATCGAGCGGCACGGGATGGGCATCCCGACCGTCGAGATGTCCGACGAGGCCCAAGCCAAGCACCAGCAGGACTACCTCGACATCGTCACCGGCGTCGCGGCGGGGGAGGAGACCGGGGTCGTGATCCCGGCCGGCGCGTCGTTCGACATCAAGGGCATGGACGGCACGCTGCCGGACACCCTCGCCACGATCCGGTACCACGACGAGGCGATGTCCCGCACGATGCAGGGACAGGTCGCGCAGCTCGGCCAGACCGACAACGGGTCCGGGTCATACGCGCTGTCGCGGACGCTCGACAACATCCTCGACATCGCCCGCGACACGATCGCCGGGTGGATCGCCGAGGCGATCACCGAGCAGATCGTGGCCCGGTGGTGCGAGTACAACGCCGTCGAGCTGTCCCGGATGCCGCGTGTCGACTGGGCGCGCCCGGAGCCGGACCCGGTGGCGTTGCAGCCCGCCGACATGGTGGCGCTCGTGAACGCCGGGCTCGTGAACCCGGCGCAGCTCGAGGTGCGCGAGCACGTCGCCCGCACGTACGGGCTGCCCGCCCCGGACGCCACGCCGCTCCCCGCGGCACGCGACCGGGAACGTCCGCAGCTGTCCGGGCCCCGCCAGCTTGCGGCCGCCCCGGAGCCACCGGCGGACCCCGGCGTCGGGCACCGGCACCTGAACGAGCCGGAGCGGCGAGCCCGCGTGCTGTTCGCGCAGGTCGCCGACGCGTGGGACACCGCCGTCGACGCCACCTCCGCCGTCTACCAGGACCTCCGCGACCGCCTGATCGCCGCCGCCGCCGACGAGATCGCGGACAGCGACCTCCTCGACGACCTCGCGACGCTCGCCCCCGACCTCCGCGACCGGCTCCTCGACGCGATCCCCGACGACCTCGTCGAGCGCGCCGCAGACCTCCTCGACGACGCGGCCCGCACCGGCGCCACCCAGGTCGCCGACGAGTTCGCCCGACAGGGCGCAGACGACGCCGACCCTGGCGACCCCGACTACCGCGGTCGCGCCACCGAAGAGGCCGGGCTCGTCGCCGGCGCGCTCGCGATGGTCACCGCCGACCAGGCGCTCGGGATCGTCGCCCGCCGCCGCGGCCCCGACGTCACCCCCGACGAGCTCGCCGACGCGATCCGTGACGAGCTCGCGGACCTCACCACCGCGCACACCGACGACCTTGCCCGCGGTGGCGTCACCCGCGCCCAGCACACCGGCCGGACCGCCACCATCCGCGCCCACGAATCGGACGTGGTCGGCATCTACGCGTCGGAGCTGCTCGACAGCAACACGTGCACCGAGTGCTCGCACGTCGACGGGACCGAGTACCCCGACCTCGACGCGGCGCTCGCCGACTACCCGACCGGCGGCTACCGGGCATGCGCCGGCGGGGACCGGTGCCGCGGAACCCTCGTCGCGATCCACGCCGCCGAACAGGAGGTGTCGGTCCAGTGACCGACCTCATCACGATCAAGGCCGTCCCGATCGCCCGCGTCGGCGACTGGAACGCCGCCGCCGGCACGGGCGTCCTCACCCCCGAGGACCTGCAGTCGATGGTCGACGCCGCCCAGGACCCGGAGATCCAGGCCGCCGGACCGGTCCGAGGCTGGCTTGGCCACAACGGGGCGGTCGATGACTGGGGCGACCCGATCCCCCGCGACCCGTACGACACCGCCGAGCCGGCGATCGGGACCGTCGAGAACCTGACGACCGCCGACGACGGACAGACGCTCGTCGCGGACCTCGTCGACGTGCCGGAGATCGTGACGGTGCTGTACCCGCAGCGCTCGATCGAGACGATCGGTGGCGTCGTCACCGCATCCGGGAACGGCTACCGGTGCGTCCTCACCGGCATGGCGTACCTCGGTCGCGCCGACCCGGCCGTGAAGGGCATGCCTGACCTCCTCGACGCCGTCCGGGCGTCCGCGACCGGTGCGCTCGCCGCCGGTGGCGTGCGCTGGATCGGTGAGCCGGCGCTGATGTCCGCGCTGCCTGCCGACACGCCGCCACCGGCCGACGACCAGGTCGTCGCCCGCGTCACCCGCCGTGCGCTCGCGCTCGCGGCCCGCACCGACCTTGCCCCCGCCGGGGCAGACCACCCGGCCGCCGCGGCGGCCACGACCACAGGAGCACCTGTGAGCAACCCCACGCCGCCGGCACCCAACGGCCCGGCGAACGATCCCACCGTCGACCCGCCCGAGAACGACGAGACGCCCCAGGACGCGGTCGACACCGACGTCGACGCGGACGACGACGAGGACGAGACGGAGGAGACCGGCACGGTCACCGTCGACGCCGCCGCGTTCGCCGCGATGCAGGAGCGCCTCGCCGCCCTCGAGGAGCGGGATGAGCAGCGCGCCCGGGCCGACCACGACACCGGCCGCGAGCAGCTGCTGACCGCCGCGATCGACGAGGGCCGGTTCCCCGAGTCCCGCCGCGACCACTACGCCCGCCGCTACGACAGCGACCCGGAGGGCACCCGTGCCGAGATCGACGGCCTGACGCCCGGGGTCGTGCCGACCGCCGGCCGACGCCTCGCCTCCGGCGGCGCGCCCGTCACCGACGCGGTCGTGATCCGTGACGACGAGCCGCTCCCCGCCGGCCTGTCGCTCCTGTCCAACCGCGCGCGGCAGCGCCGCCACGCCAGCTGACCCGAGGACCCCATGCCCTACACCGCACCCATCTACGACCCCGGCCAGGCCATCACCGGCCGTGCCGCCGAGAACCTCGTCGGCGCCCGGTTCGTGAAGCCGTCCGCCGTCAAGGTCGACGGCGGCAACGTCCCGGTCGTGTACGCCGACGCCGGCGACCACCCGATCGGCGTCACGCAGCGCGACCGGTCCGACACCGACGCGATCGCGATCTACGGCTCCGGTCACGTCCTGCACGTCACCGCGTCCGCCGGCATCACCGCCGGCGCGGCGATCCAGACCGCCAACGACGGCAAGGTCGCCACGTTCTCGTCCGGCCGCAAGGTCGGCGTCGCGCTCGAGACCGCCGACGGTGACGGCGACCTCATCCTCGCCCAGGTCCAGCTCTAGGAGACCACGACATGCCCCCCATCACCCTGCCCCCGGGCCTGCCGATCGGGTCCGTCACCACGAGCGGCCAGGACGTCACCGTCAGCCAGCTCCTGAAGTCGTCGCGGATCATCGAGCGGCGCATCGACGAGGCGATCCAGCCCCGCTACTGGGCGGACCGGATCCTGCCGGCCGCCGGTCGCACCGACAACGGGTTCGCGATCTTCGAGGAGTGGACCCCCGAGATCCTCGGCCTGAACCGGCTCGAGGAGGAGCTGGAGCCCGACACCGAGGTGCCGCTCGCCGGCATCACCGTCGGTGAGCTCCGGGCGATCGAGGCGACCGAGCACGGCATCGGGTACGTCGTCGAGCGCAAGCACGAGCGGCGCAACAGCCGGCTCATCATCGACCGGCGCGAGAAGGCGATGGCGTACACCCTCGCCGAGGGCCAGAACCGTCGTGCGGTCGCCGCGGTCAACGCCGCGATCACGACCCACTCGCGGACGCACTCCGGGCCGGACTGGTCCGCGATTGTCACCGACGGGGCGGCCCCGACCGCGAAGGAGAACTGGCCGCACTCCACGATCGCCTACGTCAAGGCGCTGCAGCAGAAGGACGGCGCGCCGTTCGTGTACGACGTGCTGCTCGTCGACCCGCTGGAGAAGTGGCGGCTCGCCACGATCTACGACACCGACGGCGACGACCTCGCGCGGCGACTCGGGGTCGAGGAGGTCATCGAGGACACCACCGGCGGGATCGCGCACGGCCAGCCGACGCTGATCGCGTCCGAGGGCGCCGGCGGCACCGTCGAGGAGGAGGCGACCCGCATCGAGATCATCGACGAGCCGCGACGCCGCCGGAAGGTCGTGCAGGCCACCGGCTCCCGGCTGTTCTACGTCGACAACCCGTACGGGGTGATCCGCATCACCGGCACCGCGGTCACGGACCTCACGCCGTGAGCACCCGACTGATCCGCATCGTCGGCGTGGGGGCGTGCCTCCCGCCGGCCCCGCCCCGCAACCGGCTGCAGTGGCTGACGCGCGGCTGGCAGGGACAGATCCCCGTCGACATCGCCGACCGGTGGGTCGACGAGGGCGTCGCGGTGCCGGTGGAGGACGACGTCGCTGCCGAGCAGGCGGTCACGCTCGACCCCGCCGGCACCGACGACCTGCAGCAGCTCGGCGTGCGACGGCTCCGCCAGATCGCACGGGACCGTGGCGTGTCGATCCCGGCCGGCGCGGACAAGGCGACGATCGTCCGGCTCCTGGCCGACGACCCCGACGCCCCGACCGGCGGTCTCGCGGACATGTCCGACGACGAGCTGCTCGAGCAGGCCGCCGAGCGCGACCTGGACGTCCCCCCGGACGCGGACCGTGACGCGGTCCTCGCGCTCCTGCAGGACGACAACGACGACGAGGACGGAGAGGACGCATGAGCGACCTGGACCGTGCGCTGCCCGCGCACATCGCCGGCACCACCCCGACCGACCCGCGGTCGATCCCGATTACCGCGATCGAGGGCCTGGACATCCCCGACGCGCCGGATATCCCGGCCGCACCGGAGACCGGCACGCACACCCTCAAGTCGGTCGACGGCGTCATCGGCTGGGTCGACGACAACGCGTAGGCGGGCGTGTCGACCCCGGAAGACACCATCGATCGGTCGTGGTGGCCGTCGACCGCCGACCTGGCGGCGCTCCTGCACGTCCGCACGCAGGGCGCCGCCCCGGTCGCTCCGGGGCCGACCGTCGTCATCGACGACCTCATCGACGCCACCTACCGCGGCGACTTCGACGCGACGACGTCCCCGACCGGCGACCAGGCCGAGCGGCTGCTCGAGCTGGCCGTCGGCGCGTTCCTCGGACTGACCGGCGGGCACACCCCGTGCTCGGACACCCTCGCGCTCGTCGCACGCACCCAGGTCGTGCTGTTCGCCGCAATGCTCACCGAGGCCGGGTACCGGCCGGAGGCGACGTCGAACGACCAGACCGCGTTCGAGGCGATCCGCAAGGTGTGGGCGCAGACCGCGCAGACGGTCGCGGACACGATCCGCGACCGGTGCCCGCTCCCGGGCGGCGAGCCCGGCCCGGTCGGCGAGGGCGGATCGCTGCCGCCCACGGGCCGGTTCCCACGGTTCCGTCGCTCGGGCGTGGGTCCCGTGCCGCCGATGATCGGCCGTCGCTGGCCCGGGGGAGCCCGGTAGATGCCGATCCGGATCACCATCGACGCGCTCGGCGAGAGCATCGTCGACCGCACCCTCCTCGGCGTCGAGAACCGCCTCGACGACATGACCCCGGTGTGGGACGAGCTCGACAGCGTCCTGTCCCGCGCATCGGTGCGCCAGTTCGCGTCGCAGGGCGCACACGGCTCCGGTGGGTGGCAGCCCCTCGCACCGTCCACCCTCGCCCGGAAGGCTGCCGCCGGCCACGACCACCGCATCCTGCACGCCACCCGCCGACTGCGCCAGTCGCTCACGAACCGCGACCACGGCGAGCACCTGTACATCGGCCAGCCGCACCAGATGATCTGGGGCACCCTCGTCCCGTACGCCCGCCACCACCAGGACGGCGACGGCGTTCCGCGACGGCGCGTCATCCAGCTCCCCGAGAGCGCACGGCGCCAGGCCGTGAAGGTCATGCAGCAGGGCATCCTCGAAGGGGTCGGGTTGCGATGAGCCTGATCCCGATGACCCCCGGCCAGCGCGACGCGCGCCAGCTCGGCCCGATCCTCGACGAGTACACCCTCGAGCGGGCCGTCATCACGGCCCTCGCGCGCCGCCTTCCCGCATGGCTGGACGAGACGAACCGGCAGGCCGGCGGTGATCGTGCCGTCGAGCGTCCCCGGTCGTGGACGACCGATGACACCCTCCACGCCTACCCCGAGAACCAGCTGCCGAGGGTGCTCGTCGTCGCACCGTCCACCGTCGGTGAGCCCGTCCGGCGCGGCACCGGCCGCTGGACCGCCACGTTCCTCATCGGCGTCGGCGCGATCGTCGCGCACAAGCAGCGCTCCGAGGCACGCCGCAAGGCGGCGGTGTACGGCGCGGCCTTGCGCGCGCTCACGCTGCATCACGTCGCCCGCGAGCTCCCGCAGATCGCGCACGTGTCGTGGCAGGGCACCGGCACCGGCGACCTCCCGGACCTTGCCGAGATGGGCCGCCAGATCGCGGTCACCAACCAGGCGTTCCACCTGACCGTCACCGACATCGTCGACGACGCGCAGGGCGCCCCGAACTACATCCCCGACCCGGCACCCGACGGGCCGATCGACCTCGGCAACCGGCCGATCGTCGAGCAGCACTCGCTCACCGTGGAGCGCCGCCCATGACCAACCCCCTGGAGACCCGATGAGCTACACGCCCGGATACGAGGTCGGCGTCGTCGACCAGCAGCACCCGCGGACCGCGACCGCGTCCACGTCCACCACGTTCCTGCTCGGCCTCGCCGACCGCGGCCCGATCGACGAGGCGGTCCTGCTGCCCACCCGCAACGTCGTCGACACCGTGTACGGCGACGAGGTGCCGTACAGCGACCTGCACGACCGCTACGAGTTCCTCAAGCGCGAGGGGAGCGGACCGATCTACTTCGTGCGCGTCGTCGGACCGGCCGCCGCGGCCGCCACGATCACCCTCAACGACGCGGACCCGTCCCCGTCCGTCACGTTCACCGCCTCGTCCCCCGGGGCGTGGGCGAACGGCGCGACCGGCGGACTCAAGCTCGCGGTCCTCGACAGCGGTGGCGGCGCGGTGCAGCTCGCGCTCACCCTCGACGACGCCACCGTCGCCACGTCCGTCGTCGCCACGGTCCTCGACGACCTCGACGGGTGGACGACCCCGTACGGGGCGCTGACGATCGTCGGCGACACGCTGCCCGCCGTCGCGGCCGCCGCGAGCCTCGCCGGTGGCGACGACGACCGCGGCAGCATCACCGCCGACGAGTGGATCGACGCGATGTCCGCGATCCCCGCCGAGCTCGGGCCCGGCCAGATCGTCCCGGCCGGCGAGGGCGACGTCACGGTGCAGGCCGCCGCGCTGCAGCACAGCTCCGACCGCAACCGGTACGCGCTCCTCGACGCGCCGATCGGGTCGGTCGGCACCATCGAGTCGTCCGCCGCGACGCTCCGCAGCGGCGGCAACGGACGGTACGGGTCGCTCGTCACCCCGCCCGTGATCGTCGCGACCACGACCGGCACCACCACGATGCCCGGCTCGCTGCTGCTCGCCGGCACCAACGCCCGCACCGACGGCGAGCAGGGCCCCGGCCAGCCCGGCGCCGGCATCTTCGGCATCGCCCGCCAGGCCGTCGACGTCACCGTCCGCTACACCGACGACGAGCGGCGTCGCCTGAACGACGCCGGGGTGATCGTCATCCAGATGGTGAACGGCCGGCCGCGCGTGTACGGCAACCGTACCCTCGCCGACCCGGCCACCGAGCCGGGCAACGTCGTCATGCACGGGTCGCGGGTCATCATGGGCCTCCGGCACGAGCTCGGCCAGATCCTCGAGCAGTACGTGCTGCGTCGCGTCGACGCCGACCGGCGGATCCTCGGCAACCTCGAGGACGACCTGTCCGGGGTGTGCGAGCGGTGGCGTCAGCCGCCGTACGAGGCGCTGTACGGCCGCACCCCCGCCGACGCCTACAGCGTCGACGCGACCAGCGAGGACGTCAACCCGGAGGACGAGCTGGACGCCGGCCGGATTTCCGCCCGTGTCGCGGTGCGCATCAGCCCCGTCGGGGAGCGCCTCGTCCTGACCATCACGAAGGTCGCCTCGAACGACCAGATCGCCGCATAGGAGAACACCGATGACGCTCGTCACAGAGGGCCGGGGACAGGTGACCGTCGTGGTTGACGGCACGTCGCTCGGCGTGTGGGACAAGGTCGAGGGAGGCCACCTCACGACCGACGCCGAGGGCTACCGGCCCGGCGGGATGGCCAAGCGGATCCTGAAGTCCGGGGTTCCCGAGGAGGAGAACGTGAAGGTCTCGCGCTTCTTCGACAGCGTGCGCGACCTGGCGCTGCACCAGTGGCTGAAGGACGCGGCGAAGCGCAATGCGACGATGAGCGTCGGGAAGGGGATCCTGTCCCCGTCCGGCTCGCCCGACGGGTCGGTCCCCGCGCAGTCCGGGCACCTCATCGGCGTCACCGAGCCCGAGTTCGACAGCACCAGCAACGCCGAGGTGCGCGTCGAGCTCGAGATGCTGGTGCTGTCGTGACCGACCCGGTCACCGACGCCCCGGACGCGGTCCCGTCGAGCCTGCTCGACCGGGCCCGCGCCGCCTACCGGTCGCGGACCTCTGCGGCGACGAACGACGTGCCGGTCCTCGCGGACCCCGACACCGGACGGCCGCTGCTGTGGCTGCGACTCGGGGTGCCCGAGGAGGCGCAGGTGTCGCTCGTCAGGCAGATGCTGCTCGACCAGGGCTCCGGCCGGCGGGCCACGTCCGCGGTTGACCATGCCCGGTTCGTCGGCGCGTGCGTTCGCGGGCTCGGCGAGGAGGACCCGGACGTCCGTGGCCAGGTCATCACGGTCCGCACCGCCGCCGGTGATGACGTGGCATGGGTGCCGTGGGTCGCGCAGGCCACCGGCATGCCGTGCGCGTCCCCGGAGCAGGCGATCATCGCGCTGTTCACCGTCGCCGACCGCGAAGGCGGGCCGCCGCGCCTCGACGCGCAGCGGCTCGCGGAGGTGTCGGACCTGCACCGCGTCGCCGTGCTCGCCGACACCGCGTCCGCGAGGGACGAGGCAACCGACCCGGGGGCCTGAGCCCCGACGACCGTGCACGCCTGCAGCTCGCCGAGCGGGCCGCCGCGATCGGCCTCGAGCAGGTCGCGCTGCGGCTCCTGGACCGTGACGACACCGTCGAGCTCGGGCTGCTGGAGCGCATCGTCGGCGGGGCGGAGAGGCAACGACGAGAGCAGATGAGATGGCAGGCGTTCTTCACCGCGGTCGCGATCAACAGCGGCAAGGTCCCCGAGTGAGCCCCGATGGCCGCTGAGGACCTGTCGATCCGGATCCGCGCGATCGGGTCCGACCAGGCCGCCGCCGCGGTCCGTGACGTCCGTGGCGAGGTCGACGGTCTCGGTGACGGGACCGAGGAGGCGACCGGCCGGATGGACCGGGCGCTCGGCCGTGCAAAGCGGGCCGTCGCCGCGCTCGGCGTCGCGATCGGTGGCCTCGCGGTGAAGGGCATCGTCGACGCGCTCGACATGCAGGAGGGCCACGCCAAGATGGCCGCCCAGCTCGGCATGACCGCCGACCAGGCCGAACGGATCGGCAAGGTCGCCGGTGGCCTGTACTCCGACGCGTACGGGGAGGGCCTCGCCGACGTCAACGACGCGATCGTGCAGATCGGCCAGAACATGACCGACCTCGGCGACGTCAGCGACGCCGAGCTGCGCAAGGCATCCGCGTCGGTGCTGAACCTGCAGTCGACGTTCGACGCGTCCGGGCAGGAGATCACCCGCACCGTGTCCGCTCTCATGGCCAACGGAATGGCCGGATCGTTCGACGAGGCGTTCGACGTCATCACGTCCGGGTTCACCCGGGGCGCGGACAAGGGCGGCGAGTTCCTCGACACCCTGAACGAGTACGCGGAGCCGATGAAGTCGCTCGGGTTCGACGCGAAGACGTTCACCGGCCTGCTCGTGCAGGGAGCCGAGCAGGGCGTCTACTCCGTCGACAAGATCGGCGACGCGTTCAAGGAGTTCAGCATCCGCGCGATCGACGGCAGCACCGCCACCGTCGACGCGTACAAGTCGCTGGGCCTGTCCGCCGACGACTACGCCCAGCGCCTCGCGAAGGGCGGACCGTCCGCGCAGAAGGCGACCGGGGAGATCCTCGCCGCGCTGCGCAAGATGCGCGACCCCGTCACGCGCGAGGCGGCCGGCGTGGCGCTGTTCGGGTCGATGTGGGAGGACATCGGCGGCCAGGCCATCCTCGGACTGGACCCCGCGACCGCCGCGATGGAGCGCACCGCCGGCGCGGCCGACAAGCTCGACGACACCCTGCTCGGCACCGGCAAGGCGACGCTGAGGAGCTTCAGCCGCCAGCTGCAGATGGGGATCGCGAACGTCGCGGAGAGCTACGTGCTCCCGGCCCTGCAGGACCTCGGCAACGTCGTGCGCGACCTCGGCGGACCGCTCAAGGCGATCGTCGCGCCGTTCCGGGCGCTCGGCGTCGACGGCAAGGCGGTCGCGGCGGTCCTCGCGGTCCTCGCCGGAGGGCTGGCGACCTACAAGGTCGCGACGACCGCCGCAGCGTTCGCGACCGGGGCGCTGAACACCGTGATGTCGATGAACCCGCTCGCGCGGGTCGTGATCGTCCTCGCCGCCGTCGCCGCCGGCCTCGTGATGCTGTACCGCCGGTCCGAGTCGTTCCGTAACGTCGTGAACGCCCTGTGGTCCGGGGTGAAGGCCGCGTTCGCCGGCATCCGGACGATCGTGACGTCGGTCGTGTCCGCGGTCGTCGGGGCGATAACCCGAACGATCGGGATCATCAGGACGCTCGTGTCGGCCGCGCGATCCGCCGGGTCCGCGGTCGGGTCGGCGTTCCGGGCGATCGGGTCGGCCGCGTCGTCGGCGTACTCCACGGTGCGCCGGTACCTCGGCAACGTCGTGTCGTTCCTCACCGGCCTGCCCGGCAAGGTCGTGGAGGCCGCGAAGTCGATCGGTAAGGCGATCGTCGACGGGATCGTCGCCGGGATCAAGGCCGCCCCGAACGCCGTCATCGACGCCGTCGGGTCCATCGTCCCGGGCCCGATCAAGGGCATCATGAAAAAAGCCGGCGGGGCGCTCGGCGCGCTCGGCGGCGTGCTCGGCCTCGCCGACGGCGGCACCGTCACCACCGGCGGCCTGACGTGGGTCGGTGAGCGTGGCCCCGAGCTGCTGCACCTCCCGCCCGGCGCGAGGGTGTGGGACCACCGTACGTCGATGCGCGCGTCGCGCACCGCCCCGCTGTCGACCGGGGAGCGCGGCGCGCTGTCGCCGACCGCGGTGCCGGTCCCGACCGGCGGGTCGGCGGCCCCGGTCGTCGAGGTCGCGGTGTACGTCGACGGGGACCAGGTCGCCGCCCGCATCGACCGGCGCGTGAAGCGGTCCCGGGCCATAACCGGACGGACGGCGATCGCGTGAGCACGCCCGACGGGCAGGTCACGATCACCCGCGAGGACACCGGAGAGCACGTCACGCTGTGGCTCGGGGACGAGCCTGCCCGGTACCGGCCGGCCGTCGGCGGGTGGCAGACGATCACGCTGCCGTTCAGCGACCCGGCGACGTACTGGCGGGCCGCGAGCGAGCCGCGGGCGCTCACGATCCCCGTCATGGCCGAGGGGTGGCCGGCCACCTCCGTCGAGCACGTGTGGCGCGCCCTCGAGCAGATGGGGGAGGCCCAGGACGGGCAGGGCGAGGACGCCGCCCCGCCCCGTCTGCGGGTGGAGGGCATGGTGCCCGGCACCCGGCACGTATGGGTGATGGACAACCTCGAGGAGGGCACCCCGATCTGGCAGGGCGGGCCCGGTGGTCAGCGTCGCGTGCGGCAGGCCGGGACGATCACCCTGATCCGGCCGCGCACCCCGCCAACCGCACGGTCCCGCAAGCTCACGTCGGCCCGCACCGCGTCCGGGAAGGCGAAGACCCGCACCGTCCGCGCGGTCGCGAAGGACACGCTGCAGAAGATCGCGCGCCGCGAGCTCGGCGACAGCTCGAGGTGGGCGGAGATCTACGACATGAACCGTCGGGTCGTGAAGGGCAAGAAGAAGGCCGCCCCGTTCCCGCGCGACCCGCGACGAGCACTGAAGGTCGGCACGCGGATCAAGGTCCCGAGGCGCTGATGGCCCCCCGCAAGCCGTGGCTGACCGTGCCAACGAACCCGATCGTGCCGAAGGCCGGCAACTTCGGGCTCGTCGAGCTGCGCGGATCGAACGGCATCCAGCGCCGCGCCGACCTGTACCCGCTGCTCGTCGATATGGCGATCACGATCACCCGCGGCGGAGAGGCGACGCTCACCCTGACGCTCGCCGACCCGAACCATGACCTGCTGACGTCCGGGACCCTCGACGCGATCCTCGACCCGACCGGGTCCGGGCGACTCGCGCGCGGCGACCTGCGCGCCGCCGGAGTGTGGTGGCGCGTCCAGGCCGTGAAGCGCCAGGACGCGACCGTCACGATCGAGTGCGAGGACCGCGCGATCGCCTACCTGCGCCAGCACGACCGGCCGCTCGCGATGTCCCGACGGACCGTCACCCGAGCCCAGTTCATCCGCCGGCTCATCGGGGAGGTCCGCGCGAACGGCGGGATCCCGTACTACATCCCCGAGCTGTCGATCCGACAGCCGGTGATGCCTGGCGAGCGCGCCGACACCGCTGCCGAACGCGCCGCGTCGGCGGTGTCGAAGAAGACCGCCGGGAGCCGCGGCGCGAGCGGGTTCGGTGGCAAGGCCGGCCAGGTCCGGATCAAGGGTCGCGCGCCGAACTCGCAGCAGCTGCGGTGCCTCGACGAGGCGCTGACCGAGGCGCAACGGCTCGGCGCGTCGCGACGGGTCCTCATCGCGACGAACATGTGCCTCACGCAGGAGTCGATGTGCGGCCACGAGCGGTACATCCACCGCGGCGACGGGCCCGGCCCGGACTCCCGCGGCCCGTACCAGCAGCGCGCCCCGTGGGGACCGGAGAGCGTCCGCAAGGACAACACGCTCTCGACCCGCATGTGGCTGACCGGCGGCCGTGGCGGCCAGTCCGGTTGGAAGCAGAAGCACGGGTCGCTGCGCAACGCGTCCGGGAACCTCAACGCGATGATCGTCGCGGTCCAGGTGTCCGTCGGCGGATACGCCCAGTGGGAGCGCGAGTCGACCCGCAACGTCGACCTGTGGTTGGCCCGCAACGGTGGCGACAGCGCCCGCTCCGCCGCCGGGGAGTCCACCACCGAGCCGGGCGCGCAGACCGTCGACTACCAGTACCGGCGCGGCGAGGTCGGCGGTGCCCGCGAGAACTCGTGGCTCTGTGGGCAGCGCCTCGCCGACGAGGTGAACTGGTCGCTGTTCACGGTCGCGAACACCGTCTGGTACGGGTCCGATCGCGAGTTCGCCGCGCCCCGTCCGGTCGCCGAGCTCGACCGGACCGACGACGCGGTCGTATCGATCCGGTGGGACCAGGACGCCCGTGCCGCCGTCGACCAGGCCGAGGTGATCGTCACCTGGAATGACAATCCGTGGCAGCTCACGCCCGGCATGCCCGTCGCACTGGTCGGCGAGGGGCCGGCGGACGGCCGGTGGTTGATCGACGAGGCGCGCATCGGGCTGCTCGGCCACACGTCGACGTTGACGCTCGCCCGTCCCGGCGCACGGAAGCGCGAGCCGGCCGCGGAGGTGAAGCAGCGCGAGCAGTCCGGTGGCGGGTCGGGGTCGGCCGCGTCGCCGGCAAGCTCGACGTCGTCGGCGACCGGGGCGCAGGCGGTGTACGACGCGGCCGTCGCGATCAGCGCGAAGCGGTACCCGTACGCGTGGGGTGGCGGGCATCCGTCCGCCGGGTCCCCGTCGCGTGGCACGAACCGGTCGAACGGTGGCCAGGTCGTCACCGGCTACGACTGCTCCGGCGCGGTCGGTGCGGCGCTCGCCGCCGCCGGCTGGGGCTACCGGCGTGGCCAGCCGGTCCCGGCGTCCGGCACGATGGCCGCGTCGTGGGGCCGTGCCGGTCGCGGGAAGAAGGTCACGGTGTGGGCGAACGCCAACCACGTCTTCCTCGAGTTCCACAGCATGGGACGCATCCGGTCGCTCGACACCGGTCCGACCCGGTCGATCCGGGCGCTCGGCGGGCCGCACGCCTACACCACCGTCGCGTCGACCGCGGGGTTCACGCCCCGTCACTGGCCGGGAAACTAGCGACGATGGTTGCCGACTCCCCGTTCGCGCGCGAGAACGCCCCGGTCCTGCACCAGGGCGTGCTGCTGAACTCCCCGGCGCTCGGCGAGCCCGCGTTCGTGCGGCTCCTCGGCGCCCGGGCCGAGCACCCGTGGGGACCGTGCATGTGGATGCCGTACGGGGAGCTCACCCCAACGGTCGGCGATCGGTGCGTCGTCGCGCAGGACTCCCGCGGTGGAACGTCGATCGTGGTGTGGCAGCCCGCCCCGTCGTAACCGCCCGTTTCGGTTGCGGGCGGCCGGTGACGGTCACCACGATGGATCGTGGTGCCCGACGACGTGCCACACCTCGCGTTCCCCGTGCGACTGGCGGGCGGACAGCTCGCCACCGTCGAGCAGGACACGATCGACGAGATCGCCCAGGGCGTGTACTGGCTCGCGTCGACCGAGCCCGGCACCGTCGACGACCTTCCCGACGCCGGGGTGCCGTCCCCCGTGTTCGTGCGCGGCACCCCGATCGACGCCCTCGCCGAACGGCTCCGCGAGCAGGAGCCGCGTGCACGCATCGTCGACGTGCACATCGACGACGATCACGTCTCCCTCGACGTCACCGCCGCATGATCGACGAGCGGGACTACATCCACCCGACCGTCACCGTCGACCCCGTCGAGCTCGCGAACGCCGCGAACGACGCGATCGCCGAGCAGGTCCCCGGATGGTCGCCGCTGCCGTACGCGCTCGAGCAACGGCTACTCGCCGCGTTCGCCGGGGAGGCCGCGACCGGCCTGCAGCTCCTCACGACCGTTCCGACGGCGATCATCACCGAGTTCGGGAACCTCGCCCGGATCCACCAGGAGACGGCGCTCCCCGCGACCGGCACCGTCACCGTCCACGCGATCGACGACGACGGCCATGTCCTGTCGGCCGGCGCGACGCTGCAGGGCGTCGCCCCTGACGGGTCGGTGATCCCGCTCGAGCTGATCGAGGACGCGATCATCCCCGGCTCGTCGACGTCGGTGTCCGGGGTGCAGGTGCAGGCCACGATCGACGGCGAGATCGGGAACGGCATCACCGGCGACGTGCAGCCCGACGACGCGCTCGTCTGGCTCGACCAGATCACGCTCGACGCGCCAACCGCGCGCGGCGTGGACGAGGAGGACCCCGACGAGTTCCTGGACCGGCTCAACCGTCGGCTCGGGTTGCTCGCGGACGCCCAGATCTACCCGGAGAACATCCAGGCGCTGGTGCAGGACGTGCCCGGGGTCGGCCGCTGCACGGTCCTGAACCTGATCGACCCGGACGCCCCGTCGGTCGACACCGCCGGGCACATCACGATCGCGATCACCGACCCGTCCGGGGTTGCGGTCGGTGGTGGCGTGCAGGCCGACGTGGAGGCGCTCGTCGAGCGGGCGAGGGTCCTGAACCACGTCATGCACGTCGTCGGCCCGACCGCGAACCCGTTGACCGTCGCGATCACCGTCGCCGCGTGGCCGGAGGCGATGGCGACGGCAGGCGACGCGACGAAGGCGGAGATCCTGTCGTGGCTTTCCCCGCTGACGTGGGGCATGCCGCAGTGGGACGGTGACGGCGACGACTGGCGTCAGACCCGCCACGTGCGGATCGCGGAGCTCGTCGCGGTCGCCGCCCGCGCACCCGGCGTCGCGTACGTCGACCTCGACAGCGCCCGCATCAACGCGGCGGCCGTCGACGTCGAGATGACCGGGCTGGTGCCGCTCCCGTCGATCGGGCCGGAGGACATCACGGTCACCGTCATCGAGAGGGTGCCGTGACCGCCGTCACCGTCGACCGGTGGCAGCCCGGCCAGGACGTGACTCTGCCGCCGTGGACGATGTCCCCGGTTGGGCAGCGGGTGTACGAGCAGCTCGGCCCGTACACCGCCGGTGACGCGGACGGCGGATGGGTGCTGGCCGCCTATGTGGACGGCCTCGCCCGGGGCGTGCTCTCGCAGCTCGAGGACCTTGCCGCTGACCGTGACGACGGGACGCCCGGTGTCGTTGCGGCGCTCGATCCGGACCGGGCGCCACGCTGGATGCTTGCGTGGCTCGGCCAGCTGGTCGGGGTGCGCGTCGACCGGTCGGTGCAGGGCCCGGACGCGACCGTCGCGCAGGTCGCGGAGGCCCGTCAGGCGATCCGTGACGCCCCGTACTGGTCGCGCGGCACCCTCGGGTACCTGCGGTCGGTCACCGCGGAGCTGCTCGCATCGGGCGGGGAGGTTCGGGTGCGTGAGCGGTACGACCCGGCGAACCCGTCGGTCGACAGTCCGCACCACCTGGAGGTGGCGGTTCGGTTCCGTGACGTGTTGCCGGAGTGGACGTCGTGGCGTGACGCCCCGTCGAATCTGGTCCGCAATCCGTCCGGGGCGTCGGATGCGTCTGGTTGGTCGGGTGTTGGTGGCGCGGTGTCCCGTTCGGCGTCGGGTGGCCCTGGGCCGGTTGTGACGTTCATTCGATTCGAGGTGGCCTGAGCATGGCGAACAACATTGGGATCAAGGATGCGGCCGACGCGACTGTGGTGACGCGGTCGACTGATGCGTCCGGGGTGCATTCCCCGCACTCGGTTGTGGAGTTCTCGTCGGGTGGGGTGCCGACGCCGGTGTCGTCGTCGGCCCCGTTGCCGGTGGACACGGAGCTGCCGGCGGCAACGGTGCCGTCGGACGCGGACGCGAACTCGGCGGTGCCGTCTGTGGCTGGGCGGGGGATGGTCCTCAATGCGCAGACGGGGCAGTGGGTTCGGGCGAGGATGGGCCGGGTGGACGGGGGCGGGCTGCCCAGTGGCGTCGCGGCCGTGGCACCGCATTGCTACAACGCGCACTCGGGGCAGTATGACCCGGCGAAGTCGGCGGCGAACACGGGTGACAGCGAGTCCGGCCCGACGTTCGGCCCCGTCGCGAACATGGTGTGGGACGGGTCGTTCTGGACCCGTCAGCGTGCCCTCGCACCCCGGCTGGAGGTGGCGCTTGCGTCCGATGCGCGCACCGCGGACACGTCGTCCCCGTCGCTGGTGAACGTCTCGTCGCGGGGGGTGCTCGTCGCGCTGAACGTCACCGTCGCGGGCACGGGCACGCTGGCGCTGCGGGTGTTCGCAAACCTCTCCGGGTTCATCACCCTGCTCGGTGTCACCGGGCTCTCTGGGACCGGGTCGCACGTGGGGATCGTGTGTCCCGGCGCGTCGCTGGCAGGGATCGCGGGTCCTGACGCTCGGATCAAGGGAGTGTCGGCCGTGGCGCTGCCGCGCCTGTGGGGCATCACCGTTGCCCCGTCCGACTCGTCGTCGTGGACGTACTCCGTCTCCTACTCCCTCCTCCCGTGACCCTCATGCTGACCATCGAATCGCACGTCACCGCCAACGGCACGTCGACCCTCGTCGTGCGTATCCCTGACACCGCCCCCGACGTGCTCGCCCAGGTCGCCGGGGACACGGTCGCCGACGGCCCGGACACGCTGCACACCACCGTGTGGCCTGCCGACACCCCGCCCGCCGACCAGCGCCGCGAGGCAAGGCTGTTGATCGAGCACGCGCTCGCGCAGGCCGCGGCAGCGGAGCCGGAACCCGCACCGCTCGCGACCCCCGGCGACGAGCTGTAGGAGCACCGTGGCGCTGATCCCCCACTACCTCCCGGGCAGCAGCGGACCGTTCCCGGCCGTGCTCGACCCCGCCGGGGTCCCGGCCGGTAACCGCATCACCGCCGCTGAGCTCGCCACCGGACGGGCCACCCTCGGCGCATGGGTCCGCGCCAACACCACCGGCAGACGGATCTCTCTCGCGCTCGCGCAATCCACCGACGGCGGCACCACGTTCCCCGACAACCTCCGCGCCGACACGCCGTGGCGGGACGCGCCCACCGACTGGACATGGCTCGAGTTCGGGACCGTCCATGTCGCCCCGGGCATGACCCACGCCTACCCGCTCATCGGGTACGCCCGGTGGTCCGGCCCCGCACCCGCGACCGGGGAGCAACTCGACATCACCGGACTCACCGTCGTGCCCGCGGCCACCCTCGCCGACGCCTGGCACCTCAACACCGCCGGGGCCCGCATCGTCACGTCCGCGATCCCCGCCGGAATCCTCGGCCACATCCGCGTCTCCGACGACCGCGACTGGCTCGAGGTCCGCGACACCTATCCGACCTGGACGGACGTCGACGCCGACAACACCGACTGGGACGACGTCAGCCAACCGTAGGAGCCGCCCATGCCCACCACCCGCTACGCCATCCCACTCGCGTCGCTCAGCGGCGACGCCGACATCGAGGACGCCGTCAACCCCGCCCTCGAGCACATTGACAACACGTTCGTCGGCGCGACCAGCGGCCCCGCAGCCAGCAGGCCGTCCCCCGGGGTGCCACGTCGCCTGTACATCGCCACGGACACCGGCACCCTGTCCGTGGACATCGGCAGCGCGTGGCTGGAGTACCAGGCCGGGCAGCCGGTGCCCGTCGGCACCGTCAACGACTTCGCCGGAACGTCGGTACCCGCAGGCTGGCTGCTGTGCAACGGGCAGGCCGTGGCGCGCGCCACCTACTCCGCGCTGTTCACGCTGATCGGGACGACGTACGGACCCGGCGACGGGTCGACGACGTTCAACGTCCCCGACCTGCGCGGGAGAGCGACGGTCGGCGCCGGTCAGGGCCCAGGGCTGACGAACCGGCCGCTCGGCACCCAGTTCGGCGCTGAGGCCCACCAGCTGCAGACCGGGGAGCTGCCCCCGCACAACCACTCCGGCACCACCGCCGGCGATGGTGCGCACGGCCACTCCGCGTCCCAGGCGACGCATTCGCACACCACCGCCGTGCAGGCCCACAACCACGGGGCGGGCACGCCCGGGATCACCGGCCTGCTCGGATGGGCGACCTCGCCGGACACCGACCTGTGGCTGGTCGGGTTCGAGGACCCCGGCCGTAAGCACGCGGTGAAGATGGCGGTGACCGGCATGTCGAACACGGGCGGATCGGTCACGAGCGGCGTCACGCCCGCGGTCACCGTGGTCGGGGTGGGCAATCACACCCACGATTTCTCGACCGGGAACACCGGGTCGGGGCAGGGCCACGCGAACGTGCAGCCGTCCGCCAGCCTCAACAAGATCATCAAGGCCTGACGATGGACGTCGCCGCGATCGCCACGCTGGCCGCCGTCGTCATCGGTCCCGCCGGTCTCATCGGGGCCGCGACCGCGGCACGCACGCTGTGCCAGCAACGCGGCGACCCGAGGCCCGCCCCGGACCCGATGCCGCGCGCGACGGTCAGTGTCGTCGCGCCGCTCCTCGGGCAGCTCGAGAGCGCCGAGCAGGAGATCGAGCGGCTTGAGCACCGCGTGTGGGGTTGTCCCGTCCCGGACTGTCCGGTCCGGCATGCGCTAACGACCCCGGGGGCCGCGCGATGACCTCGTCCCACCAGGCTCTCGAGGACCTTGCCGCCGCGGAGCAGGCTTCGGCGGAGTGCACCGCGCACCGGGAGCGCGAGCTGGCGCGACTGCGCCGGTCGGTGTGGCAGCTCATCGTCACCGTCGTCGTGATCGCCGTCGTCGCGGCCGCCGCGCTCGTCCTGGCGCTCACCGCCAACCGCGCCCGAGTCGACGACGTCCGCTCCCGCGGCGACGACCAGACCGCCCAGGTCGTGCGATACCTCCGCGGCGAAGCCGGCCCCGCTGGGTTGCAGGGCTTGCCGGGCTCCCAGGGCGACCGTGGCCCCGCCGGACGGGCGGGCGCAACGGGCCGCCAAGGCGACCGTGGCAAGCCTGGTGCGCGAGGACCGCGCGGCGCGACTGGCCCCCGAGGCAAGTCAGGAGCCGATGGCCGCGACGGCACGGACGGATGGGCCGGCCAGCGCGGACCGACCGGGGCCACCGGACCTCGAGGCCCCGTCGGAGCATCCGGGCCGCAGGGACCCGCGGGTCCCGCCGGTCCTCCCGGCCCGCAGGGCGAGCCCGGACCTGCCGGACCGCAGGGCCCCGCCGGACCGCCCGGCACCACCCCGCTACAGCCGACCGCACCCGACCCGGTGACACCGTGATGTCCCTCCGCCTCGCAGACCACCCCCGCCTGCTCTGGGCCCTCTCCGCCCAGCGACCCGTGCGGGAGAGCGTCCCGATTTTCGCCCGCCAGGCGCTCGCCTCGGCGCGCCGTCACCCGGCCGGGGTCGAGGCGACCGCCTGGGCGATTGGCACCGCCTTGGGGGTCCTCGTCGCCTACGCCGGGGCGCTGTCCCTCGTCCGATCCATGGAGACCACCTGATGCCGCCCCTGCATTCCCACGGCGGGCCGTCGGACCCGACGCGTCCCGTCCCGTACTCGTACTCGTACTCGCACTCGGCGGGGGCCCACACGCATGGGCGCGAACGTGCCCGGCCCTACCCCGGAGCACCGGACTGGTGGGCCCTGCCCTACCCGTGGCACGGAGCCGAGGCGGCCGCGGAGCACGAGCGGCTGATGGCCCAGCTGCACCGGGCACGCGCGGAAGTCGCGGCAACGCAGCCGCCCCCGGGTTCCCCATCCTGCGCGTACGACCACCACTCGCCTCACGGCATCGCCTCCGCCCGGCGCCACGAGCTTGAGCAGCAGCTTGGCGTGCACCCGGCCGCCTGTCCGAGCTGCGGATTCGGGAAGGGCGACGCCCGATGAGCGTCACCTACCGGGTGTACCACGGCAAGCGGCTGTCCCGCGAGTGGGACATCGTGCTGCGTGCCGCCGACAGGGCCGGGGTGCGGTTCACCGTCACGTCCGGGCACCGCACGTTCGGCCAACAGGCCGCGCTCTACAGCGCCTACCGCGCCGGCCGGGGCAACCTCGCCGCGGTGCCGTCGCACAACGCGCCGCACATCCGCACGGGCCGGATCGACCATGCCGTCGACGTCAACGCGCTCGACGGTGGCGCACGTCGCCTCGCGGACTGGCTCAAGCGCCAGGGCGGCGTCGTGTCGTTCCCGGTGCCCGGCGAGCCGTGGCACCTCGAGATGCCCGCCTCGTCGCTGCGCAAGCTCGCCGCGAAGCTCGGCCTGCCGCCGCTCACCCGTGCGGAGAAGGAGCACGCCGCCAACCTCCTCGCCCGGCGCCGCACCGCCCGCCGTCACGGCGGGTGGCGCAAGGTCGCCGCGCTGCACAACCGGTCGGCGACCCGCTCGAAGCGCTGGATCGCCGAGCGCATCCGCTACCTCCGCGAGCTGCGCAACCCGAACGCCCGCCAGCGCGCTCGGCTGCGCTACCTCCGCGACGTGTACCACGGCCGCCTCACCTGAACCCGGAGCCCCCATGAGCACCAACGCCACCACCGACAGCGTCCTCCTCGACGCGCAGCCCGCCCCGCCCCGCGTCCCGTGGGGCCTCTCCACCCTCCTCGGCCTCCTCGGGGCGCTCGGCGTCATCGCCGGCGCGATCGACGCCAACGACACCGTCACCGTCGTCTCCGGCGTCGGGGCGCTCGCGTCGATGCTCGGCCGGCAGGCCCAGGCGATCGCGCTCGGCGCGCAGCATGCCGCCCAGGCCGCGAAGCCGTGGGTCGACGCGCTCGCCGACGCCGACCTCGAGCCCGACGACCACGACCCGCGAGACCTGACGGCATGAGGATCTCCCAGCGCGGCCTCGACCTCATCGTCGAGTTCGAGGGGTTCCCGGCCAACGGCGCGCCGTACCGTGACCCCGTCGGCATCTGGACGATCGGCTTCGGCACGACCCGGATCAACGGTCGGGCCGTCACGTCGTCGACGCCACGCCTGAAGAAGTCCGCGGCGCTCGCGCTGCTGCGCCGCCAGCTCGACGAGCGGTACGAGCCGCCGGTCCGGTCGGTCGCCAAGCGCCTCGGCCTCAACCAGCACGAGTACGACGCGCTCGTGTCGTTCGCGTACAACCTCGGGCCCGGGGCGGTCGAGGGCGTCCGCGGGTTCGAGACGATGGGTCGCGCGCTCTCGTCCGGCAGCCGCCGGCGGATCGCGGACGCGTTCCTCCTCTACGACAAGGCCGGCGGGCGTGCGCTTGCGGGCCTGACGCGCCGCCGCCGCGCGGAGCGCGAGCTGTTCCTCACGCCCACGCCGGCGACGACGGCGGGGGAGGCCGACCCGCGGTACCGGCTCCTCACCGACGGCGAGCGCAAGCACGTCAACGAGCTGCTCCGCCGGCGACGCGTGAAGTACCGCAACGGCGGCCGGTGGGCCCGGGTCCCGTGGCATCACGCCCGCGCGATCGCTGCATCGGCATGGCTCGCCGCCCGCCTCGCCACGATCGCGGTCGGTCAAGGCCCCAACGGCAACCGCGCCAAGCGCCGCGCCTACCTGCGCCTGGTCCTGCGCTCCGGCTCGATGCAGCGCCCGTGACTCAGAGGTAGCGCATGGCGTCCTCGACGCTGCCTGCGTCGTAGTTGTTTCCCGACCGACCGGGCGCTAGGACCGAGAAGCCGAATCCGTCCGGTTCGTTCGTGGGGTCCGGCGCGAACTGGATCGTGTTTCCGCCTCGACGAACCGAGATCCCGTCGTCCGTGTCGGTCACGACCGCGTCTGGCGGCGCAGCGCTGCGGACGCGTGAGCGGAGTTCGCTGAGCTTCATCGCGGAAGCCTATCCGCCCCGATCCCCCGGGACCAGGGCGTCAGGCGGCGACGAGCTGGTGCACGGCGCCGCGTTCGGCTTCGTCGAGGTCGCCGTCGCCGTCGCGGCGCTCATCGTCGGCATTCCCGCCGCGGTCGTGTCCGCGTTCACGCCCCGCTTCGACGCGCAGCTCGTGCTCGACGACAACGACCCGCCGCACGGCGACACCGGCCCGGACCCCGAGGACGAGTGCAGCGGGTCGGTTGTCTCACCGACTCACGGACCGCGAGCGTGATTGGCCCTACGCCCACGCGCCGCGTAGGATGCGCAGCGATGATCGATCTCGGTAAGCCCCGCGCAGCCCGGATCGTGCTTGAGTATCCGGGCGGAGCACGAGACTCGGGTAAGGACGAGAGGTTCATCGAGGCAGTGCGGGGGACGTTCCCGCACCAGCTTCAGCGGCAACTTCTGCCGACCGACGCCCCTCCGAACTTGGTTCACTTGGCTCTCGCGAGCACGGCGAGTCAAGTGTCCGTCTCCGCAACAGCGGTCGAGCTCAACGTACAGTTCTTCGGCGATTTTCGGGCTGGACAAGTGAAAGCCCTAGCCTATCTTCGGGAGAAGGCGCAAGCTCTCTTTGCCGGAGCGAGTTCGACCTACGGGACGCCCGTTTCGATCGGCATTGTTAAGAACATATCTTTCGAGACGCGGCTGGACGATGAATCGAGCGCGACTGCCCTACTTGCGGACCACCACGTTCGGTATGGAGTGCCTGCGCACATGGTTCAAGAAGGGGGCACCCGGGTTGCTTTGAAGGTCCCGCCGCGCCACTTTGTGACTCTGGGCGCAGAGGTGTACGAGATACGAAATATGGACCGTCCTCTAATTCCAGGGGTCCCCGTGACTCTCTATCCATGGCAGGCTAACGTCGCGGAACGAGGCATTGAGGTCTCCGTCGACGTTAACTCGCGGTACGCTTCGTATCTGGCCCGTGACCTCGTCGTAGCAGACGGCGAAACGCTGGAGTCGACCTTCCGCCTACTCGAGTTCATCGCAAGTGACGTCGCACCCCAGTTTGCTGGCCAGGGCACCATCGACTATAAGCGAGTCGCTGAGGAGGCCTGTAGGTATGAGTAGTGTTCTTGCCGGTCGGACGACTGAGTCTTGGCGACCTGCTCACACAGGGATCGCTCGGACGACGGCCGTCTCTGCAGCGGTGTTCTTCGCGCCGCTCGCGGCCACTTGGTCGTCTCCGTCCACGAGCGCACAGTCTTTTCGCAACGTGGACTGGCGTCAAGCACTGCAGCAACATCGCGGAGCCTCTAGCTTGGAGCGGCTCAGCGCCACGGAACTCGACAGCTTGCTGGATCTCTTCGAGGGAGCAGCTCCGAGTCCGATAACTGCAGCGAGCATTCAAGAGCTAAGAGGCGAATGGGGATAGTTCTTCTGGATTCGTGCGTGATCGCCGCGTTCACGAACCCCCAGGACGCGATGCACAGTGCGGTCGGGCCAGTCGTTCGCGCCGCGATTCATCGGTATCGGCGGGTCGTTGTTTCGTCGATTAGCTTCGCTGAGCTAAGGGTGGGCGTGTTGATGGGGCACCGCGATGAGGAGGTCCAAGACGCGTTCTTCGCCCAGTTTGTCAGCTCCATCGTCCCCATCACAACCGACGTAGCTAAGCGAGCTGCGGAGCTCAGGGCGAGCTTCAATCTCAAACTCCCAGACGCCCTGATTCTCGCTACGGCGGAGCTGTCTGCCGATCACGCTGTCACGACCGATAGCGATTTTCGCTGCCCAGCTGCGCGTTGCACTGTCGATATCGTGACGGCTAAGGCGTAACGAAAGCGACCGTCACCCGCTACCTCTGACGCCCCCGGCCACCGCCGGGGGCGGCGTCGTTTCGGGCAGGTGATGTCCCGGACGCGTCCTGCACCACGGCCATGATCTGCTCATGGCCGATGATGCTGCCGCCCACTACCGTCGCATCCAGCGTGCGCAACTCGAACGGGCCGGCGAGGAGCTCCGTCGCTCTCTGCGCATCACGCGCGCCGATCCGCTCGAGGAGCTCAAGCGCGCGTTCGAGGGCTCGCGAGTAGGTGGGGCGTTGTCGGCCGATCAGCGTGCCGCATTCGAGGCGGCGCTTCAATCGAAGTCGGGTACGTTCGAGGCGGCGATGCGCGCGAATCGTGAGCAGCTCGCCCGAGTGCTGGATGAGTCCCGGCGGCCCTGGCTGGCGGCGCTCCGGACGATGGTCGAGCAGGCGGAGCGGGACCGTGCTCGTCTGGTGAAGGCCGCCCAGTCCGTGTCGATGCTTGGCCCGTTGCGGGCCGCGGGTGGCGCTGTGGCCACGGTCGAAGTCCACGACCTGTCGGAAGCCCCCGCGGTGGTGGACGCCGCTCACGAGCTGGGGGTCTCCGCGGAGCGCCTGGCTCGGCTCTACGCGATCGCGTACGGCATCGCGATGCCGATCCTGCAGGTCGCCAGAGCCAAGGCCGCCCAGGTCAACCCGCACTTCGCCGCCGCGTTCATGGTGCACCTCTCGGATGAAGGAAACGCCGACCTCGCGATCGCCTGTTGCCTTGTCCTCGGCTTCCTGACGATGGGCCAGAAGGACCACGACCCGGCAGGTTGACCGCGTTATCCAGGGCGAACGTGTGTTCGTGTTCGTTCCGCCGCGCGACGTGGGAGATTGGGGTCCTCGTCGCGCCGCCCCCGGACCGGTTCCGGTGGCGGCTCGTGGCCCGGCGGCGAGGTCATCCCGGCGGGGTGGCGACGGAGGCCACGGCAGGACGGGAGACAGACGTTGTCACCGACCAACACGGGTACCGGCGGCCCTGACAGCCGGGTGGGAGTGGAGATCGCGATCGTGTCGCGGGAGGCCGAGCGTGCCGTCCTGAACGCCATGCTCGTCGCCGGTCGCCGCGAGCGACGCCGTCAGCGCCTGGCGCTCGCAGGGGTGCCGGCGCGGCGCGTCGACGACGTGCTCGAGGTCGTCGAACGGATGACCCGAACGCCATCGCCGCCGGGGCGCTGAGGGCCGGATGGCGTTTGGGCGCAACTGCCGGACGATTCTTCGACAGGCCGGAATCCCAATGGTGCAGGGCGATTCGTGCGCCTTGCGGCAGGCCGCGCGGCCGAGTGTCCGATCTGGATCGGCATCGTTGAACGTATGGCAACCATCTACTCCCAGCGTGCCGAGGCGTTCCGCGAGGCGCACTCGGGCGACCCGCATCACTGGTTCACGGCGATGGGGCTGGCGGCCGCTATGGCCGCGTCGCCCCACCCCAGCGGCACGCTCGTGAGGGAGGCCCGGCGAATCTTGAATGTGTGGGAGAAATCCGGCCTGGTCGGCAAGAGCCGCCACCACCAGCCGGTCCGGTGGTTCTTCAGGGCGGCTGAGCCGGACGACGACGAGCTCGGTGGGCTGCTCTAGAGCGGCAGGCCTTCGTCGTCGAAGTTGCGGCAGGCGGGGGCCATCTCGCTCCAGATGCGGCGGGGGAGGCGGGCGGGGCGGGCGCACTGCGACGCCGAGCCGGCCCGCTTCCATCGCTTGCCGGTGCGCTTGAGGTAGACGGCGATCTCCCACGTCGGCTGTCGGTCGGCGGCCCGGATGCACGACTTGCGGACCGGGAATCGGAGCGACCATGCGGCCCATCGCGAGTTGCGGGTGGAGACCCGGACCCGGATGCACGACGCGGGGACCTTCGAGGCCTTCGCGATCGCGGCACGCTCGGCCTTCGTGGCGGAGCGCGCTGCGGTTCCGGTCGCCGGCGCCGCGAGCAGCGCGACGGTGGCCAGCGCGGCGAGGAAGGAGGTGGGGAGCGCGAAACGGCGGATCATCGTGGCCTCCGGGTTCTACTTGAGCGTGGTGCGGGCGACGCGCAGGTACTGACGCTCGACGGACTCCGTCACGCCGTGCGTGCGCGAGAACGTGAGCGTGTACCGGCCGACGGTCCGCGCGCCCTTGCCCTTCGCGTCGCTCGCCGTCGGGTACGAGGTGACGCTGACCTGGTCGGTGACGATCCGCCCGGTGCATCCCATGTCGGCGCAGACCTCCTGCCGGGTGCGTGGGTCGTCGATCTTCAGGCCGGCTTCCTTGAACGCGTAGAGCGCCTCGCGGATCTTGCTGATGTCCGCGGGAACGAGCGCGGCCGCGTCGCCGCCGGGCGGCGCGCCCGTCGTCACGGCGGGGGCGGTGGCCGCAGCAGGCTCCGGGTTCGGCTCGTCGTCGCCGCAGCCGGCGATGGCCAGCGCGACCGCGACGGCCGCGGCGGAGAGGGCTGAGCGGCTACCGAGGTTCATCGTCGTTCTCCTGCGCGGGCTGTTCGGCGAGGCGCGCCGCGGACCACTCGGACCACGGTTCGGGTTCCCCGAGCGGCTGCTCGGTCTTGTAGATGCCGATTGGGCTGCAGGTGCAGCCTGTCGGGTTGGTGCAGTCGGCTGGCGGGGCGACGTCGGGGAACGTCGGGTCATGGGGGAGGTACCAGTAGCCGTCGTCGAGCGCGTCACAGGCGGGGCAGCATCCGATGCTGGACCAGTACACGGCCTTGATGTCGGGCCCGGACCAGTCGGCGCGGGTGATGCTCTCGGGATCAGGCGACGGGCGCTTGCGTGCCGGCGGCTTCGACGGGGAGACCGCCGCTTTCGCCTTCCGCTTCGCGGCACGCTCGAGCTGCTTGGCCGTTCGGTCGAGCCATCCCATCGTCACGTCTCGCGGTTGACCTCGTCGGCGATCTCGCGCAGTCGGTCGACGGCATCGTCGCGCTGGCGGTCGGTCTCGCGGATCCATCGCTCGACGACGTCGAGGCGTCCAGCGAGCGCGTCGAACTCCTCACGCGTGGGGTCTCCGTCGGAGCGCCGCGCGGCCATCTGGCCATGCCCGGACAGCAACCACGGGTGCCGGATGTCGAGCGCGTCGGCGAGCAGCGCCACGTACTTGCTTCGCGGCGCCTCCTCGAGCTTCAGCCAGCGGCTGATCAGCTCGGGTCGCGAGCCGATGAGGTCGGCGACCTGGACGTGCGTGAGCCCGCTCGCCTCTAGGGCGTCCCTCAACCGCTCCCCGAAACCACCGGCCACGATCCGGCAGTCTGGCGCGTTTCTCGGTGATGGTGGGGACCGCACGGAATCTTGCGAATCTCATGCGATACGCTTGACATGCGAAACGCAAGCGGATAGCTTGCGTTTCATGGAGAACGACAAGCCCTTGACGCGCTTCACGGTGCCGCTCGATCCCGACGACTACGCCGAGCTCGAGCGACGCGCCGCCGAGGAGCGCATCCCGAAGACCGCGCACGTCCGCCGCCTCATCGCCGCCGACGCGCGCCAGCACCCCGCCCACACCGACCTGCCGCTCGCGGCATGACCGCCCCGTCCGTCCGGGTCGCCCGCGAACGCGAGGCGCTCCGCGACCTGAGCTACCGCCACATGCGCGGCGAGCCGATCGCGCACTCCGCGATCGCCCGCCAGGCCGCCCGCGTCACGCACGCGAAGCGGATGCACCACCTGTCCACGAAGAGCGACGGCCGCCCGGTGCAACGGGCGGCCGCCTGAGCGCTCCCCCTAACCAGAGGAACAACGCATGACCATCATGGCACCGCCGGCCCCGTCCGGCCACCCCGACGACCGGTCGATCCGACTCGACCTGACCGTCGCCGAGGCGCAGACCCTGTACATCGCGCTCGACCGCCACGCGGCGACGTACTTCACCGGCCCGGTCCGTGACCGCATCGACCGGATCCAGGACCGCCTGTCGTGCGAGCTGTTCGCGCGCGGCTCCGGCCACCCGAGCGAGGCGATCGCGTGAGCATCGACATCCGGACGCGCGCCGACGGCAGCGTCATCGTCGACTGGGTCGCCGCGAACGGCGAGCAGCTCGAGGCCCGGGCCTACCCGACGTCGCAGGTCGGCGAGATGCACCTGTACGTGGGCACGCCGAGCGCGAGGTGCGGCACCACGATGGTGCTGCCGCGCGACGCGGCCCGCGCGCTCGCGTCGTCGCTGGCCGCGTTGGTCGTCGCCGACGAGGACCGCGAGACGCGGGTGCGCATCGAGCGGGAGGCCGCGGACGACCGGTCGGGCTCCCGGGCGCTCGCCGCGCTCCAGGAGGACCCGGATCTGCAGAACGACCTGTTGGCCGTCCTGCCGGACCCCGAGGCCGAGCTGCGCACCGCGACCGAGGGGCGGGCAGCATGAGCACCGACATCACGACGCGACCCGTCGAGGTCGTGAACCCGCTGACCGGTGAGCTCGTCGACATCGCCGCGATGGCGACCGACGCGTTGGCCCTGGAGCGCAACGAGATCCGTGCGGCGCAGGACGCGATCGCGACGTGGCGGCGTGCGATCGACGCCGAGCTCACCGCGCGGCTCGACCACGAGGCGAAGCGCTCCGCCCGCGTCGCCGGCTACAAGCTGTCGGTGACCGCGCCGACCGTCCGCGAGACGGACGCGCTCGGGCTGCGCACCGCGCTCCTGGCGCTCGCCGCGGACGGGGTGCTGTCCGAGGCCGCCGTCGACGCGGCGGTGGAGGTCGTGCCGACGTACAAGGCGAGGCGCGTCGGCATCAACGCGTTGCACAAGCACGCCGACGAGCGGGTGCGCAACGTGACGGGCGACTACGACCGCGAGGTCGAGAACGCGTCCCGTCGCGTGACCGTGACGGAGGTGGCGTCGTGAGCCGCTGCCGTTCGTGCGGTGCCCCCATCCGCTGGGGGATCACCCAGTCCGGTCGGAGGATCCCGCTCGACCCGGACCCCACGCCCGACGGCAACGTCCGGCTGCACCCGGACGGCACCGCCGAGGTGCTGTCCGCGTACGGCCTGACCGTCAACGCCGGCCCGTTGCACCTGTCCCACTTTGCGACCTGCGCGCAGGCCGACCAGCACCGGAGGACCCGATGAGCACCACCACCGATGTCGTGCGGCACGTGCCGTCGCCGACCCCGTCGCCGCAGGAGCTCGAGACGATGGAGCGCGTCGCCAGCCAGCTCGCGGCGAGCGGGATGTTCAAGGACGTGCGCCAGGCCGCGCAGGCGTTCGCGAAGATCGCGCTCGGGCGCGGCCTCGGCCTGGACCCGGCGTCGTCGATGACCGCGATCCACATCGTGGAGGGCAAGCCGGAGCTGTCGGCGAACCTGCAGGCCGCGATGCTCCGCCAGTTCCGTGGCCCGGACGGCGAGCGGTACGACTACCGGGTCGTCGCGATCGGCCCGGACGGTTGCTCGCTCGTGTTCACGCGACGGTGGCCGGACGGCACGGTCGAGGAGATCGGCGCGTCGTCGTTCACCCGCGAGGACGCGCAGCGCGCCGGCCTCGCGAATCGTGGCCCGTGGAAGACGTACCCGGCAAACATGATGTTTGCGCGGGCGATCTCGAACGGTGTGGCGTGGTACGCCCCGGAGGTCACGTACGGCATGCGGGTGTACTCGGACGGCGAGATCGATCCGGGTCGCGAGTTCTCGCCGCCGGACGTGTCGAGCGAGACGGTCCCGGACGCGCCGCGGGTGGAGCGTGCGACCCGCGACGAGTACAAGTACATCTCCGACGCACGCAAGGCACTCGGGTTCGAGGACGACCGGTTGTACGGGTCGCTCCTCGACAAGGCGGACCTCCCGGAGGGCGACACGATCCGGGAGCGACTGCGGCACGCGACGCGGGAGCAGGTCGCGGAGGTCCGCCGGTTGCTCGATGAGGTCGCCGCGCGCGACGCGGCCGCTGACGCGCCGCCGGCGGACGTGGACAGCACCGCCGTCGAGGAGCCGCCCGCCGCCGGGCCCGCGCCGGATGGTGAGCAGCAGGCGATGGACGTGCCGCCCGTCGCGGCCGCGAACGTCGGTGCGGGGGAGCCGTCGCGATGAGCCTGCTCGACGAGCTGGACCCGGCCGTCGCGGTGTGGGTGCGTGCGACCGGGACGGATGTGGACGATGACGCCCAGGTCGACCGGACGGTGCAGCACGGGGACGTGCGCATCGTCCGCCGGTCGGTGCCCCGGCAGCTGGGGCCGTTGACGGCGTCGCAGGCGTTGGAGCGCGAGCTGTTCGCGCTCGACGACCCGTCGTCGCTGACCGTGGAGGAGCGGCGGTTGTTGTCGATGTTGCGGCGTGAGGCGTCGCGGGAGTCGGCACGGAGGTTCGCGGCGTCGGGGGTGGTCGCGTGAGCGCCGCTGCGGATGTGAGGGCCCGGCTGGAGCGCCTGGAGCTCGTGAACGCGTACCTCGTCGCCGCGCTCGGGTGGTACGCGGATCCCGACAACTGGGCTGACGGGGTGGCCGGTGAGGCGGATGCCCCGTGGGAGCAGGGTGGCCGGGACGAGTGGGTGCCGGACAACGGCGACCGTGCCCGCGCCGAGCTGGACGCGATCCGGCGCGCCGTCGAGGCCGGGGGCGGACGATGATCGTCAAGTCGCTCACGGTCGATCAGCGGGCCGCGCTGGACGCGCTCAACGACCGCGGGCCGTTGGTGCTCGCGCACCGGGCGACGCGTCGCCCCGTCCAGTTGTCGCCGACGGCCCGGGAGCTGGTCGACTTGTGCCTCGCGGAGCGCATCGAGGACGACCAGGGGCGTCCGGCGCTGGCGATCACCCCGGATGGTGTCGCCGCGTTGGTGTGGGACGAGCAGGGGGAGGGGCAGGACCATGCAGGTGACTGACGAGCACATCCGTCGGGCGCTGGCGCTCGGGGCGGAGGCGTCGGGCGGCTACATCGCCGCCGTCGAGCGGATCGACGCCGTCGGGATCAGAGGCGTCGAGTACGAGTCGTTCGACGGCAACATCGTGCTCCACGAGAGCGGCCGGATCGCGTCGTACGGCACCGACTCCATCGTGGACCTCACCCCCGACCAGCTCCGCGAGGACGCATGGGAGCGACTGGCCCTCGCCGACGAGGCCGCGCGCCTCGCCGCGGAGCACGGGAGCGCCGACCGATGACCGCGCGTTGGCCGACGCTGGACGAGGTGGCGGCGGAGATCATCGGGAGGACCGGAATCCTCGGGCGCACCGCCTACCGCGCCGCCCGTGCCGTGGACGCCCTGTACCGGGAGCGCCTGGGGGAGGCGCTGCCCGAGGGCGGGCCGGAGCGCGACTACCTGATCGAGACGATGGCGATTGCCCGGCACTGGAAGATCCGTGGCGACTCGGGCGTCTCGTGGCACGCACGGTCGCAGGCGTCCCGCGCCTACGCGATCGACGCCTGCCGTGCCGAGTACGACGCGCTCCGCGCCGCGCTCCGTGTCGCCCTGTCCACCCCGACCCCGGAGGGCACCGATGAGCGGTGAGAACGCCGAACGGCGCTGGCTCCGCAGCGAGGTAATCGACCTCATCCACGACCAGCTCCCCGTCGTCGAGGCGTACGGCCAGGAGATCGTGCCCGACCGGGCCATCGCCGAACAGGTCCTCGTCGCCCTCGACGAGGGGCCGGGCATGAGCGCCTACATGGTCCGCGCCCACTGGACGCGCGACGTCGCACGCCAGGTCGTCGTCGCGCTCCGCAACCGCCTCGCGACGCCCGACGACGTCGGCGCGGTGGGGATCGTTGAGTCGACGCTCGACGCCTACCTGTGGCGGTTCGACGAGGAGGCCACCGATGAGTGACGTGCACCCCGAGTACGAGCGTGGTTTCCGTCACGCCGCCACACAGATCCTTGACGCCCTGGACCGGCACGCGATCGCGGCCCGCAACGGCACCGGGGACGACTCGATCGTGGCCGAGGACGTGATCCGTGCCGCGGTTGCCACGGCGCCCGACAAGGACCGCCGATACAACCCTCTGCACCTCTCGCTCAGCGACATGGCGGACACGGTCGCCGAGTGCAGGCGCAACCTCGCCGCGCTGGAGGACGACCGATGAGTGACGGAGCACCGGAGCGGGTGTGGACAGATGTCGACGGCGAGGAGGTAATCGGCTGGTCGAACCACGAGAGCATCGTCGGGTCCGGCGAGATCGAATACGTCCGCCACGACCTCCTGGCCGCCGCGGAGGCCGAGCGGGACCGGATGCGGGAGGCGCTGGAGCATGTCCGCAACGCGGGCACCATTCCGCCCGAGCGGTACCGCGAGATCGCCCGTGCCGCACTGGAGGACCGGCGATGAGGTCGCGTCCGCTCAACCCCCGCCGCTGGCAGGCCGTCGCCGTCGAGCACGTCGAGGTGCTCAACGACGGCCGTCGCGCCGGATGGCAGACCGAGGTCACCTACCGCCGACGCCGCGACGGCCGCCCCCGGCTCGTCACGCTCACCGGACGGTGGCCCCGCCACGTGTTCATCGACCACCAGGAGGACCGGCGATGAGCGTCCTGCACGAGCTGCTCGTTGAGATCCGTCAGCACCCCGAGCTCGTCGACGAGCTCCGCGCCGAGCTCGACGCCGCGCACCCCGACATCCTCCGCACCGCCGAGCAGATGGCCGCCCGCTGGGACTGCCACCCCAAGACCGTCGAGCGGTGGTGCCGCGCCGGCCGGATCCCCACGGCCCGCAAGATCGGCCGCACCTGGATGATGCCCGTCGACGCGACCGTCGAGCCCGTGCGGCCACGCGACCTCGGACACGGCGAGACCCGCCGCACGCGGCGTCCGGCGTCCCCCAGCGAGCAGGCCGCCACCGACGTCGTCGCACGGATGCGCCAACGCGCCCGCCGAAACGGACGCGCAGCGTGAGCGTCCACAAGGGACCCGACGGCCGCTACCGCGTCCGCTGGCGCGACGAGACCGGCCGCAACCGGCAGCGCACGTTCGACCGCAAGGGCGACGCCGACGAGTGGGACACCGAGGTTCGCCGGCTCCGCCAGCGCGGCCACCTCGGCCGCCTCGACGGCGGACGCATCACCCTCGCCGCGTACGTCGACCAGGTCGTCGAGCCAACCCACATCGCGAGGCTCGCACCAGCAACCCAGCTCGACTACGCGGGCCTGCTGGCGACGCACATCCTGCCCGACCTGGGCAGCGTGCCGCTCAAGGCGCTCACGCTGAAGCGCCTCCGCGGGTGGCAGGCCGACCGGGTCGCCGCGGGAGCGGGAGCGACCGCGCTCAACCACGCCCTCGACCTCGTCGGCATGATCCTGCAGCGCGCCGCCGAGGACGGCGAGATCGAAGCGAACCCCGTCCGTCTCGTCCGACGACTCAAGAAGCCGCCGAGCGACGCGGTCCGGCCCCTCGCGCCCGCGACCGTGGAGGCGATCCGTCGCCGCCTCGAGCTGCGCGACGCGACGATCGTGTCGGTGCTCGCCTACGCCGGGCTCCGGCCCGGAGAGCTGTACGCGCTGCGGTGGGACGACGTGCAGGAGCGCACGATCCACGTGCAGCGCGCGGTCGACGGGTCCGGTGGCGTCAAGACGACGAAGACGACCGCGACGAGGTCGGTGCGGATCCTCGCGCCGCTCGCGTCCGACCTCGCCCGGTGGCGACTCGCGTCAGGTAACCCTCGGCCGCAGCGCCTCGTGTTCCCCGTCAACGGCCGCACCTGGGCGACGAAGACGACGATGGGCAACTGGCGCGACCGGCGGTGGCGTCCCGCATGGCGGGCCGCCGGAGCGCAGGCCGCCCGGGATGCCGGCGTCGAGCCGAACGCGCCGCTCGTCGTCGAGACCGACGGCGGTCGACGCTTCGGGCCCGGGCCGCAGACGGGCCGCGGACGCGCCGCCGCACGCATGGCGGGCCTCGATCCGCTCAAGGTCGCCCGACCGTACGACTTGCGCCACAGCTTCGCGAGCCTGCTGCTGGCCGAAGGGCGCACCGTGCACTACGTCGCTGCGCAGCTCGGGCACGACCCGCGGCTGACGCTCTCCACCTACGGCCACGTGATCGCGGAGTTCGAGGACGCTCCGCGCGTGGACCCCGACGACGCGATCCGCGAGGCCCGCGGAATCTCCGGTTCGCGTCTCGTTCGCAACGACCAGAGGACAGGTACAGATGACCAGTGACCCCCGAAACGACGGAACCGCCCTGTGCAAGGGCGGTTCCACCTCGGATGGAGCTAGCCGGGCTCGAACCGGCGACCTCCTGGGTGCGATCCAGGCACTCTCCCAACTGAGCTATAGCCCCAAGGTCCCTACAGGATAACGGGCCGGCGGATCGGTTGGCGGGACGTCGGGCGCGGCCCGTGGTCGCGGGCGATCCGGTGCGTGGGTCGGGCGTCGCGGGACCGCCGACTAGGCTCCTGCGCACGTGAGCTTCCGGACCCGGCTCAACCTCTTCTTCCTGTTGCTCGTCGTCCTGCCGCTCGTGGCGGTCGGGGTGGTCCTGCTGCGCACGATCGACGGGGCGGAGCGCGGCAAGCTCGAGGCGGCGATGGGGGCGCAGGCCCGCGCGGTGTCGGTCGTGCTGGGGGAGCAGCGCGACCGGGCGGCCGAGGTGGCCGCGGCGATCGCCCGTGACCGGCGGCTCGCCGACGCGCTGCGGCCCGGCGACCTCACCGCCGCCCGTCGGCGCGCCGACGAGCTGCTCGCGCCCGGCACCGCCGCCCGACGGATCCGGATCACGCTCGCGTCCGGACGGTCGTTCGACATCGGCAGTCCGACGGCGGTGCTCCCGGTGCGCAACGAGCTCGTCACCCGGGAGCGGGAGGCGCTCGGGACGCTCGAGGTGTCGGTCACGGGGCCGCGCGGGCTCGCCGAGCGGCTCACGAGCATGACCGGGCGCACCGTCGAGATCCGCGACGCGGACGGCGAGCGGCTCGCGGGCCCCCCGGGAGGGCCGCGGACGCTTCCCGCGCCGAGCCGGATCGCCACCACCGACGACGGCGACTGGATCGCCGCGACGCTCCGCGAGCGCGGGTTCGGGGACGCGACCCAGGACATCGTGCTGCTGGCGCGCGCCGAGCAGGCCGAGGCGTCCGGTGGCGAGCGCCTGGCCCTCGTCGGCACGCTCCTCCTCTTCCTCGGCCTCGCGGCCGCCGGGGGCCTCGTCATCTCGCGGTCGCTGCAACGTCAGGTCGGCGAGCTCCTCGCCGGGGCGCAACGCCTGGGGCGCGGGGACTTCAGCCAGGAGATCCCCAGCGGTGGCGACGACGAGCTGTCGCAGCTCGGGGCGGCGTTCAACGCGATGAGTCGCCAGCTGCGCGGGCGGATGGACGAGCTGCAGGACGAGCGCACTCGGCTGCGCGCCGCGTTCCGTCGGATCGGGGAGAGCTTCGCCGCGAACCTCGATCGCGAGGGGCTGCTCGAGATCGTCGCCCGGGCGGCCGCCGACGGGGTGCGGGCCGACGCCGCGCGGGCCGTGACCCGGGCCGGGGACCGGGAGGACCGTGCGACGTTCGGCGACATCACGGCGTTCACCGCGGTGTGCGACCGGGCCGAGGCGGCGACCGCGCAGGGCGGCCACGGCCTGGCGTCCGACGGGGACCTCCACGCGCTCGCGGTGCGGATGGACGGCGAGGGCGGCCTGCACGGCATCGTCACGGTCGCCCGGACCGACGAGCCGTTCGCCGCGCCCGACGCCGAGCTCGTCGGGTACCTGTCGGGCCGCGCGGCGGTGTCGCTGGAGAACGTGGAGCGGCACGAGGAGGCCGCCCGCGAGGCCCACACCGACGCCCTCACCGGCCTGGCGAACCGTCGGCGGCTCGACGGCCTGCTCGACGCGGCGATCGCCGACGCCCGCGCGTCCGGCGGCGCGGTGTCGCTGCTGCTGCTGGACCTCGACCACTTCAAGCGCGTCAACGACCAGCACGGCCACCAGACCGGCGACGCGGTGCTGCGCGAGGTCGGGTGGGCGCTGCGCTCCCGCCTGCGCGACGGAGACACCGCCGCCCGGTTCGGGGGCGAGGAGTTCGCGGTGCTCGTGCCGCACGGCGACCCGGCGGGGGCGCACGCGCTCGCCGAGCGGCTGCGGTCCGGGGTGGCCGAGATCCGCGTGCCGGTGGAGGGTCACGGCGACCTGGCGGTCACGACGTCGATCGGCCTGGCGACCGTCCGGGGCCCCTCCGCGGACGCCTCCGACCTCGTCCGTCGCGCCGACGAGGCGCTGTACGCGGCGAAGCGCGCGGGGCGCAACAGAACGATCAGCGACACCGACGTCGGCGAGCCGGGGTAAGGTTGGGGGGGATGGGCGTTCTGGACGACGCGATTCGCGAGCACCTCGACCTGAAGCGCCGCCACGGGGCGGATCCGGTGGACGTCGCGCGCCTCGAGCGCGAGGCGCTCGGACCGGTCACGGTGGCGGAGCTGCAGGCCGACGAGGACTGGGACGCCGACGGCCCGGTCACCGACGACCCTGCGCCGCCCCCGGCCGCCGCGCCGCCCGAGGCGCCGCCCGAGGCGCCGCAGGCCGGCTTCTACGACGCGCCCGCGCCGCCCCCCGTCCAGCACGCCGCCCCCCCGGTCGCCGAGCCGGCGCCGCAGCAGCCGGCGGCGCCCGTGGCCCACGCGCAGGCGCCCCCCGCGCCCGTCCAGCCCGCGCCCCACCAGGCCCAGGCGGCCGCGGCCCCGCCTCCGCCGCCCGCTGCGACGCCCCCGGCCCCGCCGGCCAACGATCCACCGGCCGCCGCCGCCCCTCCGCCGCCCCCGGCGATGGGCACGGCCCCTCCGCCGCCGCCGGTGAGCGGCCCGTCGGCCCCGGCCGCGACGCCGCCGGCCCGGTCGGTCCCCGCGCGGTTCCAGGAGGACGACCTCGGCGACGAGTTCGACTTCGAGAGCCGTCCGTCCGGCGCCGCGCCGCCCCCGCCGCCGGCGTCGCCGGTCGCACCGTCCACCCCGCCGGGTGGCCTGACGCCGCCCCCGCCCCCGCAGGCCGGTGGTGGCGCCCCGGCCCCCGCCCACGCCCCCGCCGTCCCCACGCCGCCGTCGCCGCAACAGTCGGCCCCGCCGCCGCCCGTGGCCCCGCCGGTGCCGCGGCGTCGGGTCGACGCAGCGCCCCCGGCCCCGTCGACGGGGGACGACGTCCTGGCGGACACGCCCGACTTCCTCGAGGAGACGCCGGAGCACGACCGGCTCTGGTTCGAGCAGAAGCCGCCGCGGGACTTCGACTTCTAGGCCGCCACCGGCCGTCCCCTCGCGCCTGCGGGCGCGGGCCCTATCGGACGGTCCGTCCATCGGTGGTTGGCGGTCCGCCCGACACGCGCGATACTCCTCCAGATGGGTGCTCCACGAACCACGACGTCCCGTCCCGGCGGGCGCGTCGCGATCGTCCTGCCGGGCGGCGGGGCACGCGGCGCCTACGAGGTCGGGGCGCTCTCCGTCCTCCTGCCGGAGCTCGAGCGGCGCGGCGAGATGCCCACGATCTTCTGCGGCACGTCGGTCGGGGCGATCAACGCCACCTACCTCGCCTCGGCGGCGCACCAGTCCGCGGCGGAGCAGGTGGAGCACGGCCTGGCGGAGTGGCGGTCGCTGCGCAAGTCCGACGTCATCCGCAACGTCATCGGACCGGGGTTGCCGCGCACGCTCATGCGGTTCGTCGGCGATGCGCTCGAGCTTCCCGGGGTGCGGCTCGCCGCGCTCATGGACCCGCGCCCGCTGCGCAACACGCTGCGGCGGATGATCGACTGGGAGCAGCTGTCGCTCAACGCGCGCGAAGGCGCGTTCGACGCGCTCTGCGTCGTCGCGACGTCGCTCGCCCGCAGCGGCCCGGTCGCGTTCGTCCAGGGCGGCGCGACGATGCCGGTGTCGCAGCCGGCGGACGCGCTGCAGTACGTGCGGGTCGACGAGATGGACCCGCAGCACGTGCGGGCGTCGGCCGCGATCCCGATGCTCTTCGCCCCCGTCCGGGTGGACCATCCCGCCGAGTTCGCCGACTACTACGTCGACGGCGCGACCCGGCTCAACACGCCGCTCGCGCCCGCGTTGTCGCTCGGGGCCGACCGGGTCGTCGTCATCGGGTTCGAGCCGCTCGGTCGCCGTGCGCACGAGCCCGACCGTCGGCCGATGCGCGTGCCGCGGATCGCGGACGTCCTGAGCAACATCGTCGACGGGCTGCTCGTCGACCAGATCAACGACGACCTGCACCAGCTCTTCACCGTCAACGCGATGATCGCCGCACGCGGACGGACCGCGCGCGCGTCGCGGACCGTCCGCTCCGACCGGGGCCGACCGGCGTACCGCACCGTCGAGTACGCCCTCGTGTCGCCGCGTCGCCGGGGCGAGCTCGGGGAGCTCGCCGAGGAGGTCCTCGACCGCCGCTACTCCGGATGGCGCGGGGTCCTCAACCCGGACTTCCCGGTGATGTCGCGGCTGTTGGGCGCCGGACGGGCCCGCTCGCGTGGCGAGCTCCTGTCGTTCCTGCTCTTCGACGACCTGTACTTCGACCTGCTGATCGAGGCCGGTCAGCGCGACGCCCAGGACTGGGTGTCGCGGCACGAGGACTTCTGGTGCTCGGACCCCGGCCACGACTTCGACTTCGACACCGGGCGCACGACCGAGGTGGCCGGCGCGGCCGCGACCGAGGCGACGTCGCAGCCGGCGACCGCATCCGCCGCCTGAGCGCCGTCGGGGCGCGGACCGCGTCCGTCGCCTGAGCCACGGCCCGGGGCGCCGACCGCGTCCGCCTGGCGAGCGCGCCCGGGGCTACGCGTCGTCGCCGGCGTCGTCGGCCGCGCGCTCCGCGGCGGCGAGCCAGCGACGGAGCGCCGCCTGGCCCGTCGTCGTCACCGCGCCGTCGAGGTCGAGCCAGTCCCGCACCCGCAGCTCGCCGTACAGGCCGGCGGCCTCGGCGGGGGTGGGGCCGCCCGGCTCCGACAGGGCGCGCGCGCCGGGCTCCACGACCCACCGACCGGACTCGAGCGCCGCGAGGGCGGTGCCCTGCGCCGTGGTCGGCAGGTCGAGCGGGGACGGCACCGGATCGGTCCGCGGATCGGACGCCGACCCGGCGGGACGGGTCGTCCGGTCGTGCCAGCCACCGGTCCCGCCTTCGGCCCGCTCGCCGCTGCCCTCGACCTGGCCACGGACCCACTCGCCGGCCTCGTGGACCTTGCGGCGGATGTCCTCGACGTCCAGGTCGACGCCGGCCATGCGACCCATCCGCTCCAGGTCGCCCAGGTCGGCCCGGCTGACCTGGTCGATCGCGCGCTCGACCTCGGCGGCGATCGACCGCAGGATCTCGTCGAAGCCCTTGGGGCGGTCGTCCTCGTCGCTCATACGCGGATGGTCGCACGCCGCGATGCCCGCCGGGGCCGGATCGACGCGGGGCCGCGACCGTCGCGAACCACGACCCGGCCTGATCCCCCGATGCCCACGGGGTCCGACGACCGGACCGTTAGCATCCGAACGATGCGGGAGTACCTGGAGCCGACCGAGTTCGTCGACAGCGACCACCCGACGGTGCGCGGGTTCGTCGACCGTGCGACCGACGGCGCGACCGACGAGCGGGAGCGCATCGCGCGGGTGTTCACCGCGGTGCGGGACGGCATCCGCTACGACCCGTACGGGATGAGCCTCGACCGGGCCGACTACCGGGCCAGCGCGGTCGTCGGACGCGACGGGGCGTTCTGCGTGCCCAAAGCGGTGCTGCTCGTCGCCGCGGCCCGGGCGATGGGGATCCCCGCCCGCCTGGCGTTCGCCGACGTCCGCAACCACCTGAGCTCGCCGCGGATGCTCGACCTGCTCGGCACCGACCTCTTCGTCTACCACGGCTACGGCGAGCTCCACGTCGACGGGGCGTGGCGCAAGGCGAGCCCGGCGTTCAACGCCACCCTCTGCGAGCGGTTCGGGGTCGAGGCGCTCGACTTCGACGGGACCGAGGACGCGCTGCTGCACCCGTTCTCCGGCGACGGGTCCCGCTACATGGAGTACGTCAACGACCGCGGCAGCCACGCCGACCTGCCGTTCGACGCGATGATGGACGAGCTGCGGCGCACCTACCCGCGGCTCCACGAGGTGGCCGGCACGACGTCGCGACGGGCCGACCCGGCGTTCGCGCCGACGACCGACTGACCGGCGGGCGCCGTCCGCATCCCAGGGCCGCCGGCGCCCGGTCGGCATCGCGTGCCCGGCTGACGACCGGGCGCCCCGCACGCCTCGCGGACCATCGGCGTCGATCCGCGTCCCGCACCACCGGGATCCGGTCCGTCTCCCGGCGCCCTGCGACACTCCCGCCCATGTCCGCCGACCGCACGCACGACCTCGTCCTCATCGGTGCGACCGGGTTCACCGGTGGCCTGACCGCCGAGTACCTCGCCCGCAACGCCCCCGCGGGCCTGCGGTGGGCGATCGCGGGACGCACCGCCGCCAAGCTCGAGCGGGTGCGCGACCGCCTGGCGACGATCGACCCGCGCCTGTCGGACCTGCCGCTCGTGCTCGTCGACGCCGCCGACCCCGCATCGGTCCGCGACCTGGCCGAGCAGACGCGCGCCGTCATCACGACCGTCGGCCCGTACGCCCTGCACGGCGAGCCGCTCGTGGCCGCCTGCGCGGCCGCCGGGACCGACTACGCCGACCTCACCGGCGAGCCGGAGTTCGTGGACCGGGTGTGGAACCACCACCACGCGACCGCCGAGCGGACCGGGGCGCGCCTCGTGCACTGCGCCGGGTTCGACTCGATCCCGCACGACATCGGCGCGTACTTCACCGTCCTGCAGCTGCCGGAGGGGGCGCCGCTCACGGTGTCCGGGCACGTGCGGGTCGGCGCCGAGTTCTCGGGTGGCACCTACCACTCGGCGGTCAACGGGTTCGCCCGGGCCCGCCAGACGCTCGCCGAGGCCCGGGAGCGCCGCGCGGCGGAGGACCGCCCGACCGACCGGCGCGTCGGACGGCTGCCGCGACGGATCCGCCGCGACCGCGACGTCGGCGGCTGGACCGTGCCGCTGCCGACCGTCGACGAGCAGATCGTCCGCCGGTCGGCCCGCGCGTTGCCGCGGTACGGCCCGGACTTCCGCTACGGCCACCACATGGTCGCCCGACGGATCACGACGGTCGCCGCGCTCGCCGCCGGGGTGCCGCTCGTCGTCGCGCTGGCGCAGCTGCCCCCGACCCGCGCGCTGCTCCTGCGGCTGAAGAGCGCCGGCGACGGGCCGTCGGAGGAGCGCCGGGCGCGCAGCTGGTTCACCGTGACGTTCGTCGGCGAGGGCGGCGGCAAGCGCGTCGTCACCCGAGTGTCGGGCGGCGATCCCGGCTACACCGAGACGGCGAAGATGCTCGGCGAGACCGGCCTGGCGCTCGCGCTCGACGACGACGCGCCGAAGGTCGCCGGGCAGGTGACGACCGCGCAGGCGCTCGGCGACCAGCTGCTGCGGCGCCTGCAGCGGGCCGGGATGTCGTTCGAGGTCGTGGAGGCGTCCTGAGCACCGCCCTCGACCGCGCCGTCGGCGTCCTGCGCTGCCCGGTGTGCGGCGCCACGCCGCACGTCGACGGGCGCACCGTCCGCTGCCCGACCGGCCACGCGTTCGACGTCGCCCGGCAGGGATACGTCCACCTGTCCGGCGGCCGGCGCCTGCGGCACGCCGACACCGTCGAGATGGTGCAGGCGCGCGAGGCGTTCCTCGACGCCGGGCACTACGCCCCGATCGTCGACGCGGTCGCGGCGGCGGTCGCGGCGGGGCCGGCCGAGGTGGTCGTCGACGTCGGCGCGGGGACCGGCCACCACCTCGCCGCGGTGCTCGACCGTCGTCCTGATGCGATCGGGATCGCGATCGACTCGTCGGTCCCGGCGCTGCGTCGGGCGGCCCGGCGTCACCGGCGGATGGCGGCGGTCGCCGCGGACGCGTGGCGCGACCTGCCCGTCGCCGACGGGGTCGCGTCGACGGCGCTCAGCGTCTTCGCCCCGCGCGACGGTGGCGAGCTCGCCCGGATCCTCGTGCCCGGCGGCCGGCTCGTCGTCGTCACCCCCACCGCCGACCACCTGCGCGAGCTCGTCGGGCCGCTGGGCCTCGTCACCGTCGACCCGCTCAAGGCGGAGCGCCTGGCCCGCAAGCTCGGCCCGCACTTCGCGCTCGAGGACGAGCGCACGCTCACGTGGGAGATGCGGCTGCCGCACGACGACGCGACCGCGCTGGTCGGCATGGGCCCGACCGCGCGCCACGTCCCCGCCGACGAGCTCCGCCGCCGCGTCGAGGGGCTGGCCCCCGAGCCGCTCGTCGTCTCCGCGTCGGTGCGGGTCGGGACGTACCGGCGCGGGGATGCGGGGGCGGCGGGGCACGCGACGGCGCAACCCTGAACCAGACCCGGATGTCATCCAGGTTGTGGCCTAAACTTGATCACATGCCGAGCTTGGTCAAGGCACGGTGGGACCCGACGCCGGATCTGGGCCTGCCGCGCCACGAGCGCGCAGGATGCGTCTACGAGGCCTATGTCCCGGATGCGCTCGGCGGGCGCTCGATCGTCATCGGGGGAGAGACGGCCGCGGACGTGGCGGATGCCGAGCGGGCCGTGGTGGCGCTCCAGGCCGAGGCCACCGGAGGGCTCGCCGACTCGGAGGCGCTCGCGCGACTGCTGCTCCGGGCCGAGGCCGTCGCGTCGTCCCGCATCGAGGGGTTGCAGATCGGGGGACGGCGTCTGCTGCGGGCCCAGCTGGCCGCCCGGATCGGGGTCGAGACGGGCGATGCGACGGCGGTCGAGATCCTCGGCAACATCGACGCGATGGGCTGGGCGGTCGAGGCGGTGGGGGAGGGTGACGCCATCACCGTCGACGTGCTGTGCGAGGTCCATCGTCGGCTGGTGTCCGGGACGACGCTCGAACGTCACGGCGGAGTGGTGCGTGACGTGCAGAACTGGATCGGTGGCTCGTCGTACAACCCGTGCTCGGCGGTGTTCGTCCCACCACCGCCCGACGCGGTGCCCACGCTGCTGGAGGACCTCTGCCGCTTCTGCGACGACGACCGTCTTCCGGCGGTCGTCCAGGCGGCGATCGCCCATGCCCAGTTCGAGACGATCCACCCGTTCGTCGACGGGAACGGACGAACGGGCCGGGCGCTGATCGCGATGATCCTGCGCCGCCGAGGCCTCGTCACCCGGATCCTGCCCCCCGTGTCGCTCGTCCTGGCGACGCGCGCCGACGACTACGTCGCCGGCCTCACCGCCATGCGGTACGGGCCCGGAGCGGACGAGCGGCAGGTGAGGACCGCGACGGACCGCTGGATCGCCTCGTTCGCCGCGGCGGTCACCCGTGCGGTGCGCGACGCGCACGACCATCGGCACCGCGTCGGCGAGATCCAGGCCGGCTGGCGGCGATCCCTGGACGACGTCCGCTCGGACTCGGCCGCTCGGCGGCTCGTCGACGCGCTGCCCGGGGCGCCGGTCATCACCGTGCAGACGGCGGCGGCGCTCATCGGTCGCAGCGTGGAGGCGGCCAACAACGGCGTCGCGCTCTTGCTCCGCCGCGGCATCCTTCGGCAGATCACCGTCGGTCGTCGCAACAGGGCGTTCGAGGCGCCGGAGCTCATCGAGGCGTTCACGGTGCTCGAGCGGCGCCTGGCGAGCCCTGCGGGGGACACGGTCGCGTCGCCGCCCGCCCGGCCCGTCCCGCCACGACCGCCGCGCACGCCGTGAAGACCGTCGTCGTCGGTGGGGGGATCCTCGGGGTCGCGACGGCGCGGCTCGCCGCGCTGGCGGGCGACGCCGTCGTGCTGCTCGAGAAGGAGCCGGACCTGGCGCTGCACCAGACGGGTCGCAACTCCGGGGTCGTCCACGGCGGCCTGTACTACGTCCCGGGATCGCTCAAGGCCCGCCTGTGCCGGCGTGGCGGAGGCCTCGTGCGAGACTACTGCCGGGACCGCGACCTGCCCTATGACGAGTGCGGCAAGCTCGTCGTCGCGGCGTCGACGGACGAGCTGGCGCGACTCGACGCGCTCGAGGCCCGGGCGCGGGACAACGGCGTGCCCGACCTGCGACGCCTCGACGCGGCCGGGCTGCGGGCGGTCGAGCCGGCGGTCGGCGGGGTCGCCGGGCTGCACGCCCCGCGCACCGCGATCACCGACTTCGCCGCGGTCACGAGGGCGATGGCCGACGACGCCGTCGCCGCCGGGGCGTCGATCCGCACGTCGAGCGCCGTGCGGCGCGTGACGACCGGTCGCGTCGGGTCGGCCGGGGCACGGACGCGCGTCGAGCTCGTCGACGGCACCGCGGTCGACGCGGACCGCGTGATCGTCTGCGGCGGGCTCCACGCCGACAGGCTCGCCCACGACTCCGGCCAGCCACGCGCACCCCGGATCGTCCCGTTCCGCGGCGAGTACCGGCGGTTGCGGGACGGTCGCGAGTGGCTCGTCCGCGGCCTGATCTACCCGGTCCCCGACCCGGCGCTGCCGTTCCTCGGCGTGCACTTCACGCGCAAGGTCGACGGGTCGATCTGGATCGGGCCCAACGCCGTGCCCGCCACGGCCCGCGAGGGGTACCGGTGGACCGATCGGCGCTGCCGCGACGTCCACGACGCGTACCTGTGGCCGGGGGCGCTGCGGCTCGCGCGCCGCCACTGGCGGTTCGGCGTCGGCGAGATCGGACGGGCCGCTTCGCGTCGCGCGTACGTCCGGGACGCGCGCCGGTACGTGCCGGCGCTGCGTCCCGGCGACGTCGTCCCCGCCCCGTCCGGGGTGCGCGCCCAGGCGGTCGACGCCGACGGGACGCTCGTCGACGACTTCCGTCTGGGCCGCGACGGCGCGGTCCTCTGGGTGCGCAACGCCCCGTCCCCGGCCGCGACCGCGTCGATGGCGATCGCCGAGGAGCTGTTGGGGTAGGGCCGGGCCGGAGTCGACGCTCAGGCGGCGGCGGTGACCCGCTGCACGAGGACCGACGCGCCTTCCAGGTCGCCCTCGTCCCCGGCGGTGACCGCGGCGAGGATCGCGTCCGGGTCGTGCCGCGCGCCGTCGTAGACGACGACGATCGACTCGTCACCGGGCTCGAGGAACGTCGACTCGCCGACGGCGGTGTAGCGGGTGGCGCCGATCCCGACGAGGATCCGCGTCGGCCGGCCACACCCGTCGAGGTACGCCCCGACCGGCTCCAGCGGCGTGTCGTCGGAGCCCTGCTGGTGGTGCAGCCGGTCGACGATCCACGCCAGCAGCGTGTCGCCGTAGTACGAGTAGCCGGGGAGCGGGCTGTCGACCCCGTAGGCGTCGGTGCGGCCGTCGCGCCGCAGGAAGCTCGCCAGCCGCAGCGACGCGGTCGGCCCGTCCGGCGACAGGTCGTCGACCGGCAGGAACGTCCGGGCGACGCCCTTCGACGCGGCGCCCCAGTTCTTCTTGTGGCTGATCTTCCGGGCGCCGGGCCGGCGGATCGAGCAGTCGTTGAACGCCCCGATCGCCCGCGGCGTCACCGCCACCGGGACCCCGTCGTCACCGTAGGCGACGTCGGCGAGCAGCCCCACCTCGGGCTCGATCTGCAGGTTGAGCGGCTCGTCCGACGCGGGGACGGCGATCGCGTCCGACGACAACGGGAACACCCCGAGGAAGTCGTCCCGGCCCGGCACGTACCACGGGAAGATGCCCTTCGGCGCCTCGCCGACCGCGTCGACGGTGACGAAGTCCGCCGCCTCGCCGGCCTGCTCGAGGTGACCGGCGAAGTTGCCCGCCACCCCGAACCCGAACGCGTCCCGCAGCTCCTGCGGATCGACGGTGATGGACGGCGGCGTCGTGGGGGAGGGCACGACCGTCGAGGGTACCCGCGACGGTCAGACGGCGGACGGGACCCCGGTCAGCTCCTCCGACACCGACCACAGGCGCCGGGCGACGTCGGCGTCGCGGGCCTGCTTCGTGCGGCCGACGACCTTCGGGGCGCCACGGGTCTCCTGCAGCCCGCCGGGACCGACGTACGTGTCGCCCGGCAGGTCCTGCGTCGCCGCGTAGAGCGACGGCAGGGCACCACCCTCGGCGCTCTGGGCGATCGTCATGTTGCCGATGCGGCCCAGCACGTTGGACAGCGGCGATCCGTGGCTCTGCAGGTGCGTGGCGGCGTAGCCGGGGTGCGCGGCGAGCGACCGCACGTCGCTTCCCGCGGCCCGCAGCCGCCGGTCCAGCTCGGTGGTGAAGAGCAGGTTGGCGAGCTTCGACTGGCCGTAGGCGGGCCACGCGCGGTACCGACGACGCTGCCAGTTCAGGTCGTCCGTATCGACGTGGCCGAACCGGTGCATCACCGACGACAGGGTCACCACCCGGTCGGTGATCCGGTCGAGCAACAGGTTGGTGAGCGCGAAGTGCCCCAGGTGGTTCGTGCCGATCTGCAGCTCGAACCCCTGCGCGGTGCGGCCCTCGGGCACCGCCATGATCCCGGCGTTGTTCACCAGGACGTCGATCGGGCCGTCCCAGCCGTCGGCGAACCGCCGCACCGACTCCAGGTCGGCGAGATCGAGCTCGCGCACCTCGACGTCGCCGGTGATCGACCGCGCGGCGTCCTCGCCCTTCGCGACCGTGCGGACCGCGAGCACGACCCGCGCCCCGACCCGCGCCAGCTCGCGCGCCGTGACGAGCCCCAGGCCGCTGTTGGCCCCGGTGATGACGACCGTGCGACCGGTCTGGTCGGGCAGGTCGGCGGCGGACCATCCGGAACGGCTCATGGGCGGGACGCTACCGGACGCTACCGGGCGGTAACGGTCGCCGGAAAGGGGGTCGACGGGGTCGGAGCGGGAGGGGCGGTGTCGGGGCGGGACGGTGTGACGTTTGCCGCCGGTTGTGGCGGGGTTCGTCGCATGGTGCGGGGTCGGGTCGGGCGCGGGGCGGGAGGGTGTGACGTTTGCCGCCGGTTGTGGCGGGGTTCGTGACACCGACCGGCGAGCGTCGGGTCGCGGCCCCGTCGCGGTGTGACGATCCCCGCCGGTCGTGGCGGGGTTCGTCGCATCGGACCGCCGGGACCGCTCGACCGCCCGGACCGCCCGGCCCCGCCCCTCAGCCGCCGGTCAGCGCCTCGCGGACGAGCTGCGACACGCGCTTGCCGTCGGCCTGGCCGTCGACGGCGGCCATGACCGCCTTCATCACGGCGCCCATGTCCTTCGGCGAGCTCGCGCCGGTCTGCTCGATCGCGCGGGCGACCGCGGCGCGCAGGTCGTCGTCGGACAGCTCGGCGGGCAGGTAGCCCGCGATGAGGTCGGCCTCGAACCGCTCGCCGGACTCGAGCTCCTCGCGGCCCGCGTCGCGGTACACGTCGGCGGACTCGAGCCGGCGCTTGCGCTCGCGGCGCAGCACGGCGACCTCGTCGCCCTTGCCCTCCTTCGCGTCCTTCTGGAGCTCCGACAGCACCAGGCGCAGGGCCTGGGTGCGTGGCCGGTCGCCCGCGCGCAGCGCGGCGTCGACGTCCTGCTTGACCCGGTCGGCGATGCTCATCGCTCCACGGTAGACGAGGCCGTGACGCCCGCCCGTGCCGGGGTGGACGAGCGGCACGCGCATCACGGGGTTCGACCCCGGGTCGTGCGGCACGCTTGCGCCCCGCCGCCCCGCCGCCCCGCCGCCCCGCCGCCCCGCCGCCCCGCCGTCCCGCGGCCTCGCCGCCCCGCCGCCCGGCCGTCCCGCCGTCCCGCCGCCCGGCGGCCTCGCCGTCCCGCGGCCTCGCCGCCCTGCCGCCCACCGGCCCCACCGCCCCACCCGTCCCGCTCACGCCACCCCGCGCAGGAGCACGCCGGCGACGTAGGCGAGGACGGCGGCGGCGCCGCCGACGGCGAGCGTCTCCAGGCCGGACGTCCACCGTGGGCGGCCGACGAGGCGGGCCTTCACCACCCCGACGACGAAGAACGCCGTGAACGTCAGGATCGCGCTCCACACGATCGGGTCGCCGATCGCGCCCGGCCACAGGACGTCGACGACGAACGCGCCGAGCGGCAGCGTCCCGACGAGGAGGAACGCGGCGAACGTCGCGAGCGCGGCCGCGACCGGTCGCGGCGGGTCGGCGCTGTACCCCAGCTCCTCGCGCATCATGAGGTCGACCCACACGTCGCGGTCGGCGGTGACGACCCGGACGGCGTCCTCGAGCCCCTCGCCCGCGAACCCCTGGCGCGCCAGGATCTGGCGGACCTCCTCGCGCTCGCCCTCCGGGTGGACGTCGACCTGGCGCTCCTCGTCGCGGCGGGCGCGGTCCCGCTGCTGGCCCTCGGCCCGCGTGCCGAGGAAGTTGCCGACGGCCATGCTGAACCCGTCGGCGACGAGGTTCGCCGCGCCGAGCACGACGACGATGCCCTCGTCGAGCTGCGCGCCCGTCACGCCGGCGACGACCGCGAACGTCGTCACCGCGCCGTCGACCGCGCCGAGGACCGCGTCGCCGAGGACGCTCGGACGGCGGTCCGCGCCCAGTCGGCGTCGGACCTCGTCCGGGGTGTGGGTCGCGGCGAGCAGCTCGGCGGACGGGTCGGCTGATCGGTCGTGGCGCGGTCGCATCGGCCCCATCCTCACGCGTCGAGCGCCGCGGTCACCGCCGCGACGATCCGGTCCACCGGCCGGTCGGTGCGGGTGGGGAGCAGCCGGTCGGCGGGGACCTCGTCGAGCGGTTCGACGACCTGCGCCAGGCCGACCTCGGGCCCGGCGTCCGACACCCGCCCCGGCTCGGACAGGCGCCGCTCCAACCGTTCCTGCAGCACCGCGCGCGGGGCGGTGCACGCGACGTGGAGCGCGTCGCCCCACCGGTCGCCGAGCGCCCCGGCGAGCGCCTCGCGGTCGACGCGCCGCAGGCCGGTCGCGTCGACGATCACCCCCGGGGCGCGCTCGAGCACCGCCCGGGCGCGCCGGCCGAGCTCCGCGTACGTCGCCGGGCCGGTGCCCGGGCCGTAGAGCTCCTCGCCGCCGCGCGCCGTCGGGTCGAGCCCGGCCCGCTCCTTGCGCACGACGTCCGACGAGCACACCTCCAGGCCGGAGCGACGAGCGATCTCGGCGGCGAGGACGCTCTTGCCCGACCCGGACGGGCCGGACACGACGAGCACGAGAGGCGCGAGGGTCCGCCACGCGAACCGCTCCGCCGTGGCGAGCATCCGGGCGGACTCGCGCAGATCGGCGGCGCGCGCCGCCGGGTCGTCCCGCTCCCGCAGCCGCGCCACCTTGGCCCGCACGAGCGCCCAGCGCGCCGCGAAGAACGCCACGAGCGCGTCGTCGCCGGCGTCCCCGCCCGCGTCGCGGTACGCGGCGAGCAGCACGTCGGCGGCGTCCGGAGCGCCGGACGCGGCGAGGTCCATGACGAGGAACGCCAGGTCGTCCGCCACGTCGACCCGACGCAGGTCGTCGCGGAACTCGATCCGGTCGACGATCCGCACCGGGTCGCCGAGCAACACGTGCTCGGCCCGCAGGTCGCCGTGGCCGTCGCGCACGAGCCCGCCGCGGGCGCGCGAGCCGAGGACGTCCGCCCGGTCGCGGACGAACGTCCGCAGCCGGCGCTGCACCGCGTGGAGCGTCGCCCGGTCGGCGGGGTCGTCGAGCAGCGCCGTGAGCTCGGCGTCCTCGGTCGCCAGGCGCTCGATCGCCCGGGCGGCGGCGGCCCGGTCGTCCTCGTCGCGGACGGTCGGGGTCGCCCGCGCGTGGAACGCGGCGATCGTCGTGGCCACCCGACGCAGGTCGTCGGGATCAGGCCCACCCGCCCCACCCGCCCCGCCCGCCCCGACCGCCGCCGCGAGCGACGTGGCCTCGTCGAACCGGGCCATCTCGACGACGTGCTCGACCGCCGCC